>JBFRWI010000024.1:0-50715 GCA_051439505.1 Hormoscilla sp. | reverse complement strand
TTACTGGGGGTGCAAGCGCGGGAAAATGAACCTCAAATTGAACAGGTTGTGGTTGCTTGTGGGAACTGTAAGGGAGAAGAGTTGGAACTGTTGTTGTATATAGTTATGAAGCGGATTAGCAATTCAGTTGATGATTGCTATGTTTGCTCTTTCTCTAGTCGCCAAATTGTTTACAAGGGCATGGTGCGATCGGCTGTACTGGGTGAGTTTTATTTGGACTTGAAAAACCCAGCCTATAAGAGTCCCTACGCAATTTTCCACCGCCGCTTCAGCACGAATACTATGCCGCGATGGCCCCTGGCTCAACCCCTGCGGATGCTGGGACATAATGGGGAGATTAATACCCTCCTGGGTAATATTAATTGGATGAAGTCCCGCCAAGGTGATCTTGACAGCGATCTGTGGCGATCGCGCCTGGGAGAACTGTTCCCCATTGTCAATAAGGGCCAGAGTGATTCGGCTAATTTGGACAATGTCATGGAGTTGCTGGTGCTATCAGGTCGTTCTCCTACGGAAGCGCTGATGATGCTGGTGCCGGAAGCTTACAAACAGCAGCCAGAATTGGCAGACCATCAGGAAATTGTCGATTTCTATGAATATTACAGCGGCATGCAAGAGCCTTGGGATGGTCCGGCCCTGATCGTTTTCAGTGACGGACATACGGTGGGGGCGATGCTGGACCGCAATGGCCTGCGTCCGGCACGCTATTGCATAACTCGCAATGGCTATCTGCTGGTCTGTTCGGAAGCGGGAGCAATTCCTTTACCGACAAATGATATTGTGGAAAAGGGTCGCTTGGGTCCCGGACAGATGATAGCGGTGGACTTAGAAACCCATGAGGTGCTGAAAAATTGGGAGATTAAGCAGCGAGTGGCCAGTAAGGCACCCTATGGTGAGTGGCTGAAACGCTACCGTCAAGAATTATCTCCACAACCTTTTGCTTCGGGGACGCAGATGGAAACTGTGGATCTGCTGCGCCAGCAGATGGCTTTTGGCTATAGTTCTGAAGATGTGGAGATGGTAGTTCAGGCCATGGCCCAGGCGGGGAAGGAACCGATTTTCTGTATGGGAGATGATATTCCTCTGGCGATCCTTTCTTCTAAGCCTCATGTCCTCTATGACTATTTTAAGCAGCGCTTTGCTCAGGTCACTAATCCCCCGATCGACCCCCTGCGGGAAGGTTTGGTGATGTCTTTGCATATGCTACTGGGTTCGAGGGGAAATTTGTTAGCCGAAAAGCCCGAATTTGCTCGTCATTTGGAACTGGAAACCCCTGTACTGAATGAGGCGGAGTTGGAAGCGCTGTTGAATGGTTCTTATAGTTTAGAGAATGGTTCTGCACCAGATGTATTTAAGGTGGCAACCCTCTCTACTCTCTGGAACTGCTCCGCTGGACCGGATGGTTTAATGACCGCAGTAGATCGGCTTTGTCAAGAGGCGGAAGCGGCGGTGCGCCAGGGCGCTGAGATCCTGGTTTTGAGCGATCGCGGGGGAAACGCTAAAGCGTTTACTACGAACCGGGAAAACGCTAAAGCGTTTACTACGAACCTTACGGGCCAGATGACTTACATTCCGCCGCTGCTGGCTGTGGGTGCGGTTCACAACGATCTCAACCGCGTGGGTCTGCGCTGTCGGACATCCATTATTATTGATACTGCCCAATGCTGGAGTACCCATCATTTTGCCTGTTTAATTGGTTACGGCGCTTCTGCTGTTTGTCCCTACCTGGCCCTGGAAACTGTGCGCCATTGGTGGAGTGACTCCAAAACCCAAAACATGATGCAGCGCGGCAAGATCCCCTCTATAACTATGTCCGAGGCCCAGCAGAATTACCGCAAAGCCATCGAGGCGGGTTTGCTGAAGATTATCTCTAAGAAGGGTATTTCTCTCCTTTCCTCTTACCATGGAGCCCAGATCTTTGAGGCGATCGGGCTGGGACCGGACTTGTTGGAACTGGGTTTTGCGGGGACGACTTCCCGTTTGGGTGGTCTTTCTGTAGGGGAGTTGGCCGAAGAGGTGATGGCTTTCCACAAACGGGCTTTCCCAGAACTGACCGTGAAGAAGTTAGAAAATTTTGGCTTCGTTCAGTACCGGGTGGGTCTGGAATATCACATGAATAGCCCGGAAATGGCTAAGGCCCTCCATAAGGCGGTGACTGGTAAGGAATACGACCATTACGAGGTATACAAGCAGCAGCTTTGGGAACGCCCGGTGACGGCCCTGCGAGATTTACTGGACTTGAAGGGCGATCGCACTTCTATTCCCATTGAAGAGGTAGAACCTGTAGAAGAAATTGTCAAGCGGTTCTGTACCGGGGGCATGTCTTTGGGATCCCTGTCCCGGGAGGCCCATGAAACCCTGGCGATCGCCATGAACCGCATAGGTGGTAAATCTAATTCCGGTGAAGGTGGAGAGGACTCGTTGCGCTTCGGGGTGCTGGATGATGTGGATGTTACAGGAAAAGGTTTATCCCCGACTTTGCCTCACCTACGGGGTTTGCGGAATGGAGATACGGCCTCTTCTGCTATTAAGCAGGTAGCTTCGGGTCGCTTTGGGGTGACGCCAGAGTACCTGATGCATAGCAAGCAACTGGAAATTAAAATTGCCCAAGGGGCGAAACCCGGAGAAGGTGGTCAGTTACCGAGTAAGAAGGTGAGTCCCTATATTGCCAGTCTGCGGCGTTCTAAACCCGGCGTTCCCCTGATCTCCCCCCCTCCCCATCACGATATCTATTCGATCGAGGACTTGGCCCAGTTGATTTTTGACCTGCACCAAATTAATCCCCAGGCTAAGGTATCGGTGAAGCTAGTTGCGGAAATTGGTATTGGCACTGTCGCTGCTGGGGTGGCCAAGGGTAATGCTGATGTGATCCAGATTTCCGGTCACGATGGCGGTACCGGTGCTTCCCCTCTCAGTTCCATCAAGCATGCGGGTACGCCTTGGGAGTTGGGCGTGACTGAGGTCCATCGCGCCCTGATGCAAAATAGTCTGCGCGATCGGGTGCTGATCCGTACCGACGGTGGCTTGAAAACTGGTTGGGATGTGATAATGGCGGCCCTGATGGGGGCAGAAGAATATGGTTTTGGTTCCATCGCTATGATCGCGGAGGGCTGCATTATGGCCCGGATCTGCCATACCAATAATTGCCCGGTGGGGGTAGCGACTCAGCAGGAAAAACTGCGGAAACGCTTTACGGGTATGCCCGAACATGTGGTGAATTTCTTCTATTTCGTGGCCCAAGAGGTGCGGCAGTTGTTGGCGCGACTGGGATACCGCAGTCTGAAGGAAATTATTGGTCGGGCGGACCTGCTGCAAGTAAGGGAAGGGGTGCAGTTGACCAAGACTTCGGCCTTAAACTTGAATTGCTTGCTCAATTTGCCGGATAGCCGTTCTGACCGCAGTTGGCTGAACCATGAAGATGTTCACGGCAATGGTCCAGTATTGGATGACAAGTTACTGGCAGACGGGGACATTCAAAAAGCAATTAGCAACCAAGGTTCTGCGACCAAGCAGTTGGCAATTATGAATACGGACCGGTGCGTCGGGGCCCGGATCGCAGGGGCGATCGCGAAAAAATACGGCAACAGCGGTTTTGAAGGGGAGATTAATCTCAACTTTACTGGCAGTGCGGGTCAAAGCTTTGGTGCCTTCAACTTACCGGGAATGAAAATGTTCCTCGAAGGAGAAGCGAATGATTATGTAGGCAAAGGGATGCATGGTGGGGAAATTATCATTAAACCACCAGCAGATGCTCCCTACAACCCAGGGGAAAATGTGATTGTGGGCAATACCTGTCTGTACGGGGCTACTGGTGGAGTCCTGTTCGCGAATGGCACGGCGGGAGAACGGTTTGCCGTGCGCAACTCGATGGGTAAAGCAGTGGTCGAAGGCGCTGGAGATCATACCTGCGAGTACATGACGGGCGGTGTAGTTGTGGTCCTGGGTAAGGTGGGACGGAATGCCGCTGCTGGCATGACTGGGGGTATGGCCTATTTCTTGGATGAAGATGGCAGTTTCACCGAAAAGGTTAATCCCGAAATTGTCAAGATTCAGCGGGTGTCTTCCCCTGTTGGCGAACGGCAACTGCAAGAGTTGATTGCCATGCATCGCGATCGCACGGGCAGTCAGAAAGCGAAGATGATTTTGGAGAATTGGGAGAAGTTTTTGCCGCTATTCTGGCAAGTAGTGCCCCCAAGTGAAGCGGATAGTCCAGAAGCTACTGCTGAGGCGGTTACTGAAAAAGTTGCTGTGAAAGCGTAGGGTGGGCACCGCCCACCATCTGCCAGTGGGCACCGTTCACCAGTAGCGTAGGGTGGGCACCGCCCACCATCTGCCACAGGTTAAAACCTGTGGCTACACAAACAAAGCCTGCCTGCGCGGGCTATAATTGAAGCCGATCGATTTTTTCCGAGCTGATTTGAGCTATAATCCATATATGTCGTATATTATCGAATTTGCCGAGTCGGTTAAACAACAACTTAGGGACTTATCTGCTAGAGAGCGCTCCATCGTCTTTGATGCTATTGAGGAACAACTGACCTACGAACCTTTGGTTGAGACGCGCAACCGAAAGCTGTTACGTCCAAATGCAATTGCACCTTGGGAATTACGCATTGATTATTTGCGTATTTTCTATGAAGTGCTTCCCGAACAGCCAGATATATTGCGGATACTAGCAGTAGGTCGAAAAGAGGGGAATAAATTAATTATTGGCGGTCAAGAGGTAGAATTAAAATGAAAACGATCGAACTTTCTAGAGCTTCCAAGCCTTTATCTGCTTATGCAGAAGAATTCAGTCAAGATCTGGTGGTTTTAACATTACATGGTAAGGCAATCGCAACTGTATATTCTATAAAGGATATCGATCCAGAGTCATTATCCCTTAGTACAAATCCCGATTTTATAGCAATTATCGAGAAAGCAAGGGATGAATTTAAGGCAGGTAAAACTATCTCCTTGTCGGAAATGAAGCGAGAACTGTTATAGCATTTATTAAATTCGTAGGGTGGGCACCGCCCACCAGGTGTGGTCAAAACCAGTTATGATTTTGTAGTGGGCACCGCCCACCATCTATGTCTTTCGAGGAGGAACAAACAGATGTTAGGATTTGACAGGATTACATTTAATCCCCCAATAATGGCGGGACAAGCTTGCATCCGGGGAATGCGAATACCCGTGTCTTTGATGGTGAATTTGGTGGCTAATGGTAAACCGGTGGAGGATATTTTAGAAGAGTACCCCGATCTAGAAGCAGAAGATATTAAACAATCTTTGCTGTATGCTGCTGCCTGCCAGAGTCAGGAAACAAGACAAGAGGTATAATTAAAATGAAAACGATCTAACTTTCAACAGCAGACAAGCCTTTATATGCTTAGGCAGAAGAATTCAGTCAAGATATGGTTGTTTTAACATTACATGGTAAAGCTATTGCAACGGGATCTTCTATAAAAGATATCGATCTAGAGTCATTATCGCTGAGTACAAATCCAGAATTTATAGCAATTATCCAGAAGGCAAGGGATGAATTTAAGGCAGGTAAAACTATCTCCTTATCGGAAATGAAGCGAGAACTGTTATAATGTACATTCCCCTCGTTGCTAGTTTCTAGCTAGCAACGATTTCCAGAGGCTCTGCCTCGGGTTTTCACAGGAGGCAGTGCCTCCCAAAGGCGTTCCCTGCCAGAGTCAGGGAACGAGACAATAGGTATAATTAACCAAAATCATGCAGATGGTCAACACAAAGCGCGTGTATTTAAAGCAGCCCTCGATCTTGATGTAGATAATGTGGAAGAACTCAAAATACTGGCTAAGTTAGAGCAGAGTCGATTGTCAAAAAAAGGAGACATCAATGGATACTTCAAATTTAGAATTTTTGAAAGCTGTAAAATCGTTGTTTTTAAGACAGGAAGAAGGTAATTTAGCTTCTTACATCTATAATACCCCCAACCCCTCCATCAAGGATGACCCCGTGCGCGGGGAAGAATATTATCAAAAGTTCGTCTATGAGGATCCTAATTATTATTTGTATCAGGATGAAGTGAGTTTAATCCAGAAAGTTGCCGATCGGTTAGCTGCTCATGTGCCTCCACAGGCAACCATTATAGAATTAGGCCCTGGAACGGAAAAGGCATTTGTAGGCAAGACCATTCCCTTCCTTAAAGCCGTTCCTCAAATCCATCAATATGTACCGGTGGATTTATGTGATAAATATCTACTCAATGCTCGAAAACTGATGAAAAAGGAACTGCCAGAAGTCCGCGTAAAAACACTCTATCAGGACTTTTTTAAGGAAATAAATTGGGTTAAAGACTATACATTGCCTGTTATTTTCTTCAAAGGAAGCACAATTGCTAATTTGCAGCCCCAGCAGTGTATTGATTTCTTACAAGCCGTTTCTGAGGTCTTAGGATATGATGGCAAGCTGATCGTTGAGATAGATGCAAATCAGAACAAAGAGTCGTTGGCGCTGGCATATAATAATCAAGCGGTGAGTAATATAGTTTTGAGTGTTTTTCATCTCATCAATCGTGATTTACCCGTACAAGGATTCGATCCGAGTGCATTTATCTACAAATTTGAGTGGATACCCTCTCAGTATTGTGTTCAACACAAAGCCATTGCCACAGAAGCGCAGAATTTCGAGCTAGATGCCACCCCTATTAAGTTGAGCAAAGGTGAGGAATTTCATCTTTTGAGTTCACATAAATATCCGGTAGAAGTTTTCCAGAGTATGGCCAAGCAAGCAGGATTAGCGGCTTTAGATTACTTTATAAACGATAGCCAACGCATGGCCGTTCATGTTTTAACATCTCAAGCATAGCTACTGATAGCTGGAGGCGATCGTTGCATCTCACTTTGGCATTGCTACCACAGATACAAAGCCCGCTGACAATCATCCATTGACAATTCACAATTCACAATTATGATAGAACCTCAACAGAAACCAAGCTACAAAATCTATCAAGGTTTTCGGATCCCGATAGGATTTTCTGTAGATAATTTTGCATCTGCTTTGAACTATCAAGCTCAACCGGGAGATGCCTTTATTGTCACTTATCCTAAGTGTGGAACCACTTGGACTCAGCATATTGTTTGGATGCTCAACCATGATGGGCAACCCTTACCTGTGGGCAAGGATATTAACTTGGAAATTCCTCATTTGGAAGACGTAGGTGCTGAATTTGTTGCATCTGTAGCGGCTCCCCGATTTATCAAAACCCACTTTGACTATGAATTAACACCCTTTCATCCTGAGGCCAAATATATTTATGTGGCTCGGAATCCTTTTGATTGTGTCGTTTCTTTTTACTATCACACCAAGGGGTTCGTCAAACACTATGACTTTGCAGCAGGAACATTTGACCAATTTTTTGAATGCTTTATACGCGGAGAAGTAGATTCGGGAGATTACTTCGATCATCTCCTTGCTTGGTACGAGCATAAAGCAGATGCCAATGTCCTTTTCCTCACTTACGAACAGATGCAGGCAAATACTCGGCAAGCAATTATGGCAATTGCTGATTTTTTAGGACCTGAATATTCGTCAAAAGTTCAAGATGGAGAAATGCTCGATCTGATCCTACATCATAGTAGTTTTGCACAGATGAGCCAAAATCAAAGTCGTTGGTCGAGCAAACGTCCAGCAGATATTCCTTTCATTCGTAAAGGGAAAGTGGGAGATTGGCAAAAGCATTTCTCGGAAACCCAAAAGGCAAGATTACTGGAAAAATTTATTGCCAGGACCGCAGAAACCGGTATTGCCGAACTCTGGCCAGACTTAATCCCCCGATCGGGTAATTTTTCCAGTAGATAATCTGCTATAATCTGCATAGACAGATTGTCAAGCCAGTCCAGTTCTAAGAAACCATGTCTATTCAGATATCATCCCCCCAGCAACTAATAGCTAAGTTCGATTTCATTTTATTACTCTTCGGGGTACTGCTTATCTCCCTCTCCCCCATCTTCATCCGCTTGAGTGAAACGGAGATTAGTCCTAATGCAGTCATATTCGATCGCTATTTGATCGCTGCTGTTGTTCTGGGAATATCCTATGGACTCAAAGGGATAGCTTCCACTATAAGGGGCGATCGGGGAATAAAGGTATCTTACACCATTAAGGATATAGCTCTTCTGAGCCTGCTAACTATCTTTAGCATAGCTTGCTTCATCTCTTGGGCTTGGTCTTTGACTGAAACCAGCGTCGCTAACTCTAATCTACTGCACAATATGACTCCAATTTTTGCCACATTAGGAGGATGGCTATTCTTGCATCATCGCTTTAACCGCAGGTTCCTGATCGGCATGGCCCTAGCTTTGACCGGAACGGCAGTTATTGGGATTATGGATATGCAAGGGGCGATGGGCGATCGCCTAACCGGTGATGCTTTAGCCTTACTTTCAGCGATCTTTTATGCTGGCTGCTATCTGAGTACAGAACCATTGAGAACCAAGTTTTCAGCAACAACTATTCTGCTGTGGTCTTATGTACTCGCAACTTCCTTGATGCTGCCATTCATGGTCTTCGGAGGAGAGAGAATTTTTCCCTCATCCTGGTTCGTGTGGTTGGCAGTAATCTCCCAAGCAATTTTATGTAATATCATCGGTACTGGGCTTTTATTCTATAGCCTCAAGCGATTTTCATCAGGATTTGTTTCCCTCGTCTTGTTACTCGACCCCGTGATAGCTGCTATCCTTGCCACTGCCATCTTTGCGGAAAAGTTAAATATTGTCAACTGCTTGGCTTTTGGGGTAATATTGACGGGGATATACCTGGCGAAGTCGGGTCAAGGGGGAGAAAAACCCGATGATAAGTTGGTTGTCGTGCAAAATAATTGAGAAGGTTGCACGACTCGATCGGGCATGAATTTAAACATTAGATGTGGCAGGGAGATCTACTTCACGTACTGACCGTGCTACGGAGGCACTGGCACGAGAACTAATCAACCGCTTCTGGTCGTACCCAAACAGTAGTTCCCAGGCACGATCGGGGTACCGGTCCACAAGGGGCAGGGCAACATCATTTAACATCCAGCGTCCGTGCAGTTCATCGACCTTAATGTGCAAATTCCAGTAAGCAGTTGCATCGGATGAAAGTCCCAGCCTCATACCAGCAGCTTGGTAGTTGCTAAAAGCTGCTGGTACGGAAGTCTCGAAGTACAGCAGTCCGCCAATGTAACGCAGGAAATAGCGCTTGCGATCGCTAAGTAAAAAGGCATGGTTGAGAGATGCCAGTAATTCCCAAGGCACTAAATCAAAATATGCCTCGGGCTCAAGATTCATATCCAGTTCCCCAAGCATGGTGGCAAAATAGGAAGAGTGCTTGCGCTTAAGATTACCGCCACCGTACTCTTCCAGCAATAACCGCGTCAGCACTGAATGCACGTCATTAGCGACACCTCCCAAAATTCGAGAAACATCGCTCGCCTCCACGAGACCATCCAGAGAGGCGATCGCCACCAGTTGGCGATACCCTGCCTCCGTCATCTGGTCTCGAAAAAACTTGCCATTAGCAGAAATTGGCGGATCGACATCAACTGCCGCCCGATCGATCAGTCCCTGCTTGACATTCTCTGTTTGCAACGCCGCCACGTCTATTTGTGTTTGTGCTAACTCCCATTCCTGCCAAACAGCCTCAACCCTCTGTAGTACCCTCTGCAAGTAAACCGATTTCTCGTTGGTGTAGCGCTGCAAATCATCGTACCAAAAGAACTTCAACCGATTTATGCGATAAAGCACCCGTTGTAAAAAAAGATGTGCGGCATCATCCCCCCATTGGTAAGCTGCTGATATCGCGGCTGCGATCGCCTCTTCAAAGTCCCGAACCATATCTGGATCTACAGCCACTTGCTTATCTAGATCTTCTATTTCCAGCAATGTGATGAATTGCTGCTCGACTTCATCGTAGTTCACTGCTGTGAGTGGGTTTGCTTGCGTGCTCTGCATGTGAATGTCAATCCTTGTGTTTGTCTAACTACATATCGGGTACACTGCACTTTTGTAATCTAGCCCGCGCAGGCGGGCTTTGTTCGTGTAGCCGGGCCCTTTAGGGTTCGGGCGGCTAAGCAAATATGAGATGCACCCTACATATCTTATATCGAAAATTCCCAAATCATCCCACCTGCAACAGTTTTTTATAACAAGATGCTTTCAGCCCTGTCAAAAATCAGTGCTATCAGCGCCTTGACAACATACAGTTTATTTGCTGCCTGCTCAAAAACCACCGATGCCTTGCTTTCAAACACATCATTTGTAACTTCCAGGGGATGTTCAGAACTATGTTCGGCAGGCAGGCAGTGCATGTAAATACTGTTTTCTTTGCCAACGCGGTTCATTACCTCCGTTGTTACTCTGTAGGGTTCCAGTTTTTTGTATCTCCGCTCATTTTCTTCTTTAGTTTTAGCGAACAGCGTCCAGGCATCCGTATATACTACATCAGCATCCGCCAATAATTCGCTCTGCATATCATCGGTCACTGATATTTGCGAACCTGTCTGTTTCCCGATCTGATTCAGTTCCGATACAAGTCCCCGATCGGGCAGAAACTCTTTTGGTGCCACAGCAATATAATCATACCCGGATTTTACCGCAGCAATCATAAGACTGTTGGAAACATTACTTTCGTTACCAAAATTGATAATCTTAATTTGACTCTGATTTTTGCAGTATGTCTGTATCGTCAGGATATCCGTAAGTGCCTGCACTGGATGAAACATCGGTGACATCGCATTGATCGCTGGTATTTCTGCATATTCTGCCAGGGTCTCAATACTTTCGTCAGATTTGGTCCGGTAAATTATCAAATCGAAAAATTTGGATATTACTCTGGCAACATCTGGCAAAGATTCATCATGATGAATAGCATTCGGAGAATAATATTCGACGAGTCCTCCTATTTCTTTGATCGCTACTGAGAATGCCGATCGTGTTCTCAGAGAAGGAACTTCAAATAAGAGGGCGATGTTTTTGCCTGCCGCCAGATGACTAAATTTGGTTTTGTCATGCTCTCTGATTTGATGACTTAATTCTAATACCGTTCGGATTTCTGCTGGTGAGTAATCTTTGAGTGTAATCAAATCTTTCCCGATGAAAGATTTCAACTCCTTGGTGGAAAACTTGTCAGAAATGTCAACCATAATGACTGAATTGAGTAACTAGACAGTAAGATCGAGGAAGTGAGTTGTCTGAGAAACATAGCTGGCAGAATATCTGAGACAAATTTCCGATCGTGTTAGATCAAACGACAATGGTTCAGTAAAATTACACGGGCGCATCCAAGTCTGAGGAGTCCCCCAAGTCTGAGGAGTCCCCCTCCCCCAACCGCCCGCCACGGGGGGGTTGGGGGGGCTCCTTGTGCAACTACTGCTCCTACACCCCCGTTTACATTGGCTTATTGTAAGCTTACATTGGCTTATTGTCTTGCTGGGGCGCATCCAATATGAGCGGGGACTACCAAAAATAAGGCATCACAGATGGCCCCACCAAGCAGGTTATGGAAAGCATTGCCCGCCTCTACCCGACTGCGGAGGATCCCTAACTCCTAACTCGATCGGGATAACGATGAACGAGACCGGGAACTGGACTTTGCTCGTCTTCCTCCAGGCTGTCAACACTCATCCCTTCAAACATTTTCAGCTCGCGAGCTAATGGTATCACTTGGCGGCGAATTGGGCAGTGAGGATCCTCGGGATCTATGAGACTGGCAAAATAAGGGGTGATATCGACATGGAATTTGCCCTCAGCACTTAGCCCCTCTTCCTCTTCGGGGGTAAGGCGAATCAGTTCTCGAAGCTGTTGTAAACTGTTCAGACGATGACCGAGTTGCCACTGCCAGTCGTTCCATAGCTCATCGGCGACATCTGCCCACAGTTCGGTACGCTTGCCGGTTAAAAGCACGCTCTACTTGCTCGATTATGATAGATTACGCCCCTAATCTTACCTGGAAACTCACTTTTTAGCAACCCCTGTAGACTATTTTTTCTCTAGCGGTCCTCAATCTGATGCACCGGGGGCGATCGCCTACATTGCTATGGTAAGTGGATAAAAATGATTTGTCAAGGATTTTTTACATTTTTATGACTTTCTGCTTTTCTGTAGTCTTACATTCGCGGCAAATCTCCCGCTCAACTGGGAGTAAACATAGCCTAAACCCTTGATCTGTCAAAAATTCGGACCGACCATAAATATCACCGAACGCGGTAATAATCGCAGCGAGGTAATGGTTTAGGGCAACCCAAATATGCCAACATTGATGCTATAATATAAATACCTCTTGCATTTGTTAGGCTATTATGATTATCCCCTGGATATCTTTTCTCAAAGAAGACGAACAACTGCTAGTCGAAGGATTTACTCGCCGCTGGATCGTTAATGGCCCGAAAGTGTTCTTTTCCAGGCCGGGTTGGCGGTTGCGCCGGCGTAAGGGAACCATTCTCGGACCTGGAGAATATCTGCGGATCCGCGATAGCATCACTGGCGAGTTGCGCAACGAATTGGGTCCCAAACTCTATTTACTCACAGCTACCGAAGAAGTTATCGAAACTCTCTCGGCAATTACCCTGAAAAATAATCAGTATATCCGCATCCTAGACAGCAGCAACGGCGCAATCAGGGTAGAACGGGGCGAAGGTGCAGTTTATCTCAACCCCACGGAAAAACTACTTGAAGGCGTTCGAGAAGGAATTAATATTGACGAGCATACAGCAGTGTTGCTCAGAGATACTAGAACTGGGGAGCTAGAATTGATATCCACACCGCAAGTTTTCTTTCCTGCTGCCAACCAAGAAATTGTCGAAGTGATCGATCGGATCGTCCTGGAAAATCACCAGACTGTTGTGATTAAAGACCGATCGGGAGCCTATATTTTTAAGCGCGGCACCGATCCCGATCGGGCGTTTTTCCTGGAACCCCACTCGGAATTAGTAGAATTCTGCTGGTCGAGTGGCATTTACAAAGATCGCCGAGACCTGTTTCTGACCCATATTGACGGTCGTCCCCGCTTTATGTGGTACGATTTTGAGGCCCGCACCCAAGATAACGTCGAACTGATCATCGGCATTACCTTTTTCTGGCAAATCGTGGAAATGGAATCTTTGGTGCGCACTACCGACGACCCGACGGGAGATGTTTGCTCCCACGAAGCCAGAAAAAACAATTAATTTGACATAAGTTAAATCGGTCGATCGCTCGACAGGGGAAAGAATAGTCAAGCGATCGGCCAGGACTGAGGCAATTGTCAAATTCACAACTATTCGTCATTTGCCAGGACTAATTAATCAAGGATATCTTCTTCTACCCAGGAATGGTTGTCGAAGATTTGACCCATGAGAAAATTAGATGGAATTTGACTGGGGTCGTAGTTCATCGCACAGTAAGCTGACTGTTTTTCATCGGGCACAAAGCAAATGGCAGTCTGCTTCACTCCCACAGTGAGCCGGGACACTTGTTTAACAATGCTATCAATCTCCTCGACCAGTTCCTCGGCCATTTCCTGGTCGGGAGCAATGATAAAAAAGGTTCTCTGTCCGCGATCGCTGGGAGCAATGCCAAAGGTACAATATTTCAGAAGTAGCTGAATTAAAGGATCGCAAGACTCATAGAAAAGATTAAATAAAGCTCGATAAAAGTCTTGAGCTAGAACGCGATCGTCTTGACTTGATTGGGACAACATGGCAACTATCTCCTAGAGCAACTCTGGTGTTTTCTTTGACTATCCTGATATTTTTAAGTATGGGCTGTTTCTCTAGATATTGCCGTGATCGCAGTATTATGGTTACGTGACGCTCTTTGAAGAGTCAGGTGATCGATAATCTCCATCACTGCGATCGCCATCACGTAACTACCGGTGATAGTCATCAAGATTGTTGCTTGAGGGGAATCTCAATGATAAACTCAGCTCCCAAGTCCGGTGCAGACACACAGCTCAGATGGCCATGATGCTGTTCCACCACCGTCTGATAGCTGATTGACAACCCCAGACCGGTGCCCTTACCTACCGGTTTACTGGTAAAGAAGGGGTCAAATAGGCGCAACTGTACCGACTCGGTCATGCCCGGGCCATTGTCAGCGATCGAGATGCGTACCCGTTGCCCCTCTATCAGTTGAGTGGTAATCCGGATCTGGGGGTTGGAGATGTTCTGGCATTCCTCTAAGGCATCGATCGCATTAGCGAGGATATTCATAAATACCTGATTGAGTTCCCCAGGGTAGCATTGCACTGGCGGCAAGTCGCCATACTCTTTAATCACCTGAATTTTCCGACCTACTAGGTTTCCTGGGGTGGTCCCATGCAGTCGGTGCTGCAAGATCAGCAGGGTACTCTCCAGACCTTCGTGAATATTAACTTGCTTGAAGGAAGCTTCATCCAGTCGCGAGAAGTTGCGCAGAGACAGGACGATCTGGCGGATCCGTTCCGCCCCGACCTTCATCGAGTCCATTAATCTGGGAAAGTCTTCTGTGAGAAAATCTAGTTCTATGTCAGAGGCGATCGCCTCTATTTCCGGTGTCGGGTCGGGGTAGTACTGCTGATAGAGCTGTAGCAGCTCTAGAATATCCCGAGCATAGATATCCGCATGGGTGAGGTTGCTATAGATAAAACTGACGGGGTTATTAATTTCATGGGCAACTCCCGCAACTATCTGACCCAGGCTGATCATTTTTTCATTTTGCACTAGCTGGGTTTGAGTGCGTTGCAACTCCTGCAAAGTCCTCTCCAGTTGCAAAGCTTTTTCCCGTTCCCTTTGAGAAGCTTCCCGCAATGCCACTTCCGCCTGCTTGCGTTCTGTAATATCATTATTAATTTCCAGAATGGCGAAAGGATCGCCGTTCTCGTCTCGTTGCAACGTCCAGCGACTGGCCACGGTGATTTGCTGGCCATCCCGTTTAGTATGCAGCAGTTCCCCTTGCCAATATCCTCTCTCTATACATCTGTTTTTAGCCCCATCTAGGGAGTCTTGTGGCCAGACTGTTTGCAATAAGCTGTGAACATTCGCCCCGATCGCCTCTTTTTTCTTCCAACCATACAGCTGCTCCGCACCTTGATTCCAGTAAACCACCGTGCCATCCAGCTCTTGAATCATAATCGTATCATTAGCCAGATCCAGCATCTGAATATGTTGCCATAAAGCTGCTTCCGTCTGCTTGCGTTCTGTGATATCCAGAACCGTGTTAAACAGCTTCGTCACCTGACCTTCTGCATTTAATGTCGGTTTTCCTTTAGCTTGCACGTATCTGATTTGGCCGTCCGGTCGGATAATTCTCACGTCCAGTTCGTAAGGTTTTCCCTCTGTCAAACCTTGCTGCATACTTTCGAGCCACAACTCTCTGTCACCTGGGTGAATTTGTCGGTCTGAGAATGTTGGTGCGGCTGCCATTGGGTCTAGTCCGAAAATGCCGAATATTTCTGCTGACCAGGTCACTGCTTTTGTAGCCACATCTAATTCCCAACTGCCTATATGTGCTACCTTTTGCGCCTCTGCCAGGTTTGCTTCGCTTTTGCGCAGTTTCTCTTCGGCCAATATGCGATCGCTAATATCGATCATCAAACCATCCCAGATTATATCTCCATTAGCTTGCTTTTCTGGACGGGAAGCAGCTTGCAGCCACTTAAGCTTACCGCTAGGAGTGATGAACCGTCCTTGCCAACGCCAGGGTGCCAGGGTAGCAGCGGAGACTGCTACAGAATCGTCAAAACTTTGGCGATCGCGCGGATGAATTACATCTAGCATTAGAGATATATTAGACTGGCCTACTGTTGGGTCTATTTCCAATAGTTCCAGGCAACCAGGACTCAAGTAGGGGAAAGACATTGACCCATCCCCACTGAGTCGGAATTGATAAATCATGCCCGGTACGTTAGCTGCTAGTCTTTGGAATCTTGCTTCGCTTTTGCGCAGTGCTGCTTCTGCTTGCCTGCGGGCGGTGATATCTTTTTGCACGCCAATAAAGTGAGTCACTTGACCGCTACGATCTCGCACTGGCGAAATGATCAGCTCATTCCAAAACGGCGTGCCATCTTTGCGATAATTCTTGAGGACGACTCTCCCGTTCTTGCCTTCCCGGATGCAGGCGCGAATTTTATCAACTTCAGTTTGGTCCGTATCCGGTCCTTGCAAAAATCTACAGTTGCGTCCGATAATATCTGACGGTCCATAGCCGGTCAGCTTTTCAAAAGCAGGGTTACAATAGATGAGCGGCTGGTCTGCTGCTAACATGTCGCTAATCACTACCCCGTTACTGCTAGCCGCGATCGCTGCTTCTAATAATTCTAGTCGTGCTAAATTCTGCTTGTGCTCCGTGATATCCTGAAGGAAAACTGATAACCCAGATGCACTGGGATAAGCGCGGACCTCAAACCATTTGGCTGTGGGGGCATGAAAAGCTGTAAATTTTTCCACTGATTGAGTGGTAACTGCTTTTTTATATGCTGTAAAAAACGGGTCTTCGGCATCAAAGACATCCCAGACTTTCTTGCCCAGCAACTCGGAATGCCTTTGCTCTAATGCTATTTCTGCTTGATGATTCAGATAGGTAAACCGCCATTGCTTATCCAAGAGCAAAAAGGCATCTGCCATCCTCTCCAGGATCTCGACAAGTTCCGATTCCAGTTCTCTTGGGCCTGACTCTGAATATGTCTGCTTGATTTTACCGATCTCATAAGTTTCTCTGGGGCTATTTATATATTGCATAATCATACCTTAATCTTCTGCCCTATTCTGCTCTGCCTGGTGGGGATTATCTCAATTATAAATTAAGAAACTCTGTTTTTGGCAAAAACCGGGTTTCTGAGCAAAAGAGTGAATTTTAGGCTTGCTTGCGATCGAGGCTGGACTTATGTCCGGAATTAAGGTTGAGAATTTCCCCGTTGAACCGATAGCCGACTTTGCGTACCGTCTGGATCAGGGTCGGTTGTCGGGGGTCTGCTTCCACTTTCTTACGCAGGGACAATATATGAGTATCGACGGTACGGGGATTATCAATGGCATCTGGCCAAGCTCTTTGTAGCAATTCTGTACGACTGAGAGGTAGTCCGCCCACCTGAGCTAGGGCATAGAGGAGACTGAATTCTTGGGGCGTCAACTCAATCAACTCTCCTTTTAACCATACGCGCCTCTGCACTAAGTCAATTTTCAGGTGGCCGTAGTCAAGCATTGCCGGTGGTGCCGGACTTTTCTGGCGTCGCAGCAGCGCTTCTACTCTCGCAAGAAACTCTTGAATGCCAAAAGGCTTGGTGAGATAATCGTCTGCGCCAGCCTTGAGGCCAGTGACAATATCTGTTTCTGTGTTCCGGGCAGATAGGATCAAAATTAACGATTCTTGCTGCTGGTGCAGCCACTGGCAAAACTGGAGGCCATCGCCATCGGCATCAGAGTCGAGAATTACCAGAGTCGGTTGGTACTGTTTGTATGTCTCTCTGGCCTGACGCAATTCAGCTGATTGATGCACCCGGTGTCCGGCTTGCTGCAAGTGCCAGGCTATGAGCGATCGCAGCATCAGATTTCCTTCTATTATCTGAATACCCGGAGATCCCACAAGCGACTTCCCTTCAATTTTTGCTGATATGATAACAAATTTTTTTTCAGAATATTGTATCTGTTGCTACAGTTGTATTTCTAAATTCGTAGTTCCTAGTTTATAGTTATTTTTGCTTGAGTATATATACATATGCTCTCCCGGGCAGGGTCGAGCTGCCAACAGGTGGGGATCGCCGACCTTCGGACCACCGGAGGCTCTGCCTCCAGCATTTTGTTACCAGGCTGGAACCTGGTAACGAGGGTAAGGAGGGTAAAGTTTCGTTACAATGGGAGCGAGTAGTCAGGGTCGAAGTAGATGTCCTATTTTTCCAAAAAGGTACCTTCTATTGACAAGCAGTCCCGAACGGGCCTGGGGAACCCGAATTTCCCTAGGGCCTGCGAGCCGCTCTGGGGTGGGCCGCTGCCTGACAGGAGCAAGTATGACTTGAAAGTAAAGGTCGGGGCTGCCGAGGTGCGGAGGTATGCCCCGACTTCTATTTTATGGCATGGCATCCGGTCGGCAGTACCAGGAGTTGTCACAAGATCCGGACTCGGTGAAGTAGATATAGAAGGACTTAGCTATGGGTTGGGTAGATGTTGGCCCTTGCTGCAAGAGCCTTTCTGGACAGTCGATCTGCTTTTTACCCCCCCCTGACAATTAACTTAGTAACTGATTAGGAGATTACTACCATGCTTCAGAATGCTCAAACCATTCGCCTTTACCAAAAACTAACTGATGCCTTCGTCCAAATGTGGAACCAAGGTTATCGCTTTGATGATTTGCGCCTCTATTTGGATGGCTATTTGGCCGCATTGAGGCATTCTAGCGCGATCGAGCCTTTTCATCTACATCGGTTAGAGGAAGAATCTATCCGATTTCTCTACGATCGCTCTAATTTTGACATGCCTATGCTGCAACCAGAACCAGAATCTAAATATTACTAGCTAGTCGGAAATTTAAATTTTAGCATCGGTGGGTTTAAACCCACCTTTTTTGATAATTAAAAATTTCTACCAGAATTGGTATTATTTGGTCTGAAAGATGTTTTGCACCATCTTTTTATCTAAACTGGCTGCTGCTCGATCTAATTCCGCGATCTCGCCAGAGTCTAATTGCCAACCTAATGCACCAATATTTTCCTGGGCCTGTTCTAGGTTCTTGGCCCCGGGAATGGGAATTGTGCCTTTAGCTATACACCAGTTAATTGCTACTTGGGACATGGTCTTGTTCCTTGACTGGGCGATCGATCGCACTGTTTCTAAAATTGTTTTAACTTTGGGCAATAGTTGCCGAAACAGCCGACCGCGAATGCCTTTGGGCAATGGACCATTCTCGGAATATTTGCCGGTCAAGATGCCCAAGGCCAGGGGACTGTAGGCAATTAGTTTGATTCCTTGTTCGTCGCAGACTTGTTTAATTCCCAGTTCGGTGACGGGATAGGTGGACAGTAAGGAATATTGCACTTGCAGGGTGGCGATCGGCACTCCCCGATCGCGAAACTTTTGCTGTACTTTTTGCAGCCGTTTTGGTCCATAATTAGATAGACCGACTCCCTTGACCAATCCTTGTTGGTAGAGATCGGCAAGGCCATCCAATAGGGGACCTTCTTGCCAGGGAGCATAGTTGGCCGTAGACCAATGCATTTGTACGAGATCCACATTTCTGCCCAAGCGTTGAGCCGAGGCATTGCCAGCAGCAACCATTGACTTTCTGGTCAATCTCCAGGGATAAGCGGCCAGTTTGGTAGCAATACAAATATTGTCTTTGTTGACACCAAGATATTCCCGAGAAAAGCGTCCCAGCAACATTTCACTGCGTCCGTTAAGTTTCCCGGTGCCATAGGAATCACCGGTATCGAATAGGGTAACGCCGTTTCCGACACAAAGGTTAAAGACCCCTTGTAACTGGTCGTCCATACTTTCATCATATCCCCATAGCAGCCTGTTTCCCCAGGCCCAAGTCCCGCACCCCATGATGGGCAGGGAGAGTGCTTGCTTTGTTTGTTCCATATATTAAGCTTTCCTGTTTTTACTATCTCTGGTTCCCAGGGTCTCCCTGGGAACGCAGTTGGGAGGCTCTGCCTCCATTGGGAGCACAGGAGGCAGAGCCTCTGGCATTCGTGACCAGGCCGGAGCCTGGTCACGAGAGTAATGCCAGAAATTATTTCACACAATTAGCCAAGTGGCGAGACCCCAGAAGGGAATAAATCTTAACCAACGTTTTCCACTATCGGGTGGCTCAATCTTGCCAATCAGCATAGCTTGGAAGATGCTAAAGAGCAATAGATCTACACAGAAAGCAACTGTCAGTCGGTTTGTATGAAAGGACTGGATAAAGTATTGTGCCCTCTGGGTCAAGTCTCCAAATTCCGGTCGGCCCAGCATTCCCCAAATTAAGGCTCCCGTCCCCACGAGGAGTCCCGTCCAACCAAATATGCGAGCTAATAAACCTTTGCTAGTCCGGTTGTCGGTTTCCTCGGGAGTAGCAGTTGTCAGCACTGCCATATAAGGAGCCAGGAAACTATTGGTGAGGAACATTGCGAAACCCCAAATTAAGATCTTAGTAAATTCCCGACCGCGACGATCGGCCAGCAGCAGGGGCAAAAACATGAATATCCAGGCTTCAGCGAAGTTAAATAGGGCTTCGGATGCCGGAGGTTCCACTGGGGATTCCATGATTTTAATGCCCACAGCATTTAACATGGGCAGAATGAAAAAGAAATTGATTGATTCATTTAGCACCTCTTTAATTGTCTGGGGTTGAATTGCCCAGACCGGTTCCCCGGGAACTAGCTGCCCCGGTGGCGAGAAAAACAGGATATAAATGTAGAGGGCTGACAGGATCCAAAGGGATGCTGAGAGGATCCGCTGATTATTTTCTTGTTCTCTGGGTTGGTTTGACTGTGCCATATTTTTCTTGTTGAATGTTTGGTTTCTCGATCGGTCTCCTGGCCCGCCGGGGGTTCAAACCCCCGGCTAATAGCTTAAGTGGGTTAAAACCCACTAATAGAATAATGCTGAAGATTTGTAACACTGTTTTTCCAAATCTGCGAAAGGACGACTAAGTTCCTACTTCCGCTTCTGGCTGACATTCACAATTCCTAATACCAGGTTGTAGGCGATATACTGCTTCATAGTTCAATTAACCACTAACATCCGATCGCTGACTACTTGCAGTTTACAGGTTTCGAGATTTAATGTCAAGCTCCGTCCATCTATTAATCCAATTACTAGATCTGAACCGGCAACTGTCATCCCTGCTGCTATTTCCGGTAAGTCCTCGATCGACTCGATCGAGCAATCATGATTATTGAAAAGTAACAGTTCCAGTTCTGTGAGGACAATGGTCCGAAACTCCATCGTGAAAATATTGAATATATTTTCGTGCATTGCCATAGATAAACGAATGCGACCCGATCGCAAATCTATTGCTGCTAAATGTTGGTCCACTCCTACCCAGAGGGTAAGCTCATCCTTTGATGGTATAATAACGGGTTGAATGATGGGGGAACTTCTCCAACTGATTCCATAATGCCCCAAGGGTTCGCCTAAATCTAGGAGGGCAAATTGATGAGGGCAGTCATGGACTATTATCCGACGCACTCCTTCAATCTGATTGAATTCTGCTTGACTAATATGTTGAAGTTTCATAGGAGTGCTATCCTATCTCCTACCTACAGTTTATCCTGGGCGGGGGGCAATATCCCAAACTTTTGTAAACCTGCATTGATGTCCTGAAGAAGTTGAAAGTCCTCCTGGGGTAAGGGATAATTACTACATTCGGGTTGTTTTTCCAGAAAGGAGAATGCTTCGCGAAACTGTTCTGGTCCGACCGCGATTGCCTTTTGAAAATGGCAGGGAATAATCCTCTGAAAATCCAAACTCGCGATTTGATTAACCCAGTCCAGAGTTGCCCTCGGGGCCCGGTTGAGAATCAGAGTTTGGAGAATTGGTGCCACCAACAGCCGCCCATTTCCTCGCAAGGCATCGAACGATCGCCTCCAGTCTGCCTGCCACTGAAAGGGAAATAACCCGAAATAGGCTTTTAACGAGCGATCGGGCGCTTGTTTAGCATCGCGAAAGGCATCAGACCAGGGGATGGTGGACAATTTACTGGGTTGGAAGTAGAAAGCAAACAGACAGATGCGCTGCCATCCCTGGCGACGGTTGGCCCAATTATCTTCTCTGAGATCCGAGGCACTGTCCTTGGCATGGAATAGCAAAGGGTAGGGATCTAATTGCGCGATCGCGGGGGGATCTTCTGGCACCGAAACTACTATGTCCGTGACCAGAAGACTGCCCGATCGCCTGTCTAAGAATGCCACCTCTCCAAACCTACTCCGTCCGAAGTCAATAGTCAGCATAGCATAGTCAAACTGGTCAGCAAAGGGAGTTTTGCTGCTATTTTCTGGGAGAATATGAGTGCGTTTGGGGGGAAAACCCAGCCAACTCAGGGGCAAATTAAGAGGAAAACTCCATTGATGGGGGGCCACAAACACCTGGGCCTGGGGAAACTGTCGGGCAAAGGGACCGACAAATACTTTATGTTCTAAACCAGAAATAGTTGGCAAGATGATGTACTTCACCTGGCCGTGATCTGCCTCTAACTCCCTTACCAACTGCACGCATTCCGGGGTCGGGGCCACGGGCGCGTACACCAAAAGACCCCCGGCATCCAGTTTCGCGATCGTCATGCGAATGGGCACGACAACATATAAGATGCCCTGAAGCTGGTCAAAAGTCCAAACCCTGTCAGGAACGACTTCATGGCGGAGAGTCCGCCGCCTGCCATAGGGGTAAAGTGGTACGGCGGGCCAGAACGGCCATGAAAAGTCCTTCGGATGCATCTGTTGTTCCTGCATTTGCACGTTTCTCGTGGTTTGAGCCACTTCCCTTCCTAAATAACCATCTCTCGAACTCTGAGTTTACCAGATTGAAGACCCCATAGTCGAATGGCACTGACTTAAGTTGTCATTGCGAGGGGGGGGGGTCCAAACCGATATTGTGGGGAACTCCACCAACAGCCCCCCCCGAAGCAATCTCCCGACCAATAGCTGGAGGTTGAGATTGCTTCGGGGGGGAAGAAGAGTGCATTTCGGATGATTCTTCGCTTTGAGAGCCTAAAAATTGACGCTTATGAGTTAACTCCCCCGAAGCAATCTCCGCTGTCGGTAGGGGGTAGGAGATTGCTTCGGGGGGGTCTACTGGTGACAATCCCACAAGGTCTGTTTGGGATCCCCCCCCTCGCAATGACAGCTTAATTTCAGTGACATTATAGTCTATACTATAACGATTTCAGGGCATTTTTTCATAACTATAACCTTCCTGCTTGAAAAATGCTGTCCGTTGTCAAGTCCAGTTCCGGGAAAATCTGAGATGACAAGCGCTGACCCGCAATAAAGCGCTGCATCTGGTACTCGCCTTCCATCAACTGACACACTGTTATAGTTGGTTGTTTGGGCTTACCGATGTAACGGACTGCACCCAAAGCACGATAATCTACAATCCAATATTCGGCAATACCCATTGCTTCATATTCTACTAACTTGTGCCCGTAGTCATCCCGCGAGTTTGTACTGACTACTTCGATGACTAAAGGTACTGTTTTGCCATTTTGGATGACCGATGCTTTTTGCCATAGAGGTTCCTCTTTAATTAATTCTCTATCCAGAACCGTTACATCTGGTTGATATCCCGAACCAGGTGCCAGTGGTTTGAGCAGACAACTTCTGGGAATAGAGTAATTCAGTTCCCGTTTCTCAATTTCATTGTTGATTTTTGCGACTAGAAAACCACTTATGTCTTCATGAGGACCGGTTGGCAGCATTTCTACAATTACCCCTTCTATTAGTTCGTACTGTTTTCCGTCCTCTGGATACCACTCCATGAATTCCTCAAAACTCATGGGTTTTGCTTGTACCTGAATCATGATGGCTACCTCATCTTACCGTGGTCAAAAACAGTTTGTACGTCGGAACCCTCGCGAGTGGCCAGAAACCGGGTTTCTTGCAATATTTTCGGCTCTTAACCATAGATTGTCGCAGAAACCCGGTTTCTTGTCTGCTTGGCGAGCAACTACAAGTGAGCGCACCCCATATTACTTCATGCATGGTTTAGTTTTGTACCTCTACTTGTGCCTCGATCGTGATGGTTCCCTTCTCTTACCTCCTACATGGTTGGGTTTCGTGCCTCAACCCAACCTACATTAAATTATAAACGATTGGCGATCGGCATTATTTTTATTTTAATCTCAATTCATGGGAATATTGCTCATGATAACTTTCCTGCTTTATACTCAGCTTCAAGGCGATCGCATTCTTCTTCATCGGCGGCAAATTCGGCCTCCATTGCTGTTTGATTTGCGTAGTAGTATGCTAAAGCCGCATAGATACCTGCAAGATTCAGGTGGGGCTTATCTTCTATAATTTCTTCAGGAGTGACACCTGCCTCGATCTCATTAACGACGAACTGAACCGCGATCCGGCTTCCAGCGATCCGGGGACGCCCGCCGCAGGTTCCTGGCGTCCTCACAATCATTGTACCAATGTCTGTCAGGGTTTCCATAGCTGACTTACTCATGGCTGTTTTGCTATTATAGACTAGATTGTTATATTATCACAAGTATAGCAAATAGTAGAATGGGTAATACAATTACTTTAATCGTGATTTGATTAGTCGGTCAAAACCCTCCTTTAGCTATTAGCCCGGGGTTTGAACCCTCCGTGTATCGTGGGTAGTGCGAATAGCGCTCCCACGATACACGGAAGGCGGGCTGACAGCGAAGTGAGAAAACTTTCGCGCAAAGTCTGGCAAAATATAGTATATAATCATAGCAGTGATGGACGCAAGGTAATGGTAAGATTAAAGTTATGGCAGTGGCTCATTTTGGTAACCCCGATCGCCGCGATCGCGATTTTCCTGATGTTAGCGGCGGGATTACAAATTCACTATTGGGGCATTAGTTGGATCTGGGGAATCTTGATTTTGGTATTTGTGGGCTGGCGCTGGCTGCTGGTAAAATGGACTCGACCTGTACTAGACCAGGTAGAAGCGGCAGTAGCGGAGGCAGGCAAAAAACTGGAATCTGTAGCAGATGATAGCAGCATAGTAGGAGATGCATCTACAGAAAAAGCGGAAGCAGCATTGCAAGAGATCCTGGAAAATACAAAGGACGATCGCCAGATCTGGGAGGACTGGCAAACATTTTGGCAGCGATGTCAGTCGGTGGTGGTGGCAGTCGCCAACATTTATTATCCAGAGGTGAAATATCCCCTGTTGAACATCTACATTCCCCAAGCTTACGCCCTGATGCGAGGCACATTGGATGACCTGGATCGCTGGATGGCACAGTTATCTCCGGCCCTCAATCAAGTAACAGTGGGACAAGCATATCAGGCATATGAAGTATATCAGAAGCTGGAACCTTCGGCTCGGAAACTATGGAAAGTCTGGAATTGGGCCCAGTGGCTGTTAAACCCAGTAGCGGCCTTGGCAAAACGAGCGAGTCAGCGCTATAGTACGGAGGCAAATCAGCAATTGCTGGTCAATTTGTCGGGACTGTTGCGGGAAACTGCTTTGCGGAACTTGTGTCGCCAGGCGATCGCCCTTTACAGCGGCACCAGTTTACCAGCAGAATCATTCGCTGTTTCTCAAGCAACTCTCCCGAAGGCGAAAACTCAAACTCTGGGAGATATTATCGCCCAAGCGGAACCGGAAGATGCCGTCGAGCAAAAACCTGTTAATATTCTTTTAGTGGGACGAACGGGGTCTGGGAAAAGCAGTTTGATTAATACCTTATTTCAGGCAGAAATGGCCGCAGTTGATGTCTTGCCCAGTACCGATCGCATTGCCAATTACCATTGGCAGAGTAAAACGGAAACTCTCACTCTTTGGGATACGCCCGGTTACGAACAGGTAAACCGTGGGGAACTGCGAGAACTCGTGCTAGACTATGCTACTAATGCCGATCTGCTGCTGCTAGTAACTCCGGCTTTGGATCCGGCTTTGCAAATGGATGTGGACTTTCTCCAAGATCTGCAAGGGAATGTGACAGACCTGCCCGTAATTACTATTGTTACTCAGGTCGATCGCCTGCGTCCGGTGCGGGAGTGGCAACCGCCCTACAACTGGCAAAGCGGCAAGGGTACTAAAGAAAGCAATATTCGCGCAGCTACGGAGTATCGGGCTGAACTGTTAAAAGATACCTGCGATCGGGTTTTACCCGTGGTAACCGGGGACATGAAAACCGGGAGAACTGCCTGGAATGTGGAGGCCCTATCCGTGGCCCTGGTAGAGGCTATCGCGCCGGCAAAGCAACTGCGCCTGGCCCGCTTTTTGCGCGATCGGGAAGGGCGAACTATTGCTGCTGCGAAGATTATCGATCGCTACACCTTTCAGATGGCAACGACACAGGGACTGACGGCATTACTGAAAAGTCCGGTATTGGAATTCATTTCCACAATTTCAACGGGTAGTCCTGCCCTAGCTTATGTGCTAGCAGAGAAAATACCTGTGGAACAGTTACCTGTAGTAATAGGAAAACTGCAGATGGCCTATGACCTGTTTTCCCTGTTGAATAGTGATAGTAACCCGCTGAAATTTGACATGGTTAAACTCTGGCCCCTGCTGCAAGAAAATACCGGTTCTCCCGAACAAAATGCTTGGGCATTGGGCCACGCTTTGGTGGAGTATTGGACTCAAGATTTGGCGATCGAACAACTACAGGAGAAGTTTGAGGAATATTTGCAGCAGGTTTGAGTTGTGGCAGGTTCGTAGTAAGCACTTTAGTGCTTGGCTGTGGTAGGTTCGTAGTAAGCACTTTAGTGCTTGGCTGTGATGGGTTCGTAGTAAGCACTTTAGTGCTTCCGCTAAAGCGTTTACTACGAACCTGCGCACCTGCTGCTAAACGCTAAAGCGTTTACTACGAACCTGCGCACCTACTGCTAAACGCTAAAGCGTTTACTACGAACCTGCGCACCTACTGCTAAACGCTAAAGCGTTTACTACGAACCTGCGCACCTACTGCTAAACACTAAAGCGTTTACTACGAACCTAATTAATGAACTTGCAAGCTTATGTATGAATATCGCCGACTCACTCCCGAACAACAAGCCGAATTGGTTGCAGAACGCCTTTCTCGTGGCTTCCCTCCTCACTCCCCCCCTCATCAAGTTCGCGATCGCCCCTATTATCTCCTCACAGCATCCTGTTACGAACATAAATGCCACATGACAACTGCATCTCGCCGCCAGCACCTACTAAATCGTCTCTTTGAGAAATTTGTCACAAATGAAATAGACTTACTTGCCTGGGTCGTCTTACCCAATCACTATCATTTGCTGGTCCATGTCACCAACTTCGATCCCATCGGTAAGATAATTCGTTTAGTTCACGGACCGATATCTCGTGAATGGAATATTCAGGAAAATGTCAAGGGACGTAAAATATGGTATAATTATTCAGATAGAGCAATTCGTTCTGAAAGACATTACTATACAACTCTCAACTATATCCACTACAACCCTGTTAAACATGGCTGGGTAAAGTCTCCTTATGACTGGTTAGATAGCAGCGTTCACTGGTATCTGGAAGATTTCGGACGACAATGGTTACGCGATTCTTGGACAACATATCCAGTTCGTGATTATGGTAGTGGTTGGGATGATGTCTAGCAAATAGGTGCGAATGCGGGGTAAAGATCATTCCTGACTCGCCCACTTGTTACTATGTTAAACTATTAAATAGTAAGCTATTGAGGTATTAAAGCTATGCGACGCGATCGGGCAATAGAAATTTTATCAGCCCACGCCACCGAACTGACAGCTTTGGGGGTAAAATCATTGGCATTGTTTGGTTCCGTAGCCCGGGACGAGGCGAGAGAGGATCTGCTAACAGCATTTGCCATAAGAAACTCTGTTTCGCAGAAGTTGCCGGGTTGGCTATTACCGATCGGGGATGCCCGGTGTAAAATGGCATCACAACCACTATTGTCACCAAATCACCGGAGGTGCCACCATGACTGCCAAACCCGGACACTTTACTGCTAGAATGCTAGCTACCGCTGTAACCATGTCTGGCATTGTCGCCTGTACCCCCCAGCAAACAACCGTAACTCCCCTGTCTAGCGAGCCCACCACATTCAAGTGTAAGCCATACCAGAACACATGGGGAACCTTTGCTCAAAGAGGTAATGCTGTTTCCCAAGGCCCGATGATTGTCTGGAATACTATAGAATTTGGGAATGATTATACACCGGAGAAACGCTGTGACATTGTCTCTCAACGCTTTACCGACGCGGTGGCTAGCAATGGGGGCATGTTGAGCAACTTGGATATAACTACCGGCACTCATAATAAATATCCAGTGGTTTGCTTTGTCATTCAAACGGGGTCATCCACCTCGGGGTCATCTCCTTGTAACGATCGCAATCTTCTCTTCACCCTAAAGAATGAGAATGCGGACACTGTGCAAAAACGCCGAGAGGTCCTGGCAAGGTTAACTAATTTTAGTCAAGGCAAAACAGGTAGTAGCCCAGTATATGAAAGAGAGGAGTTTCCCGACTCCATTCCTTTGGAAGTTTTAGTAAATAAAATTCTGCCACAGGGAAGCGGTTGGTAAGTCTCCTGGCCCGCCGTGGGTTAAAACCCACGGCTAATAGCTCAAGTGGGTTAAAACCCACTCAGAGACATTGTTGAGAAATCGAGAGAAAAATGTTTGCAGTCGGTTTTCAACCGACTTTAGCTATTAGCAGGGGGTTTGAACCCCCTGCGGGGTAACGGGACAAATCGAAAAATTGAAGGTTCCTCGTTCCGGTGGGTCTCCCTGGGAACGCCGTCCCTGAGGATCTGCCTCCCGTGGGCGATCGCACGATCGCCCCCTCCGATCGCTCCCAGGCAGAAACCTCGATCGGGAGAAAAATGTTTGCAGTCGGTTTTCAACCGACTTTAGCTATTAGCCGTGGGTTTGAACCCACGGCGGGCCATGAGACTAATTGATAAACCCCCTGCGGACCATGAAACAAATGAAAAAGATGTCAAAACGATCAGCATTTCTGCTTGGCACGACCATCGCCCTAATGCAGGTCTCCATATTGGGCTGTACCAAATCTGCGACAGAGGTGACCAAGATCGCCAAGGAAATCACAGTGACAATAGATGGCTGTAGTTCCGGTTCGGGGGTAATTTTCCACCGACAGGACAACACCTACCAGGTTTTGACAGCCAATCATGTTATCAAGACTAACCAGGAGTTTTGTAGAGTGATTACCCCCGATGGAGTGCGACACTCCCCAAATACTGCCAATATTAAACCCATCGAGGGAGTGGACTTGGCAGTAATGCAGTTTGACAGTTCCAATAGCTATAGAGTCGGGAAGTTTGGAAACTCCTCGCAAGTGGATATTGGCACAACAGTTTACGTCGCGGGCGTACCTGCATCGACTGACGAGGTTCCCATACGCACGCTGCGGGTAAGTCCCGGTCAAATTATCGGTATCTCTCCACAGGCTCCAGAAGGCTATACCTTGATTTATAATAATACCACGCGCGGGGGGATGAGTGGCGGTCCCGTCCTGGATGAATCAGGGGCGATCGTGGGCATTCACGGCAAAGGAAATCCAAGTGGTGGGATTAAAGAGAATTATGGCATTCCGATCGAAAAAATTAAGCAAGTCCATGAACAAATTAAGCAAGCCCAAAAGATATCCAAATGTGTGGGTGAAAATGATTTTCCGCGTCCTATTGATTATGTTTGGTATATAGTGATATCTTTCGCAAGTTTCAGCGCAGTATTTGGGTTAGAAGAGATTACAGGAGCTAGTTGGAGAGAGAATGTGAAGTGTAGTGTGTGTAGTTTGGTGTTTGTTTTGCTAGTAGTATTCTATGAGGCAGTGAAACTTGTTTCATGCGAGACGGTGCGTGACACAGCTACTGTAGCATATAAGTGGCACAGCCGAGAATAAAAAAAGATAAAGGGAAAATTTTCTACGACATCATAGGCATTCCGGCGATCCGATACCTGGCACCGCGCCCTCGGGGCGAAAAAACGAGAGTTTAGCCGGCGATCGGCTGAACAGAAAAGCAAACTAGAGAAGATCAAAGGAAGACATTCACGCCCCGCATCCATCCTACAAAGGATAAAATTAATTATGGCTTTAATTTTTAGCTTGTCTGCCGAATGCGGTTCAAATCAGTCAACAGCGTCAGCATTTGCCAAGCATTTTCACGAACATTCTTGGCAGATATCTAGTGGAGTAGAATGCATATGTCAGACTGAAATATTTCAGGACGGTGAAGATAACTGGTGGACTAGAGTTTGTCCCAGTAGCGTCAGTCAACAGGGTATTACCACTCCTGAAGATGCCGATCGCATGACAGAAATTGGCATAATATTATATAAACAGTTGCAGTCCGCCCCAACATATCGTTATGCTTTAGTAGGAGTCGAAGTAGATGAATTCAGAACCTACAGCGAACTGACAGCAATGCCCCCCGACATTTCCTTTTCGGGACTGGTACTAACATCAAGCTTATGGCAGAAGATGGGTTCTCCTGTGGATTTCCGGATTTTTGCTCCCGGTTATTTGTGGAAACCCTAGGTCGGAGAAGTATATAAACCTTTGATAGTATCTTCTCATCTCAGAAATAAATTTAACGAGATCCTGAAGCTAGGCTAAAACCCGTCACCGATGTCCCTTTAGCACTGTTCGATATCTACTTCCCGTCACAGAGAGATATCTTGTGCCAACATCTCTGGAACGATGAGGAGCTGGAATTTTGGGAGCCAGCCCCGAACAATGCCCTAATATTAATGTAGCCTTAAATGATTGGATTGTTAACCTGGGCAAAGTGGGATTTCATTTAATGTAGGGAAATTTTCTATATGCGATCGCGCCCCTATGATTATTGTACGGGTGTATCTCTTGAATATCATTAAGCCCGCGCAGGCGGGCTTTGTACCTGTAGCCGAACCCTTTAGGGTTCGGGCTTCGGGCGTGGTGGCTTGAATGTTATTAAGCCCGCGCAGGCGGGCTTTGTTCCTGTAGCCGGACCCTTCAGGGTTCGGGATCCTACCAACTTTGATTTACTTCATAATTTCCAACTGGTCCATGCGCAACCAAATATTCGGCGTCGGCACGAACCCAAACTTTACCAAAGCATAGTCTCCCCGCGTATCCATCACCTCACCTTTAGTTTCAAAGATATAAGACGAGAAGCGCGAGTCGCTAGCCTTAGCTTCTACCGTATTTTCCAACTTTTCGCGAACCGCGCGAACCAACGAACCCTTCTTAATTGTATCTGCCATACTTCTCGATATTTCTCTAAATTACTAATTAGCAGGACTTACGCTTGTTAAAATGTTATCTCGTAACGGTTGTAGCAGATGGTAGGCGGTGCCCACCCTACACCCATTGCCTGTAAATCCTGCGATCGCATTTTGACATACTCCCACCAGCAATACAACTAACCGCTGATTATTTCTGACATTGGGGACAAAAATGAGTCGATCGCCCCGCCAACTTCTGTCGCTGAATTAGGGTTCCGCAGACCCGACAAGGTTTTCCCGCCCGATTATACACCCAGGCCACACCCCCATAATTACCATTCACCCCCAGCACATTGAGAAAATTGCTAAAAGTAGTTCCCCCAGCATCCAGCGCCGCTTCCAAAACCTGGACGATCGCCCTTTTCAGGCCCTCAACTTGCTCCCGACTCAAAGAAGAGCAACTCTTCAGGGGTGGGATCCCGCTCAGGAACAGAGCTTCATCTGCATAAATATTACCAATACCGGCCACAAATCCTTGATCCAGCAGCATCGTTTTAATCGGACGCCGACTCTTTGCCAACTTCCCCATCATATATGTTACCGAAAACTCTGCTGCCCAAGGTTCCGGTCCCAACTTTTGCAGTCCTGTAATAATTGTTTCCGGCCTTTCCCCCGGCGGTACCCACCACAGCTGACCGAAAGTACGCTGGTCCACAAACCGCAATTCCTTTTCCCCCGCAAAAAATAAGCGCACCCGCCCATGTTTCTGCAACGGTTCCCTTCTCTCCACCCACAACAGCTGACCCGTCATCCGCAGGTGAACCCCCAACCAGCCCCCAGGGCTATCTGCTTTTTTTAACTCTGCCAGCAAGTATTTACCGCGCCGATGCCAATGGGCGATCGCCACACCTTCGAGTCCATCCAGGAAAGCAGACACAGAAATTGGGTGGGCGATCGCCCGTGCGAGCAAAACCTCCCCACCCAATATTACCCGATCCAGGGTCAGTTGATTGAGGCCCTGGCGGACCGTTTCTACCTCCGGCAGTTCCGGCACGACTGTGTCTCGTTTATTTCTTCTTCGCCGGAGGTGCAACCTCAACCAGTTCGCTCTCAGCAAAGTTATTAGTGTTCACGCCAGAGGGGCTGCCACTATAGCCAGTGTAGTTGACCTTGTCGAACCGGACAATCACCGGATACTTAATGCCGCTCTTGTCGATCGAAGCCACCGTACCCACATCCTGATACCAGTAAGATTCTTTCCGGAGAATCCTCACCTTAGAACCGCGTTGAACCATGAGTGCCTTTCCCTTATTGAACTTGATAGTTTGTTTTTCAGCCTACTACTCCCAGGTGCATCTGAGAGCATTTCCTATTTTAAGTTTTGTTAACTTTCCTGCCATCGCACCTCCACAAAATGGGTGGGACGCCCCCAGAAGTCCTGTATTGCCGAGATTTGAGCGATTTCCAAATTAAAAGGAATCGCCGTCGTCACGTATCGCTGAGCCACCTCACCCAGATCCGGAGCCAGCTGGGCAGCAGCCGTCGCCGCAATGCCCAAACCCAACAATTGCGCGATCGGGCCTTTCGGCAGCAACATAGTCATACCAAAACCCATACCTGCCGTCAGCAGCATCAGCACCGACAGATTCGTGCCGCAGCGGGGATGCACCGCCAAGTTCCACTCACCGGTAGTAATCCGCATTAAAGCCCTATGCACGGCCCGTTGCAATTCACCGGTAGTCACATCACCGTAGAGATAGAAGCCCCTCTCCGTAGACATCCCACCCAACAGCTGATTATCTGCCGTCCCTTCAGAAGAGCCAGCACCTTCACTCAGCACCCAAACCGTAGCATGTTCCAAAGCATGAACCTGTCGCAACATCAGGATTTCCTTTAAACCCGGGACAAAGCCCAGATCTCCGAGTAAATCAGCATCCTGTCTAGCGTCAGGTACAAACCCACCAGTATTCTCACCAACAGAAGCCGCATTAGTCATGGCATCACCAAAAGCTATTTATCCACCTTAGCCTTTAGAGCCAATGACTGTGCGAACCTTGACCATTATCCGTTGTCAGTGGGTACACTGCATATTTGCCAATATATATGTAGGGGCGCTAGCGCCCCTGCCCAAGTGAGATGCACCCGTTGTCACTGGGAACGTTGTTTACCATTATCTTACTCAACGAGCAAGCCATTACGGAAATATCCCGAAAAGCGCCGACCATTGGCATTTATCATCGTCCCTTCTCCATGAGGTCGTCCTTGGCGCAACTCTCCTTCATAGCGACTTCCGTTTCTGAATGTGCAAACCACTCTCGCGTCCAGATTTTCATTGAAGAACTGTCCCGCGCAGCTAGATCCATCTGGACGAGTGAGTACCCCCCTGCCAAAAATTTGACCGGCGAAGAATTCACCCTCGTAGCGACTGCCATCGTTAAATATAAATCTCCCCTTACCACCCGGTTGACTCATGATTATATCACTGCCAATTTCTTGAACCAGATCGAATTCACCCTCGTAGCGGTTGCCATCAGGAAAAACAACTATCCCGTTTTTAATCGTGCCATTCTCAAACAGTCCCTCGAAGCGGGCATCATCTGCACTGATAAATAACCCCCTGCCATGAGGCTTACCATTGCGAAACTCTCCCTCGTAGCGGTTCCCATTGGCGTATACATACACTCCCCTACCTTCGATTATCCCATTCACCAGGTCGCCCTCAAAGTTGTCACCATTGGGGTAATTGCATTTTACCCAAGCCGTGGATCTGTTAGGTTGACAAGTAGGAGTCAATTCTTCCGTTCCTGATTGCCCCCATGCTAGCATTCCATTCTGAAAATAGCTAGCAATATTCCAACTCAAAGCTAGCAATATGGCGATCGCCAATTTTCTCTGGTAATTTCGAGGGTAATTCTTCATTGTTCATCGATCATTGTTCTCAGATATATAATTGCCACCAAACCCTTTAACCCGAATTTCTATGGTTGCTCTTCCGATGATGGTTTATCTCCCAATTCTCTTGCCACCTCATACCCGTTTTCCTCTAGAATTACCGCTGGCTTAGTAAAGGAGTTAATTTCTATGCGCTTCACGATCACTGCTCCAGAAGCCAACCGATCGCCAACTTTCACCTGTCGAGTAGGTTCATCCGGTGCCGTCACAATCGCCTGCAGTGTACCCCCTAATTCCATCACTCCCGAAACCGTCACCGCCGTGGCTATTTCTGGTGGTGGCGGTTGCGCTGCTGGTCCCACTACCGCGATCGGTAACTGCCCGATCGGGGGCATGGGTTCCATTTGTGGGAGAGTGGGGTATATTATCGGTTCTATTTCTTCTCCATTATTTCCTGCACCATTCCTAGGGGGGAGTGGACCGTTTCCTCTGGGAGGATTTATACTCACTGGTGGCCCTGGTCTGGGGTTTGGATCTATTGGGTTTCCTCTACCCCTTTCCAGGCTATCTTCTGGAAGCTCGACGATCGGCGGCAAGCTCAAGACATTAAATGGATCCTGTTGCTGTCCAGAGGGCTGCTCTATCTCTTTAATTCGCTGTTCTGCATTCGTCGATTGAATCAAGTCTGGAGCTGAAGGTAAAGGAGCCACTATCGGCTCTAGTTCTGATGCTGGTGGAGATGCTTTGGGAGCTGCTGCTTGCGTTGTCGCCGGGGCTTTCGGAGCTGCTGGCGAGGCTGTATCTGCTTGGCCATCGCCACCATCCGACCCGCAGCCACCCATTAACACAGCCAGCACCCCTACCCAGATCCTATAATCTACTTTCTTCATCTGCTGCCCCCGAAATCTTGTTGAAAATTGCCAATTAAACAGCTATCTCTCCTTTTTTTTACTGTCAAGCATTCACTTCAGACCATCAACCTATCAACATCACCACTTCACAATTGACAACCCTTGTCTTTGTTTGCCTTTTTGTCTCTAATTTATGATTTTCGCTTTTAATTATCGTTCCTTGACTCCGTCCCATCCATTAATTTTTTCAGCATTTCCAACCCTTTTTTCACCCGGCGAGAAACTGTCACCGCACTAATACCCAGGCGTTCTGCCGTTTCCTTTTGCGTTAAATCTTGCAAAAATACAAATTCCAGGATTTCGCGAGTGCGATTTTCCAGCTGCACCAGGGCCTGTTGCAGACGAATCTGGTCTTCTTGGGCTAATTGAAAACTCCGATAGCGCGTATCCGGTACCAATTCTCCCAGGCAAGTGACCTTTTCCCCTTCCTCTACTACCGGTGCATCCAAGCTCAAAGGAATCTGATTTTGATTGGCCAGCTTAATTTCCGACCATTCCTCTACCGAAATCTCCAGGGCTGAGGCTATCTCTGAGTCTGTTGGCCTGCGATGCAACTTTCCTTGCAAGTCCCTTTTCACCGACGCCGCCTGCTTTTGCAGTCCCTTCCACCGCCTGGGAATGCGGACCGTGTTGCTTTTATCCCTGAGATAATGTTGGATTTCGCCCCGAATGTAAGGAGTTGCAAATGAACTGAAAGCATGTCCTTTCGACATTTCAAACCGTTCAATCGCTCTAATTAAGCCTATACAGCCCACTTGCACCAAATCTTCGTAGTTTTCCGTACAATGGTTCAGCCACTGATGCGCTTCTTTTCTCACCAGTCCGATATTCAGTTGCACTATCTGATTGCGCAGTTCCAGGGATGCCGATTGCTGGTACTCTCGCAACATATCCAAGCTATCGTTTTTCAGTTCTTTGCTGCTTATTTTTGTAGACATGACTATATTTTTCTTCGTTTTTTTGTTAATTTAGGAGGCATCAATATTGCTGGACACAGGCTGCTATTGCCCGCTATCACCTACAACACAGATCTTAGCACAGCCATCTGTAAATTACCACTACCACTTGATTTCCTCCCTGGCAATAGCGATTATACTGAAGCAAATTTGGCGTTGCACAACTCCACCGATGATTCCGGCTGCTAATTGCAGAGGACGAAGTCGCGCAGCGGAGGGGGCCCGGAGCGTGCAGGAGCGCTATTGTCAATGGTTAATTGAGATCGTCATTTGTAGTCATGAATAGATAGCTTTACTCTTTGTATCCTTGCTCAATTTTCAATTTTCAATTTTCAATTTTCAATTGCTCAAGAAGCTTGCACACCAGATGCACCCCTCTCTATCTCCCTGGCTGCTACTGACTCATTCCACATATACAATTGCGATCGAACCCAATAATGTACTCACCAAAAAGAGCGTCCGACTCCCGCTTACGCGGGAGTTATAGATGGGGCTAAACTCAAAGAGCGCGAAGATGATTTACACTTATTCTGGTTGCACAATAGCGTAAAACTTGCCGCTAATCTTCACATCCACAGGTTCTTGGGCTCCCAAATCTGTATCTGAGGGCTGTTCGCTCTCGAAGGTGCCCGCAACTTCGCCAGTGCTGCTGTCAACCTTGTTGATTGCCAGGGAAATCTTGCCCTTGCGGATCGCAGTCCGCTTGACATTGGCAAGAGTGAGGTCCTCAGCATCCGCACCCGCTGGCAGAGCCACGGCATTGTCATAACCGGTGGCTACCCCGCGACCTTTGGGATCCAAAAATGTCGCACCCCGATAGGAGGGCACGTTAAATTCCCCTTCAAAATCAGTCGAGCTATTAATGCTCTCCATGCCAGGTTGGCTCTTGGCCACGAGTCCTTTAAGGGTGAAGAAGAAAGGCACTTGCTCGCCACCAGGCAGTAGCACAGTAACTGGTTGGAAGTCGATGCCATCTTCTTCGACAAAGGTCAGACTCTTGTCAGGGTTAGATGTCACCGGGCCCAGGATCTGGGTCAGGGAGGAAGTGTAGCGGGTCAATAGTTTGCCCTCAACAAATTCTGCCTCTTTCCGGCGATTAGAGGATTCTTCCTTGACGAAGAAGCGGGTCGGCTGCAAGCACAGATCGCTCATGATATAGGTCTGGCTCTGATCGATGGCAATTGCACCACGGCCAGGTCCCAGCAATTCTGGACAGTTATTGGCTAGACCCGTGTTTTTGATATCGTCGTAGGTAAGCTGCTTTGTACTGTCAGCTGTAGGGCCTTCACTACAAGCTGTGATGACGGTCAAGCACAATACCAGGATGGTAACAATTAAGGCACGATACCTCATGACAATCAACCTCTATATATGAAGTACGCAGTTTGTATGGATGATAAACACATGCATTGTATTTTACCAAAGGGGGTGCCCCTTTGCTCGCAGGGGTAAGTTTTTGAGATTTTGGTTTGTTTTCGGGGGTGAGAGGGCGATTTGTGAGAGGGTGATGGGATGACAAATGGAAATTTGTCTAGACAATTAACGATCTATCTGTTCTCACTCGCCCACTCACCCTTGGGAGCGGAAAATTCAAAACATACGCACCTCAGGTGCCCCCTTGTCCCGATCGCGGTGTATGGGATGCGAGCGTTGGGAAGTATCAGTTACTTCCAGTTCCTCTACCATCACCTCACCGGTGCATCCTCAAGTCAACTTCCCTCCTAAATCAACCCCGAGATTGGGCTAGATTTGATTTGTCCCCATAAAGCACAATAGACTATAGCATGAATAGCGGCAGTAATGATAACTCACAACGGGATCTGCAAGCCATTACCGATACGATCTCTGCTCGGGCTGCAGATTGTCGAGGAGATACTTTGGCTCTCCTACAGCTGCTACGCCAGCTGGAAGCTCTGCATCGAGAAATTCGGGAAGGTCTGTTTCAAGAGTCTTTACCAGATAACCGTCAGGATCTTTACTCTCTCGTGAAAGATATTGAAGCAGAAGGGGGCTGGCCCTATATCAATCGGATGAAATTGCGCGAACTCTTGGCGCATATGACCGGCTCTTTTCCATCAGGGGCGGACAGCACCACAGGGGTAGATTTTAATGGTCAGCGGTCAGCAATTACGCGACAGAACGACGCCGAACTGCCGTCGATCGGGTCTGGCAGTGACAAAATGTAATTTTAGCTATGCCGTGAGACTCGGCAGTGTTTAATTGTTTGTTCGACCCCGGTCTGAGATCGATATGCATAACCTCACTCAAAAGTCAACGATTTTGGAACTGACAGTTTATGATTTTCAAATATCATTGGAGCAGCCAGGTCAGGAAGTTGCTCAAGCAATGGATGGTAATCCGCTGCTGCCTGGAGTAATCTTGACAGAACAGGGGCAGTATATAGGGATGATTTCTCGACGCCGGTTTTTGGAGCAGATGAGCCGTCCCTATGGCTTGGAACTGTTTCTGAAACGACCCCTGAGATCCCTACATCGTTTTGCCAGTAGTGAAGTTTTGATGGTGACTCGGGATATGTTAATTGTAGACGCTGCTCATCAGTCCTTGCAGCGATCGCCCGATTTGATCTATGAACCGCTCGTGGTGCAGCTGAGTTCGTCTGACTACCGCTTACTGGATGCTCATGAATTGCTGAGGGCTTCTTCAGAAATTCACAAGCTGACAACTCAATTGTTGGAGTCGGCCAACACAAAGTTGCAACGCCTTGCTTCTCTAGATGGCTTGACTAAGCTGGCTAACCGACGCCTGTTTGACTCCTATCTGGATAAGAACTGGCGTCGGTTAGCTAGTTCCAGAGCGCAATTGTCCCTGATTATGTGTGATGTGGATTATTTCAAGCTCTACAACGATACCTATGGTCATCAAGCTGGTGACTCCTGCTTGCAACAGATCGCTAAAGCTATCTCTAGGGCTGTACGCCGTACAACGGATTTGGTGGCGCGCTACGGAGGGGAAGAATTTTCGGTGATTTTACCTAACACCGATCTGGAGGGGGCTCTCTCTGTGGCCAAAAACATCCGAGATGAGGTGAAAAATTGCGCGATCGCCCATAGCGCCTCTTTAGTCAGCCAGTATGTCACTTTGAGTTTGGGCGTTGCCAGTACCATCCCCGCTCCGATCGTCTCTGGGCCTAATCAATTGATTGCAGCAGCTGATGCGGCTCTCTATGAGGCTAAACAACAGGGACGCGATCGGGCTGTTCTGAGCCAATAATATCTTCTTTTTAATGCGGGCGGTTGCCCAGTAGGTTAATTTTTAATTAATAGATTAAGAACAGATTAATTTGAGATCAAAATTAAGTAAAACAGAATAAAATTATCCCTAAATTCAGATGAGGTGAATGTTCAAGGTGACAAAGATTGCTTATCATAAAGATCTAGTGAAGCGTGAATAGAAAATTATGATGTTGCAAGCATGCCGCTCGGATTCATCCACGATACCAGACAGACCCTCAGTAGATATGGATTCCCTAAATTTAGAGTCAAAGCTAAAGGAACTGTCCCTATACGATTGTCAGGTAGAAGCTCATCAACCGGGGCGAGCAGTATATCAAATCTTTGAAGCCAATCAGCTGCTGCCGGGAGTGGTCTTGACAGACGAGGGAAATTTTACAGGGATGGTTTGCCGACGCCGGTTTTGGGAACATATGAGCCGTCCCTATAGTTTGGAGTTGTTTCTGCGGCGACCGATTAGGATTTTTCATCAATTCGTGGAGTCCCAGACAAAGATATTGATCTGTACCGGCGAGACGTTAATTGTGGAAGCGGCGCGGAAGGCTTTGCAGCGATCGCCTGAATCGATCTACGATCCGGTCATAGTGCAGTTGGCCCCTGCGGATTATCGCTTGCTGGACTTGCACGAGCTACTGGTGGCCCAATCCCAGATCCATGAATTGACAACTAAGTTGCTGCGCGAACAAACTCAAGAGCAGTTAATTCAAACAGAAAAATTGGCGAGCTTGGGACAGATGGTGGCTGGTGTAGCTCACGAAATTAGAAACCCGGTAAACTCGATCGCGGGGAACTTACAATTTATGTCCAATTATAGTAAAGATTTACTAAATATGGTGTTGGCTTATGAAGAAGAAATGTCAACCGCATCGTCGAAAATCGAGTCGATGAAGTCAGACATTGAATTGGATTTTTTAGCAGAAGATTTGCCAGAAATAATTGCAAGTATGGAGGTGAGTACAGAGCAATTAAACAGACTGATAGGCGGTCTGCGCAACTTTTCGCGCACGAGTGAGGCAAGTCCTCAGCCAGCAAATTTACATGAATGTATTGATAGCACTCTGTTGATTTTGCGAAATAAAATAAAACAGGGGATTAATGTGGTAAAAAAATATGGAAATATCCCCCTAGTGCTTTGCTATTCGGGACAGCTTTCTCAGGTGTTCATGAACATTATTACTAATGGGATGGACGCGATGATGGAGCGCAAAGATGCCAGTGATAGTTGGCAACCCCAAATTGAGATTACTACATCATCTATATATGTCTCGGAATCTCCCTGGGTGAGCATCCGGATTGGTGATAATGGTACTGGGATGCCTCGGGAAATTCAAGAGCGGATTTTTGAAACTTTCTTTACTACTAAGCCCGTGGGCAAGGGCACGGGATTGGGATTGGCAATATCTCATCAAATTATCACCCAGAAGCATAAGGGAGAACTACAGGTGCGATCGGAAGCAGGGATGGGCACTGAGTTTGAAATCTTACTGCCCGTGGGAGAATATGAGGAGTGATGTTAGCGGTCAGTTGTTAGTGGTCAGTTGTCAAAATACTTATTGACTTTCTGGACATGCTTCGGTGAGGGGCAGTACATACTATACTACAGGAAGAGGTAGGTGGAGAAATGTCAGGGTAAGATGAATCCTGTGGTGGCAAAGCCCAGCAAACAGCTGTTCATTTTGATCGCGCCTATGTTCCAGAAAATAGATTCTCAATTATCGCCACCGTCTTTCTCTGAGGGGAGCGATCGGGCATTCTCTCTAGAATCGACTTTGGGGGATTTGCCGCTACATGATTTTCAGGTAGAGATTAGCTGCTTGGGAGTGGATCTGGCCCGCATGTTTGAGAAATATCGGAAACTTCCAGGTGCTATCTTGCTAGAGAGGAGTGAATTCACGGGTATGATATCCCGGCGGATTTTGTTAGAATTGCTGCTGCGCCCTCAGGGTATAAAGCTGTTTTTAAGTCAATCGGTGGAGGTGCTCTACAGCTACGCGCGCACGGAAATTTTGGTGCTTCCCTCAACAATGCCGATCCTGGAGGCGGTGGGACAGGCTTTTAGGCGATCGCCGGAATTGTTAGGAGAACCGGTGGTGGTGAAAGGGGACTCCCAAACTTATCATATATTGGACATTAATGAATTAAACCAGGCTGCTTGGCTGCTGAGAGGTATTGAGGCTCAGGTGCGCTACGAACGGGCCCAGGTCCAGATGATTCAAACTGAGAAAATGGCGAGTTTGGGACGTCTAGTGGATGGGGTGGCTCATGAGGTTTTAGACCCGGTGAATTTTATTTGGGGCAACTTAAATTTTGTTTCTATCTATAATCAGTATGTGATGGAATTGCTCTTAGCTTATGAAAACAATCTGTCTCCGATAGAAATTAGCGAGTTGAAAGCCGAAATAGAATTTGAGTTTTTACAAGCTGACTTGCCGCGAGCAATTAAGAGTATTCAAAAGGGATCGGAACGGTTAAAAATTCTGATGACGAGTTTGCAAAATTTCTGCCATATTGATGAAGTTTATCCTAAAGCGGCTGATTTACATGCTTGTCTGGATGGGATTTTGTTACTGCTGAAAAGCCGGATCAATAGCGAGATTGAAATTGTCAGAAATTACGGTCATCTGCCGCCAGTGATGTGCTTTGCCGGTCAGTTGAATCAGGCGTTTATGAATATCCTCACTAATGCGGTTGATGCGTTACTAAATCAGGCTGTGACTCTCGAATTTACTCGTTCATTGGGCGGTGAAATTAGCCAAATGAGCTATCCTCGGATTGAAATTACAACTCAGGTTTTTTCGCTCAAGAAAAACAAGCCAAATACTCGCGATAATCGCTGGATTTCCATCAATATTGCTGATAATGGTCCGGGGTTATCTGCGAAAAAGCTGAAAGAAATTCGGGAATCGTTTTCAGTAGAAAAACGAGAAGAAAAGGAAACAAGTTTGGCGGTAAGTTATCAGATCGTCACCGCTAAACATGGCGGGGAGTTTCAGGTGCGATCGCAGCAGGGGTCGGGCACTGAATTTGAAATTTTATTGCCTCTGGTACAATAACTGACTAGAATTATATGTGGTGCGCAATAAAACATGCCATGAAAATAGAAACATTAGCAGTACATGCAGGTCAGAGTATCGATATGGGGACAGGGGCAGTGGTATCTCCCATTTATCTTTCTACCACATTTGAGCGTTCCCCAGAAGGCGACTACCCCCAGGGATATCGCTACATTCGAGAGCAAAACCCCAACCGAGAAGCTTTGGAAAAATGTCTGTGTCAGTTAGAGTCCGGTGTCGTGGCCGCCGCCTTTGCTTCTGGTTCAGCAGCGATGATGGCGGTCTTTCAAGCCCTCTCTCCGGGAGATCATGCGATCGCACCTTTAGATCTGTATAGTGGAACTCGTACTATCTTACAAGAAATCTTAGTGCCGTGGGGTTTAGAAGTCACTTTTGTGGATATGACTAATCCTGGGAAAGTACAGCAAGCGGTGCAAAAGAACACGAAGCTAATTTTGATAGAAACCCCTTCTAATCCCCTGCTGAAGATTACTGATATTGCCGAGATTGCCGATATCGCTCATCAGGCCAATGCCCGCTGCGTCTGCGATAATACCTGGGCCTCACCCATCGGACAAAATCCTTTTCTACATGGTGCTGATTTGGTTATCCATGCTACGACTAAGTACCTGGGCGGACATAGTGATGTCTTGGGCGGGGCGGTCATTAGTAAGACTCTCGATGATTTTTTTCACAGGATTCAGCATATTCAAATCTCTGGGGGGGCTGTCCCTTCTCCTTTTGATTGTTGGTTGCTATTGCGGGGCATTAAAACTTTACCTTATCGCCTGCGGGCCCATACAGAAAATGCCCTACAAATTGCCAATTTCTTAGGGGCACATCCGCAAGTGGAAGCGGTGCATTATCCCGGACTTAAAACCCATCCCGGACATGAAATTGCTGCCAGGCAGATGCGGCTGTTTGGAGGTATGCTATCCTTCCAGGTGAAAGGTGGAAAACAAATGGCTTTTGCTGTCACCTCTGCGGTGAAGCTTTTCACCCGGGCCACCAGTTTGGGTGGTGTGGAAAGTTTCATCGAACATCGCGCTTCCATTGAAGGACAAGCTACGAAAACTCCGGACAATTTGCTGCGCATATCCGTTGGTTTGGAACATCCAGACGATCTAATTGCCGATCTAGATCGATCCCTGGGGTAAACCTGATTTGACGATCGAGTGTATTTTTGTCCCAATTTATTATCGCAGCCAGAGGCTGTTTAAATTAGTCTCCTGGCCCGCCGTGGGTTAAAACCCACGGCTAATAGCTTAAGTGGGTTAAAACCCACTGGAAATATTATCGCTGAAAGTATGGGATCCCATTTTTGTGGACTTTGGATCTGACCCTCTGATTTTAACCAGAGGCTGCTTTTTGTAACAGATGCAAGATCTGAGTTAAAACCGCACTTAAAATAATGTTAAGTTTCAACTAATTGTAGCATTATTTTTCCAAAATGGGATCAAACTTCAACTCCATCGGGGGAAGATCGGCCATAACACAATTATAGCAAACCCGGAGGTGGCGCTATCTCCATTCTCCGATTTTCCAAGTCTACCACGGGCACAATTTCCTTGACAAATGGAATCAAAACTGTAACTGGTTTCCCTGATTTTTGCTGCTTCTTTTTAATTTTACTCTTCCTATTGGGAATGGGGGTATTTGACTTGGACGACTGCGGTTCTGGTTGTTTGTGCAGCTGCACTTCTAGCAGATCGTTCCCCGCTGGGATTATATCTACTACAACCCCGATCGCCTCTCCTGTGAGTTGGTTAAATACTTCCAGTTTCAGCAAGTCTCTGACGTGATATTCGTCCTCTTCCAGGGTGGGGCGATCGCTTTCTGGCACCAACAGTTTGGCATCTCGCAATGCTTCCGCTTGGTCGCGATATTCTATCCCTGCCAATTCTACCACATATAAACCCTTCCCGGGAATATAGCGTCCCCCTAGCAATTCTACCGGTTCCGGTTCCCGATCGCCCTGTTGTAGCCATCTTTTTCCGGGTTCGAGAAACCGTTCGGGAAAGTCAGTATTAGGATAAACTCGCACTTCACCATCCAGGGCGTGGGGCGCAACTATTGTACCAATTTCTATCCATTCTTCATTGCTCATTTTTCTATTCCGTTTGTAGTGAGGACTTTAGTCCTCATCCGCCGTTTGTAGTGAGGACTTTAGTCCTCCTCCGCGAGTTAAGAAGATAAGGACTAAAGTCCTTACTACGAACCTTTATTATTATACAGATGTTCGACAACTTTTGCCAGGCGATACATTCCCATGACAATTTCTTCATTCGTCGCCGTCACGCTAATTCTCATGCACTCTTGTTTGTGTTGCCATTCTGACCGCATACCTGGAAAAAATGGACTCCCTGGCACTACTAGCACTCCTACTTGTTTCAGCTTTTCGTAAAATTCCCAATCAGTAATTGGTAAATCTTGCAACCACAACCAGGCAAATATTGCCCCTTCTCCCCGATGCAGGAACCAGGGTAATTCTTTGGGCATTACTTCATCCAATGTTTCTTCAACAATCTCGAACTTTTTCTGATAAAATGGACGAATTACCTCATCTGATATCTGCCCAAGTTTACCTGACTTAATCGCTAATGCCGCGATCGCCTGTCCGTAGCGGGAGGAATGAATGCACAAATTTGTCTGAAATGACTCCAATACCTTCAGTATTTTAGGAGATCCGATCGCCACACCAATCCGTTCTCCTGGCAGTCCCGCCTTTGATAAACTCAGACAATGGACGATATTATCTCCAAATACTGGCGTCATGTCCGTAAAATTCAGGGCCGGATAGGGCGGGCCATAGGCCGAGTCGATGAACACTGGTACATTAGAGGTAGAGGCGATCGCGCCAATTTTGTGTACCTCATCATCTGTCAAAACATTTCCCGTGGGGTTGCAGGGGCGAGAGAAGATAACGCAACCGGTATTTTCGGTAATTTGCAGTTGACTGAAGTCCGGGCGATACTTGAACCGATGGGATGCCATTTCTATCCTCGGTTTATAGGCATATACTACATCTTCTGTCAAGCTAATCGAGCCGTATCCCGTGTAATCTGGACTCAATGGTAACACAATTTGCTTGAGGGTGCCATCAGTAGTATAGCCGCCAAAGGCATTCGCAGCCAAAAAATAGATTGCTTGACTTCCAGGGGTAATCAGAATATTGCGATCGCCCAGTTCCCACCCGTAGCGCCGGTTAAAATCATCCTTGACTGCTTCAATCAAAGGCTGATATCCTTGAGATATGCCGTAGCGACAAACCACCTCACCGTATTCCCGACTAGATAGCAGTTCTGCCGTACAATCCCGCCACAACTGCTCTACTTCTGGTAAAATAACGGGATTTCCCGCACTCAGATTAATAAAATCCTGCCCCTTACCAGCAGTTAAAGTTTCGATGATATCTTTCATAATTGCCCGCACCCCGCTGAGGTGGGACATCTTCACGCCAAATTGAGTCAGTACAGGTTCCATAGGTGTGTTCTTTTTTCCTCTCACCGGTTCTTTTAGCTGGGTTTTCCCAACCGTTTCTCCATTATAGTATATACTGAGTATATCCTATAGAGACTGAGTCTACTTTATGCAACCGATGGCTACTGAATTTTACTCTTGGCAGAATTATCGCTGCGCCTACGAAGTCCATTACCCAACTGCCCCCACTGCTGCTACCGGCATTCCCCTACTGTTGATTCATCCCATCGGGGTGGGATTATCGGGGCAGTTTTGGCGCAGATTCTGCTCCCAATGGTACGATCGAGGTCACCGCAATCCCATTTACAATCCGGACTTACTCGGATGCGGTGAAAGCGATATGCCCCGCCTAGCTTACGATCCTACCGATTGGGCAGCTCAGTTGCAACATTTTTTGCAGACTGTCATCCAAAAACCCGCCATTGTCCTCGTCCAAGGTGCCCTCTTACCAGTGGCGATCGCCTTAACCCAAAGCCAACCTAATTTGATTCGAGGACTGGTGTTTGCTGGTCCTCCAGGTTGGCCGATAATGACCAAAAAGTCAAGCCCTTGGCAGCAAAGACTGGTCTGGAATCTATTATTTGACTCTCCTCTTGGTAATGCTTTCTATCGCTACGCCCGCCGTCGGCAATTTTTGCAGTCTTTTTCTACAGACAAACTGTTTGCTGAGGTCTCGGGAGTCGATGGTTCCTGGTTAGATACCTTGGAAGCAGGGGCAGAAAACCCTGCTAGTCGCCATGCCGTGTTTTCCTTTCTCGCTGGGTTTTGGCGACAGGACTACGAAAGCGCGATCGCCGCTATTTCTCAACCCACTTTGGTAGTTGTGGGAGAAAAGGCATCAAATATTAGCCGAGAAGGTAAGACGGAAACGCCTGATCGACGTATAGCTGCTTATTTGCAATGCTTGCCAAATGGTCGCGGGATGAAAATTCCCGGTCGGAACGTGTTACCTTATGAATCAACTGCGGAATTTGTGCGGGCGATCGCCCCATTTGTGGCGGATTTAAACTAACTTGCGGAAGTAGTATCCTGCTGAAAGTAAAGAGAAGATTTATAAAGCACTTGTTCTTGGTGAGTCAGCAGGGTACAATCTGATAAAGGATAAGCTACGCAAGTGACAATGTATCCTGCTGCTATCTCCGACGGACGGAGAAATTTTTGTTCCCTTTGATCCACTTCCCCACTCAAAAGTTGGGCCACACAAGCAGAACATTCTCCTTGCTTGCATCCAGATGGTAACCGGATCCCCACCTCCTCTGCTATGTCGAGGATATACTCGTTCTCGGGCACCTCGATCGCGCGATCTAGATCAATTTTCTCATTCACCAGACGCACTTGATAAGCTGCCATGTTATCTCTCCAGCGGACTTGATTTACCGGGCGATCGCCCAGAAAACTATTCAAACATAGATAGAAAACCTTGTCAATTAGCAATTCTCCATTCACCATTAGCAATTAGCCAACTTAAGCTTATGCTACTCTCAGGGTACCACCAATGGCCAATATAGCCGCCTGGGTGCGATCGTCTGAATAATCAACTATATATCGAGTGTCAATTAGCACATATATTAGGCTAAAATAGCCGAGAATGTTAAATTTTGTAACGATTTTGTAAAGATCGTTAATTTAAAAGCCAAGAAATTTAGTAGAATGAAGATCGAGAGACGATCCCGTCCCCTGGGATCGGCATGGTTCAGTCGGCTCTAGGGGCGGAGCGGAGGACATTTGGTATAGAGGAGCACTTGATTGCCATTGTCCCCATTCGCCATGTCTCATAGGCGATGCCAAGATCCACCGGATTGTGGTTTAAGAAAAAATTAACAAGTGGTTAAAAGGGTATGACTCAAATACTTGATGCTCTCAAAGCCGATCGCAGTCGGAAAACTCTTTGTAGTTATGTGAATGTAACCAATGAAATTCTGATTGCTCGGATTACGAATATTCCCGGTTGGTACTTTGAGCGGGTTGTGTTCCCCAAGGAATATCTGTTGTTTGAAGCGCCACCAGAAGCGACACTGGAAATATATCATGGGGAAATCAGTGGTGTTACCCTCCTGGATAAAATAGCCTGCGATCGCCTGCAAGTTGCGGAAGCATCAGAGCCAGTATTGGCATAAGATAAGAAAATTGTCAATTGACAATTGTCAATTGACAATTGGCCGGAAACTAGCAGTTAGTACCAACCGCTTCACAAGCTCCAATACTCACCCAACTGCTGGAACCATCGGCCCAATGTTCCTTTTTCCAGATGGGGGCATTGTGCTTCAAGGTGTCGATCGCGTACTGACAAGCGGCAAAAGCTTCGCCCCGGTGGGGACAACCCACAGCTACCAGGACGCTAATTTCTCCTTGCTGCAAGCGTCCCGTGCGATGGTGGATCGCCACCCGATTTACATCAGGCCATCGATCGCGAATCTGGGCGGCAATGTTACGAAATATCTGAATGGCCATTGGTTCGTAAGCTTGATATTCTAAGGCTACCACGGGTTTACCATCCGTCTGATTCCTGACAGTGCCACTCATTACTACTACCGCCCCGTTGGCCCGATCGTCTGCCAAGGCGTAGACTTCCTCTAGGGACAAGGGGGCAAAGGTAATGGCAAAACTATCTTGAGAATGGGGTTGACTGGGGGCTACGATCACAGTTGTGACTCCTTAATTTATCACTGCTAGCATGGGAATGACGATCGTTTAAACCCGCAACATCTGACTTTCGCGATCGCGTTCAACTCGCGGACTTGGCAACCACTCCATCACGGGACCCATAGCATCCACAATTCCTGCACCTTGGAGCCCCATTATTACATCTTCCCAACTGGAAGGTAAAACCTGCAAACTCTCAGCAAAGGGGGTGGTTATTCTGAGAATTTCACGGTCTGCACCTAGAAATACTTGCGCCGCTTCTAGCAGTTGAGTTTCTCGTGACAAGACTAAATCATTTTGCCGTTCATCTTTCGGTACTTGGGCGAAAATTAAGGCAGGTAATGGCTCTTCTTTACCCACAAGTTTGTATATCGATCGCTCCGAAATCAGCTCTAAGAGTTTAATGGTTCCCGAAACAGAATGTGCGCTCAAAGTAGTGACAAAAATCCGGTAGACTCGCGGGTCTAAAATCAGACCAGTAGCCAGATCCGAGAGTCCAGCATCTAGATCTACCAATACTACATCGACTCCGAGAGCTTTTCCCAGACTCCCTAAGATGTCCGTCAAAATAAACGAATTTTTAGAACCCTTGATGAGATGTTCGGGTTTGATTGCCAGCAAAGTCAATCCCGTTTTGGAGGTAAATCCAGCGCTAGCACGGAATGAAGGCAAAACATAAATTCCGTCAACCAGACTATTGGCCATGCGATCGGCTACTAATTGAATCGCCAACTCGGCTGCGGGAGAAAAATCTCCACGAGCGAGGGTAATCAAGTCAGCAAACGATATCGGTGGGTGGGGAAATCTCTGCTCGAACAACCAATTAATTACCGGCGCTTCTAAGTTTCCATCTATCAGCAAAACTCGCGGTTTTTTCCTGATGGTAAAATCACCAGCATAAGCTCGTGCCAAGGCGAGAGCGTGAGTTGTTTTGCCCACGCCTCCCTTGAAGGAATGGAAAGCGACTACTGGCGGATAATCGGGAGGTAAAACTTCCGGAAGTTCGATATATTGACGGGGAGGCCGGATTACTGTTGGTCTGGACAAAGTCGGTATCAGTCTGGGAGTATATATTTCTTCATCTGTTTCCTCAAAAATTACTTCCATCGTGCTTTGATTACCCGAGACAGATTCTAAAATAATTAAACCTTCTGCCATCTCCAGTTCCCGATCTATTTGGAACCGATCGTCGTAGACTTCAGCTATCCACTTGACGGCCACCTCTTGAGTGCCGGGACGAATTCCCATCCTTAAATCATCCCAGTAAACTCTCACCCAAACTAACCATTCTGGCCAGTCACCTTGCTGTTGCTTCCGGAGCAACACCTCTTCTACGTCAACCCAACTGTACAGACTAATATCTGACGGAATCATTATTCTATGTTCTCCTTAATCCAATCACAAACAGTTTCTAACCATTCTACCACTACTTTTTCGTCTTCTGACCTCATTCTAATCCCATAACGCCATGCCTGATGAGCCTTTTCTATATCTAAACTCGAACCCCCACGGGCTAAACGAAAATTGGGAGGATCTCCGACTGTATTACTGTAAACTCCCACTTCTGAAATCCATCTAGATAAGTTATGCCCGTCTTGTGATAAGAGTGTTTGATCTGGAATCTGACTTGTTTTCCTGTACCCATGTTGTCTTAACCAGATACTTTTCAGGCCGCATTCTGCCCCATAGAATAACAGCAAATATCTGCTAATGCCCTTTGTTTGTTTAGAGGCCATCATATGTGCATTAAATGCTTGCCGTAATTCACTCACTCCAGCATCAATAATCATTCTTTAGCTTAGCTTGTCATGTTTGCTCTTTATACTACACCATATCTTTAATCGCCCGATGAGCTTCCCGACGCAACCCGGCGGCAATTCTAAACAATTCTTTACCCGTATGTAGATAATGTTCGTCATAGTTAAGGGGAAACCAGTTTAACTCTTCAATGCCATCTCCTACTTGATTCAGACAGTAATATAGATGTGCGGCTACACTCGCAACATTAGCAGGATTCGGCATGGAGCTAAATGCTGACTGGGCCTCTGACAGAAATTCCCGACATTCTTCTAGGTATTCTTGAAATCCTGATAGCAGTTCGTCGTCAAATGGATCGGCTGATAATTCATATATTTCCCCCTCTAAAGAGTTGAGGATCCGGGCAAGCAAGCGGTTAACTGGTACATAAACTTGCTTTAACCATTGCTGCAAGTGCTCGTCAATATCCTGTCCTGTTTGCCGATTTCTCTGGTATTGCTTATCCTTTTTTGGATAGGGTTTTTGACCCTTTGGCCCAGGATTGAACTGGCGATCGTATGACCGACGTTTTTGAGGGTCGCCCAGCACCTCGTAGGCGGCGTTAATGCTAGCGATCTTTTCGTGGTCCGCTGTGGCACGATTGCTGTCTGGATGAAATCGCTTGGCCTGGCGGCGATAAGCTTGTTTGATCTCTGCTTGGGTCGCCGCCGGACTAACTTCTAAGGTTTGATAGTGATTCAGAGGGTTTGCCATAATAAAGCTATTTTACTAGCCCCAAGCCTGCCCGGCTGGCTATTTCTCTTCTTCTAGATCCTGGAACATGGGGGTGCTTAAGTAGCGTTCTCCAAAACTGGGCTGGATCATCACGATTAACCGACCGGCGTTCTCTTGACGCTTGCCAACTGCGATCGCCGCACAGAGGGCCGCACCTGAGGATATCCCCGAAAGTAGCCCTTCTTCCCGGGCCATCCGACGCCCATAGGCGATCGCCTCTGCATCGGA
>JBFRWI010000023.1:0-16268 GCA_051439505.1 Hormoscilla sp. | reverse complement strand
TGGGGATGGGAACCCCTGTGCGGATTTTACAGGCGATCGTGCCTGCCAGAGTTAAGCCAATTTATCCAAAACGGGGGGCGATCTTTTCAGCAGTTCCTCGCCTCCCAGACAATAGCAGAACTTCCCCTAACGGACCCCGAAATCCTATTTAATTGTAACAGGCCAGAAGACCTGGAAGAATTGAGAATGGAAAATTGAGAATGGAAAATTGAGTCGTCCTCACCCTAAAGAGTGAGGCTACAAAAACAAAGCAATTGTCTAAGCGAGCGCAGCGCGGCAACCGCCTGCGCGGGCTAGATTGAAAAAGTAGGGCGGTCCAGGAGGCTAATTGACAATGGTGCAAGATCTCAATTTTAACTTTTTAATAAGCCGATGGTACTGACAACTGACAACCGACGGACAGGCAGGACGCCCGTCCTACAAGCTGTGCTACGGACCACCGACCGTCGATCGCGTTCCCACTAACAATTAACTATTAGACCTCGCCGCAATTGTCCATTCTGGTGATGGAATAGCAATACTTTCAGCCCCCAATTTGGATCGATTTTGCTATTTATGCAAGAGGTCTATTATATCAGGTAGTCATCATCGAGGTAGTCATCATCGAGATCATCATCATCAAAATCCTCATCATCGAGATCATCATCATCAAGATCCTCATCATCAAGATCCTCATCATCAAGATCCTCCTCAAGATCCTCCTCAAGATCCTCATCATCAAGGTCCTCATCATCGAGGCTAGCAGTCACAAAATTCACCAGATTCCGTCCCGGCACCACAATCACCTTTTCCACAGACCGATTGGTGATATAATGCTGAGCAATTTCCGATTCGCGGGCTAATTGTCCTAGAGAATCTCGATCGGAGTCAGCCGGAACCTGAATAGTGCCTCGGGTTTTGCCATCAATTTGAATCACCAGGGTAATTTCTTCAGCCACCAGAGCCGCTGGATCGAGAACAGGCCATCGTTGTGCATGTACCGACCCAGTGTATCCGATCGCCTGCCACAACTCCTCAGTGATATGAGGAGCAAAAGGAGCCAAAAGCAAAATCAAAGTTTTAATCCCTTCCGCATAAGCAGGAGACTCTTTACACTTAGCGTCCGCCAGAGCATTAGACAGCTTCATCAATTCCGAGATGGCAGTATTAAATTGGTAGTCACCGAACAAATCTTTTGTGACTTCATCAATTGCCGTATGAACTGCCCGTCGCAAAACCTTACCCTCATCGATCAAATTATCTAGCCAAACCAACACCCTTTTGAGCTGTTCGCGATTATTGGGGTGAGTTCCTGGCAAAGACAATTTTGCTTCCATTGCCTTCTTCACTTGAGGCACAGAATAGACCTTCACCCCACCTTTAAGAATAGAAGTTGGTAGTTTTCGCACCATCTCCTTAATCAAAGCCTCAGATAACCCCAAAGACCTCAATTGAGGTTGAGTCACTCGCTCGGTAGATTTGAGTTCCCCATTGCGCTTCTGGACCTCATCAATCAAAGACTCCAGCAAATAGTCAGGAAAACCAAGAGCTTTCATTACTACTCGGATTCGTTCTTCCCGTTCCTCTTGAGACTCAGAAAGTTGCTCGCGCTGCCGACCGCGCAACTCCTTCAATTCGGCCACCAAACGCCAGACGCGATTCAGAAAGCGATATTGACCTTCCACATCGGCATCATCCCACTCTAAATCCTTTTCTGGCGGCGCCTTAAAGAGGATAAACATGCGGGCAGTATCAGCACCATACTTATTAACTACCTCCGATGGTTCTACTCCGTTATACTTGGACTTAGACATAGTCTTGTAGGAAACTTCCAGGGGGTCTCCCGTATCCGGATCCTGAGGACGATCGGGAGAAGAAGGATCTACCTGATCGACAGGAATCCATTTTCCCGTTCTCGGATTCTGGTAAGTCAATCCCTGAACCATACCCTGAGTTAGCAAGCGCAAGAAAGGTTCGTCGAAATTGAGTAATCCCCGATCGCGCAGCACCTTAGTAAAGAATCGCGAGTAAAGCAAATGCAAAATCGCGTGTTCAATCCCGCCTACATACTGGTCAACAGGCATCCAATCATTTGTGTTGGCAGCATCAAACAGCTGCTCGTAATTTTGAGCATCGGGAAAGCGCAAAAAATACCACGAAGAATCAACAAATGTATCCATCGTGTCTGTTTCCCGCTTTGCAGGAGTTCCACAAGTAGGACAATCCACATTTACCCACTCCTCCACTCCAGATAAAGGAGAACCTCCCTTACCCGTCAACTCGATATCCAGGGGCAAACTCACTGGTAAATCTGATTCCGGCACTGGCACTATGCCACAGTTGGGGCAATGAATGACCGGAATCGGTACGCCCCAGTAACGTTGGCGAGAAATTAACCAATCCCTGAGCCGATAATTTACTTGCGCCTTGCCAATACCCCGTTTTTCCGCCAATTCAATCACGGCCTGTTTCCCAGCTTCAGAAGTCATGCCGGAAAAATGACCAGAATTGACCATAAAACCCGGAGCGGTAAAAGCCGCAGACAAAGGTTGAGGTTGCATGTCTCGTTCGGGTACGATCGCCACAGAGATCGGCAAATTATTTTCCGAGGCGAATTTAAAATCCCGGGTATCATGGGCCGGCACGCCCATCACGGCACCGGTGCCATACTCATATAACACGTAATCGGCAATCCAGATCGGGATTTCCTCACCGCTAAAGGGATTAATCGCCTTGCCCCCGGTGGGAATACCCCGTTTCGGCTTATCCGTCGCCGTGCGATCGATTTCTCCCAAGGAGGCCACTTCTTTGACAAAAGCTGCCACTGCTTCCAGGCGGTCTGAACTGGCAACCTTCAAAGTTAGAGGATGTTCCGGCGCGAGGACAAGGTAAGTAGCCCCGTAAATCGTATCCGGACGAGTGGTAAAGACAGTAACTTTCTCATCGGACCCCACCACTTCAAAAGACAGACTTACCCCCACCGATTTGCCAATCCAGTTAGCCTGCATCAGCTTCACCCGCTCTGGCCAATCGGTCAATTTCTCCAAATCCTGGAGCAGTTGTTCGGCATAATCAGTAATTTTGAGGAACCACTGCCGCAACATTTTACGCTCAACCTGAGCGCCAGAACGCCAGGATCGCCCCTCGCTATCCACCTGCTCATTGGCCAAGACTGTCTTATCGATCGGATCCCAATTAACCGCCGCCTCCTTCTGATAAGCCAGGCCCGCGTCTAAAAATTGCAAGAAAATCCACTGGGTCCACTTATAGTATTCCGGCGAACAGGTAGAAAGTTCGCAATTCCAATCGTAAGAAAACCCTAAGCGCTGCAACTGTGATTTCATCTGAGCGATATTATCCTCAGTCCACTGGGCTGGATGAATGCTGCGAGCGATCGCCGCATTTTCAGCCGGTAGCCCAAAGGCATCCCAACCCATTGGATGTAGTACCCTCTCGCCTTGCATGCGACGCATTCTGGCGATCACATCCGTAATCGTGTAGTTACGCACATGTCCCATATGCAGATTCCCCGATGGATAGGGGAACATAGATAGGGCGTAGAATTTGGACTTCTTGGTATCGGTGTCGGTTTTGTATAAACCTTGTTGTACCCAAGTTTTTTGCCACTTTTCCTCTATAGATGCTGGATTGTATTGAGATTCCACTCTTAAAACTCCTGCGATCGTCTAGTGTTTCTATATTTTGGCCTACTCGCAGCCGGCCCTCGATCGAGTATACCAGACCTCAAACTTGATGCACCGCTGGTGGTGTGCCTTGATGGGATTGTGAAATCGTTCATCATAGCATCAAGTTACACCCACCGCCGCTACTGCCGACTGTTTGCTGATTTTAACTGCCCACACCACATATGCGCCATTAGGGGCGACAGTCATGCTGTGGCCTCCAGAAAAGCCGCGCTTTTGCGGTCAGAGCCTAATTATCATAAAATACAGATTACCGGTTCGCCCAATGCCCTACGGTCAGCGATCGGCGAACAGTGACCGGCGTTCAGCCGGTGGACGTACCCCGAGACACTTAAGTGCAGTCTCTGATACGGCTTTCTGATACTGGTTCATAGGGGCCGTTCATCCCGGCAGCGAAGAGCATCCCTCATATATTCTTGACATAATTATTCTTTTATCTTATAATCTCTGTCGCTCAAACTCAAAATTCAAAATTGGTTTTAGCTTCTTGAATGGGGGGATTAAGATTCTTTGTGCTAGCAACGTAATAGCATCTATCAGGGCGATCGCTCCGGGGCCAACTCTATACCTTGCCCATGGGCTATCCCTGCCATGACTCCTGGAAAGCAACCTGTCGGAGGCTTTTTACTCACCTTTAACGATCCAACTACCCTCAACAAGTTGGAAGGTTATCGCGGTGACGATCGCCCATCAACAGTTAATCTATATAACCGACTGAAAATCGCAGTTTTCCAATCTGACGGCCTTCCTTTAGGGTTGGCCTGGGGCCTACTTCATGACTCGACAGTAGTATTTACAGCAGAGTTTAGGGAGCTGTTACTGGTTTTTTGGGAATGTTCACCACCGGTTGATCCAAAGCCATTCTCATCGGGGCGACAGCTGCATTTGATGGAGATGTGATTGGAGGAGATACCTTCTGTTCCACGAACTGGAGCCTGTCACCACTGAAGAATAGGCTCGATATCGCGGCAACGAACATAGCAGCGATCGCGCTAGCACCACCCCATAATACAATCAGCCGAGGCTTTTCCTTCTTGTCCAAGCGCGAGAATACCGCATCTATCGTCTCTTCCACTGACACTGTTGCCGGTGGTACAGGCATCATGTCCCATCCTTGGTGAAGTTTCAACAACCGTTCATACAGAGCTTGCACTTCCGGCTCGTTATCTAGCCATGCTTCTACTTGTCTGCGCTCGTCAGCGGTCACTTCACCATCTAAGTAGGCGCTGATTAACTCAAAGCGATCGCGTTTGATCGTCAAAGGATCTATGTTATTCATTTTCTAGTCTCCACCTTCTTTACAAATAGGGAGCACCTCTACTAAAGCCGAAACCAACTGTAGTTAGTTTACCCCAATAGCCAAATATCATATAACAGTTATGAGGGTATTTCGGTTAATGAAGAAGCTTCACTGATTATCTGTGCCATCCGCCCTACCCGCTCACTTGCTGTCAAGATACTTTTGCAGTTGCAGTTGCAAGCGCTGACGAGCCCTAGCAATGCGTGATTTCACTGTGCCCAGAGATACCCCTGTTATTTCGGCAATTTCCTCATAGCTTTGACCTTCGATTTCTCTAAGCACGATCGTGGTTCTAAAAGCCTCTGGCAACTCGGCGATCGCCGCCTGCAGCTGTTCGTAGAACTCAGTTGTTGTCAGATTTTCTTCGGGTCCTGGATCTGGGCTAGCTATTTCCCAGTCCATCTCTCCATCATCTAATAACCGGGGAGCATCCAGGGATAGCGGCGGTCGCATCCGCTTGCGTTTGCGCAATTCATCGTAAAACAGGTTAGTGGCTATTCGGCTCAGCCAGCTGCGAAACTTGACGGGATCTTGCAATCGCTTAATATGGCGATAAACTCTAATCCACACTTCTTGAGCCAAGTCTGCCCGATCGGTCCAATCCGGAGCCAAGTTATATAATACCCGCTCTATATGAGACTGATACCGCCGCACTAATTCAGCAAATGCCAATCTATCGGGCCTTTGGCTGGCCTGACATCTTAAAATCAAGTCGTAGTTTGAAAGTTTTTCGGGTTGCACGGGTGTTTCGGGGACTGCTGCCCCCACCGTTGACCAGGATACAGTAGGTGATTGACTCATGAGGGTGGCTTGTTACTCCCATAATGGTGACGCCGCCATTATGAAGCAGGTTCCTTGCCCATGATTCACGATTCCAGCTTCAGTTTAGCGCAAATTTTCCCTACATCCCCAAGCCAAAGTGGGCTTTTTACCATACCTTGGCCAAATCGGAGAGTCAAGCGATCTATTTTTGCTCATACCTATTGGCGTTGCTTTTGAGCAAGGAGTTAACTTGTGAGAGGACTTCATCGCTCGAACTTTTCCCGAATATTTGGCGTTCGGGAAAGAATTCCGGTCTATCCAGGTAACGAGCGATCGCCTCACCTACTTGCCTCGTAATCAAACTCATGAGTTCTTCCTTGGCACGCTGGCGCTGGTAGCTAGCACCTTCTTCCGTTGTAGCATAGAGGGGAGGCAGCCGGTTGAGAGCATAGGCAGCAATATCTCCCAGGTCCAGGGTGCAGTCACTGGTCGCCTCAATTTCGGCCACTCGTGATATTGCTTCTGTCAGCACCAATTCTTCCATGACGTTAATGAACTGTTTGCGCGGGACTGCCACCACTTCACCAGTCAGAAGTGACCCCATTAACCTGTCCAACGCCATGTATTCTTCGATCGACAGTTCCGAGGCCGTGTCACAAATCCTTCCCACCTCTGCTTCCATTGCTGGCGTCAGATAACCATCCTCTAGTGCCTGTTCGACAATTTTTTGGATACTCATTACCCCTCTTTACTCTCGGTGGCCTCATTTTATTATCGAGCGTCAGCTCCGCCATCAACTGCCAAAAACCGCTGCACCTCCATTCAAGCTTATATCATTACCTATTCCAAGCCTTGATATCGCCAAGGTACCGGATCTACTGACTTTCCGTGGACATACAGACCCCAGTGCAAATGAGGGCCCGTTGACGCTCCTGTTGCACCCACACCACCGATTACTTGACCTGCTGCTACCAGATCTCCCTCTTTCACGTCAACCCGATTTAGGTGCATAAAGATGCTCAATACTCCTTGACCGTGGTCAATGCCTATTGTATTGCCGTGGAGTTCAAATCCACGTGATTCTAGTCCCACCAAGGCCACTCTTCCTGCTGCTGGTGCCAATACTGGCGACCCTGTCTCACCGGCGTAATCTACTCCGCGATGGTAATAGTTGAAGGCAAATTCCCCGTTGTAGTACCGGCGGACTCCGAAAACCGTTGTCACTGGGCCCCGATGAGGCCGTTTGAAGGCACCGTCCCAGAATTTTTGCGGGGTGACCAGTTCCTTGAAGGCAGCTACCCGATCGAATTCATAATCGGTGCCTTCCAGAGAGTCTTTGCCTGGGGGCAGCCAGATGCTTTGGGTGGGGAAAGTGCGATCGCTCATCCAAACTGCGATGTTACGGACATCTCCTTCTCCTAACACCTGGAAAACCCAACGTCCGGGCCGGTCTAAGGGGGTTGAAGGCAGCAAAGCCCGAAAGCGATTTGGTCCTACCATAAAGGTTGGGTAGGTCTTTTGTCCTATTCTTACTATGGGGTTTTCGCCTACTGCCGGATTATCTAACTCCACCACTACCGACAAGGTATCCCCGATGCGGGGATTATCTGGTCTCACCCGCACCTGTAAAGCTTCCACCGGTGCGCTCAAGGCGGCCCAAGCCAAAAGACCCAGGGCCAAAGACTGAACTTTTGTCAACAGGCGGTTGGCACCAGTGGGCGACATAAATGGCTTAGTTGAAAACAGAGTTGTCATTTTCGGTTTTGCTTCTGTTGCTACTGGCAGCTAGACTAGACTTAGGAATCTGCTAGTTCCCACGCTACCGTACCTGCCCATGCTGCCAGTGTTAGCAGATGGACCGGTGGGTTTGAGGCCGTTAAGTTTTGGGTTTGAGGTAGACAACTGCCTGACGCCAAACGATGGTGGGCTGATCGTAATGATCTATCAAGCAGATACAATCTGGATCCTGCCAGCGAATTTTACCGACTAGCAGATCGTCGGTGACCAGTTTAAGCTCGACCTCGTTTTTTTCTTGAATCAGATTTTGAATTTGACGAATGCTGGGCATCGCCGTATCGAATTCAGACATAATTGTAGTAGGTACGTGCCGCTATAATTGTAAAGCTTTATCCATTTAATCATTATCACCCCCGAGTAACTAGGAGGATTGACATTAGATGACAATTGAGTTTACTAAGTATCACGGACTGGGCAATGATTTTATTCTGATTGACAATCGGGCCTCGTCGGAACCCAAGGTGACCCCGTCGGTAGCAGTGAAATTGTGCGATCGCCATTTTGGCATTGGGGCAGACGGGGTGATCTTTGCCCTGCCCGGACTTGCAGACACCGACTACAGCATGCGGATTTTTAACTCAGATGGTTCGGAACCGGAAATGTGTGGCAATGGGATTCGCTGTTTAGCCCGGTTTATTGCCGATCTAGAACCGGATGGGCGCAGTCAATACCGGATTCACACTCCTGCTGGGGTCATGATACCTCAACTGACAGCATCCGGTCAAGTAACTGTCGATATGGGCATGCCCAAGCTGCTGGCGGGTGAAATTCCGACTACGTTAGCTGCTGCCGACCAAAAGGCGATCGAAAAGACCCTAGAAGTAGGGGGGCAATCTTGGATAGTCACTTGTGTGAGCATGGGCAATCCTCACTGTGTTACCTTTGTAGAGGATGTGGCGGCGATCGACCTGGAAAGGATTGGTCCCCAGTTTGAACATCATCCAGCATTTCCCCAGCGTATAAATACGGAATTTATCCAAGTCATAAATTCCAACCTGGTAAAAATGCGGGTGTGGGAACGGGGAGCAGGTGCTACTCTGGCCTGTGGGACTGGTGCTTGTGGGGCAGTGGTAGCAGGGGTGCTGACGGGAAAATGCGATCGACGCACTCAAGTTGAACTCCCCGGCGGTTGCCTGTCCATAGAATGGGCAACTGCCGGCAGGGTTTACATGACTGGCCCTGCTGAGCGAGTGTTCTCTGGCAGCATAGATTGATGACCGTTGGTGGCAAAATACAAGAGGTATGCGTGATGGGTGGAGGAATTTATCTGATTCAGGATAACGACCAGCTAGTTGAAATGACAGAACAACCCTATGAATCGGAAGAAAGACTGCAAGAACTGCTGGAAAAATATCCTAACCTCTTGGCAGGAGACCAGATAGATAGAGCAACGCCGAGACGATGGTTGTTAATCTCGCGAGAAGTAACATTGCCCACCGAAGAGGATAGCAATGAACAATGGTCGCTGGATCATTTGTTTGTGGATCAGGATGCAATTCCGACGCTGGTGGAAGTTAAGGGAAACAGCAACCTGCGCATGGTTCGACGAGAAGCGATCGGTCAGATGCTAGACTATGCTGCAAATATGGTTCTTTACTGGCCAGTTGAGTCAATAGTTAGCCAGTTTGAAGCAAATTGTAAGTCTCAGGATAAAGATCCCGAACAGGTATTTGAGGAATTCCTTGGGGTTGATGCCGATGAAGAGAAGTTTTGGCAAAAGGTGAAAACTAATCTGCAAGCGGGAAAAATGCGCCTGGTGTTTGTCTCAGATGAGATTGTGGCAGAAATGCGGCGTGTGGTGGAGTTTCTGAATGAAAAGATGGACCCGGTAGAAGTATTAGCGGTGGAGATTAAGCAATATGTGAGTGAGGAGGGTCTAAAAACGCTAGTTCCGAGAGTGATTGGTAAGACAACAGAAGCGCAGCAGAAAAAATCCAGTGGGACTCTGGAAAGAAGACGCTGGGATGAAGTCTCATTCTTTCAGGAATATCATGTTAGACAAGGCCCAGAGGAAGCTCAGATAGCCAGAAAGATATATGAATGGGCTCAGAGCAAAAAACAGTTGGTGGAAGTTCAATGGGGTACAGGAGACACCTATGGCGGGTTTGTTGTGTGGGTGTCGTCAGAACCCCGATCGGCTTCTGAGCTGTTCCAGGTGGGTATTAATGGCAGACTACAGATATCCTCTAGCACCTATGCAGCCTTCGGACAATTTGATGGTCAGGAAAAATGGATGGAACTGAGAAGTAAACTGAGCGCCATTGGTCTGTCCCTGCCGATATCTCCTACGGAGAGAAGATTGACTACTTTTCAGTTGTCTAATTGTTTGCAGGATGAATTTGCCCTGGGGCGGGTGATACAAACTTTTGATTGGGTGGTCGATCGAATCTTACCTTCAGCAGTTGTCAGTGGTTAGGCGAAAATTACCGCACTTCGATGTTAGCCCGCCGGGGGTTAAAACCCCCGGCTAATAGCTAAAGTCGGTTAAAACAGACTAGGAGAATGATGCGGTAGAGTAATTGTAGCATTGTTTTTTTAACTGGTATAACTGACCACTGTGAAATGATACCCATTACCAGGTGGATTAATAGGGTTCGATGGTGGCTACAATATCATGATTTTGGAGGTGTTGCACGAGTTGCTCCGCTTTCGATAAATTGATGAAGGCTCCCACTTGCATTACTCGTCGGCCCCTGGAAAAACTTCTGAAGGCATCCGGAACCCGATCGCGCACCCGATTTTGTTCCCAGGAAGTGGCGGCCTCGACTACGACTCGATAGCGCAAAGTTTGAGCTTGAGTGACTGGCGGTGGTGGTGGGGGAACTGTGGGTGGCGGTAGGACTGCTTGGCGATCGGGTTCTGGTAAGGGTGTTGCTGTAGCTTGGGCAGATGCAGGAGTTGGCACGGCGGACACTAGCTGAGTGATTCCTTGAAAGTCGATCTGTCCGCTGGTACGAGATGCGCTCAATTGATTGCCAAAAGCTGGGATATTATTGCTGGAATTGGCGCTAATGTCAAGTTCGCCATTGCGATCGAAAATATTGCCTCCCGCCTCATTAGCGGTGCCTAAGTTGGGTTGGGATTGCCCGATCGCCACTAACCCATATCGGCTATTCCCGGTGATGGTATTATTCCGCAAGACCGGTATTGCATGAGCTTGAACGAGAATGCCGTCTTTATTGCCAGTGATGCGGTTGCCGATCAGCACTGGCGCAGCGGACTCAGCAATGTTGATGCCAAACCCGGTATGTTGAAAGTGGTTATCCCGCACCTCTGGTCCCGAAATGCCGTAGATTGTCATGCCATTGGCTCCATTTTGGACAAAGTGGTTGCCTGCGATCGCGCCTCCACTGTTGCCAGTCACGGAAATGCCATCATGGGTATTGCCAGTAAAGGTATTGTCAGTTACGGTAACTGAGCTTGATTCAATCCAGAGACCATATCCCCTTGGGTGGGGATTTGTGACGGTGACACCAGCGATCGCGGCTTTGTTGGCTCCCAGAATGGTAATGTTTTGACGGGCGAAGGTGGGACTCAGGTAATATCCGCCTCCCCGGATAATGATATCCTTGCCTTTGGTGGGGCGATCGCCCCTCATCGTCACTCCGGGTTTGAGGTTCAAGGGAAAAAATTCACCAGTCTCGGTGCTATAGGTGCCTGGGGCCAATTGGATAACTGTGTCAGGCTGGGCTATTCTTAATGCTTGAGTAATGGTTTTCAATGGAGTAGTTGAGCTGCCATCACCAGTGCTGTCATTACCAGTAGCCGGATTGACAAATAACTGATTCTGGTGGTATTTGGTCTCTATACCGGTATTCTGATTTTTCCGGAACGGTACCTCTTGGGCCTGGGCAACTGGTAACAGGCATAAGGCCAGCAGCGAGGCCCAAGCACAACTGCGAGTGATACTCAGATTGTGGTTTTGTTGGTGTCTATGATTCACGCGGATCCTCCTGACTGAGGGAGTTGTTGATTTTTTACTCATACTTCCCGGTTTCCTTCTAACCCTTGATTTCGGGCAGGCTAAAACATAAAATAAATTCCCAAGTTAGGGTAAGAAGCTGTAACCAAATCATTGGACACCTCTGAACATTATTACCGGATTGGGTAATAATCGTAGTGGTTTAACAAATAACAAAAACAAGAGGCTGATTGATAGTATGGCAAAAGCTGTGGAGGATATATGCTATACGGTTTTAAAACTGAACTGAAACTAAACGACAAGGAGCGAACAGCGTTAGCCAAACACGCTGGTACAGCCCGTGATGCTTGGAACTGGGGGAAATAAGCTGTAAAAAATCATTTGACACCTTTAGACATTATTCCAGGAATGGGTAAGAATAGTGGTGTAGTTGATATTAGTAGAATCCTCTTCTGAGGAAGTTAATGAGGATGTATGCTCTTAGGATTTAAAACCGAATTAAAACTGAACAACCAACAGCGAACGGTCTTGGCTAAACATTGCGGAGTAGCTCGTCATGCTTGGAATTGGGGACTGGGTTTGACCAAACAGATACTTGACCACAATCGGGACAATCCAGAGGATAAAATAAAATTTCCGACAGCGATAGATCTGCATAAATGGCTGGTAGCTCTAGTCAAACCTGAGTACATCTGGTACTATGAGGTAAGTAAATGTGCTCCGCAATATGCCTTGAAACAGCTAGCTGAAGCTTGGAAACGGGCATTCAAAAAGACGAGCAAACCACCTCGGTTCAAAAAGAAAGGCCGCGCTGACAGCTTCACCCTAGATGGCTCCATCAAGCTTGACAACTTCAGAATCAAAGTCCCTAAGATTGGTTGGCTAAAGACGTATGAGCGATTGCCTGTCTCTTCCAGTCCCAAGTCTGTAACCATATCTAGGACGGCTGACCGATGGTTTATCAGCTTAAAGCTGGAAGTTGAGCCAATCAATTACCCAAAACCTCACTCTGTAGTCGGGGTTGATTTAGGCATAAAATCACTAGCTGTTCTATCAACTGGTGAGGTTTTTGAAGGTGCGTATAGTTATCGCTTCTTTGAGAAAAAAATCTCGCGACTGCAATGGCTAAATCGTCATAAGCAGATCGGTTCGGCCAATTGGAAAAAAGCTCAAGTCAAAATAGCTCGCCTGCACATAAAAATAGCCAACATCCGTAAAGACACATTACACAAACTCACGACCTATTTGGCCAAAAACCACAGTCGAATAGGAATTGAAGACTTAAATGTGTCAGGGATGATGGCGAACCACAAATTAGCTAAGGCTATTGCAGACATGGGTTTTTATGAGTTCAGACGGCAGTTGGAGTACAAGTGTCAGTTGTATGGATCGACCTTAATTGTGGTTGACCGATGGTATCCCTCAACCAAGACCTGCTCTAGATGTCACACAGAAAAAGACTCCATGCCTTTATCAGAAAGAGTTTTCCGGTGTGACAACTGTGGTCTGGAAATTGACAGAGATTTAAATGCCTCCATTAATTTGGAGATAGCCGCTAGTTAGACGGTGTTAGCCTGTGGACTGGTAAGTGCCGACACTACCAGGGTGAAGCAGGAAGTGAGTTCCAAAGATGTCTACTTGTGGGTAGCTTTGGGTAAGTTTTATGTAACGGAAAAGTTGACTATTATAACGAGCAAATATAAGTGAGGATGTTCCGATGGGGGATAAACATGAGGAAAATAGATTCGCCCAGTCGGCTATTTACCGGATTTTGGATGCTAACTTAGACCGCGCCCGCGAAGGTTTGCGCATTGTAGAAGAATGGTGTCGCTTTGGTCTCAATAACGAGCAGCTGACAGAAGAGTGCAAGCAACTGCGGCACTCACTTGCTAGGTGGCATAGCCAGGAAATTCGATCGGCCCGAGATACTCCCTCTGACCCGGGTACTGAATTGACTCATGCCCGAGAAGAACGGCGTTCCGATATTGGACAGCTGTTGCAGGCAAACTTTTGTCGCGTGGAAGAGGCCCTGCGGGTGTTGGAAGAGTATGGCAAGCTGGATAATCCGGAGATGGCAGCGGACTGTAAGCAGATGCGCTATCGAGTCTACAGTCTGGAAAGTAATTTGTTGGCTTATGGGCGTCGTCAGCAGTTGTGGGCATCGCAGCTTTATCTGGTGACTTCTGCTACCGAAAACCTGTTGACTATTGTAGAAGCTGCTCTGCAAGGGGGTTTAACTCTGGTACAGTACCGGGATAAATCTGAAGATGATATTGTTCGCCTCGATCGGGCCGGGAAACTGCGGGAACTCTGCACGCGCTATGGGGCTTTATTTATTATTAATGACCGGGTAGACCTGGCTGTGGCTGTTGATGCTGATGGCGTTCACCTGGGACAGCAGGATATTCCTATTGCTTTGGCCCGCCAGTTGCTCGGTCCCCAACGATTGATCGGTCGATCGACTACTAACCCAGAGGAAATGAAACGGGCGATCGCGGAAGGGGCTGATTACATTGGGGTAGGACCAGTTTATGGAACTCCTACTAAACCGGATAAACCTGCTGCTGGTTTGGATTATGTCCGCCATGCGGCCCAACATGCTAAGATTCCCTGGTTCGCGATCGGGGGCATTGATGTGAATAACTGCAATGAGGTGCTGTCCGCTGGTGCCCAGCGCATCGCTGTTGTCCGAGCGATCGTGCAGGCGGAGGAGCCAACTTTAGCCACTCAATATTTCCTCTCTCAACTGAGGAGTATTGAAACTGTTAAATATGTCAACAAGATTGATTCCTAATGATGTCTAGTCAAATTACGCTGCAAGTAAATGGTGATTCTTGTACTTGCCCACCCCATACCCCCTTGCCTACTTTGTTAGAGCAATTGGGGTTAAATCCTCGCTTGGTGGCTGTTGAGTATAATGGCGAAATTCTGCATCGCCAATTCTGGTCCCAGACCCTAGTCCAAGAGGGCGATCGCCTGGAAATTGTCACTATTGTCGGCGGGGGATGAGGTCGCGATACTGCCGTTAGATAGATAATAGCAAGGAACAATACTTCGGACCGTTTTTGTGAAGTTTTCCGTATTGATTGACTCACAGAACTATGAAACTATCCTATAAAATACCCGCAGCTTTACTTGGTGTGGCGGCTACTATGGCCCTGGTGCAGCCTCAAATCGCTGTGGGGTTATCCTCCGAGGAAGTTGGCAAAATTGCTCAAGAAATTACTGTGCGGATCGATGGACCGGAAAATGGCTCTGGCGCGATCGTGGGCAAAGGAGGCGATACTTATACTGTCCTGACCAACTGTCACGTCATCGAAACTCCAGGAACCTATACTATTATTACTCACGCGGGCAGTCGCTATCGGGTTAATGCCAATCAAGACATGTGTCAACCTGGGGGAATAGACTTAGCAGTCTTGCGTTTTACTAGCACCCGACGTTACCGCGTGGCAAGTTTAGGGGATTCATCGCAATTAGTTGTAGGAAAGAAAATATATGTTTCAGGTTGGGTCCGTACAATAGGTCCGTCGAACGAAAGAGGGCGGGAATATCGGTTTCGCGATGGCAATATTGCCTCAACTGAGTCCAAGACTGGGGAAGGCTATAGTTTAGTCCATACAAGTATTATTAGACCGGGAATGAGTGGCGGTCCGATACTGGATGAACAAGGTAATGTAGTGGGAATTAATGGACTCGCTATACGCGATCCTTATGTGGGGGCAACGGAGTTTTTTGGCATTGCAATTAATACCTACAAAAGCTGGGAAGAGGCAGTTCTCCCGGCAGAAGAACGCTCAACTCCCTCCGGGGACAACCAAACTGTCTACCCCTCTCCCACCAACTACGTTCTAGCTAACACCCTCACTGGTCATTCAAGGCTGGTTTATAGCGTTGCCATTAGTCCCGATGGGCAGTTGTTAGCCAGTGGCAGTAGGGACGATACCATCAAGATTTGGAATCTGGGAAGCGGCAGGTTACTGCGTACCCTCACTGGTCATTCCGACTGGGTTAGGAGCGTTGCCATTAGTCCCGATGGGCAGTTGTTAGCCAGTGGCAGTGATGACAATACCATCAAGATTTGGAATCTGGGAAGCGGCAGGTTACTGCGTACCCTCACTGGTCATTCCAGCTATGTTTTGAGCGTGGCCATTAGTCCCGATGGGCAGTTGTTAGCCAGTGGCAGTAGAGACAAGACCATCAAGATTTGGAATCTGGGAAGCGGCAGGTTACTGCGTACCCTCACTGGTCATTCGGACTTGGTTAGGAGCGTCGCCTTTAGTCCCGATGGGCAGTTGTTGGCCAGTGGCAGTGATGACAAGACGATCAAGATTTGGAATCTGGGAAGCGGCAGGTTACTGCGTACCCTCACTGGTCATTCGGACCAGGTTTGGAGCGCCGCCTTTAGTCCCGATGGGCAGACAATTGTCAGTGGTGGTGGGTGTGGTTGGAATGGATGCAACAAGGACTATGATATCAGGATTTGGAGGGGGCAGGGGCGGTGAGAGGGAAGGGGGCCCAGTCCGTCAGTTGGTGCAGGCGCAACATAAATTCTGAATTATTTTCGGCTGCTACATTACATGGGTACAGTCCGATATCAGCAACTCCCCACTCCATCAGTTGCTGGCTGTATCGTGACAATTTCTCTCTATCCTGAGGCGTCTTGCCTAAATACAAGGGTGTGGTCAAAACCCGTTGATCGTTCGGGTGACCCTCCCAGTCGCCGGATCCCCCCAAACCCCCCTTAAAAAGGGGGGCTTCCAGAAGCCCCCCCTTCTGCAAGGGGGGGTTTGGGGGGGATCCG
>JBFRWI010000022.1:0-4573 GCA_051439505.1 Hormoscilla sp. | reverse complement strand
ACGACGGCCTTTGCCCAGCTAAAAGAAGCACTGAATATCATCTGGGAAGTGGAACCAGAACAGCAACGGGGAGGAGTGATTGGCTTTATTTTAACTCGTCTTTTCTCTTTTCTGATGGTGCTGGGAATTGGCATTTTATTGCTGCTGTCTCTGGTACTCAGTGCCCTGTTGACAGGAATTAGTAACTGGTTAGAACAGTGGCTAACTATACCATCTGTTGTCTGGCAACTCGGCGATCTGACGATCTCTTTCGCGTTGGTAACCCTGCTATTTGCTCAGATCTATCGCTTCCTACCAGATGTGAAAATTGCCTGGAGTGATGTGTGGATCGGTTCGGCGATCACGGCAGGGCTGTTTACTCTGGGAAAATGGGCGATCGCCCTATATCTGGGTCGTAGCACAGTCGGATCTGCCTATGGTGCCGCAGGTTCTTTCGTTATCATCCTGCTATGGGTTTTTTATTCTGCTCAAATTCTGCTCTTTGGCGGTGAATTCACCCAGGTTTGGGCAAACCGCTATGGTTCGAGGATTAGATATAGGACAAGAAGAAGAGAGGGCGATCGATGAAAAATAAAAAATACTGCGAACGGTCATGAACTGCGTTTTTTAACCAGGAAAAATTGTCATTGCGAGGGGGGGGGGACGAAGGGATTAACTTATGCTTTATGAGTCAACCCCCCCCGAAGCAATCTCCAGCAGCATCGGGTAGGAGATTGCTTCGGGGGGACTTACCGTGTGAGTATTGATGATCTTGCAAAAAACCCCCCTCGCAATGACACATGAAATAGCCGCAAAAAGCGCACATACATCCCGTTCCGGGTATATTCAGCTTGGTGATGTAGTGGTAAGATAGACGGGGTGCGGTCGTAGGGTGGGCACCGCCCACCATGGGTTTAAGCAACAACTATTGTCTGGAAGTAGAGAGGAAACAAATGGCAATTTATTTAGACTCGGCCTTAGTTAGGGAAGCAGAGACAGCGGTAGAACTGGGATGGATTAAAGGGATTACCACAAATCCGACACTGTTGGCCAAAAGCGATTTTCCCCCGGGAACAACCTTACAAAAGTTGGCAGAAATTAGCCCCGGTATGCTTTATTATCAACTCATGGCCTCTGATTTAGAAGAGATGCTAGCAGAAGGGCGGGCAGCTTATCATCTGATCGGGAAGAAAACCATGTTGAAGATTCCGGCAACTGCCGTGGGTTTTCAGGCGGTGGCCCGTCTGTCACCGGAAATTCCCTGTGCAGTCACGGCGGTTTATAGCCCCGCACAGGCCCTAGTAGCAAAGGAGGCCGGGGCACAAGAGGCGATCGCCTATGTCAACCGGGCCACGCGACTGTTGGGTGACGGTTTGGCCTTAGTGCGGGACATGGCAACTGTTCTCAAAGATAGCAAAACAGAAATTCTCGCAGCAAGTATTAAATCCCCAGAAGAAGCAGTAGCAGCATTGCAAGCAGGGGCGGATCATCTGACAGTTCCCTTGAGTTTATTGCAGGAGATGACTACCCACAAGTTATCGGAAGAAACTGTGGTAGAATTTGCTCAAAATGGACGGGGAATATTAGGATAATAATGGTGGATGGCGAATTGTTATTGCGATTCGCCACCGTATAACGCCAGTGCGGTGAGGAGGTAGTTGTGAACAATTGGCTGAGAGTGGCGATCGAGTATGTGCCGGTTATTGGGGGATTATTTTTTATTTTCCACAACCAGACGATACCAGCGTTTGTGGCTTTTGCCTTGTATGTACCGGTCAATCAGGTGATGCGGTATCTGGAAGTCAAGGGGCTAAAGAATAGTAAGAATAGTTCCGGGCCATCAGGCATAGAACAGCACAATACTCATATCTTTAAGATTGGATCTGAAATCGATTCCATCTCTCAGATTTCTAATCAGTTGAATTCTAAGGTTAAGCAATATAACAGGGCCTTTGTCAGAATCGGACGCCAAATTAGCTCTCTAGAGCAAATTGTCAATCAGCATGCTAGTGATATTGAATCTTTGCAGCAGTTTTTAGAAGAACTATCAGCATCTTCGGTAGATCAACCCACGCAACTGTGGTTAAAAACGGTGCTGCAAAAAACCAGACCTGAATATATACCCCTGTCCGATCGCCATGAAAGTCATCGAGTCTTAAAACAATCTCTCGGAGAAGTTCGGCGGCAGATGATCTTGGTTTGTCCGTGGCTAAATTGGTACGTGTTTAATAAGTACAGGATTTATCAAGAATTGCAAAGATTGCTAGAACAGGGAGTAAAGATAGATTTAATTTATGGTTATCAGGAAGATATTGTCAAGCTGCAAAATTCGGGCGATCGGGTCAATCGCTGGACCCTGCTGGAATTAGTAGGTAAGGACGCCTGGAAATACGATGCCATCAGAGAGTTGACTAATCTGGAACAGCAGTTTGGCCAGCAATTGCAACTAAAGCTAGTAGGGACTCATGAAAAGTTTCTGGTACAAGATGAACGGATAGCTATGATCGGTTCCCATAACTTTTTAACTTCCGGCCCTAGCGATAAGCGCGAGTTTGGCATCCAAACAACCGATCGGAATCTGATTCAGTTTTTGCTCGATCGGGCCCAGTCGGTACAGAATTTAGAGGTTGCCGATGAGTCTCCTGGCCCGCCTTTCAACTCAACAAAGGTATGGCCACAAAATACATTATCAAACTCACGAGAATCACCCCGATAATATTCAACACCAATCCCGTCTTTGCCATGGTAGCAGTCGAGAAATACTCCTGGGAGTAAACGATCGCATTGGGTGCCGTTGCTGCTGGCAGCATAAAAGCAAAGGAAGCCGAAAATGCCGCTGGCCACATAATCAGAGCTGGATTAATATTGACAATTACTGCCGTAGCTGCTAAAATTGGCATCATCAGGGTAGTAATTGCTGTATTGGAAATAAATTCTGTCAAAAAGGTCATAAACAGGCAGATCGAAAAGACGATCGCTATTAGCGGCAGCTTCGGTAAAAATCTGGTAAAGTTATCAACTAGGAATGCCGATAATCCCGAGGTAGCAAACCCTTGGGAAATAGCAATTCCGCCCCCAAGGATCAGCAATATTCCCCAGGGAATTTTCGCCGCAGTTGTCCAGTCCAAGAGATAAGTATTTTCCCCATTATTTCCTCGTACTGGCAGGCAAAACATGATGACAGCGATGGCGGCGGCGACGGATGAATCTTTCACAAATTCCCCCACCCCCAGATAACTTGCCCACCCAGTCAAGGTAAAGGTTCCGATCGGGATATCGGCGCGAAAAATCCACAAAAATACTGTCAGGGCGAATAGCAGGGCAACATATTTTTCTCCCCGAGACATCGGTCCCAATGCACGCAATTCTTTTTCGATTATATCTGCTTCTATTGAGATTGACAAGTCTGGGGACATCTGCACTTGGGTTATATACCACCAAGTCAGGAAAATAAAGATAAAAACTGAGGGAACTCCGACCAGCATCCATTGCCCAAATGTCAGATGGGGCAGGTCGGGAAACATCTCTTGCATTTCTGCCAGAAAGATTAAATTGCCAGGAGTGCCTATGGGAGTGCCAATACCGCCAATATTAGCACTGTAGGCAATGGACAGCATCAGCATCGTCCCCAAAGATTTCTCAGAGTCGGCATGATTTCGGGTAATATTGGTAATAGTGGCAAGGGCGATCGGGAGCATCATGAGGGTCGTAGCGGTATTAGAAATCCACATGGACAACATCGCTGTTGCTAGCATAAACCCTAAAACTAACCGTCTCGGTTCCGTACCCACCAATTTAATAATATGGAGAGCAATGCGCCGATGCAACTGCCATCGCTCGATCGCCGTAGCAATAAAGAAACCGCTCATAAACAGCAAGACTACATCAGAACCGTAGGCCGATGCCACCCGATCGGCAGGTAGAATACCCAAAAAGGGGAACATACCTAAGGGAATAATCGCAGTGGCGGGTAGGGGGATAGTTTCAGCAAACCAAAAAACTGCTATTAATAGAGTCACTCCCAAAGTCCGCACGGCAGTTGGCGGTAAATTTGGGGGCAGCATTGCGGGATAAAAGGAAATCATCAAACAGATGGCAAACAGAGCGATTCCCAGGTAAAAGCTTTTTTTCATAGATCTGTGGGTACCTCCATTATCATACACTCAATACTTCGTAGGTTTTGCATTATATAGGTTGGGGTGTCGGAGCAAGTAGTTGATAGTCAGACTCCCAAGAAACCCGGTAAAAGCGCCCCCAAGCGATCGGTCGGACGAACTTTTCGCAGAAACACGGGTTTTGACCACACCCTATAGGTTGTCCGGAGCGATTTTTCGCGCAGCGTGGGGGTAGGACGCGATTAACCCCCCCCCGAAGCAATCCCGAAGCAATCTCCCGCCCCCTAGGGTGCATCTCGCTTTCGCACGGGAGAAGCCTTTGGACAGGAGATTTGTCTATCTATGACTTATATTGTCGCCCAAATGCTTCTCAGTTGGGGTTTTAAACCTCGACCCTGGGGTTTAAAACCTCTCGGTTGAGGTTTAAAACCTCTCGGTTGAGGTCCAAAACCTCTCGGTTGAGGTCCAAAACCTCTCGG
>JBFRWI010000021.1:0-28169 GCA_051439505.1 Hormoscilla sp. | reverse complement strand
CTGACTCGCCAGTAGATGCCTCTTCCCTGATATCAAAAGGATGTGAAGAGTACCGAGGTTCGGAATTTATCATCACGGGACGGGGAGGGATACCGCCACATCCTTTTGAGACTCTACCAGGTGAAGTAATATGGCTAGATTGGCGGGCCCTAACGGATGAGAATTCGTCTCTCGGGTACTCTGTCCCCGACGAAACATCTCCGGTCGAGTCGGTGGTAACCCCCGAAGAAGATGATGAAATACGGCAAGCACAAGGTTGGTTGCAGTTGCCAGATGGTACAGTAGTATTGACAGCTTATCCTGTAAAGATGACCCCAGCAGGTCCAGTTATGCAGCATCCAGGATGTCAGATAATTCTGGGTGACAGGGAACAGTGATGGGCGAAACTAGGTTGATGATGCAGGGGGCGATCGGCCCCGTCTGCGAAGAGACAAGAAACCGGGTTTCTGTGAAAATTTATGCTACTAGCGGCAGTTACGGTAAAAGAAACCCGGTTTCTAGCACCAACCGCGATCGCCCCCGTATGCGAGGAGACAAGAAACCGGGTTTCTGTGATAATTTATGCTACTAGCGGCAGGAAAAGTCAAAGAAACCCGGTTTCTCAACCCCCGCCCGATCGCCCCGGGACGCGAGGAGGGAAACAAAATAATCTAAAATTAATATGGCACAAGAGGCAGAGCCTCAGAGGGTTCGTTCCCAGGGAGACCCTGGGAACGAGGGAAATGGCGAACGATCTAAAATTATAATGGGGGACTTTATCAATGTTATTGTGGTTACAAATTCTATCTATTGTGCTGATAAGCAATGCCTTACCGGCCCAAGCCCAGCAGGCCCCGAGGCCAATACCACACCCAGGAACGGTGGGCGATGCCCACCCTACCGTGCAATCTACAGATATTGCCCTGTTAAAGCAAGGCAAGCAATCATTTGATGCCCAAAGGTTTTCGGAAGCTGCGCGGGTTTGGGAACGGGCCGCCAGTAGCCTAGAAGCCAAAGGTGACGGGTTAAATCAAGCATTAACCGGAAGCTATCTCTCCTTAGCTTATCAAAAATTGGGACGGTGGCAGGAAGCGGAATCGGCGATCGCCAATAGTCTATCATTATTACAGGAGAAAAAATCTCCCCAGATTATGGCCACCGTCCTCAATGCTAAAGGCAATCTAGAATTAGGACTGGGAAAATCGGCAAAGGCGGTAGAAACATGGGCCAAAACGGCTAGCTATTACCGCCAAGCAGGGGACATGCAGGGAGTTATCGGCACTCAGATTAACCAAGCCCAGGCCCTGCAAGCTTTGGGGATGTACCTAAAAGCAAAAAAGACCCTAAAAGCAGTAGAAATATCCCTGGAAAATCAACCCCCATCTATGGTAAAGTTAATGGGATTGCTGAGTTTGTCCAATGCCTTGCGCGCGATCGGGGAGTTGGAGGAATCCCAGAAACTGTTGCAGCAGAGTTTAACTATAGCAGAAGAATTGGAAGTGCCAACAGCCACTGCTACGGTTTACTTGAGCATGGGGAATACGGCCCTGGCCCTCTCCCAAAGGGCAGAAAACGATGGCGATCGCAAACAGGCCCAGGCCCAACGGCAAGCAGCATTATCAGCCTATCAGCAAGCAGGGAATCTCTCCCAGGTCAGCATACAGCGAGTAGAAGCGCAATTAAACTTGCTCGACCTATTAGTAGAAACCCGGGAATTGGGTCAAGGGAAGGAATTATTATCCGAGATCGAAAGTCAGCTATTGCAGTTACCTGCAAGTCGCCGCAGCATTTATGCCCGCAGCAAGTTTGCCGAAATTCTTTGGCAAACAACTCAGTCGAAGGGCGTTGAAAACCTTGCTTCTCAGGGAAAGATTGCTCAGTTGTTAGCCTCGGCCATCAAACAAGGGGAAAGTTTAAAAGACGATCGGGCATCATCCTATGCTTTAGGAAAGCTAGGGGAATTGTACGCCTCTGCTGGGCGATGGTCGGAAGCAGAAGAACTGACCAAGCAAGGTTTAGGGAAAGCCCAAACTATCCAAGCAGCGGATATCAGCTATCGGTGGCAATGGCAGTTAGGAAGGATCCTGAAAGCCCAAGGAAAAGATTCTGAGGCCACCGCAGCTTATCAGATAGCTTACGAAAATCTCAAGTCCTTGCGCACGGATTTAGTAGCTATTAATCCCGATAATCCTGACTTTCAGTTTAGCTTTCGCGAAAGCGTGGAACCCGTATATCGGGAGTTCGTAGAGTTGCTGTTAACCACAGACAAGGGAGTCCAACCTTCTCAGAAAAATCTCCTGCAAGCCCGTCAAGTTATCGAGTCTTTGCAGTTGGCAGAACTAGATAACTTCTTCCGGGAAGCTTGCTTGGATGCCCAAACCCTGTCCATTGATGAAATTGACCCCCAGGCTGCTAGCATCTATGGGATTATTTTATCAGACCGCGTAGATGCGATCGTCACCTTGCCGGGAGGAAAGCTGCGGCACTACAGCACTGCCGTTCCGAAACGGGAAGTAGAAGACACCTTACGCAAACTGCGGCAAAATTTAGGAAACCGGAGATTCATCAGATTCAATCGGCGAATATTGCCTCTTTCTCAACAAGTATATGACTGGGTTATTCGTCCGATCGAAGCAGAACTACAACAGCAAGAGGTAAAAACCTTAGTATTTGTCCTGGACGGTTTGCTGCGGAACATTCCCATGGCGGTGCTGCACGACGGACAGCAGTATTTAATCGAAAAATACGGCATTGCCCTGGTCCCGGGACTGCAACTAATTGAAGCCCAACCCCTGACCAGGCAACAAATAGGAGTCCTGAGCGCAGGCTTATCAGAAGCCCGCCATAATTTTTCCCCCTTACCAAACGTTGAGGTAGAATTAAACCAAATCTTACAGCAAATTCAGGCAACTCAGTTACTCTTAAATCAAGATTTTACGAGTGCCGCCCTGCAAAGTCAAATTAACGAATCTCCCTTTCCCGTCGTCCATATTGCTACCCACGGTCAGTTCAGTTCTCAAGCCGAAGATACCTTTATTCTCGCATACGATCGCCCGATCGATGTCAAGGAGTTAGACATTTTCCTGCGCCGGCGAGGAGAACAAAGTTCCCAACCAATAGAGTTGCTAGTATTCAGTGCCTGCGAGACGGCAAAAGGGGACGAACGGGCAGCATTAGGGTTAGCAGGGGTAGCGGTACGTGCGGGGGCGCGGAGTACCCTAGCAACATTATGGAAAGTGAGCGACGAATCGACAGCGACATTGATGATCGAATTTTATCAGGAATTAGCGAAACCCGGGACGAGCAAAGCTGAAGCCCTCCGACGGGCTCAAGTTAGTTTATTAAAGCAGCAGAAGTTTGCAAGTCCTTATTATTGGGCCCCCTACGTCATGGTGGGAAATTGGCTGTAAAATAGCGAGTCCGCAAAGCTTCCTGCCGCCCCAATACTTCCCGGTTAAAGATATAGGTTGTCGGGAGCGAGTATTAGTAGGGTGGGCACCGCCCACCATTAGCGGGTGTGGCCAACAACAACCAACAAGTTTTGACCACACCCCGCCAATGGTGGAGGAGGTCAGATAGTAACAAAAATTAACAAAAAAATCATCCAAACAGCGATCGTCCGGGAACATCCTGCGATAAGATAAAAAAAGGACCGCAAGCTAGCGGGTGCATCCCAGAAAAGTAAAGAGATAACTCAGGTAACGAGAGAATAAGGGTTTCAGCCTGGGAGCGAGCGTGTTTTGGCAAAAATGAAATGCATCCGAGCCAGTTCGGCCCTTGGGAGTAAAGCTACAGCACCAAACGGCGAGGAAAAAGGCGATGATGAAACTGACTTCATTTCTTTATATCGCGACATTCCCATTGGCGATCGCACCGGTAGCGCCAGGATGGGCACAGTTGACACCAGACAGCAGCTTAGGGGCCGAAAGTTCAGTCGTAACTCCAGTAAACCAAAGCACAGACAGGATAGACGGCGGCGCAGTCCGGGGAAGTAACCTGTTCCACAGCTTTGGGGAATTTAACGTGGATGTGGGTCGCAGCGTCTATTTCGCCAACCCCCCTGCTATCCAAAATATATTAACGCGGGTAACCGGTGGAAACCAGAGCAATATAATGGGCACCTTGGGAATATTGGGAGATGCCAACCTATTTCTCATCAACCCTGCGGGGATAGTATTCGGTCGTTCTGCCAGGTTAGATATCAGCGGTTCCTTCTTCGCCACCACAGGTGATGGCATAAAACTAGGAGAAAATGGACTGTTCAGCGCCACAGACTTGGATCCATCGAAGTTACTGCACGTGCAACCTGAGGCATTATTCCATAACGCGCTGGCGAACCATATGGCGAGACTGAATAACCGGGGTAACTTAGCAGTAGGAACCGGTTCAACTTTGGTGCTGCATGGCGGGGAGGTAAGAAATAGTGGCAGTCTGACGGCACCAGGGGGAACGGTTATGGTGCTGGGAGAACGGATCGGTTTATTAGATGATGCCAGCATAGATGTATCTTCTCCCACGGGGGGCGGTAATGTTTTCATCGGGGGTTTCCTTCAGGGACGGGGGAATATGCGGACAGCAGGGAGGACTTATATCGGACCGGATGTAACTATTTCAGCAGATGCCGCTTCGACAGGAGATGGCGGGAATGTCATAGTCTGGGCTTCGGAAGTGACAGGTTTCTATGGGGATATTAGCGCCCGTGGTGGCCTGGATGGGGGAGATGGGGGGTTTGTGGAAGTTTCGGGAGGCGAAAAACTCATTTTTCGCGGGGATGTGGATACAACGGCGGCCCTGGGTAACCCCGGGACTTTACTGCTAGACCCGAGGAATATTATTATTGCCAACGGTTCCCCATTTATGGAAGTAGAAGATGCTGAAAGTATCGCGGAAGATATTTTCAACGGAACTTCAGGAGAAGACGTGACTTTATATGAGTCGCAGTTGGAGGGGTTATCGGGGGATGCTAATGTAATATTGCAGGCGACAAATGATATTACGGTAGCAGATTTGGAGGATAATTCTCTTTCCTTAGCAAGGGGAACGGGAGACATAACATTCATCGCCGATGCCGATAGAGATGGTGCGGGAGACTTCTCCATGGAAGACCAGGCGGATACTATTAATACTAATGGTCGGAATATTGCCATTACTGGTGCAAGTTTAACTTTGGGGAATATCGATACATCGTTATCAGCACCTGATGGGGCGGGAGAATTGCTCACTACGGCAGCGGTAGTCAGTACCAGACCCGGAGAACGGTTAGAAAATATATCTGGAAACTTATCAACTGCTTCGGATGTTGACCTGTACCAAATATACTTAACAGGAGAGGGAACCTTTAGCGCTACGACCATTGATGGGAGTAATGTAGACACGCAGTTATTCCTGTTCGATCGCTCCGGGTTGGGGGTCTATGGAAACGATGATAACAGAGAGGCATGCAATTGCGCTCAATCAACCCTGCCAGCGGGAGATCCTCTGACTCCAACCGCACCGGGAATATATTATCTGGGAATTAACGTATATGGCGTTAACCCCATCAGCGAGTCGGGAGAAATTATGAGAGGCAATTTTGACAGCGTATTAGAACCAACAGGTGCGGGGGGTGCGTTACCGCTAGTTGGCTGGGAGAATGTACTAGGATCCGATCTGGGAGACTATACTATTACTCTCACAGGAGTTTCTGGGCCATCAGCTACTTTTGCAGAAGTTATTGATAATACAGTTCCGAGCAATAGCGGGGCGATCGGCTTGACTGCAACAAATGGTAAGATTACCGCAGGTAACCTGAATGCAGCATCTCTTTCCGGTGGCGGGGGAGAAATAAGAATTGACGCTGCTGGCGATATCGTTCTCAACGAGGTAATTGATACCTCTGGTGTTTCTGGTAATGGTGGGGAGGTGAGTCTAGGGGCGGGAGGAAATATTACTTTGAACCCCGGTTCTGGCATCATAACTTCCGGTCAATTGGGAGGTAAAATCGATCTGGTCAGCGCAGCAGATATCTCTATTGTCGAGGGCACCATCGACAGCAGGAGTGGTACTACAGTAGCTGGAACCCAGGGAGGCGACCTGAGGATAGAAGCCAACCGCCTGAGTCTGAGTGGGAACGTAGTAGTTGCAACCTCGGGCGCTGGGAATGGCGGAAATATTTACATAGATGCAACCTCAGTAGAGGCAATTGGTCCGTTGGAGGTAGGTCAGCCTACTAGCGGTTTGGCCACAAGTGTAATAGGAGAGGAAGCTACTGGGAATGGGGGCAATTTAACCATAGAAACAGAACGGCTAACGATCGGCAATGGGGCAGGGGTATTAGTAACTACCCTTGGTGCTGGGAATGGTGGAGACTTGACAGTCAACGCCACGGAGGTAGAAGTGAGGGGAACCTCACTGTCGGGCAGTTTCAGCTCTTTGGGTTCCCTAACATCCGAGGGGAATGGCGGAGATTTGACTATCTGTACAGAACGGCTAACGATCGGCGATGGGGCACAGGTATTCACAAATACGATCGGCCCTGGCAAGGGTGGAGACCTGACGGTGCAAGCATTGACAGACTTCGACGCCGCCGTAGTAGAAGCGATCGGTACTTCCGCTGATGGTCAGCAAAGTATGTTGAGTGCTGACGTCGGACTGGATGCCACCGGGGATGGGGGCAATTTAACCATTTCTACCGGATCCCTGACGGTGCGCGACGGTGCGTGGATAGATACGAGTTCATTAGGCTCGGGTAAAGCTGGAGACTTGATGGTACGTTCTAGTGAAGTGTCGTTAAGCGGCACTTCCGCTGATGGCTTCTCTGTTAGTAGCTTACTCACCCTTAGCGATAGTACAGATGGGGGCAATTTGACGCTCTTGACCGATCGCCTGACAATCGGCGATGGGGCACAGGTATTTACACTTACCTTTGGCGAAGGCAAGGGTGGAGACCTGACGGTGCAAGCATTGACAGACTTCGACGCCGCCGTAGTAGAAGCGATCGGTACTTCCGCTGATGGTCAGCAAAGTATGTTGAGTGCTGACGTCGGACCGGATGCCACCGGGGATGGGGGCAATTTAACCATTTCTACTGGATCTGTGACGGTGCGGGACGGTGCCTGGATAAGTACGAATTCATTGGGTGCGGGCAAAGTCGGAGACTTGATGGTAAGTGCTAGCGAGGCGGTGTCGTTAAGCGGGACTTCCGCTGATGGCTCCTCTGTTAGTAGGTTGCGCGTATTTAATGCTAGCGATAGTAGGGGTAGGGGGGGTGATTTGACGATCGAAAGCGATCGCCTGACAATCGGCGACGGGGCCATGGTATCATTAGATATGCTGGGCTTGGGTAAAGCTGGAGATTTAATGCTGCGCTCCAGTGAGGTGTCGTTAAGCGGGACTTCCGCTGATGGTTCGTCTATTAGTAGCTTGGGAGTATCTAATGTTGGCGATAGTACGGGTGGGGGGAGTAATTTGACGCTCGAAAGCGATCGCCTGACGGTTAGCGGCGGCGCCAGATTATCATCACAAGCGGTGGGGGAAGCGAATGTAGGAGATATTATCGTGCGCTCTAGGGAGGCGGTGGAAGTGAGTGGCACATCAGTTGACGGCCAGCAGGAAAGTGAAATATCGGCGGAAGTCAATTTCTTAGCAACAGGAGATGGAGGTTCGGTGCTTGTAGAGACCGATCGTCTGACGGTGCGGGACGGAGGGCAGATAGTGACCAATGCCGAGGGTCCGGGAAATGCGGGAGATATTACCATTATCGCACCAACGGCTGTCGAATTAATGGGCGCGACAAACGGTTCGGTCGATAGCGGTTTGTTTGCTCGTGCTACTACCGGAGATGGAGGTAATGTGCTTGTAGAGACCGATCGCCTAACGGTGTGTAATGGAGCAGAGATAAATACGACGACATTTGGGGAAGGGAAGGCGGGAGATATTACCGCGATCGCCGCAACTGTGGTAGAAGTAAGTGGCACCTCCGCTGACGGTCAAAATCAGAGCAAGTTGTCTGCTGTAGTCGGTCCAGATGCTATCGGGGATGGAGGTAATGTGCGCATCGAAAGCGATCGCCTTTTTGTGCGTAATGGGGCCCAGATAAATACGATGACATTTGGGGAAGGGAAGGCGGGAGATATTACTGCGATAGCGACAACTGCGGTAGACGTGAGTGGCACTTCTGCTGACGAGCAGTGGACAAGCAGCTTGTTCACTTCAGTCGGTCCAGATGCTACCGGAGATGGGGGCGATGTGAGGATAGAAACTGAACGTCTTTCGGTGCGTGATGGGGCCCAGATAAATGCTAGTACCTTTGGTGAAGGAAAGGCAGGTGATATTACCGCGATCGCGGCAACTGCGGTAGAAGTGAGTGGCACTTCTGCGAACGGTGAGTGGAGGAGCAGCTTGTTTGCTAACGTCAAACCAGATGCCACCGGGGATGGGGGCGAGGTGAGGATAGAAACTGAACGCTTGACAGTCAGTGATGGAGCACTGATAAATACGGGGACCTGGGGTTCGGGAAAGGCGGGAGATATTACGGCGATCGCGGCAACTGTGGTAGAAGTGAATGGCACTTCCGCAGACGGTGAGTGGAGGAGCAGCTTGTCTGCTAACGTCGGTCCAGATGCTACCGGGGATGGGGACGAGGTGAGGATAGAAACTGGACGCCTTTTTGTGCGCGATGGGGCACAAATATCAGTTAGAACGTTTGGTTCGGGAGATGCGGGAGACCTGATTGTTACTGCTAGGGAGAACGTAGAAGTGAGTGGCACTTCTGCGGACGGTGAGTGGAGGAGCAGCTTGTTTGCCGACGGCGGTCTAGATGCTACCGGGGATGGGGGCGAGGTGAGGATAGAAACTGGACGCCTTTTTGTGCGCGATGGGGGACAGATATCAGCTAGAGCGTTTGGCTCGGGAGATGCGGGAGACCTGATTGTTACTGCTAGAGAGAACGTAGAAGTGAGTGGCACTTCTGCGGACGGTAAGTGGAGGAGCAGCTTGTTTGCTGACGTCATACTAGATGCTACCGGGGATGGAGGCGAGGTAAGGATAGAAACTGAACGCCTTTTCGTGAGTGATGGAGGATCTATAGATGCGAGTACCTTGGGTTCTGGAAATGCTGGAAATATTAGCGTTACTGCGAGAGAGGAAGTCAAACTGATTGGGCAATCTACTGGCGGTTGGGTGAGTGCGTTAAGTACAGCAGTTCTACCACCTGCCACCGGAAAGGGGGGGAGTGTGAGGATAGAAACAGGACGTCTTTTGGTGCAAGATGGGGCACGCATATCAACGAGCACGTTTAGTTCTGGAAAGGCTGGAAACCTTACAGTGACTGCGGGAGAGGTGGAATTGACAGGCAGCGCATTTGACGGTCTATCTGTCGGCGGATTGTTTACCCAAGTAAATTCAGAAGCTACTGGGGATGGAGGCGATTTGAAAATAGAAGCTGAACGTCTGACAGTGCGCGATGGGGCACAAATATCAGCTAGTACGTTTGGCTCGGGAAATGCGGGAGACCTGATTGTTACTGCTAGCGAGCAAGTGGAACTGATTGGTATAGTTAATACTTTTCCTAGCGGCTTGTTTGCTGTTTCTGAGGGCAGAGGGGAAGCTGGTTTCCTGAGGATTAATACAGAGCAACTGTTTGTCGGCGAACTCGCTGAAGTAGCCGTCAGAAGCACGGGCGACGTGCAAGCAGGAAACTTAGAAGTCACGGCAACAAATGTCTTTTTAGATGATGGTTTACTCGGCGCTCAAAATGAATCGGGTGCCAATGGTAAAATAGATCTAGATATTGCAGACTCGCTCTCTCTACAAAACAATTCCTTGATTACAGCTACGACCGACTCGGGTATAGGGGGCCAGTTAAATATAGATGTTGCTTCCGAAGTGACCCTCGACAGTAACAGCAAGATTGCTTCGGAAGCAACCGCTACCGGAACCGCTGGTAGTATAAGTATTGCCACTAACCAATTGCGAGTAACAGGCGGGTCCGATGTCACCGTTAGCAGTGAAGAAGGAATTGCCGGATCGTTAAACCTGAGAGCTGATGATATCCAGTTAAATAATGGCAGCCTCAGCGCCGAAACTGCCTCCGGAGACCAAGGAAATATTACTATTGATGCTCCAACTGTCGTACTGCGAAACAATAGTGAGATAACGACTAATGCCACGGGAACTGCCACGGGAGGAAATATCACTATTTCCACAGAAAATCTCGTGGCCAGGGATGATAGCGACATCAGCGCCAATGCTATCGATGGCCGGGGCGGTAATATCTCCATTACGGCGTCGGGAGTGTTTACCGACAACGAAAGTGAGATAACTGCGACATCTGAACGGGGGGTAGATGGTATAGTAGAAATCCAAACCCAAGAAGATCCAGCACGGGGATTAATCTCACTAGCAGAAACACCGGTAGATGCCTCTTCGCTAATTTCCAAAGGATGCGAAGAGTACCGAGGATCGGAATTTATCATCACGGGACGGGGAGGCATACCGCCACATCCTTTTGAAATGTTGCCAGGTAAAGTAATATGGCTAGATTGGCGGTACCTTCTGGAGGAGAATTCAGAAACTGGACATTCCGCGCCCGCAAACCAGGAAACCTCAGAGTCGGACTCAGGGGTAACAGAACTGGCAGGAGATGAAATTAGGCAAGTCCAAGGTTGGGTGCGGCTGCCCGATGGTACAGTAGTGCTGACAGCTTATCCTGTAAAGATGACCCCAGTAGGTCCAGTCATGCAGCATCCAACATGTCAAATAATACTGGGCGACAGGGAACAGTGAATTGAGAAGCCCGGTTTTTCCGAGAAACCTGGTTTCTCGGCCCCGGAGCGAAAACTGGTATTCGTGCATGTTTCAGAATCGCATATCCCAAGGATAAAACAACATGACAGAAATTATTTTTTTAGTCGAAAACGATCCCGAAGGCGGATATGTTGCCAGGGCGATAGGTGAATCTATCTTTACTCAAGCTGACAGCATTCCCGAACTCAAAGAAATGGTGAAAGATGCAATTCATTGTCATTACCATGATGAAGCTACCCGTCCCAAAATTATTCGTTTACATATCGTACATGATGAGGTAATAGCTTCATGAAGTTGCCCAGAGAATTATCCGGTGAAGCTTTATCCAAAGCTTTGAAAAAAATAGGCTACGTTGTAGATCGCCAAACCGGAAGTCATATTAGATTAACAACTCAAGAGAATGGAGAGCACCATATTACCATTCCCAATCATAGCCCAATTAAGGTTGGCTACGCGCAATTTTACGTGAAATAGAGAATCACGTTGGTTTAACTCGTGAGGAACTTCTTAACCAACTATTTACCTCGTGACCGGGGAGACCCCGATCGCGCGAACTCCCAGGAGTCCCCAGGCAGATCACAAGAGGCAGAGCCTTAGAAGGTTCGTTCCCAGGGAGACCCTGGGAACGAGGGATAAAATGATAATGTTTTTAGTCGGTTTTCAACCGACTTCAGCTATTAGCCGGGGGTTTGAACCCCCGGCGGGCTATGAGACAAATCGAGAAAATAGAGAATGGTGAACGATCGAAAATTAAGATGGGGGAATTTCCGATGAAATTGTGGTTACAAATTCTATCTATTGTGCTGATAAGCAATGCCTTACCGGCCCAAGCGCTACCTGCCCCGAGGCCAATACCACACCCAGGAATGGTGGGCGATGCCCACCCTACAGATATTGTCCTGTTAAAGCAAGGCAAGCAATTATTTGACGCCCAAAGGTTTTCCGCAGCGGCAGGAATTTGGGAACAGACCGCCAGTACCCTAGAAGCAAAAGGTGACGGGTTACATCTGGCCTTAACCCTCGGCTATCTCTCCTTAGCATATCAAGAATTGGGACAGTGGCAGCAGGCCGAATCTGCGATTGAAAAGAGTCTATCATTATTACAGGGGAGAAAGTATCGGCAAGCAGCCATCTACCCAAAGATTATGGCCGCCGTCCTCAACGCCAAAGGCTATCTGGAATTGGCACGGGGAAAACCAGATCAAGCATTAGAAACATGGGAAAAAACAGCTAGCTATTATAGCAAAATAGATGACATCAAGGGAGTTATCGGCGCTCAAATTAACCAAGCGGAGGCCCTGCAATCTTTGGGAATGTACCGGCAAGCAAAAAAAACATTAAAAGTAGTAGAAATATCCCTGCAAAATCAACCCCCATCTGTGGTAAAGTCAATAGGATTGCTGAGTTTGGCCAATGCCTTGCGGGTTATGGGCGAGTTATCCGATTCCCAGAAACTGTTGCAGGATGGTTTAACTATAGCAGCAGAATTAGAGGCTTCGACCGCAATGGCTGCTATTTACTTGAGCATGGGAAATACGGCCCTGGCACTCTCACAAAGGGCAGAGAATAATCGCGATCGCACAGTTGCCCAGGGCCAACAGCAAGCAGCATTATCCGCCTATCGCGAAGCAGCCACCCTTTCTCTTGTCCCCATACAGCGAGTAGAAGCGCAGTTAAATCTGCTCAACCTGTTAGTAGAAACTCAGCAATTTGACGAAGCCCGCAGATTATTATCCCAGATCTCTAGTCAGCTAGTCCAGTTACCTGCCAGTCGCCGCAGCATTTATGCCCGCAGTAAGTTAGCCCAAATTCTTTTGCAAGCAACTCAGGGTGGAGAGAACCTTGCTTCTCACCGAAAGATTGCCCAAATGTTAGCGTCCGCCATTCAGCAAGGGGAAAGTTTAAAAGACGATCGGGCCTCATCCTATGCCTTAGGTAAGCTAGGGGAATTGTACGCCGACTCTGGGCGATGGTTGGAAGCGGAAGAACTCACCAGGCGAGGGTTAGTGAAAGCGCAAGGGGTGCAAGCAGGGGATATCAGTTATCGGTGGCAATGGCAGTTAGGGCGGATCCTGAAAGCCCAAGGAAAACAGTCTGCGGCCACTGCAGCTTATCAGGCTGCTTATGAAACTCTCAAGTCCTTGCGCAGCGATTTAGTGGCCATTAATCCCGATAATCCTGACATTCGGTTTAGCTTTCGCGAAAGCGTGGAACCGGTATATCGGGAGTTAGTTGAGTTACTTTTAACCATAGACAAGGGAGTCCCACCTTCTCAGAAAAACCTGCTGCAAGCACGTCAAGTCATCGAGTCTCTCCAGTTGGCAGAACTAGATAACTTCTTCCGGGAAGCTTGCCTGGACGCCCAAACCTTGTCCATTGATGAAATAGACAAGAAGGCGGCTAGCATCTATGGGATTATTTTATCAGATAGAATAGATGCGATCGTCACCTTGCCCGGAGGAAAGCTGCGGCACTACAGCACCGCCGTTCCCCAACAGGAAATAGAAGATACCTTAGGTAAACTGCGGACAAATGTAGGGAACCAGAGATTGAGCAGATTCCCACAGCGAATATTACCTTATTCCCAACGATTATATGACTGGATTATTCGTCCGATCGCAGCGGAACTCCAACAGCATGAAGTGGAAACCCTAGTATTTGTCCTGGACGGTTTGCTGCGGAACATACCCATGGGGGTGCTGCACGACGGACAGCAGTATTTAATCGAAAAATACGGCATTGCCCTGGTCCCGGGACTGCAACTAATTGAAGCAGAACCCCTGACCAGGCAAGAAATAGGGGCGCTGACCGCTGGTTTATCACAAGCCCGCCACGGTTTTCGTGCCTTACCGAACGTCGAGCTAGAACTAAAGCAAATCTTACAGCAAATCCAGGCAACTCAGTTACTCTTCAATCAAAATTTTACCAGCGCCGCCCTGCAAAGTCAAATCAACGAATCTCCCTTTCCTGTTGTCCATATTGCCACCCACGGGAACTTCAGTTCTCAAGCAGAGGAGACCTTTATTCTCGCATACGATCGCCCGATTAATGTCAAGGAGTTAGACAATTTCCTGCGCCGCCGAGGGGAACAAGCATCTGTACCAATAGAACTGCTAGTATTGAGTGCCTGCGAAACAGCCCAGGGGGACGACAGAGCAGTATTAGGGTTAGCAGGAGTAGCGGTACGTGCGGGGGCGCGGAGTACCCTAGCAACATTATGGAAAGTGAGCGACGAATCGACAGCCACATTGATGATCGAATTTTATCAGCAATTGGCGAATCCCGGGACGAGCAAAGCTGAAGCCCTCCGACGGGCCCAAATTAGTTTATTGCAGCACAAGCAGTTTGCGAGTCCTTATTATTGGGCACCCTACGTCATGGTGGGAAATTGGCTGTAATTATTTTACGAACCCGGAATCACTAAAGTGATTACTACGAACAAAGTGATTACTACGAACGGGGAAATTCCGGCTTCAAATCTCTTTCCATCAAGGCTTCCACTGCCTGTTGGGGCGTGATTTCATTATTCAACAACAGATAAACTTGCCAGGAGATGGGCACCGGTATTTGTTCTCGACGGGCAATATCAATCAACACGTTAGTAGTATTAACCCCTTCGGCTGTACTCTGCAATTCTCTTAGAACTTCCTCAAGAGTTTTCCCCTGCGCCAAACCGTAACCAACCCGATAATTCCGACTCAGAGGGCTGTTGCACGTTGTCAGCAGATCCCCCAAGCCCGATAATCCGAAAAAGGTTTCTCTTTGACCCCCTAAATGCGTACCGATGCGAATCATTTCCGTCAAGGCCCGAGTCAGCAGGGCCGACTTGGCATTGGTCCCCAACTTCATGCCGTCGCAGACTCCAGCCGCGATCGCGATCGTATTTTTGAGAGTACCCCCCAACTCGGTCCCCAGGGGGTCCGTACTGCTATAAACGCGAAACTTTTTGGAAGCAAAAACCTGTTGTGTCGCTACAGCGGCCTGCATATCTGCACTAGCAACAACCGTAGCAGCAGGCAATTGTTGTTCAATTTCCTTAGAGAGATTCGGTCCCGAAAGCACTACAATAGCACGATCGGGAAAGTTATCGTGCCAAATTTGGGCCGGAGTGCGCCTGCTGTGGGGGTCTAAACCCTTAGTCGCCGTGACAATTATAGTTTCCCCAGGGAGTCCGATCGCCTGTATTTTGCTAGAAGTAGCAACAACTGCTTTCATGGGGATAGCAGATACCACAAGTGAGACATCAGCCAAGACATCGTGCAAACTATCGAGACTGCTGCGGGACCAGAGGCGAACATCATGACCATTGTCTCTTGCCAACTTAGCCAAGGCCCTACCCCAAGCCCCAGCACCGATAATTGCCAGAATTAATTTCTCCATTCGTTTGTAATGCCGTTTGTAATGCCGTTTGATCGTGGCGGACTTTAGTCCTTACCCCATGTTATCTTTGAGGTCATGTCAACAGCCGCATAAATTTTGATGCTAATATGAATACACCATCCCACTTTCTGGTCAATGCGGCCTTAGAGAAGATCCTACCACGTCTGGCGATCGCCAAAAGCGCCTTTTTGCTAGGTTCGATCGCCCCAGACTTACCCCTGTACATTTTGAGCTATTCTAGACATGATACTGCTAGCCTACCTATTGATACCGCCTATTTTCAGGTATCTACGCTGCCTCGCTAGCAAAACTGGCTGATTTTTATGTCATGTCTCAGTTGTCAGTTAATTTTTCAATTAGCCCGCTTTCCAGCTTTAAGTAGGTGTGCATTGGTAAACTGAATAATGTCAAATTTTGTAACTATTTACAGAATGACTGAAAGCCTCTCCCATAAAGAGTTGCAGCCATTTTTCATTCCAACTTTAACCAACTACGAACTACGAACTACGAACTACGAACTACTTACATCCCCTGAATTTATCTTAGCTGAGTATAGTTTATATCCTTCAAGAAATTCCTTATTTGCCTCTGCCAAAGATTTAAATTCAGGGTATTTTATATACATAGATGAAGGACTTAAAGGGCAGCCCTCTGGCAGATGCCATTTTTTCACATCCAGTTCAATTGACAAGGCTTTAAAAACAATGTCTTGTCTAGTTTTATTGCCAGGAAGACGTAATTTTTTCTGGTAGCTATAGAGGACGCTCCAAATAATCTGCTTGCCGATTTTTTTCTGGTAACGACGGTATACTAGATCGATAATAGAAGAGCGAATGGCAGTCATGAGGATGATATGATAACAAAATTGTCGATAAGTCAATAGCTGTAGATAACTGCTTTAGCTATTAGCCGGAGGTGGGACACCCCCGGCGGGGTAACTATTTAGCAGACTTCAAGTAATTGAGCATTGTATCTGCATCGGAAACCTCAAAGGGATCGTCGGGGGCATTGTCAGCAAAACCCGGTTCAACAAACATCTTTTCAATGGTGCCGTCATTAACTACCATCGAGTAGCGCCAAGAACGCAAACCAAACCCGAGATTATCTTTTTCCACCAGCATGCCCATTTTCCGAGTGAACTCGCCGGAACCATCGGGCAGGAGGAAAACATTCTCCGCCTTGAGATTTTTTCCCCACTGAAACATCACAAAGGCATCGTTAACGGACAGACAAATCACTTCATCTATTCCCAGGGCCTTAATTTCATCATAGAGTTCTTCATAGCGGGGCAGATGGGTAGAAGAACAGGTGGGAGTGAAGGCACCAGGTAGTGCGAACAATACTACCCGTTTGCCACCAAATATTTCTTGGGTGGTGCGGTCTTGCCAGCGAAAAGGGTTGGGTCCACCGACTGATTCATCTCTGACCCTCGTCTTAAATACCACGTCGGGTACTTTGTTGCCATACATTGTTCTTGTTCTCCTTAGATATTGAGCAGCATCCCCCATTATACAGGTGATGGGCAAATTAATGCAAGCAATTCAGTTAAATTATTATGCCTTGGCCGACTCGGACTGTAACTGTGCCTTCACCGAACAGGTTTTTTGATTCCAGAGGTAAGCGCCAATGCCAACGACAAGATTGGCAAAACAGGCAGCAGCAAAGATGCCACTCACGCCCAATAGCTTACTCCCGAGATATGCTAAGGGTACGTAAAGAATTAAGGTCCGTGTGAGAGTCATGATTACCGACGGCAGGGGTTTTCCCAGGGCATTAAAGACAGCCCTAGCAATCAGGATCGCCCCAGTACCAGCATAGCTGATGGGAACGATTATCAGATATTTCGAGGCGATCGCCACCACGGGGGGATCCGGATCGAACACCGAGGCGATCGCCCCAGAAGTCGGTGCGAGGACCACTGCTGCTAGCATACCCCAAAATAGGCAAAAGAGGAAGGACTTGCCCAGAGACTCCCTCACCCGATCGTACTGCTGGGCCCCCCAGTTCTGTCCGACAAAGGGTCCGATGGCAGCCGATAATGCCATCAGCACAATTAAAGAAAAGGACTCTACCCGCGAAGCAATGCCAAAACCCGCCACCGTTTCCGGTCCGTAGAAAGCTAGTAAACTGGTAATCAAGCCAATAGAAATCGGCGTTATCATATTCGTAGCCCCCGCTGGCAGACCGATGTAGAGGATATTCCTCCAAGATTTTAAAAGTTCGGTAGGTTTAGGCAAGTTAAAGCAGAGCATTTGTTGACGATGGAGGACAAATAAAGATGCTACTAAGGTAGTCGCGCGACCCAGAACAGTAGCAATAGCAGCACCTTGCAGTTCCAGGCGGGGAAAACCGAACATGCCAAAAATAAACAAGGGGTCTAGGACAATGTTCGTAACGGCGGCAACAGTCATGATGATGCTAGTAGTTGTGGTGTTGCCAGTAGCGCGAATGGCACTATTTCCGACCATGGGGATGACCAGAAAAATCATCCCCGGATACCAAATCGACATATAATTGCGCACTAGGGGCAGAATTTCAGGTCCAGCACCCAAGGCCGAAAACAGCGGCTCGATGGTCGCCAATCCCAGGATAATAAAGATACCGACAATTAGTAAAGATAGAGTTAGACTATCAGTGGTCAGTCGCCGCACCTGCTGGCGATCGCCTTGCCCGATCGCCCGTGCTATCACTGAAGATGCACCTATGCCCAGTCCCAAAGCCAGGTTTCCCAGGGCCATCACCACGGGAAAGGTGAAACTCATCGCTGCCAGTTCTGATGTTCCCAGTTGACCGACAAAATAAGTATCAACCAGGTTGAAAGCGATGACTGCAAACACCCCCCAGATCAAGGGAACAGTCAGCTTGACCAGATGCCCGACCACGCTACCTTCCGTCAATTTTCCCTTTGTCCTTGATGCCGAATCATTTTTCATGGTTCAATAGTGAAAAATATTCTCTTATTTTACTTTACATAATTTAATATAGCCAACTAGAGGTGTTAAAAAACTCAGATTATCTGATTGATACCGATCGGTCGCTCGAATAAATCTGAAATTATAACTTCTGCGGACAGACTATTGAAAAAAAGTTGCTAAACTACTGATGATGCGCTCCGATCGGGGAAAGGGCCCGCTCTGTACAAAAGAAGTCATGACTGTTGATCGTGCCCGGTAAAGTGCCGATCGCCCGACAGAGGTAATGGTGTTTTTGGGTTGTGAGAGCGGCATGAAAAATTAACACAATGTGAACATTAAGATGCACCACCTGCCGTGAGATGCACCCTGAAATTACTACTAAGTAGTCGTGCAAAATTATTTTTAGATTTTGACTTTTAGTCAACAAGGCTATAACCCTTGATCTGTACTAATTTGAAGCTCTCTGGAGTCCAACTACGAACGGAGAACTACGAACTACTTATAAAAGGGGGTTGCACAATTATGGGATGATTTGTGTTGTTGATGATAATTATTGCTAGTTATATATGTATATTAATGTGATCTTTTGTCCAGAGCGCAATTAGCAAGCCCGCAATTAGCAAAAAGGGAACATATATCAACCATCATCGCTGCGCAACATAAAAGTAATGAACCCCCTGACTTGCATCAAGGGGCTCACTACCTGTTCTGTTAAAGGATTATCGCACTAGAACACTGGTCGAGTATAGTGGCTATTAGCTCAACCAGTGCCCAACAGTTAAATATCTCTTGTCGGTTCATCGAAGGGAATGGAGAATAGCAGACCACCGTTCTCAGATAAATCAGCAAGAGGATTCCTGATGAGCCCAGGGAAGTTACGCTCGCTTATCTCATCAATATTGCCCACCGAGGAGATAATGTTTTGCACGAAGTCGTTAGGCAAACCTAGCCTTTGACCGACAGTCCCTTCTACTCCCAAGAAGCGCCGGATAATTGGATCTTCGCTGTCGAGAAACTCCTCGAGATTTTCTGATGTTATGCCAAAATCTTGGGCTTGGAGAGTCGCATAGACTACATTACTCACGATATCCCGCCATTGGGACTGGTTTTCATCAACGACCAGGGAGACAGGTGCCTTGGACAACCCTGCTGCGATTATCTTACCTTCGGCTCGAAGTTCCGGTGGCAGGGATACAGCGGCGGATGCTATGGAGCTGCTATCGGCTGTTGCGGCATCAATGTCTCCGGAAACTGCCGCATCAAACAGTTCATTAAAAGTCTCAAACAGGACTACTTCAATGTCAGCGTCGATCGCCTCCAGAACCTCCAGGATATTCTCCTCAAAGGGCGTGCCAGCTTGTACCCCGATCGTACCACCGTCTAGATCCTCTAAGGAGTCGATGTCGTCACTCAATGTCGCGACGATTTGATTGTCGTAGACAAAAATTGGACTATAATCTACGCCCAAGCTAGCGTCGCGACCCAGATTGTGGATGAGTGAATAGTTAAGGACATCAACTTCACCATTGGCGACTTCGGAGAATCCTAGATCCTCAACCAGGACAAACTCTGCTGCTTCAGGGTCGCCAAAAATAGCAGCCCCGATCGCCCGACCTAAGTCCAGGTTAAATCCAATCAATCCCAGAGAATCGGAAAAGTCATCTAGGCCCTCATCGCCGATGCCGACGATAACGGAACCGCGATCGAGAACTTCTTCCAGGACATTGCGATCGTCGTTGTCGATCAAATCAAAATCCGGCTCCGTCTGACCCGTGAAGGGAAGAGAATAGATCAGACCGCCCTCGGTCCACTGAGCATTCTGACCGCGAGGCAGCAAGTCTTCATCAAAGTGGCGATCGTAAATCTCGCCGTAGTTGCCCACCTCTTCAATGATGCTCACTGTAAAGTCATTATCTATACCCAGAGCTTCCCCTAAATCCCCTCGGGAACCCAGGAAGCTTTGGATCTCTGGATCGTCGCTGTCGAGGAAATCTTCTACATTGTCAGAGTCAATGCCAAACTCTTCCGCTTGGAATGTGGTATATACCGCCCAGCGCACCACATCAGCAAATTCTGACTCATTCTCGGGAACCAGCAAACCGATAGGTTGCTCTCCGAGCACCTCATCGAGAATCAACTGATTGTCTGGTTCGCTCAAGCTGTCAATGCTACTGCTGAGAATGGAGCCAGCGAGGGATATCGCATCCAGTGCCCCAGCATCATAAGCGGCCAACAGAGCATCGGTGTCCGGTAGAATCTCAATGAACGCCTCAATGCCAGCGTTTTCCAAGCCATCAAGCAGGTTCGGTCCGTCCACAAACCCTTCTCCCACGCCGATCGTGAGTCCTTCCAGGTCTGAAAATTCGGTGATGCCGCTGTCCGCACGCACTAGCACCCCACTACCGTCAAATAAGATCGTGGGTGAATAGTCTACTCCCAGGGTGCCATCGCGAGTCGTGTTTTGGGTCGCCGAAATTGCTCCGAGATCCACTTCCTTGGAGGCCACCGCATCAAACCCATCGAGAAAGTCTACCTCGACGTACTCGATAAAATCATCCGGGTCAAACTCATCGGACTCCGAGGCGAACAGCGCTGTCGCTACAGCGCGACTCATATCAACGGTCAAACCACTGAGTTCGCCATCTTCATCAAAGAAGTCCAACCCCGCAAATTCGCCGGTCACTGCCACCCGCAGGAAGCCACGGTCTAATATTTCTTCTAGCAGAGATTCTGCTGGCTCTGGTGGCTCTGGTGGTTGTGGTGGTGGGGCCACGAAGAAATCATCCATCGTCAGGGTCCGCGAGTCGATATTCTTCAAAATCGCGACATCTTCACCATCTATCTGAACCAGAGTATCTGTTCGATTTACTTGCGATACCCGCAGACTCCTGAGCATCTCTGGAGTTAGACCGCGAAGGCCCAGCACGTCAGTTCCTTGCTGGAAGTCCCTGACTGTATTCCTCTGCTCGGGCAGTTCGCCATCAACAATCCAAAACCCGTCTGCACCAGCGCCACCAACCATCTGAGCCCGACCACTGCCTACAAACAGATTGTCATTGCCTGCTCCACCACGTAGCCGATCATTGCTACCTGCTAGGAGTACATCATCTCCCTGTTGACCGGCTAGCCAATTGCGCCGACCACCAGCTGTGGTATCCAAGGTGTCATCCCCTGCTCCACCAAGCAAGGTGTCTCTGGTGGTCGCAAATAGTTCGTCGGGACCGTCGGTGCCCCTGATTCTCATCTCCATACACAATCCTCACACTATCCATTATTTGTCTTTGATATGATAACAGCAAACAATTCCTTAAACTAACTTGCTTCATCACACCCTATTGGGGCCTCAACCCAAGAAGTCGCCGAAAGCCTGGTGGTCTGTCCCGGCTTAAGTTTGCAGTTGTATATACCATACAATTAGCCATTAGCCATTAGCCATTAGCTTTCCATGACTCAAGTGACTCTAGAGGCCCTGGTAGCGGGAGCAATCTCTGGTAAGATAGTTAGCTTCCCTACCGATACCGTCCCAGCATTAGCCACCAGACCCGATCGCAGTGAGTTAATCTTCATCGCCAAGCAGCGTTCTCAAGATAAACCCCTGATTCTCATGGGAGATACTATTAACACGTTATTTTCATTCTGTCAAGGAAACCCTGAAGAGATGGCAGTTTGGCAGCAGGTGGCCCAAACATACTGGCCGGGTGCTTTAACCTTGGTGTTGCCAGCGTCCGATCGGGTACCCAGGGCCATGAACCCCCAAGACCCGACCACCATCGGACTGAGGATCCCCAACCACCCGATCGCCCGACAAATACTGGCCAAAACCGGTCCTCTGGCAACCACCAGTGCCAACCGGTCGGGAAGACCGCCCCTGCTGTCAATGGCGGAAATAGCAGCAGAATTTCCCCAGGTACTGACCCTCGCCCATACTGAACCCCAGCCAGCAAGTGGATTGCCCTCGACTGTGGCAAAATGTAATTCTCAGGATTGGGAAATCCTGCGACAGGGAGCGGTTAAATTTGAAAGCTAATCCCTACAATGATCGGCAATTAGCGTTCTAAAACTCTTATGGGCCCGAGCAACTTGATTTATTTACTGGCGGGACTGGGCATCGGCGTAGCTAGTAGGAGTCTATGGCAGACCGTCAGTAGCCGGTTGGAGAACTCAAAAGCTTCTCAAGGAGACGGGTCGGAGATCGAAGCTTGTCAAGAGAAACTCCAGCAGATGCAGTTGGCTTACCAGATGGCCTCAGAGATGAGCAAGTTTAAGGAAGGGTTTCTGGCACGGGTCTCCCACGAACTGCGATCGCCCATTAATGGGATCATCGGCATACATCAGCTGATCGTAGAAGGTCTATGCGACTCAAAGGAGGAAGAACGGGAATTCCTTAAACAAGCTCACCACCGCAGTCAAAAGCTGATCCAGTTTATTGATGAAATGGTGCTAGTCGCCAAAACCGAACATGGCAGAGAAAAACAAGAAATTCAGCCCATCCCTCTAGCTAGTATATTCGGGGAAGTTTATAAATTGACCCACAACCAGGCTGCCAATAAAAACCTGCCTCTGAGGGTAGTCAACCCAGAGCCGCATATTCACGTGCTAGCAGACCAGCGCCGACTCAGACAGGTGCTGGTGCATCTAGTAGATAGCGCGATCGACCAGATGCAAGAGGGTAGCATTCGCCTGTGGGCGGAACCAGAACCCTCTGCTGGGGTAGTCCGCATCTTACTGGAGGATAGTCGTCCCGCCAGTGCTTGGAGCGACCCAGTGAATTTGTTGACATCATCTCCCTGGACAGAAAACCCGGATATAGGTCAGCCTTCCTTTGGACTGACTCTAATGGCAGATAAAATCCTCCTGGAACTGATGCAGTCCAGTCTAGAAGTCCTGGCAGTCCCCGATCGGCAGTCGGACGTGAGTCGCATTCAATGTAGTCTTCCCCTAGCCAGCATAGAGCTTCAGTAATCCCGTTTTGAAAAAAAATGCTACAATTAGTTGCACTATATTTAATTGTTGTTTTCACCGACATTCGAGTTAATCGGTGGTCGTTAAAACCCTCCTACTGGCGCTATAGCTAACTGAGACAATTATACCTAATTAATTGTAGCACTTATTTAATGACATTCCTATAAGGCTCTGTGGTGAAAGTTATCCTTTTGAGGTAGTTAACGTAACTGTACCCCACCCGAAAAAACCGAAAGTCTATACTGTGTGGCTACATTAGATGAACATTTTAGGCCCCCAGTCGGTTTTAACCGACTTGAGCTATTAGCAGGGGGTTTGAACCCCCTGCGGGCTGACAACTGCGGGCTGACAACTTTTGACAAAATGGTATAAGGCGATCTGGTATTATTGGGAAACTTCCGCTGTAACAGTACCACGGGGGATTTCTATGGCCTGATTGTATATTACCATCGTAGTGGTGGAATTGCGCTGGAAACCGATGCGCTCGTAAAACTGCTGTTGATGAGTGGTCATCAGGTAGACCCGCTCAACCCGACTCATCTTGGGGTGGCTCAAAACTGTCTCCACTAGCTTGCGCCCCAGTCCTACACCTTGGTATTCTGGGTGCATGACTACATCCCAGATGGTGGCCCGATATACCCCGTCTGATGTGGCCCGGGCAAACCCAATCAGGCGATCGCCATCCCAAACGGTAATCACCGGACAGCTGTTGGCAATCGCCAGCTGCAAATCCGCAGGGCGCCGTCCTCGGGCCCAAAAAGCCCCGATATCGAACAGGTCTACCAGTTGAGTCAGCTCGATATAGGAAGTATCGGCACAAAATTGAATATGACTGCAATCCATTGCTCTCATACCATTGGCGATTTGATAGCATATATTTTCAATCAGAGGGCGACATCTGTCTCGATATTGTTTTTAATAAATGCTCCGTTATTGAACGTTTAATGGCGTCTGAAAGTAGGGTGGGCACCGCCCACCAGTCTGAAAGTAGGGTGGGCACCGCCCACCAGATGTCAAGTAGACAAATTATCTTCCTCATGAGTAACCGGCGAGTAGCAAAGTACCGGATATTGCTGTTTTGTCTGGGCCTGTCGGTGAGTCTGGCGATCGCGATCGCCCCTCGGACAGTAGCAGTAGATCCAGTTCCCCAACGCTATCAGCTAGGATTGGAACTGTATCAGGAAAATTGTGGTACTTGCCATATGGCCCTGCCACCAGCAGTGATGCCCAGAGAAACCTGGCAACAGCTATTGCAAGACGAGCAACATTACGGGGTGCAAGTGCAACTCCCGATCGATCCCCCCCGCCTGTTAATATGGCAATACCTGCAATTCGCCTCTCGTCCCCTAGTATCGGAAGAAGAGACTCCCTATCGCATGAGAAACTCCCGTTATTTCCGAGCACTTCATCCCCGAGTCAAATTTACCTCGCCCATTACCATCAGCAGTTGTCTACAATGTCATCCAGGGGCTCTGAAGTATGACTTCCGTTCCCTAACCCCCGAATGGCGAGATTCCCAATAAGCCAGTAAAGTATGTAAAAAGGATAACTACCAACTACCAACTGACTGACTGTGGGCACGGCCCACCATACCATCTGACAACTGACAACTGACAACTGCCAACTGATAACTGACAACTGCCATGCTGAAGAAATTGCTCGGCGATCCCAACGAACGCAAACTGAATAAGTATAAGCCTTACGTTAAAGAAGTCAACCTGTATGAGGAAGATATCGGGCCCTTGTCCGATGAAGATTTGATCGCGAAAACAGCTCAATTCAAAGAACGGCTATCGAAAGCATCGTCAGACAATGAGTTGAAGGAGATGCTAGACGATCTGTTACCCGAAGCATTCGCGGTGGTCCGGGAAGCAGGACGCCGGGTGCTGGGAATGCGACATTTTAATGTCCAGCTGCTGGGGGGGATGGTGCTGCATGACGGACAGATCGCTGAGATGAAGACCGGCGAAGGTAAGACCCTGGTGGCCACCCTGCCATCCTACCTGAATGCCTTGACCGGAAAGGGAGTTCACGTGATCACGGTTAATGACTACCTGGCCCGCCGGGACGCGGAATGGATGGGACAAGTCCACCGGTTCCTGGGCTTGTCCGTGGGTCTGATCCAGCAAGGCATGGGACCGGCAGAACGCCAGAAAAATTATGCTTGTGATATAACTTACGCGACTAACAGCGAGGTGGGGTTCGATTATTTGCGGGATAATATGGCTTCTTCAATGGCAGAGGTGGTGCAACGCCCGTTCAATTTCTGCATAATAGATGAAGTAGATTCGGTACTGATAGATGAAGCTCGCACGCCACTGATCATATCAGGTCAGGTAGATAGACCGAGCGAAAAGTATCTCAAAGCGGCAGATGTGGCCAGGGCCCTGAACAAGGAAGACCATTACGAACTGGATGAAAAGGCCCGCAATGTCCTGTTGACGGATGAAGGGTATATTGCAGCAGAGGAGTTCTTGGGGGTAAAAGACCTGTTCGACCCGAAAGACCCTTGGGCCCATTTTGTCTTCAATGGGATCAAGGCGAAGGAACTGTTTATTAAGGATGTTAACTATATTGTCCGCAATGATGAAATAACGATCGTAGATGAGTTTACGGGACGGGTGATGCCCGGACGCCGCTGGTCGGATGGCCTGCATCAGGCGATCGAGGCGAAGGAACGAGTGGAAATTCAACCGGAAACTCAGACATTAGCGACAATAACATATCAAAATTTCTTTTTGCTGTACCCGAAACTGTCGGGAATGACGGGGACGGCGAAAACGGAAGAGGCAGAATTTGAAAAGATCTATAGTTTGGAAGTGACGGTGGTGCCCACAAACAGGCCGACAGGTCGCCGGGATCTGTCGGATATGGTATATAAGACGGAAGCAGGTAAGTGGCAAGCGGTGGCAAGCGACTGCGCGGAGTTGCACCAGCAGGGACGCCCGATCTTGGTGGGCACCACAAGTGTGGAAAAATCGGAGGTACTCTCCAGTTTACTATCTGAGCGGCAAATTCCCCATCAGTTGCTGAATGCCAAGCCCGAAAATGTGGAACGGGAGTCGGAAATTGTGGCCCAAGCAGGACGGAAAGGGGCCCTGACGATCGCGACAAATATGGCGGGACGGGGTACGGACATTATCCTGGGGGGCAACTGCGACTATATGGCCAGGTTGAAGTTGCGAGAATATCTTATGCCCCGCATTGTCCAACCAGAAGATGAAGATGGTTTGGGTGCTATGGGGGTGCCGGGGACGAAACTAAAGGGTAAGAAGGGTCAGGGTTTTGGTCCGGGACAAAAGGTGAAATCATGGAAGGTATCGCCGCAAATTTTCCCGACGAAACTGTCGTCAGAAACGGAAAAACAGCTGAAAGAAGCGGTAGAGTTCGCAGTTAGGGAGTACGGGGAACGGAGTTTGCCAGAACTCCAGGCAGAGGATCTAATAGCAGTGGCAGCGGAGTCGGCCCCTACAGATGACCCGGTGATCGGTAAGCTGCGGGATGTTTTCCAAGCTATCCGGGATGAATATAAGGAATTTACAGAGAAGGAACATGAAGAGGTGGTGGATCTGGGCGGTCTTTATGTAATGGGAACGGAACGCCATGACTCGCGCCGGATCGATAATCAATTGCGGGGTCGCGCCGGTCGCCAGGGAGACCCGGGTGACACCAGGTTTTTCCTCAGTTTACAGGATAATTTACTGCGCATCTTTGGGGGCGATCGGGTAGCGGGGATGATGGAGATGTTCCGGGTAGAGGAAGATATGCCGATCGAGTCAAAGATGCTCACCCGTTCCCTGGAAGGGGCCCAAAAGAAGGTAGAAACCCATTACTACGATATCCGCAAGCAGGTATTTGAGTACGACGAGGTGATGAATAACCAACGTCGGGCGATCTACGCAGAACGGCGTCGGGTACTAGAGGGTCAGGATCTGAAGGAACAGGTGATTGCCTACGCTGAGAGAACGATGGATGAAATCGTTGAGGCATATGTTAACCCAGAACTGCCCCCTGAGGAGTGGGATTTGGCTAAATTAGTAGGTAAGGTGAAGGAGTTTGTCAATTTACTGGCAGACCTGGAACCGGAACATCTGGAAGACCTCAGCTTTGGGGAAATGAAAACGTTCTTGCACGAACAGGTGCGGATCGCCTACGATATGAAGGAGGCTCAAATAGATAAAATTCAGCCGGGTTTGATGCGGCAGGCAGAGCGCTTCTTTATTCTCCAGCAGATAGATGGCTTATGGCGAGAACATTTGCAGCAAATGGATGCCCTCCGAGAATCAGTAGGTTTACGGGGTTACGGCCAGAAAGACCCGCTGATAGAATATAAGTCGGAAGGCTATGAGTTGTTCCTGGAAATGATGATTTCTATTCGCCGGAATGTGATCTATTCAATGTTCCAGTTCCAACCTCAGCCCCAACCAACTATGCAAACGGCAGAAATGGTCTAAAATTGGCGTAGGGCGGGCGGATCTCGCCTGCCCGTCAGAAGGAAACGCGCTTTGCGTTTACTACGAACGGGAAACGCGGGGAAACGCGCTTTGCGTTTACTACGAACGGAGGATAGCATTGAAATTGGGATTGAGTCATAAGGTGTCTCTGGCGGAAGATGTCCTGATTCAGGAATTGTCCGGTGAATCGGTGTTGCTTAATATTGATAGCGAGCAATATTTTGGTCTGGATGAGGTGGGCAGCAGAATGTTGTCGGTGCTGACGGAGTCGGACTCGATTCAGGCTGCTAATGATATCCTTTTACAAGAGTATGAGGTGGAACCAGCTAAACTAGAACAAGATTTGCTGGAGTTGATCGAAAAATGTGTTAAACATGGATTGGTGAAAGTGACCCAGGCGTGAGATGCTGGCATTGAGAGGAAGGACTCTAAGAGATCGCTGTTAGGCCCTGTAAGGAAAATCCCATAGAGGTGAAACTTTGAGCGGAATAGTGGGTATAGTAAATCTGGATGGCGCACCGGTATCCCGGGAACTATTGCAGCGCCTGACAGAATATATGATATATAGAGGCCCGGACGCTCAGGAGATCTGGGTTGACTCTCACGTGGGTTTCGGTCATGCTATGCTGCGAACGACGATCGAATCAGCACAAGAACGACAACCATTAAACATAAACTCTCTATGGATAACAGC
>JBFRWI010000020.1:0-15559 GCA_051439505.1 Hormoscilla sp. | reverse complement strand
AAAGCTATCTATTCATGACTATAAATGACGCTCTCAATTAACCATTGACAATAGCGCTCCTGCGTCGCGCACTTCGTATAAGCAATTAGCAGACCTCATCATCCCGTCGTTGTGCAACGCCAAAATGAGAATACATATAGCGTTTCTCAGATAGATGCGATCGAAAATGCGATTGATGAGGTACGGGAGATTGCTTGCAGCATAAATGTAATATCAAGTCCGGATGATTAACCGTAATAAAAAAGATCTCTTCGTAGGTTGGGTTGAGCCCCAGCGAAACCCAACATGGCTTACGGCAGTTGGGTAACGTGGGTCAAGCCAACCTACGGGGGATAAAATTTTTATTATGGGCATTTAACTGGACATGATATAAGAGGCTATTTCACCAGATATCGCACTAATAAGATAAAATGCTATAAGCTGTGATGCATTTAAATTGCATAGTCTAAAATTGCCGTTCTGGCTGAAACGTTTTCCTGTCGTGGGTTACCTCGATTTTACCGTCGGCCCCAACATGCAGTTTAGATGCGCGACAGCTTATTAACGATTCAAAATTTTAGCAGGTCCTGTATTAAGGTTAAAAACATGAACCAGTTGCTTAATAAAATTTCGGGAAAAGTACCTCTGAGAAGTCTTATGGTCCTGCCGTTTGTCATGCAAATATTTACAGCAGTGGGACTTGTGGGATATCTCTCATTTAGAAACGGTCAGCAGTCAGTTGAAGACCTCAGCACCCAGCTGCGCCTGGAGATCGTCAACCGCATCCAAGATCGACTCGACAACTACTTAAGTACGCCCCATCTGATTAATAAAATTAACGCGGCTGAGCTGGAAATAGGCCAATTAAATTTGCAAGATATCGGGGGTTTAGAAAGTCATTTTATCAAGCAGATCCAGTTATTTGATTGGGCAAGCTACATTTATTTCAGTAGCGAAAAAAAACTGTTTGCCAGCGGTGCGGAACGAGCGGCAGACGGAAATTTTCATGTTGGCTATTGGGATGGTAAATCTCCCCAGAGCGCTTTTTATACCTACGCCACAGATGAGCAAGGCGATCGCACAAAAATGATATCGGTGACAGAGAACTATGAATTGCGAAATCGGCCCTGGTACAGAGCAGCATTGAAAGCGGAAAAAGCCACATGGGGAGAGATATATGTTTGGGCAGCCCCCTACCCGAATGTGGCCCTGCCTGCGGTCAAGCCTGTCTACGAAGCCCCAGGAAAGCTGATGGGGGTTTTTGCTGTAGATTTGTCTTTGTTAGATATTAGTCATTTTCTAGCGAGTTTGAAAGTCGGTCGCAGGGGCCAAACTTTCATCATGGAGTCAAATGGACTGTTAGTAGCTTCCTCGACCTCCCAACCGCCCTTTATTATGGACTCCGGAGAACCGCAGCGACTGCAAGCGATCGAGGTAGATAATGCTTTAATTCAATCGACAGCAGCACATCTACAAGCAGAATTTGACGATTTTACCCAGATAGATGAAACTCTTCAACTGGAATTTGAGTTCAAGGGCGATCGGCAGCTAGTGCAGGTAACGCCTTATCGAGACCAGTGGGGGCTGGAATGGACGATCGTAGTGGTGGTTCCTGAGGCCGATTTCATGGCACGAATCAACGCTAACACCCGCACAACCATTGGACTGTGCGCGGCGGCTTTAGGCATCGCCACCTTACTGGGACTTTTGACCGCTCACTGGATCGCCAAACCCATCCTGCGCTTGGGGGAAGCTAGTCGCACCATTGCTAGGGAGGGAATCAAGCAAAACCGAGAGGTGTACAAAGATCGCCCCCTCTATATCAGGGAACTGCGAGTTTTGGCCGATGCATTTAAGCAAATGGCCATGCAGTTGAGTCAGTCGTTTTTGGCCCTAGAAGAGAGCAAAGAGCAATTAGAGGAGCGAGTTGAAGAACGGACGGCCCAACTTGTTGCCGCCGAGGCAGAGTTGCGGGGTTTGTTTGAAGTGATGACGGAATTGGTGATTGTATTTGATGCTGAAGGACGCCACCTGAAAATTGCCTCGATCAATCCATCTCTATTATATGAATCTTATACAGAAAGGCTGGGCCAGAAGTTGGATGAGGTGTTTGCACTGGAAATTGCCGATCTATTTCTGGGCTACATCCAACAAGCGTTGCAGAGGAAGCGAACTCTGAATGTGGAATATTGCTTGGCGGTTTCCGGACGCGAAATTTGGTCTGCTGCTAGTATAACGAGGATCTCAGACAACTCAGTTATTTGGGTAGCGCGGGATATCACGAGTCGCAAGCAAGCAGAACGGGCCCTGGCACTGGAAGCAGCGAGAGATAATCTGCTCAGTCAAATCTCTCGCGCTTTTATTGACCGAGACCTGGATACGGCAATCAATTTGGCGCTACAACTCATGGGGGAATTTACAGAGTGCGATCGCAGCTATGTCATGGGCTATGACCAAAACCAATATAGCATCACTCACGCCTGGCGGGTAGCGGGAATTGAGCCTTTAATTGACCAATTACAGGGCCTTTCCGAATCGGCGTTATCTTGGTTTCACCAACAGTGCCAGTCGGGCCAAACCATAAAAATTTGCTCTCCTGCTGATTTACCTCCTATCGAGGCGGATGCTGAAAAAGCATTCCTGGAGGAGTACGGTATCCAGGCCACGCTCCACGTGCCTATGCTTCATTTAGATAAACTGGTGGGATTTATCGGTCTAGATTCTCATTCAACTAAGGATTGGACTGAAGAAGATATTAAAATGCTTGAGTTAGTTGGGGAGATAATTGCGATCGCCCGGGCCCGGCAGGCCGCCGAGCAAGCCCTACGACTCGAACAGGAAAAATCCGAGCGATTATTACTGAATATTTTACCAGAGCCGATCGCGGCCAAACTCAAGCAAAGCCAAGAACATATTGCGGAAAATTTTGAGGAGGTGACGATCATGTTTGCCGATATTGTCGGCTTTACGCCCCTATCCGCGCGACTAGAACCGATCGCCTTGGTAAATTTGCTGAATAAAATATTTTCCTGCTTTGACGAACTGGCTGAACAACTGGGTTTAGAAAAGATTAAAACCATTGGCGATGCCTACATGGTGGCGGCGGGACTCCCCGTACCGAGGCCAGATCATGCAGAGGCGATCGCGGACATGGCACTGGCAATGCAAGCTGCCGTGAACAATTTCCAAGTAGAAGTTGGTGACTCGTTCCAAATTCGTGTAGGCATAAACAGTGGGGTAGTAGTAGCAGGAGTAATTGGCATCAAGAAGTTTATCTATGACTTGTGGGGTGATGCAGTTAACGTTGCCTCTCGGATGGAATCATCTGGAGAACCGGGCCGAATTCAAGTAACAGCAGCGACCCACAAGCTATTGTTAGATAAGTACCTATTTGAGGAACGGGGCCAGATCAGCGTCAAAGGTAAAGGAGAAATGACTACTTATTGGTTAATAGGTAAAAAAACTTGAGGCGTTGCACCCGATCGGGGAGTTCTCCACCGAAGGAGTTCTCCACCGAAGGAGTTAAAGAGCGCCTTCCAGTAAGTGCGCGATCGGAGCAAAGCGTTCGATCCCCAAAATTATATTCATAAAATTGGGAATAGGCATTTGGGTAAAGTTGCATAAAGATGCCTTCTCAGGCGATCGCGCTAAGTATGAGAACAGTAGAGATGATTTTGATAGACAATATGATTGGTTCTTTGTAGTGCTGTTGTAATTGCATTAAGATTGAATAACTCCCATAAGAATGTCTAACAAATTATCCAAATCTGCTGGGGATCTGTAGAGTTTAATATCCTGAACCACAGATTTGCGATCGCGCTGCAAGAGACCGAACTTCCATATATCTCCAGTGGTCACGGAGCCATAAAGTATGGGAACATCCAAAGTTGTCCACCGATCCAGAGCAATTAACTCCACTGCCAGCTGTGTAAATCCTCTTGACAAATCGGCATTTTTTGCTTCTACGACTAGCAAGTTATTTGGTGAGATAACGCAGTAGTCGAGAATTCCTTTCAAAAAGTTATTCACTAGGACGGGATAATGGATCTTCAATTTTGCCTGAGATAAACGACAAATTTCTAACAGCGTTGGTGCAATCAAAACTTCTCTACGTGCGGTTTCACTGGTAAGATCGACGTAGAGGAGATCTTGCTCTAATCTCTTTTTCAGATCGGTGCAGTCCAAATGTCCGGCAAATTGGGGAAGCTGTAGATCTGCCTTTTCTAAACTAAAACCTAACTCCGCTAGAATATCCTCTGGGTCAAAGGTGAGTTCGGCGTATCTGCTAAAAGTGTAGGTTTCTGAAGGATTCAGAATTGGGGGTCTAGTCATAGTTTAATCCTACCACATCATATTACTCATTGTACAGACTTTTCAAGTAAAACCTATTCTAGAAAATACGGGTAAGCGATCGCACTGGGAATTAATCCCACCAATAGGCCACAATGACGGCCCGGTTCGATCGTGGCGGACTTTAGTCCTTCCGGTTCGTAGTTTCGTAGTATTTACGGATTTACAGTAAGTGATCTAGTTCACAAATCAAAGATAATTGCTATATTATAGTAGATCGGAACTACAATAAACTATACCAGTCCCAGCCGGAATCGCCCTGATGCGATCGGGTGGGGCCAGATAGTCGGGTGCCTACTGTAGGTCGATCTGTGCCCAATATATAAGGAGAATACAAGTATGATCGCTCTGACTGGCTACCAGATTGGAGCCCAAATCTACGAAAGTGCCAATTCCCTCGTCTATCGAGCTATCCGAGAGGTGGATAACCAAGCAGTTATCCTGAAGGTTCTCAAGCAAGACTATCCTACTCCCGCCGAACTGACCCGCTATCGCCGCTCGATCGCCCCATGTTCTCGGACACCGGTAACAGGCGATCGCCTCATGTCCTCGGGCCCCGGTAACAGGCGATCGCCCTCGGAATGGGAATGCCACCCAATGGCCAGGGCACGGCGATAGATAGATTTCGGTCTTAATTGTTATGTTATGGATACGCTGCGCTGTGCCCCTACCCCGCTCGATCGCCTGTTCTCGGAATGGGAATGCCTTGGGCGATCGCCCATCTGATAAAATGTAGGGGCACGGCATCGGTCAATGTTTCGGGATATGGAAAAATGTTATTATCGCCGTGCCCCGGGCACATGCGATCGCCCCATGTTCTCTGACACCGGTAACAGGCGATCGCCCGATCGTCCCATCTTGTCAAAAAATGTAAAATTATCTCAAGCATTCTGGGATGATTATGGTATAATGCTATTAGCGGGCCAAAAGCGAAGAGAAAAAAATCGCCGGTGCATGAGACGGAATTAAAGAATTTCTTAATAATTCCGGCTTGCCATCCGATTAGTCCCGGGCTATGCTAGAGTCTAATACGTCTAATACCATGACATTATTTGTTAGTCGGTTTTAACCGACTTCAGCTATTAGCCGGGGGTTTGAACCCCCGGCGGGCTAACAGCGAAGTGACTTATGTTTGGTAACAACATCATTGGGAAGACAGTGCGACAGCGCTACAAAATCCTCCGGAAATTGGGGTCCACTGAGGGCGGCATGGGGGAAACCTATTTAGCGGCAGACTTGGACCTCCCAGACGAGCGGGAATGCGTTGTCAAGCGGCTCAAACCTAGAATACGCCGAGAAAGAGGCATTATCGAGCTGTTCCGTAGAGAAGCTAGGGTCTTACAAAGACTGGGCACCGAAAGCGACAAAATTCCTCAACTCTATGCCTACTTTGAAGAAGGTCAACATTTTTATCTGGTTCAGGAATTGATTCCCGGTCACGACCTCAGCCAGGAAATTAAACCGGGCCATCCCTGGACCGAACCCCAGGTCCGTCAACTCTTGGCTGAAGTCCTGGAAATTCTCGCTTTTGTCCATCAAAATAATGTTATTCACCGCGATATTAAGCCCGCTAATATCATGCGATCGCAGTCCGGGGGCTTGGTGCTGATCGACTTTGGGGCGGTCAAAGAAGTGGCTAGTATGGAAATAGGTCCTGATGGCGAACCCGTTACTACCCGTATTTCCCTGGCCGTGATTATCACTCCCGGTTATGCCCCCTTTGAGCAGCAAACCTGTAATGCTCAATATAGCACTGACCTCTATGCTTTGGGCATGACTGCTATTGAAGCTTTGACCGGCGTGAAACCGAGAAAGTTTAAAACTGGCTCGAACAAAGAAGTGATTTGGCAAAAAAGGGCCCAGGTAAGCGACGAATTGGCCAGTTTCTTGAATAAGATGGTACGCTATGATTTTCGCGATCGCTACCAAGATGGATCTGAAGCTTTGGCAGCATTACAAGCATTACCAACTGTTTCGGAGGTTTCGGAGCCTTTCGAGCCTGTAGGATATAATCAGTCCGGAGGCAAGACGCAACCTCAGCAAAATGGCCCTCGCCCCATATCGCCGACAATTAAGTTAACACCAGATTTGGAGGAGCCTAAAGGTCAAGTGCCTCTGGACTCACCTTTTTATATAGAACGCCCTCCCATAGAATCAGACTGTTACGAGACAATTGTCAGACCCGGTGCTATGATCCGGATCAAGGCACCTAGAGAAATGGGCAAATCTTCCTTATTGATGCGGATTCTCTTTCATGCTGAAGGTCAGGGCTATCGGACCGCCAATATATCCATTGGAGAGGCAGATAGAGATGCTCTACATAATATAGATCGATTCTTGCGCTGGCTCTGCGAAGAGCTTAGAGACGGGTTAGACTTGGAAGCTAGGGTAGATGACCATTGGCGCAGTGCCCTGGGCAGCAATAAAAAATGTATCAACTATATTAAGAAATATGTATTGGCCAAAATTCCTAGCCCCGTAGTGCTAGCATTGGATGAAGTGGACCGGGTTTTCGATGCTGCGGAAATCGCAACGGATTTTTTTGCGATCCTCAGAGCCTTACACGAACGGGGCAAAAATGAAGTACTATGGCAGAAGCTCCGGTTGATAATCGTCCATTCTAAGGAGGTCTACATTTCTCAGGAAAACATTAACCAGTCCCCCTTTAACGTCGGACTTCCCATCCAACTGCCAGAACTGGACCGGACCCAGGTGATGGATTTAGTTAACAGGCACGGGTTGGACTGGTCAACCGAGCAGCTAGACCAACTTATGGCTATGGTAGGCGGTCATCCCTATATGATCAGGTTGGGTCTCTATGAAATCGCCCGGGGACGGAAAACTTTGAGTGTACTATTGGAAATGGCCCCCACGGAAGCAGGTGACTACTCTCACATTCTCCGCCGCCACTTAACTTATTTGGAAAAACATCCCCAAACTAAGGTAGAATTCCAACAGGTGCTCTCCGCTAAGGGACCGGTAGAAATTCAGACCGAAGAGGCTTTTAATCTCGCTAGTAGGGGCCTAGTTAAGTTTCAGGGCAATGCGGTGATTCCCGCTTGCGGTTTGTATCGTCAATATTTTGGCCATCGTTATCGTTTAGGAGTTGACAAATGAACGACACACCCCTAAATTACAAATACCAAGTCGGTGGTAGCCTAGAGGAAGGTGCCCTCACCTACGTGCAACGACAGGCTGATGATGAGCTCTACGCAGGTTTAAAGTCCGGCCAATTCTGTTACGTGTTCAACACCAGGCAGATGGGTAAGTCCAGCTTGGGGTGGCGGACTAAACAGCGACTGGAAACTGACGGTTTGGTCTGCGGTTGGGTTGATATTACCGAAATTGGCAGAAATGCTACTCCCCAGGAATTTTATCTGGGCTTAATAGACAGTATCGCGAGCAGCGTCAATCTGGATATTGATGACCGGTTCGATCTGGAGATCTGGTGGTCCGAACACAAGGTTCTGTCTTATCCCCAAAGACTCAGCAAGTTTTTTGAAGATGTCCTGCTACAGTTGCTCGATGCTAATATAGTTTTATTTATAGATGAGATCGATAACCTCCTCAGCTTGCAAGGCTTTAACAGAGATGACTTTTTTGCCCAAATTAAGGCTTGCTATAACAGAAGAGCTGGCAATGCTGCCTATGGGCGACTCACTTTTGCCATGTTGGGGGTCGCCAGTCCCTACGACCTGATTCAAGATAAGGCTAACAGTCCTTTCAATATCGGCCAGGCGATCGAATTGACCGGTTTTGAATTAAAGGACACGGAACCCTTGCAGAGGGGGTTGTCAGGAATTTCCGACAATCCCCAAAAAATACTGGATGAGGTGTTAAAGTGGACCGGGGGTCAACCTTTCCTGACTCAAAAACTTTGTCTCCTGCTGTCCAAGGTTTCAGATCCTATTCCCCCAGGCAGGGAAGAGGAACGGGTGAAACAGTTGGTGCAAACCAAGATCCTTGGGGACTGGGAAGAGCAAGATAAGCCCATACATTTGCAGACGATCCGAGACCGCATCATGAAAAGCCCGAATTCCTCTCGGCTTTTATCACTGTATCGCGATCTGCGAGAGCAGGGACAATTACTCGCTCAGGACAGTCCCGAACAACTGGAGTTTCGCCTGACGGGTTTGGTGGTCAAGCGGGGAAGCTATCTGAAGATCTATAATCCCATTTACGAGCAGGTCTTTACCGAGGAGGTTTTGCCCCGTCCCCTGAGCGCCCATAAATCAGTTTTTCTCGGACGCCTCCAGGAACAGGAAAAGTTGGCAGGGGTTTTGGAGTCTCTGGAACCTCAGCAGGGGGGGGATAACCTGCCCCATATTTTTCTCTTTTCCGGTGTTGGGGGTATGGGCAAAACTCAACTGTTGCGACGCCTGCAACAGAATAGCAGCAAACATCCTTTTGAGGGTAAGTTCCAGACTCTGTTCTTGGACTGGGAGGTGGAAAGAGACCGCTACATCGGTCTGCAAGTAGGACACGATAACATCCAGCCCCATACTACTCTGGAGGTCATCTATCAGAGATTGGTCGGGGAGGGGAGTAATGAAGATTTCCAGGAGTACCGTCAGCAGCAGGATCTCTGGAATGAGGCGAAGAGGAAAATTGAGGAAGCTTTGCAACCCAAACCGGAACTGCACGGGGAAAGGGACTCCCTCAACTCACTGGGTCGTTTGGGTGCTGAGGGGATAATTAAGTTGCTGCGTCAAGGTCAACCGGAGGATCCGGAAGCCTTGGAAACTTTTAATCTCGCTTTGCAGTTCGTGCAGTCTCGCTTGACTGAGGCGGAACTGGAGGTCTATCAACAGTCAGAACGCTGTTTGGCCTGGGCCCTGGGCAGGGGTATTGCTCAACTGTCCCAGAAAAAGCCCCTGCTGCTCTTTTTCGATACCTACGAGGTGGCCGACTCCCCAGACTGTGACTATACTCTGCGGGAAGTGATTAAGCATAGTGGCAGTCGGACTGTGTGGCTAATTGCCGGACGGGCCAATCTCGCAGACAGCAGTCGCAGTGGGAAGGTTTATTTTCGGGGTTATCGCCAGGACTTCCCCGAAGAGCGCCTGTTCGCCAAGGAACTGAGCGAGTTTAACCGGGATAACATCATTACCTATTTTAAACAGTTCGTCCCGGAACGACCCCTGAAGGAAAAAGACGCTGAGGAAATCGCCAAATTCAGCCTGGGTATTCCCTTTGTGGTCAACAAGGCCGCCTCTATGTGGCGCGAGGGGGTAAACCTGGAAGTTATTGCCCATCCCCTTCCTAAGGTTAGCGATCCTCAGAAGAAGACTCCTTATCAGCGGGTGGTTGACGAGATCTGCGAACGATTTTTGGTTCACTGCCTCCAGGATAAGGAAGATAAGAAAGATTTGCTGGCGGTGTACGCGATGGGGATGATGCGTCGCTGGGATGAGGGATTATTGCAGGCGGTGCTGGAGGTGACAGATGTGCAGGGGAGAGTGCAAGAGCTTTACGAACGCTATCCTTCTGTAATTTTGCCAGAAAGACTGGAACTAAATAATAAATTTGATTATTTCCTGAAGCAATATTTGCTGGATCCAGCGCAGCGTACCGATGAAATGGTGCAGGAAATTAACAGGCGGGCGCTAGTATATTTGCAAAACCGACTGTCTGAGTTAACCGAGGGCTTGACTAGCGCAGATAAGCGTCTGGAGAAGGAAGAAGTCCAGGAAGTAATAGCCGATCTGGCGCACCATTCCTTCTGGATGGGCGAAGACGAGGGCTGGGAGTATCTGATTCCCCATTTGGTAGAAGGTTGGTTATACAATAAAAATTGGGCGCGTAGTCTCTTGGAAATTGCGGAGCCATTTACAGTTACCAGACAAAATGGGACTCGGTTGCAGCTTTTCCAGCAGGGGTTAGCTTCTTCTGCTACTCCAGAAGATTCATCTCGCCTGCTGGATGAGTTGGATCCCCTAATCAACCGGGAACCGGGAAAAAAAGAGTGGGTGGCGATGGCGTTGAGGTGGCGCGGTGTTTTACTCTTCAACCAGGAACGATACCCAGAGGCTCTGTCCAAGTATCTGGAAGCCAAGCAGTGCGTACCGGAAGAGGCGAAAGTCTTGCGCGAATATTTAGCAGAGGCGATCGCGGATGTGGGATGGCTAGCCCTCAATAAGCAAGCGGAATCTCAGGCAGAATTGCATGAATCACTCTCTATCTTTAATCATGCAATAGAGCTGCACCCAGAAAATGGGGCTTACTATGTTTATCGCGGATTTGCATATAAGGAATTAAAACGATACGACGATGGGATACAAGAATGCCAACGTGCTATTGAGATTGAACCAGAAAAACCCTATAACTATTATGGCTTAGGGGATGTACTCTCCCAGGGCGACCTTAACCGAGCTAAAGATGCCTACCAGCAAGCGCTGAAGCTTGACCCCAACTACAGATTAGCTCACGAGGGGCTTGGTGAGATACATATTAACCTACATGACTTCGAGCAAGCTCTCGCTCATATCAACCAGGCATTAAGCAGTGCTGTAAAAAAGGAAGACATAGCACGGCTGAGGCTATATCGCATCTTAGCATATATTTACCTTTGCGACTATGATAGCGCTCTCAATGACATCAACAAAGCGAAGGTGGGTGAAGAGCAGTCGATGTGGCTTATTAACTATAATGTGATGTTGCATATGAGATTCGGTGAGTACGATAAAGCAAGGGAGGTACTTAACTTTGCGATCGAACTTTACCGGACCGATTGGCGTATACGGTTATGGTATGGCAAACTGTACCTGTGGGAAAGAGATTTGAGCCAAGCAGAACATGCTTTCCAAGAATTCTATAGAATTTTTGAGAATCAAGGAGATTCTGAAGATCTAGATCATACTTTTTACTGGTTGGGTATAAGGAGCATCCTGGGAGGACAAGCAGATATAGCCAGAGATTATTGGCAACAGAGTCTAGCCTCATCAAAAGGGAACACTCCCTTAGATAAGTGGCATAGAGCGCTTTGCACTATTCTGTTGGGAGAAACAGAGCGTGGTTTGGCGGAAATAAAGCAAATCCTGGATGAGAAAGATCCGCCTATCGGTTGGTTGCGTCATGTAGCCCTAGAGTTATTAGAACTTCTAGAACTATATCAGGTTAATCTACCAGGGTTCGATCGTTTGGCAGAAATGCTCAAGCGTCAGCACTCCGAGTCTTGGGAAATTCGCGGAGTTGTCCAGCATAACCAGGGTCGCTACGAAAAAGCCCTAGAGTTCTACAAGAAAGCGCTGGAACGAGATCTAAGTAACGATAATGTCTGGATAGAACAGAGCGTTACGCTACATAAACTAGGTCGCCATGCAGATGCTTTTGCTAGCCTTGCCAAAGAACAGCAGTTGGAAAGTCCAGACCAGGTAGCGCATACCGTCGCCTGGGTTGGGAAAAAGTATCTCGGGTTGCAAAGGCTGATAATAGCAAAACAAGAACGGGCTCAAAATAGAGTGCCATCTGAAGATGATAACTTGAAACTAGCCATGGGAGAGTACAATCTCTCTCAATTGGATTTCAATAGGCTTTTCAACCTTGGGTCTAGAGCGGAGATCCTCTCCGAGGGCTTCGATAATTCATTGCAACTACTTTACCAAGATCCGAAAGTGGCGCGTTTGGCTTTTCTGACTATAGCACAAGATGAGGGGATACAGATAGCTTACGATCGGATGTGTAACTCCCCAGGAAAGTTTGGTTCCATACAGGAAAATTGGCAGCAAGAGCAGTCGATTTTACTACATATACTAAAACAGTCACTGAAAAAGGTTTCTAGGAGGCGTGTTGTTCGCTCCTCCAGTAATGAGGTAGAATACAAGGCATGGCTTGCACAAGGGGAGGCACTTCGCCTTCAAGGTCGATGGCAAGAAGCGATCGCTAAATATGACAAGGCGATCGAAGCCAAGCATAATAACTACGATGCTTGGTATGGGAAGGGTAATGCACTTTGTCAACTCAGAGAATGTGAAGAAGCAATTAAGAACTTAGACCAGGCTATTATAGCAAAGGACAATAATTATGATGCTTGGTATTGGAGAGGATATGCATTAGGCGCTTTAGAGCGTTATGAAGAAGGAATTGAAAGCTATAAAAAAGCAATTTTAGCCAATCCTCCAGAGAGTGATAGTGATGATTCTTGGGGTTTTATAGGATGGTTTTTTGCATTCTTAGGGCGTTATGAAGAAGCAATTACAAGCTATGAAAAAGCTATCCAAATTGGCTATGATAGGGATGTAGTATGGTCTCTAAGAGGTGATGCGTTTGTAAAATTAGGAAAATTATCAGAAGCGTTGGATAGCTATAACCGTGCCATAGAAGTAAATCCCAATTACAAAGATGCTTTGCATGGGAAAGCCGGGGTACTTTGTAAGCAAAAAAAATATGCAGAAGCAATTGAGAGCTATAACAAAATTATTGAAATTTCACCGGATAGTTATAGTAGTTGGCAAGAAAGAGGGCAGGCGCTTTTCCAACTAAAATGCTATTCAGATGCGATCGCAAGTTACGACAAAGCTATTGAATACGGTTCATCAGATGAGGATTTTGTATCGAGGACAAATATATATCGGAATGAGGCACTTTGTTCTCTAAACCCCCCCCGTGACTGCGAGACTTGGCAAAATTTGGCTGTCGGACTGGCAGAGATGGAACGCTTAGACGAAGCTATTGCTAGCATTGACAAAGCCCTAGAAATTAAGGCAGATGACTATGATGCTTGGTGTTTGCGAGGCGGTTGGCTTAGACGTTGCGATCGATACTCGGATGCAGTTGCTAGCTATGACAGGGGAATTAAACTTCAGCCTAACGGCTATGGAGCTTGGTATGGACGGGGCGAGGCGCTTCGCAAGTTAAATCACTGGGATGAAGCTCTAGCCAGCTTTGACAAAGCTTTAGAAGCAGAACCAAATAATAAGGATGCCCTTTTCGGGCGGTATGATATTCTTTGTAATTTGAATTCAGATGACTACGCTACTTGGTATTGGCGAGGTTATGCCCTATACCATCTAGACCGCAAAATAGAAGCCTTGGGTAGCTTTTGCAGGGCTGTAAACATCAACCCTAATTATTACGATGCTTGGTATTGGCGGGGTCAAGTGCTCCATGCATTAGGGCGTAACGAGGAGGCGCTGGCTAGCTACGACAAGGCTTTAGAAGTTAAGCCTGATGACGATATAGCTTGGGACTGGCAGCAGGATGCACTTGGCGAGGCTTGGCACAGTCTGGGAGATGCACTTCGAGACTTAGGCTGCGGGAGAACTCCAATGGCTAGCTATAATCTGGCAATGTCCGCCAAGCCAGATGAATACAATATTTGGAACCGCAGAAGTGATATCTTAATAAGATTAGGACGCTATGAAAAAGTCATTGCAAGCCTCGATAAGGCGATCGCTATCAAAGATAATGATTTCCCTGCGTGGTACAGGCGAGGTTTTGCTCTACTTAACCTCGATCGCAACGAAGAAGCAATCGCTAGCTATGATAAAGCTCTAGAAGCAGAACCGAAGCACTATGGTGCTTGGGCAGAACGGGGGAATGTGCTGCTCTATAACCTCAACCGCAACGAAGAAGCACTTGATAGCTATGACAAAGCTTTAGAAATCAAACCGGACTTCTATGCTGCTTGGAGAAAACGGGGAGATGCACTCTCTAAACTAAGGCGGTACGAAGAGGCAATTGCTAGCTATGACAAAGCCCTGGAACTCAAGCAAGACTACTGTTACTCTTGGAGGGGGCGCGGCCAAGCCTTAATGAGCCTAGCACGCTACCAGGAAGCCCTTGCTAGCTTTGCAAAAGCCTTGGAACTCAATCCTAACGACAGTTATTGTAGTGAAGCCATAGCCAGCATCCAGCGGCTGATGTAAACCAGGGGACGAAGAGTAGGAGGAAGAAATGAAGGTGAGAAAGGGGACCAAATTTAACCAGGGTCACGGAAGCGAGATCGTCACCCTCAGAGTCAGCGCCTCAGGCAGCCAAGTCCTATCAGGCAGCACGGACAAAACCCTCAAACTGTGGGACATCGCCACTGGAGAATGCCAGCAAACATTTGTCGGACATCAAGACCATATCTACTCAGTCTACATCAGCCAGGATAGTAGGTACGCCCTATCAGGCAGCCGGGACCAGACCATGAAACGGTGGGATATCGAAGCCTCCGGGGTTTTTGGGAAGCATCCCGGAGGCATCGAAGCCACAGGAGAATGCCAGCAAACATTTATCGGACATAGCGGAGCAGTAATGGCAGTCTGTGAGAGTGCCGATGGTCGCTATGGCTTCTCCGGCAGCACCGACAAAAGCATCAAACAGTGGGACATAGCCACGGGAAAATGCCTCCGCACCTTAGAGGGACATCAAGGGCCAGTGCGGAGCCTAGCCCTGAGTCCAGACGGCAGCCAACTGCTGTCAGGCAGCTTCGACCGCAGCCTGAAACTGTGGGACATAGCCAGTGGCAAATGCCTGTTGACAATGACAGGGCACCAGAAGGAAGTCATGTCAGTAGAGATCTCTGCCGATGGCAAATATGCCCTATCGGGCAGCAGGGACCAGACCGTGAAACTGTGGGAACTGGAAACCGGAGCCTTAGTAAAGGAGTTTCCCGAGAGGTTGCCGGACGCCGAAGCAGAGGAAGAACTCAACTCAGGAGACATCTACGCAGTCAGCCTGAGCCCAGACATGGGCATCGCCCTGAGCGGAACCGCAGATGGGATATTACAGATCTGGGAAGTCCAGACAGGAAAATGCCTGCACGAGCTAGAGAATGAGAATGGCGAACCATTCTACGCCGTCGCACTCACACCAGACAGTCGTTATATCCTCGTAGGGAGTTCGGAGTTCGGAGTTCGGAGTTCGGAGTTGGGAACGGAGAGTTTCCCGGAGGAAAGTGGTGGCCAGACTATCGTCAAGTGGGAAATAGAAAGGGAACCGGAGGATCCCCCCCAACCCCCCTTAGAAAGGGGGGGGCCGGAGGCAGATCCCACTTCCTTAACTTGGGCACCTGAAGAAACTCTTACTCCCCCCTTTGGAAGGGGGGCCGGGGGGGATCCCGCTTCTCAACAACTCCAAGAAAAGAGGGGCCCCGAAGAAACTCTTACTCCCCCCTTTGGAAGGGGGGCCGGGGGGGATCCGTTGGTGGCGGGCCCCGCCTATGCGCCCCCCACCCCCCAGACGAAGGGCGGGGGGGGGGCGGCGTGCGGCGCGGAGGCAGCGCCGGCGAGCACGGGCGGGGGGG
>JBFRWI010000019.1:0-37925 GCA_051439505.1 Hormoscilla sp. | reverse complement strand
GGATCCCCCCCAAACCCCCCCTTCCAAAAGGGGGGGGTTCCGGAAGCCCCCCAATAAAGGGGGGTTTGGGGGGATCCGGCGACTGGGAGGGCCGCCCGAACGATCAACGGGTTTTGACCACACCCATTGTTTCTCGCTGTTTCCAATTGGTCAGCACCTCTACGGGACTGGTAAACACCAGGGCATTGGGCAGCACCACCAGTTCTCCCTGATAGGTTCTAATTTGAGTTGAACGAATGGAAATGTATTCCACCGGGCCTTGATAATTCTGTATAATTACCTCATCATCCAGTTGAAATGGCTGTTGCAACAGCAGCAACACTCCCGCCAGGAAGTTTTTGAATATATCCTGAAATGCGAAGCCAATGGCTACAGAACCAAACCCTAGTAAACTAATGATATCCCCGAGGCGCAAGTCGGGGAACGCCACAACACTGATACTCAATATTCCTACTGTCCAAGCTGCTATGTAACTCAGTTGGACGAAAAGCGATCGCAGGGATTTGCTTTTCTCTGTCCGATCGCCTAGGCCCGCGACCAGCTTGCGGGTGAAGTTTGCTCCCCAGACGGTTAAAATTATCATAAATATGGTCAGCACCAATGCTGGCAGGCTGGCGATCGCGCTATTCTTAAGATTTAACAGTGTTTCTTGAATTTGTGGTAACATTGGCTTATAGCTTGACAAAGGGAACAGTCTTGCTTGACAATAGCATAAAATTCAACTATCCGACAAAAGCAGAAGATGACAACAGAAGTATCAACCCGCAAAGCTTGGGCAAAAGCTTTCGCACGACCGGCAACAGAATTTCCTCTGACTCAGCTACCCATACTGGCCGGTGAAATACCCTCAGGGTTGCGCGGTACTCTCTATCGTAATGGTCCGGGACGCCTAGAACGTGGAGGCGAACGGGTGGGACATTGGTTTGATGGGGATGGTGCTATTTTAGCAGTGCATTTCACCGATGGGGGGGCTACCGGAATTTATCGCTACGTGCAGACTGCGGCCTATCAAGCGGAAACTGCTGCGGATAAATTTCTTTATCCCAATTATGGCATGACCGTACCCGGACCAATCTGGAAAAGTTGGGGGAAACTACCCAAAAATGCTGCCAATACTTCGGTACTAGCTTTGCCAGATAAACTCTTGGCACTTTGCGAAGCCGCAAACCCCCATGCCTTAGATTTACAAACTTTGGCAACTAAGGGATTAGACGATCTCTCCCAACTCAAAAATAATTTACCATATTCTGCTCATCCTAAGGTAGACGCGCAAACCGGGGATATTTTTAACTTTGGCGTTAGGATCGGCGGGTTGAATGCAACGCTTCATGTTTATAAGAGCGATCGCACGGGTGAGATTGTCCAAAAAGCAGCCATTCCATTAGATGGTATCCCCTTTATCCATGATTTTGTCATGGCGGGGCAATATTTGGTGTTTTTCATGCCGCCACTGCGGTTTAATCTCCTGCCAATTGCGATCGGATTGAGCAGTTACTGCGATGCAGGAGAATGGAAACCCAGTCAGGGAACGGAAATTTTAATCCTCGATCGCACCAGTCTCTCGGTAGTAAGTCGGGGGAAAACGGAAGCTTGGTTTCAATGGCATTTTAGCAATGGTTATGTTGATGCTGATGGTAAGATAGTTGTGGATTTTGTCCGCCATCGAGATTTTCAATCAACTAATCAGAAACTCAAGGAAGTGCCGACGGGTAAAACCCAGACGGGATCTAAGGAAACTCTGTGGCGATCGCGCCTGGATCCCCAAACGGGGAAAGTCACTCAACTCCAGGAATTGCTAGACAGGGGTTGCGAGTTCCCGATCGTTTCCCCCCAAGATGTGGGGCGAAAATACCGTTACCTTTATTTGTCAGTATATCCGGATGGGGTGGATATTAGTCAGGAACTGTTTGGGGCGATCGCCCGTTTCGATCTGGAGACAAACAACCTGACAGTAGCGGACTTGGGAAAAAATCGCTATCCCACCGAACCCATTTATGTCCCGGATGCAGGGAATACTAAGCAAGGATGGGTGCTGACAGTTATATATGATGGCGGGGTTGACAGGAGTGAGGTGTGGGTTTATGATAGTGAAAGGATGGAGGACGAACCCGTCTGCAAACTAGAATTGCCTGGGGTGGTGCCGATGGGATTTCACGGAACTTGGAAAGCAATGCTATGAGTAAGATCCAACCACCAGAAGGAAAATGTAGGGTGGGCACGGCCCACCAGAGGCAATGGATAAAATAAAGGTAGGGTGGGCACGGCCCACCAGAGGCAATGGGTATAGTTGTAAAGAAGGTTATACATGATTGAGATAATCTTAAGCATTATGATATTAGTCGGTTTCAACCTTTAGCCGCGTTACCTGGGGACGCCTGGTAACGCGGGGGTGGGACACCCCCGGCGGTGTAACAGCGAAGATAGGATTCATCTAATGCCATAATTGTGCAAAGCAGGAAAAGTTGAGATGGGGGTTGACAGGAGTCAGGTTTAGGGTTAAGATAGGAAAAGAAGGCATACAGAACATGCCAGTAAATTAGGATAAAATCGATCGGGAGGAAAAATTGTCAGACCGGGAATTACAGCAGATCCAGGATCTCCAGTTCGTAGACCTAGAAGCGGCCAACGCATTGCTGAAGGAATTTATCATCGCTAACCTGGATTTTCAGGTGGAAACGGTGCAGATACGTCCCTTAGCAGTATCCCTAAACTCCCTAAATGGGTATATTACGACAGCAGATGGGACAAAATATTTCTTCAAAACCCATGTGGAACCCCAAAGTATTATTAACGAATATTACAATTCCACAATTATGGCCGAGGCGGGTTATCCGGTAATTCAACCCATACATAGTTCCACGGAATGGGGAAAGCAGCTATTGATTTATGAGTTCTTCGAGACGCCTTCGATGTTTAATGTGATCCGCGACCTGGAAATGGACCGCAGAACAGATGCCGATCGGGTGATATCTATACAAGAAAAAGCTGACGAACAATTGTGGGACATTTATCGGCAAACCCTGCAACCATTGGAGAAAACAGCACATGCCCGATCGCCCATTCATCAGCTATTCTACCACAGACTCACGGGGGGGCGGTTCGCTAACTTCTATCAAGGTACCGATCTATTCCTGCCAGGCGGGCAAATCAACTATAATAGTCTGGCATCACTCCAGTGGAACATTAATGGGATACAATATCAACATACTCTAGGACATCTGGTGCAGCAGGCGATCGGGCTTTTGGAACCATCCCGATGGGACGGGGCCTCGATCGTCGGACATGGTGACGCCCATAATGGTAACCTGTTTATAGATGTGGAGGGCGGTTCTCTGGTATACTTCGATCCGGCATTTGCGGGTCGCCACTCGCCCTTGCTGGACCTGGCAAAACCTCTGTTTCACAATGTCTTCGCTATCTGGATGTATTATCCTAGAGAAGTGGCAGACATGATGTCGATCCGCTGGGAAATAAAAGATGATACCATGATGGTAGAACATGATTTTGTTCCCTCGCCAGTGCGAGTGGCCCTGCTGCGATCGAAGCTAGAACGAGTGCTCAAACCCCTATTAAAAGAACTGCAATCTCGATGTATGCTGGAGGAAAATTGGCGGGAATATTTGAAATTAGCTCTGTTTTGCTGTCCGTTCCTGACCATGAACCTGAGTGATGTCAAAAAATTCCCCCCGGAAATAACGCTGCTAGGTTTGGCCATGTCTGTGGAGATGGGTAGCACCAGTTCTGGTAGTATGAATAATTTACTGGATACGGAACTGGGGAAAGACTAAAGTCTTTACTACGAACGGGGGACGAACGGGGGACGAACGGGGGACGAACGGGGGACGAACGGGGGACGAACGGGGGACGAACGGGGGACGAACGGGGGACGAACGGGAAAATAAAAGTGAGAAGGGAAGGAGAAAGGTGGACAATACAGATAAACTCAGAATTTTGATTTTTGACCTGGATGGCGTCATTACTAGCGAGAAAAAATATTGGAATACTGCCAGACTGACGGTCTGGGAACTGATGTCTAGTCAAGAATATCTCGGTCTGACTAACTATTTTGGTCCTGTAAATGAGTTGTCCCAGATATTGCCAGAAATGGGAGAACAGGTGATACCCAGTGAATTTATTTACGAACTGAAAAGTCGTGCGATTAATTCTAACTGGGACTTGACATTCTTTGTCTTTTGTCTGCACTTAGTGGGAATATTGACTGAATTAAATCAGGCGGACCCAGAGGGTTGGCGGGAAATCCTCGATAACGAAAATGCCCCGATATGGGAAAATTTACAGCAGTTAGGTGGCACGCTGCGCGATCGGGGATATACTGCCCAAATTAGCGAGGGTACAATAGCAGAATTTTGGCAGGAAACAGAATCCCTAACTGGCAATGCCGTGCTAGAATATCTAGGGGAGTTTATCGATCGGCGTTTGGGGGTGAATGTCCCGGCATTGGCACAAAAAGGCGATCTCTGGCAACTCTGCTATGGGAATTTCCAAGAATGGTATGAAGGGGAAAAAGATTATCAACTGCCAGATGATGAAACGGTACTGGAATTAAGTGAAATTGAGGCAACCCTCAAACAATTGTACGGTCGCTATAGTTTGGCGATCGCCACCGGCAGGCCCAGGACAGAAGCGATCGAACCGCTGCAAGTATTGGGACTGCTAGAATATTTTGACTCCAAGCGCATTGTCACCTATGATGAAGTGTTAGCAGCAGAGTCGATCATGTCGCAAAAGGGGGAAAGGGTGAAGCTGGGCAAACCCCATCCATTTGTGGTACTAAAGGCAATGGATCCCTATATCAATATGGAAACTTTGTGTAGTTCCGAATATCAGCAGTCAGACCACAAGTATGTTGCATATATAGGAGATGCTGCCAGCGATGTGGTTGCTGCTAAAGGCGCGGGATGCATGGCGATCGGGGTACTGACGGGTTTTGCCACCGGAGAGGCGATAGAAAATAAGCGGCGCCAGTTTGTAGAGTTGGGCTGTGATGCTATTCTCAACAGTATAGTAGAACTGCCTGAATGGCTAGAACACAGGTCAAGAAGTCTCACCCAAGAGGATTCAGCAACAGAAGAAGTTTCCTCAACATTGCCCGAAATCACGCAAGAGGATTCATCACCATTGCCCGAACTCACCCAGGAGGATTCAGCAACAGAAGAAGTGTCATCAACATTGCCCGAAATCACGCAAGAGGGTTCATCACCATTGCCTGAAATCACCCAGGAGGATTCGGTAACAGAAGAAGTTTCCTCAACATTGCCCGAAATCACGCAAGAGGATTCATCACCATTGCCCGAAATCACGCAAGAGGATTCATCACCATTGCCCGAAATCACCCAGGAGGATTCGGCAACAGAAGAAGTGTCATCAACATTGCCCGAACTCACGCAAGAGGATTCGGTAACAGAAGAAGTTTCCTCAACATTACCCGAACTCACGCAAGAGGATTCATCACCATTGCCTGAAATCACGCAAGAGGGTTCATCACCATTGCCTGAAATCACCCAGGAGGATTCGGCAACAGAAGAAGTGTCATCAACATTGCCCGAACTCACGCAAGAGGATTCATCACCATTGCCTGAAAGCACACAAGAGGATTCATCACCATTGCCTGAAAGCACCCAGGAAGTTTCGGCAACAGAAGAAGTAAAGACAGCATTGCCCCAAAAAGAACCCGATTTATTGACCAACGGGTTAGGAAAAAGGAAGGATATGGTTAACCAACACGTTAAATCTTTAAATCCCAAGGTGGCGGGACCGCCCAAAGCAGATAATGCTATTCGTCTGGATAAGGGAGAGTTACCTTATCCGCCCTCTCGCCGCGTAATAGAGGCGATCGCGTCAGCAGCGCGGACGATCAACCGCTATCCCGATATTCTGGGGGGCGAACTGCGAGGTGCCTTAGCTAAGTATACCAAAGCGAAGCCCGAACAGATTATCATTGGCAATGGTTCCGATGACCTGATCGAACTGATTGTGAAAACTTTCGTACAACCCGGAGAGGAAGTATTGCTGCCAGTTCCGACCTTTTTCGTCTACGGGAGTTCCACAGAAATTATCAATGCCCGTCCAGTGTTTGTCCAGAGAACGGCAGATTTTGGCTTGGATGTGGAAGCGCTGTTGCAGAAAGTTACGCCCCAAACGAAGGTTATATTTATCGCCAACCCCAATAACCCCACTGCTAACCTAGTGGCGCGGGAGACGATTATTCAGATCCTCGAACGCGCGGAATGCATGGTAGTAGTAGATGAGTGCTACTATGAAATCTGTCAGGAAACTGTAGCGGACTTGGTAGATAAATATCCCCATCTGATTGTATTGCGCAGTTTCTCGAAAAGCTTCGGTTTGGCAGGGCTGAGAGTGGGATATGCTATTGCTAATGAAGTTATTGTCGATTATCTCTATCGCGCCGCCCAACTCTTCCCCGTCGGCAAACTGGCCCTGGTAGGCGCGATCGCGGCCTTAGAAGAAATCTCCTACGTGGAGGCAAACCTGGATCAAATTCGGCGGGAAAGAGGCAAGTTGGCAAAAGCACTGCAACAGTTAGGTTTCATCGTCTATCCTTCAGCAACAAACTTTCTGTTCGTGAGAACGGAACCCCTAGGAATCAAATCCAAGGATTTAGTGGCGGCCCTGCAAAGCAAAAATATATTTGTGGCTGACTTCGGTGGGAAACCAGGATTGGATGAATACTATTTTAGAACAGCAGTGGGCACCCGCACCGAAAATCAACGATTGCTTAATGGGTTGATATCCGCGATCGGCTAGTTTTTCATCCCCTGGCCCCGATGCGTTCATTTTTAAGCAGGCGATCGCCTTTTAAGGGCGATCTTTTTTTGTTGCACAACGTTCCCAATTGGGAATTTTTAATTGCTTAAGCTTGCATCTGGGCGCCTTAAGCACAACGAGCACTCGTTCCCCCAAACGGAACTAAGGCCAAAGGAAACGACCGGTGAAGTGCGCGATCGGAGGTAAAACGTTCGATCGAGAATTGTTAAGAAAAACAAAAGCATTTGCAGAAAAGTCGGTCTCAATCATAATATGGTATAAGTATGGGAAGGTAAGGGACAAGGTAGATTTGCTCCGCTGGCGACAGGCAGGGCTCTTTTGGAGAGAGGGCGATCCTCGATATAGATGACAGTGGCATGGGAAGGGGCACCAGACCCCGATCGTGGTATTAACGGAGGTAGAGGTGATGGCAATATTTAGGTTGACAACAGGCAATGAAAGGGTGAGACTGAATCGAGGTGAAGTGAATACGGTCATTGTTGAAAGTGGTTCGCGGCGCGACGTAGATAGAGTCTTGAGGTTTGGTAGGGAAGATAGGATCGATCTGAGTGCTTTCGGCAATATTGACGCCCAAGAGTTGATCGATCGGGCCATACCACGTGGACGAAACGCCGTGATCCTGCAAGGAGATTTTGGCCGATTGGGTTTGGGCGGAATTACCAAAGAGCAACTGCGCCCAAGCAACTTTATTACCTCGACACCGGTAGATCCAGAAGAAAATCGCACGATCGAGTCCAACGATGATTTAGATGTGGAACTGGCCATTGAACGGGCTTCGGACCTGAGTAGGTATACTGAAGAGGAACTGGCTTCAGTGGAGGAATTGGTGGTGATTGAGACGGAACCGGACGCTCTCACTCCTGATGGTAGTTCGCTCCTAGAATTGTTGGGTTTCAGGAGAATCCGTCGTTTAAGAAATCGTCGGAACACGTATATTGTGGAGTTACCAAGGGATGAGATCATCAGGGATGATTCATCGCTCATCGAACAGTTGGAGAGCATCGATGGGATTGAATACTATCCGCTGGTGAAAATAGAGCCGGTGCTAGACTATATTCCTAACGACCCATTTTTTGAGGACCAGTGGCACTTGCTCAATACTGGTCAAACGGGCGGGAGGGCAGGTGTAGATGCAAACGTCACGGCAGCTTGGGACATTCCGAACCCAAGGAACCCTTCACAAACTGTTCGGGGCAGGGATGTGGTGATTGGAATTGTAGATGATGGTTTGGACATTACCCACCCCGATATTGCAGCTCGCTACCGCAACAATCTGAGCAATGACTTCCTCGAAAGAGACGGAGATCCGTCGCCAAATTTACCTCGAAATCACGGAACCTTAGTGGCAGGGGTAGCAGCGGCTAATGGGGATGATGGTATTGGCGTCACTGGTGCGGCTCCCCAAAGTTCTATAGCAGCATTACGGTTAATTGGCTCTGGATACTCAGACGAGCTCGTACCTGATGCCCTAGGACATGAGAATCAAGAAATCGATATCTATCAAAACAGTTGGAGCCCTATAGAGAGGCTCGATCTCAGAGGGCCAAATCCCTTAGCGTTAACGGCATTGCAAACAGGAGTAGATTCTGGCAGAGGTGGTAGAGGAAATATATATGTGTTTAGTGCGGGAAATAACCGGGAATCAAGAATAGGGAAATCTGGTGATGATAATGTAAATTACAATGGCTATGCTAACTCCCGTTATACGATCGCGGTAGGGGCGATCAATCACAATGGAGTCCATGCTCCCTACAGCGAACCGGGAGCACCATTGCTAATATCAGCTCCTTCTAGCGAAGGTTTGGGTCGAGATGTAGGAGTAGGAGTGACGACAACAGGTTTTGTGGCTACGGAAAGCCCTGAAAATGATTACACAAATAAGTTTAGTGGCACATCGGCAGCAGCGCCTTTGGTTTCAGGAGTCATTGCTTTGATGTTGGAAGCAAATCCCGAACTGAGTTGGCGTGATGTGCAGCATATAATAGTGGAGACGGCGGAGCAAAATGACCGGTCAAACCCAGACTGGGTAATTAATGGCGCGGGTTTCCCTGTAAACCATTTCTATGGGTTTGGATTGATCGATGCAGCGGCGGCAGTCCAGGCGGCGATCGATTGGACGCCGGTAGCTCCCGAGATAGTGATTGCGAAAGAGTTTACAGGGGGGTTGGCAGTCCCTGATGATAATATTGGAGGAGTTTCTAGGGCAGTAACTATCAATAGTGATATTCAGGTAGAATGGGCAGAAGTAGTTTTTGAGGGGACGCATCCTCGACGAGGTGACTGGGAAATAGCTCTGGTTTCTCCTGATGGTACAGAATCGATTTTAGCGGAAGAACGCCCTGATGAGAATCCCGACATCAATTGGACATTTACTTCGGCGCGTCATTGGGGAGAGTCTTCTGTCGGAAGGTGGACTTTACGAGTTTCAGATCTCAATAGTGGAGAGACGGGAACTCTGGACTTTGCTGAACTGAGGTTGATAGGTACGGCGAATGAGTTTGCACCACCAAACCAACCAAACCAACCCCCGATCGCAGTTGATGACGTTGCTACAACTGAGGAAAATAGCTCGGTAAGCATAGATGTGCTAGCAAACGATTCTGGCAACCCATTATCATTTCAAGGCATTCCGTCAAGTACAGAATTTGGCGGGTTGGTTAGCCTCAACGGTGGTACTATAGCATACACGCCAGCAAATGGCTTCGCTGGTACGGACAGCTTCAGTTATACGATCAGTGGTGGGAGTGGTAGTACGGACAGTGCTACTGTAACTGTGACCGTAGAGTCTAGAAACACAGCCCCGATCGCAAATGATGACTTTACTTCCACAGAGGAAAACAGCTCGGTCAACATATTTGTGTTAGACAACGATTTTGACCCAGATGGCGACGCGATCGCAATTAGCAACTTCCCCGTCAATACATTTGTTGGGTCTGTTAGCATCAGCGGTAACGCTGTAGTGTACAACCCAGATTTTGGCTTCACTGGTACTGACAGCTTCAGCTATACAATCGCTGATGGAAATGGTGGTACGGACAGTGCTACCGTAACAGTGACTATAGAGTCTGCAAACCAACCCCCGATCGCACTTGATGACTTTGCTACTACAGCTCAAAACATCTCGGTCAGTATACCTGCGTTTAACAATGATTTTGACCCAGATGAGGACCAATTATTCCTTGAAGGTATTTCGTCACCCACAGAATTTGGCGGGTCTGCTAGCTTCAACGATAACGCGATATTGTACACGCCCGCTTTTGGTTTCACTGGTACTGACAGCTTCAGTTACACGCTCGCGGATGAGAATGGTAGTACGGACAGTGCTACCGTAACAGTGACTGTAGAGTCTGCAAACTCAGCTGTCAACTCAGCCCCGATCGCTCTTGATGACTTTGCTGTTACGACAGAGAATATCTCACTCAGCATATTTGTGTTAGACAACGATTTTGACCCAGATGGCGACGCGATCGCGATTAGCAACTTCCCCGTCAGTACGGCATTTGGTGGAACAATAAGTCAAATCGACAACACTCTGGTATACACGCCCCAGTTTGGCTTCACTGGCATCGACAGCTTCGTCTACACCATTAGTGACGGACAGGATACTTCCACAGCGACAGTAAGTGTAATAGTTGAAAGTGCTGGGGGTGCTGGGGAGAGTTCAGGAAGTATCAGTGGTGTGAAGTTTTTAGATACGGACCGAGATGGCGTTCGGGATGCAGGGGAACAAGGACTGGCAGGATGGACTATATTCTTCGATACGAACAACAATGGTGTCCTGGACAACAACGAAGTATCGGTAGTAACCGGAGCAAATGGGAGCTACTCCTTCGGCGGCCTGTTGGCAGGTACCTACAACGTGAGGGAAATACAGCAACCAGGTTTCCTACAAACTACAGGTAATCCCACCATAACCCTACTGGCAGGCCAAAACAGGACGGGAGTTAACTTTGGTAACGTCGGTAACAGCTTCAGTTCGTCGGTAAGGGCAAACTTTGATGTCCGCCCTGCTGATATACTGACAGGTACTCCTGGCATCGGAGATACCTTCTCCTTGAGTAGCAGTCAAACAGTTGCCATTGAAGGTTTTGTCGATGGTGAAGACGTGCTACAGGTAAGCGGTGGTCTGATTTTCTCGGATCTGGATGTTACTGCTGGTACTGGCAGCAGCATCGGCAATACTCTGATTGCGATCGAAAGTTCAAATCAGGTAATTGCTGAATTGATTGGGGTGCAACCTGTAGTTATTACTGAAGATGATTTCACTTTCATCTAGCGAGAGTATTTAGGTGAAAATTTAATGCCGTAGGTTGGGTTTACGGTAGGAAACCCAACGCCAATCTCTCGCTCATCGCCCTACCACAGACCACATGAGATCTGCCTTGTCCTGTCGGGATGCGATCGCGTGCCCATGCGATCGCGGCTTGTGTCGCCGGGGCACGGCAAGAGATATATTTGGGTTGAGAGCCTAATGTTGTGGATGCCGTGCCCCTACAGAAATGCGATCGCGAATGTTATGTCTCCCCCAAGGAAATGGGTAAGCAAAAATTATGTGTACGGCATCAAAGATGTTTCGGTTCAGATTATAATGTGAATACCGCCGTGCCCTGTCACATGCGATCGCCCATATAATATGATGCGATCGCCCAGGTATGCCGGGGAACGGCCCCCCTGCCCTTCGGCTTCGTTGAGGGGCCGCCGCCCCCCCTCAGGGACCGCATCCAAACCAAGGGCGATGGTGTAATCTGTGTTAAGATATAAGTGTCATACTCAGCCATTCTTCCTGGTGAATTATGAAAGGTTACATACAAGGACAAACAATTATCATGTTAGAAGCATTGCCTGAAAATATCAAAGAAGGTGATGAAGTGGAGATTGCAATTACTCCCATCCTCAAAAAAAAATATCCTTTCCCCACCTTTGAATTGGAAGTAAAAGAGGAATATCTTAGTAGAGAAAAAATCTATGAACGAGAACATAATATTCTTTGACACAAATGTTTTAGTTTACGCCCACGATCGCTCTGCAAGTTATCATATCGATTCGGCAGAACTGCTGAAAATGGCAGTTGAAAATAAGATTAAAGGAGTGTTGGCGGAACAAAACATCATTGAATTATATAGGATTTTAACTAATCCTACCGCCATGAAAGGAAGACCTTTAACCCCCGTGCAAACCAATAATTTGATTAGAGATACTTATTTAGGAGGTACTTTTGAAATTGTTTATCCTGTTAGCTTAACTACAGATAGAGTATTGCAGTTAGCTATTAGTAACAATGTCACCTCAGCCAAAATTTTCGATATTCGTCTGGCGGCATTGATTTTAGAATCAAATATTGATTACTTTGCTACTTACAACATCATTCATTTTCAAGGAATAGCAGATATCACTCCCATCACACCACCTGAAATTATCGATATAATCAATTCGTAAATAGCAGATCAGCTATTCTCTCGATCTCCCTAGGACATCCCACGTGGGATCTGCCTTGTCCAGTCGGGATGCGATCGCGGCTTGTGGATCCGGGGCACGGCAAGAGATATATTTGGGTTGAGAGCCTAATGTTATTGATGCCGTGCCCCTACACCAAATGCGATCGCCCAATATTGTGTCCAGAAAATCGGCGATCGCCCAAATTATGTAGGGGCACGGCATCAAAGATGTTTCGGTTCGGATTATAATGTGAATACCGCCGTACACCGGTTACATGCGATCGCCCAATGTCATGTACCCGGACAACATGCGATCGCCAAGATTCTATTGTCCTCCCCACACAAATAAAGGGCGATCGGCTTTGCGATCGTCCCTCAAACAGCTTTTGTCTCCGATGGTTGCCCGATGCTAGGGCAATTTAACTAGACTGTTCTGGTGTTTCTGGTTCAGCTAGCTGTCGCACCTGTGAGATCTCGACTTTCAAAAGATCTGCCACCTCCTCGACAGTAAAACCGAGCTGTAACAGCACTGGCACCAATTCTAATTTTCCTTCTAAGCTATCAAATTCGGAGCAAATCAGGCGAATTGCTTGGCGAGCTTCTTGGCGAGCTTCTTGGCGAGCTTCTTGGCGACCTTCTGCCAACAGTTCTTGTCCCCACCTTGTCTGTTTGGCGTCCTCTAGTCCTAACATGGCTTCCAACTCCTCTCGGCTACTATTTGTAAATTTGTAACTGATGATGGTTAGAATCAAGTCTAACATCTTTTGGGTCTGTAGCGCATCATCCAATTCTGACCGCGCTCGGGAGATTAGCTGCTTGGCCCGATCGGGGGCCTGTTTCTCCTTCTCGACAATCAGTTTGATGAGGGCAATACCCAAGGGAACTTCCCCTGCGGAGTCGATTTCATCTAGGTATATCGGCAGGAATTTGCCAGAATCTAGCAGTTCTTGATATGGGGTTGTATCCTCCGGCTCGAAACTCCGCCGTTCAAATACCACGATCCCACGCCAATTCTGGTTTGGGTCATTTTGATTCAGGTACATGCCTACTTTCGTTAAAAGATTCGAGTAGGTGTTGGGATTTTTGTAGTTTTGCACCTCGATGAAGTAGATCGGCTGCTTGGTATCTTTGTCTGTCGGAAACATTACCCCATCCAACCTCAAGGCTGTCTCTTTGAGTTCGATCGCCTTAAACTCGTAGGCCCTAGGATCCATATTTCCTTCTCCAATCAATTCAAAGAAAATATCGGGTAACTTCAGGAATACTTCATAAAACAATTTATCACTTTTCATCTTTGTTCGTCATTAATTACTCTTTTAGGATAACTTATTATTAGCGGATTTGACAAGGTTTTTTCACATAATAAATAAACAATAATCACATCATTTTTTATTTTAATACCCTTACACAACCAGATGCGATCGCCCTGGAAGAGGACAATAATCCAGGTTTATACGAGTTTTTTGGCACAGGTACCCAGAGGAAATGCGATCGCGGCTTATGGTGCCGGGGCACGGCAATAGATAATAGATACCTTTTTGTTTCTATCGGAACCTTATGGATGCCGTGCCCCTACGATACTGGTCAGGTCGTGATATTTGATAATTTATGTTATGTATTTATTGCCCGACAGGATGCGATCGCCAAAATTATGTAGGGGCACGGCATCAGCAAGTTATCGGGGAAGATGAAAATGTGATTACCGCCGTGCCCCGGCCCCATGCGATCGCCCAATGCCATGTACGCAGACAACATGCGATCGCGGCCCCATGTGCCAAGACCATAGATAAAATGCGATCGCCCACAAAATCTAAATTGGATTGGCCCAAAAGCAAATCCATTAGAAAATATCTTGAAATAATGGTCATTATCTGTTAATATAGGAGAAGAAAACAAAGATGTATGGAGGAGCGATCGCCAGTCATATTTAATTTCACAAGCAATGGAGGAAGATGACCAGATTTCTGTACGATCAATTTTTTAAGGATTGCCTGGACGGGTTCCTGAACCAATACGGGGAGGTCCAGATAGATAAGAGGGTGACCTCAGAGGTGAGGCAAATAGATGTTTGGTTCGTTCCTAACCCGGAGAAATCAAAACATCGCTCCACCTTGGGATTGCTGGGAAGGATGGCGGCCACTCGGGCCATTTTTGAACCATTTCACAGTGCGGCCACTGTCGATGAAATCTGTGATTGTATGGTAAAATTGCGAGATGTATGCAGTCAGGAAAAGAGAGAAGCTTCTCGCTCGGGCTCTGGCCGCTCTGGCCGTCGGGTGAAACGGGAAGAATTACCCAGATTATGGGTGCTGACGCCGACAGCATCGAAAAGACTGTTGTCGGAATTTAAGGCTACAATAGATGAAAGTTGGATGGATGGAGTATATTTCCTGGGGAAAGTGTTTAGGACGGCGATCGTGGTGATTCACAAGTTGCCAAATACCCCGGAAACTCTCTGGTTGAGGCTCCTGGGTAAGGGTAAAATCCAAAGTCAGGCGATCGAGCAATTGAATGCCCTGCCACCAGAGCACCCTCTCCGGGAGATGACCCTGGAATTGTTGTTAAACTTTCATGAGCATTTGTCAGAACGTAAAGACTTAGATGCAGGAGGGAATCAGTTAGTTATGCAATTAGAACCACTGTGGAAGACTAAACTAGAAAAGACATTTCAAGAAGGCGAACAGCGGGGCATTCTGGAAGGCATTGTACAAGGCGAACAGCGCTTACGTCGCGCTATGTTCCAAAATTTGCTGCAAGTTCGCTTTGGTGACTTAGATGCAGAACTGGCATCTGTCCTTGAGCAAATGTCGGTTTGGTCACTAGAAGATTCGAGTCGCTTGATTATGGAATTACCTCAGTTGTCTCGTGAAGAACTGTTGGCACGTTTTCCAAAATCTTCTCAATAGGATATGTTAAGTCGGGTGGGGACCAATACTTCGTAGGTTTTGCATATAGGTTGTCATTGCGAGGGGGGGTACGCAGGGATTAACTTATGGGAAATTGAGTTAACCCCCCCCCCGAAGCAATCCCCTCGCCCTGTATAAGATGAAGATCACATGGCGCGTCGTCGGTGAGATTGCTTCGGGGGATTGCTTCAGGGGTCAACACAGCTGTTAGTTTCCCAGCCCCCCTCGCAATGACATGTTGTATCCCTTGAAGTATTGGGGTGGGGACTGCCCACCCGATCGCTTACTGCATCGTATTTAGCCCATCTGGGGAAACGCGACTAAATTTTCGGACTTTTTTTCTAAGGCATCCAAAAAGCGATCGGCAGCATCGAGACTGTAACTGGACAAATACTTAAAAATATCATCCAAGTCCTGTAAAGCTTCGTCTGTTAACTTATAACTCCTCATCCTTTCTGAGACTCCCTTGCTTGACTGAGTTTTTCTCGCAGAAGAGCGATCGCCGTTTGGCCATCAGTTAGCTGCCCCCGGTTTGCTTGGTCTATACCGATCGCCACTTTTTCCCGGGTTTCATCTAACCATTTTTGATAATATTTGTCCCGTTCTTCCAACAGTCGAAACGCTTCTGCTATGACTTCATCGATAGTACCATATTTGCCGCTATCGAGTTTTTCTTGAAGGAGCCGTTCCTGTTGTGGTTTGAGAGTGATGTTCATGGTCGATCGAGGGATAAACTACTATAATAGTAACTCAAGTTGCGATCTACAAGACCCTGATGCCAAAAATATTTTCATCAGAATATCGCCGGTGGTTACCCAACGCTAATGGGGTAAGGGAACACCAGAGGAAAAAATATTTCCCAAAAGATACCCAAAGGTGCTAGGATATCTAGGGAATGCTCCCCCATCCATACCGGCGATCGCCAGGAGGCGGGAGATTGGGTTCCCTGCCGGAAATGGTCGTAGGACTTGTCTCGCCTGTCCGGAGTTAGGGATTTGTATCACAAGAGATTTAAAAAGTCAAGAGATGGAAAGGAAAAAAACAAGATTGAAGCTGTGGCCGATCGCCCTAATGCCAGCGGTGGTGTGGGGAAATCTGCTAGTGCCAGTGGCAAGGGCGCAAATAGCCCCGGACGGTAGTCTGCCAACAGAGGTGATGGGGGACGGAAACAATTTTACGATCGAGGGCGGCCAGAGTGCGGGAAGTAATCTGTTTCACAGTTTCCAAGAGTTTTCAGTGCCGACAGGGGGACGGGCATATTTCAATAATGGCCTGGATGTGGAGAATATCTTCAGTCGGGTGACGGGGGGAAATATATCTAATATAGATGGGTTGATTCGTGCTAATGGCAGTGCAAATCTGTTCCTGTTAAACCCGGCGGGAATAGTGTTCGGTCCCAATGCCAGTCTGAATATCGGCGGTTCCTTTCTGGGAAGTACGGCCAGCGGTCTGCTGTTCCCCAATGGCCAGGAGTTTAGGGCCATAAACCAACCGGAACCCCTGTTGACAATTAATGCCCCGATCGGGTTATGGTTTAGGGGAAATGAGGGTAACATTGTCAATCGATCAGCGGAACCAGTAAGGTTGAATAACCGTATGGAACTCCCCATTGGCCTGAGAGTGAAACCGGGACAAAGTTTAGGACTGGTGGGTGGAAATGTGAGGGTGAATGGGGGAATAATTAGAGCCCCAGGAGGACGAGTAGATCTGGGAGGTTTGACCGCAGCAGGGACGGTAGGGCTAAACAATGATGGCAGTTTGAGTTTCCCAGAAGGGGTGGCGCGAGGAAATGTAGAGTTCGCTAATTTTGCGATAGTAAATGTCAGAAGAGATGGCGGCGGAACGATCGCAGTCCATGCTAATGATGTAAATATTTTGCGAGGAACTCTGCTGCGATCGGGGATCCGACCGGGTTTGGGAACTGTAGATGCAGGGGCAGGAAATATTACGATCGATGCTACAGGGGCGATCGCCATAGATGGGTCAGCAGTGGCGAACCAAGTAGGAGTACAGGCGATCGGGAATGCAGGAAATATAGAAATTGAGGGGCGATCGCTATCTCTGAGCAACGGCGCAGAACTGGATAACAGCAATTTGGGGCAAGGGAATGCCGGGAATGTGACCATTAATGTAGATAGTTTAGAGCTGACAAGTGGTAGTGGTATATTTGCAGATGTGCAACCAGGAAGCACAGGTAATGGCAACGAGTTGAGAATAGAAACGGATCGCTTGTTAGTGGCAGATGGATCGCAAGTAAGTGCTTCAACCTTTGGTATAGGAGATGCAGGAAACTTGAACATTAGCGCCACAGAGTCAGTAGAAGTCAGGGGGAATGGCAGTGGTTTATTTGCAGACGTGGTTTTTGGGACTACAGTAGATGGGGCGATCGTGCCAGCGACAGGATCGGGAGGGGATTTGACCCTTTCGACAGGTAAACTATTAGTCGCAGATGGAGCAAATGTATCCGCCAGGACTTTTGGAGAGGGAAATGCAGGCAGTCTGAACATTAGCGCCACAGAATCAGTAGAAATTAGCGGTCTTGGCAGTGGTTTATTCACCGACGTGAGTTTTGGGATTACACCAGATGGGGCGATCACGATCGGGACGGGAACAGGAGGCAATTTGCAAATATCCACAGCTCAGTTGATCGTCGAAGATGGAGCAATAATATCCACCAATACCTTCGGAAAAGGAAATGCGGGTAACTTGACCATTAGCAATGCCGAGTTAGTAGAACTCAGGGGTGATGATGCAGTCATAACTGCCAATACCTTTGGCGAGGGGAATGCAGGTAACTTGACTATTAGCAATGCCGAGTCAGTAAAACTAAGCGGTGAAGGCAGCGGTTTATTTGCCCAGGTGCTGGGAGAAACAACAGTAGGTGAGGTTACCTTCGCACCCGCGATCGGGAATGGTGGAGAATTGACAATATTCACAAATAGACTGATAGTCCAGGATGGAGCAAGTATATCCGCCAGCACCTTTGGCGCAGGAGATGCAGGCAACTTAACTATTAATGCCCGAGAGTCAGTAACAGTCAGCAGTAGCAACAGTGGATTATTTGCGCAAGTCAATTCACAAGCAACAGGCAATGGCGGTTTATTGCAGATTATCACAGGCGAGCTGTTGGTTCAAGATGAAGCAAGTGTATCTGCCAGGGCTATTGGTCGGGGAGATGCCAACAACTTGATAATAGAAACAGATCGACTGCGGGTCCGGACTGGGGGGCAAATATCCGCCAGCACATTTGGCCCGGGAAATGCTGGCAACTTGACCGTTAACGCTAGGGAGTTAATAGAACTGACAGGGGAATCAGCAGAAGGTAGCACGGGCATATTTAGTAATGCGATCGAGGGGACGGGAGATGGTGGTAACTTAGAGATTGCGACCCCAGAGTTAATTATCCAAGATGGTGCTAGCATCGGCGTCAGTAATTTCCAAAGTCAGGACCTCCGTCCGCCGGGTTCGGGAAATCCTGGTAACATTAATATCCAGGCCGGGTCAGTGCTGCTGAATGATGGCCGCATTACCGCAGAAGCAGTAGCGGGCGATCGGGGGAACACCGCCAACATCCGAGTAAACAGTCGAGACTCGACGCGGTTGCAAAACGGCTCAGAAATATCCGCTTCCACAAGGACAGGCATTGGAGGAAATGTCATCGTAAAGGCTGGCAACTCAGTGATAATAAAAAATTCAACGGTAACCGTCAGCAGTACAGACACAGGGGCCGCAGGTAACATAACAGTACGCGCCCGGGAAATGCGCTTTCTAGGTGGCACTTTGCGAGCGGAAACCGCCGCAGAACAAGGCAACATCGACCTCAAAACTTCCGGCAATATCGAACTGCGCAATGGCAGTCGCATAATTACCGACGCCCGAGAGGATGCCACAGGGGGCAATATCGATATTAAGACCAACTTTTTAATCGCCTATCCAGGAGATAATGATATCACAGCCAATGCGGATGCAGGAGATGGAGGTAAGATAGAGATTACCGCAGAAGCGATCTTAGGAATAGCAGAACGGGACGAACCAACTGGGGGAAATGACATCACAGTCAGTTCCACATTTGGGCGTGAGGGGGAAGTAATATTCAACATTCCCGATGTCGAAGCGCTACAGGGAAGAGTCGAACCATCAGATAACCCCGTGGACGCCGAAGAAGCGATCGCCCAAGCATGTCAGAGGAACCCAGATGGAGAGGAGAGTTCCTTCACGGTCGTCGGTCGGGGAGGTGTGCCTCGGGGACCTCAAGATCCTCTGACCAGCGATACCATGGGAGTGGGAGGAAAACTAGCATCCCAAACAGAAACCCGACCCCCGATCGTGACATTAGTAGAGGACGCAGAACCCATCTCTTCAGAAGACATCGTACTCGCCCGAGGTTGGATAGTCCACGAAGACGGCGTAGTGGAACTGACCGCCTATCCTACTCCCTATACTAGCGATCGGCCCTTCCCACATCCCGTCAGATGTCCGCGCCAAAAGTAAACTCAAGTTGCACGACGATCGCATAAAATTATTCCCGCCCTGCTATAATTGTGACATATTCTCGTTAAAGGAGTTACAGACATGCCGAAAGCTACTTGGAATGGGGCCCTATTGGCCGAAAGCGATCGCTGCATTGTGGTAGAAGGAAATCAATATTTTCCCCCTGATGCCGTCAACGGCGAGTATCTAAAGGACAGCGATAAACACACCACCTGTGGTTGGAAAGGCGTTGCCAGTTACTACAATATCGAGGTAGACGGGCAGGTTAACAAAGATGCTGCCTGGTATTATCCAGAAACTAAGCCAAAGGCTAAAAATATAGAAGGTTATATTGCCTTCCATAGAAGCATAAAGGTGGAAAATTGACATCCTAGTTAAGGCGATCATGTAGGGGCACGGCATCAAAGATGTTTCGGTGAAGACGATCGTGTTAGTCCCGCCGTGCCCCGGGCAACGATATGCTAGCATGAAAGAGACGAGGGAGTAAATCAACAACCAGGAGGAAAGTGGTATGGTACAAGTAGCAGCAGGGAAAGAGGTAGAACTCGCCCGCGTATCGGAGATTACAGAAAAATTAATTACCGGAGAGAGCTTCTACCAGGAAAAATTGGATAGAGAGGAGATGAGAGAACATATGATCGAGTTATTCGATGAATTTTCGACAGCAGAACTAAAAGCGATTGGCGATGAAGATTTAACAGATAGAATAGATAGTATTCTGGTTCTCTATGCAGTGTCGGGTACATTAAACGATCTGACTCCAGAGCAACTGGAAATTTTTGATGCCGCAGTAGAAAATCGATAGTAATCTGGTGTTATTTGAACTGCGATTATGGCATGTAATAGCGTGAATGAAGTCTCTGCATCTAATGAAGAATGTAGCCAAAGATGGTGAAAAAGGCATGAGTAAGAGTTATCTGTTGGATACAAATATCGTCTCGGCGATCTTAAAGAAGAATGAAAAGATTAACCAAAAAATGAAGCAAGTTCGGCGTCAAGGTCAATCAGCGTTCATCAGTGGCATTACATATTACGAGGTAAAAAGAGGATTGCTGGCCAGCAATGCAACGAGAAAGCTATTGGACTTCGATTTTTTTTGCAGAACATATAGAGTTTTACCAGTGGAGATAGAAGTCCTGGAAAAAGCATCGGAAATACATGCAGAATTAAAAGGTCAAGGGAGGCTGTTAGAAGATGCAGATATCTTGATAGCGGCGACGGCGATCGCCCAAGGTCTAATTCTGGTATCCCACGATCGGGATATGCAGAGAGTGACAGGGATTACTATAGAAGACTGGCTAGAATGATAACCAATGCTGAGGGAATTGTGCAAGTGCCGCCCAGATGCGATCGCCGTTCCCGGTCACAGGCGATCGCCCAATTTCCCATCCAGAAAGAAGGCGATCGCCATATAATACCATCTTCCAAAAAATGCAACCATCTAGGATTAGTCGCTTTTTAGCGGGCAGACTGATTTTGCCGCCTGGATGCCAATACCAGACGAATTTCCCCATAACTATAAGATTGTTGGAGATATTCGTAAATAGTTTTCAGGGAAGAAGTTCCCACCTGTTGAATTGCTTGTAAAATAGGTTCTTGACGCTTGGGATGGACCAACTTATCTACATCTACGGGCTGACGCATCTCGATCAATTCTGCGAAATGATTCATAATCGTGGTAGACTTGAGATTACGCTGGTTGGCAATTTCTTCAGCACTGAAACCTTGTTGATATAGCTCTAAAGTCAATGATAAAGTATTAGAAAGGAATAAACGACTGTTATTGCCGCCCGGAGATGAAGCAGCAGATGATTGCTGTTGGCAGTAAGCTTTAATTTCGCTGATAAAACACTGGCCATACTGCCTCGCTTTGTGAATATTAACCCCGTCAAGGTCGGCAAATTCATCGAGAGTTTGGGGTTGCCGCCGAACCATCTGCGTCAGCGTAGAATCGTGAAATATCACATAGGGAGGTACCCCTTGGGCATCAGCTAGCTTTTTGCGCAGAACTCGCAACCGCTGAAATAGCATTTCTCCGGAAGCTGCGGTTTTTTTCTGGGAAGCGGAAGACTGTTTCTTGGGTACGGCAATCTTGACCGCACATTTACGTCTCATGACTTCCCAACTGAGGGAATTCAGCTTGAGGATGCTATAACCATCTGTAGTTTGATCTAATAAACCTTGATGTAGGAGCGATCGGGCCAGCATCTTCCACTCCTCAGCAGTTTTATCCTTGCCGATGCCATAGGTAGAAAGTCGATCGTGACGGTTTTGCAGGACTTTTTTATTCCGAGAACCCCTCAATATATCGATAATATGAACCATCCCGAAGCGTTCTTTAGAACGGGCGATGCAAGAGAGAAACTTCATCGCTTCCACAGTCCAATCTTCAATAGGTTGAGGATGGCGACAGTTATCGCAGCAATTGCAATTGCCCGGAAAACTCTCGCCAAAGTAACCCAACTGGATAGTGCGCCGACAGTCAGTTCCCTCAGCATAGTCAATTACTTGACGCAGCTGTTGATAGGCAATGCGCCGTTCGTTTTCATTTTCCTTTTGGTCTAGCATCCACTCAACTTTCTTGAGGTCGCCATAGCCGAAAAACAAAGTGCAGCGTGCCGGTTGGCCATCCCGTCCCGCCCGACCGGATTCTTGATAATATGCCTCCAGATTCCGGGGTAAATTATAATGAATGACAAAGCGGACATCGGGTTTATTGATACCCATGCCAAAAGCAATGGTAGCGACAATTACTTGCACGTCATCGCGAATGAAGCGAGTTTGATTAGTTGCCCGTTCGGAATCTTCTAAGCCAGCATGGTAAGGTAAAGCTTTGATGCCATCCCTTTGCAGTCGTCCGGCCAGTTCCTCCACTTGACGGCGACTAAGACAATAGACGATCGCAGCACCGTTAGTCTGGGAAATGATCTCGAATAATTCGGCGTAGCTTTGTTTAGTTTTGGAGCGAACTTCATAATAGAGATTGGGACGATTAAAACTGGCAATGTGAATGAAAGGTTGTCGCAATTCTAACTGTTCGATAATATCTTGGCGGACGCGCTCTGTGGCAGTGGCAGTCAAGGCCATGAGGGGGATATCTGGGTAAAGGTCTCGCAACAGTCGCATTTGCCGATATTCGGGCCGAAAGTCGTGCCCCCACTCCGATACGCAGTGCGCTTCGTCAATAGCAAAGGCGCTAATGCCAATTTGCTGTTGAATCATTTCTAAGAAAGGCAGAAACCTTTCCGCTAACAAGCGTTCGGGGGCTAGATAGAGGAGTTTAATCTTCCCGTTGAGAATGTCTCGTTCCCGCGATCGCATTTCCGCATTCGAGAGGGTACTATTAAGAAAGGTTGCACCAATACCATTATCCCGCAGGGCTTCAACTTGGTCCTGCATCAGGGCAATGAGGGGGGAGACCACTATAGCCAAACCCGGTTGCAGCAGGGCGGGCAGCTGAAAACAAAGAGATTTACCGCCGCCAGTGGGCATGACAACGAGCAAATCTTGTTTCCCGAGTGCCGCTTGGACTATCTGCCGCTGTCCCGGACGGAAGCTGTCATAACCGAAAAAATGCTTGAGTGCTTGTTCTAAAGATGAAAATTTAGACATGGTGTGTAAGCTTGAGGACTGCGTTATCTGTAACTGTCAGCTATTATATAGTATTTCTCAAATTGATGTAGTACAAAAAAATCGCCTACTTCCAATGACAACCTATGCCTTTAACCGAGAAGTATTAAGATCCCGAAGGGCGATCGCCACAGACCAAGCTTATACCACCACAGACCCGGGCAAAGAGCAGATATTTCTATCCAGAAGCAAATAAGTCGTCATTTTGCCTTTACCTTTAACTTCTATCTCCCCTCGTTTTTTAAAGCTATATTTAGCTTGCAAAATATTATAGGTAGATTCCGTGACTTGAATTTCACCAGCAATTCCATGAGATTCCATGCGACTGGCCATATTTACAGCATCCCCCCACAAGTCGTAAATAAACTTTTTCGTGCCGATCACTCCGGCCACTACTGGCCCCGTGTTGATGCCAATGCGGATGCTAAAATCTCGACCCTTCTCGGCGCTGATGCGGCGAACTTCCTGCTGCATATCTAATGCTATTTCCGCTACAGTCTCGGCATGGTCTTCCCGGACTAGGGGCAGGCCGCCCACTACCATATAGGCGTCGCCAATGGTCTTTATTTTTTCCAACCCATGCTGTTCCGCAAGCAGATCGAAGGCCGAGAAAATCTCGTTGAGCAACTCGACCAATTCTTCTGGAGTAATTTGTTCGGAAAGCTGGGTAAACCCCACGATGTCGGCAAACAAAATCGTCACCTCTGCAAACCCATCTGCAATATTATTTTCCCCTTCTTTTAATTGCTCGGCAATGGTTTCGGGTAAGATCTTCATTAACAGGCGATCGGACTTTTCCTTTTCCAGGCGCACTTCTCGGGTGGCCCCCCGCACTGCTCGTTCTAATTCGCCTAAATGACCGCTAATTTCCCCTGCCATTGACTGCATGGTTTCGGCTAGCAAACCAATTTCATCTCGGGAATTAATTGCCACCGTAGCTGCAAAATCTTTTTCTGAGAGTTTTTCAGCATATTCTGTTAATTTCTTTAAAGGTTCGGAAATCTTTTTTATCCGCAGGTAGCTAGCGATCGCGGCCATGATAAATAGCAGGGAAATTAAGCCAAGTTGGCGAGCAACTGCTCGGTGAATATTCTGCACGATCGGCCCTTTATCCATGCCCACATAGACCCTTCCCCCCGCCCCGGCCAGGATCGGAGCCGAAATTTCTATTATCTGCGATGCTTGCTTTAGCTGGAGTTCTCGAATGTAAACTCGATCGGTTTCCTTGAGATCCCCTTCTACTTTCAGCAACAGGGGCGGCACCCTGGGGACAAAGGTATGGGCGATAATGGCGCGATCGGCATCCACTACTAGCATATAGGCAACCCCCTCAATTTCCAGAAACTCGTCAATCACTGATTGAATGGTTTCCGGGGGGCTAGAATAAATCATCGTTTCGGTTGAATAAGCGACGCTGCGAGCGATCGCCCTGCCCTTACTGCGATATTCTGCCGTCAGGTGCCAATGGAGGTGCCAGGCCGAAAAGGCCGAAGCACTCACGGCAATAAAGCCAAACAAGACAATTTGCCCCAGCAATGTTTTTCGGAAAAGCGCCGACATCTTCATTTTGCCCAACGTTGCCAGTTTTCTAACGGTACAAAGCGACCATTTTCAATGGTACTATAATAAACCCGATCCAATCCCTGATGTTTATCGGCAGCGAAGGATACGGGTACGTCAATGCCCAGATCGAGATTTGCCATCGCCTCCATGGTCTCTTTCATCTGAAGCCTGTCCCCGATCGTCCCTGACAGGGCGGCCCTAGTTACCGCATCGATCTGGCCATCCACTTTAAGTCCTATAGACCGTTGGAAATCCATCACCGCCCGTTGCGTGCTAGCATCAAATATACCATTAATGCTTGGGATCTCAAAGCCTCTGTCTTGCAGCAGCCGCTGCAAGACCCTCACGTGAGTGCCCCTAGCGCCAATGGAGATCGTTTCGGAGGTCGATGCCATCGCCTTTTCGATCGTTTCTACCAACAGTTTAGCATTCAAAAACCCTTCAAAACTGACGAAACTATAGGGTAGGGGTTCGTAGTCAGCTGAGAGCAAGTAAGCGGGGGGCATCGGGTTATATTTATCCATGAGCTGCCGATACTCTCGCACTGCTGGCAGTCTGGTATCTTCATAGCTGGGAACTACCTCGGAATTAATTAAATTGACCGTATAATCTTTACCCGTCTCCCGACTGCTTTTCAGTAGTAAATTCAGCAAGCTTTCACTGCCGACAAAGGAAATATTCGCGATCGGCACGTCCCAACCAGCATTTCTGGCGTCGCGAATAAAGCCAGCACAAGCCTTATAAGCCCCGATAGAAACGATCGCATCGGGATTTGCCGCTTTGAGAATCTCCAGCTGTTCTTGAAAGCTAGCCGAGTAGGGCGTTCCCCGGCGATAGGTCGCTTCTGCTACCATATGCAAACCTGATTTTGCCAAGCCCCGCTTGACTCCATCCCAACCACTTCTGCCGTAGGCATCTGCTTGATAGAAAACTGCTATCCGCTTGCGGCCAATTTTGACAAAATTTTCTACCAATCCTTCCGTTTCTTGTCGGTAAGAGGCCCGCAGATTGAAAACCCAAGGTTGATAGGGATATTGTCGTTGGGGTTGGGCCCCGGTAAAGGGAAAGAATAAATAGATGTGGCGATCGCGATATTGGGGCAGTAAAGGCAGCATCCGCGTCACGGTCGGCGTCCCCACGTAATTAAATAGTAAAAATACCCGATCTTTCTCTATCAATCTGATGGTATTTATGATAGTAGGAATCGGGTTATAGCCATCATCATAAGCCCGGATCGCTAGTTGACGTCCGTTAATGCCGCCATTGCGGTTAACATGCTCGATATAAGCCATGGAACCGCGATATAGTTCGATGCCCAGGGCTCTTGAAGAACCCTTGAATGCTGCTGACATCCCCAAGACTATATCCTGGGCCCAAGCTGCTAGGGGCACGAGGTTGAGAGAAAGGGCCAGGGCCGCGATCGTCAATTTTTCTATCCCTAAAATTATACCTCTCTCCCTTGGTTTGTAGCGGGGAGTGTCTGGAGCGATTTTCCCCTTATCGAATTTGCAAATTAGCTTTCGCCACATCATTTTTACCCTCTAAATTATTCACCCAGTTGCATTCGTATGGTGGGCGGTGCCCACCATACGTGTGGGATTTTTTGACCAACTGCTTTTGACCACACCCCATTGTCAACAAAGTGTTTTTGACTGACAACTTATTTGTCAATAATTCCGCCACCCAGCACCAGGTCTCCATCATACCAAACAGCCCCTTGACCGGGAGTGATGCTGAACTGGGGTTCGTCAAACTCCAATCTCACTCTATCCTTTCCCAAAGGAATTACCGTTACTGGTGCTGCCGGGGAACGATAGCGGATCCGCACTTGGGCCCGAATGGGTTCATCTGGTGCGGACACGGACACCCAGTTGACTCTACTTACTGTACAGTGAGAATCTACCGCTTGCTCCCGAGTCCCGACAATGACTCGATTCATAACTGGGTCCAGTCTCGTCACGTACAGGGGTTCCGAGTAGGCAATGCCCAGTCCCTTCCGCTGACCGATCGTATAATGATGAATTCCATGATGTTGACCCAGCACCTTTCCAGATTGGTCAACGATATCCCCTGTCTGGCGATCGATATATTTGTCCAGGAACGCCTGCATGGAACCATTAGCTTCTACCAGACATAAATCCTGACTTTCGGGTTTTTGCGCTGTTAACAGTCCCAACTCAGCAGCGATGCGCCGGGTTTCGGTCTTGGGGACTTCTCCCAGGGGAAAGATGGAAGCAGAGAGTAACTCTTGGGAGAGGTCGTACAAAAAATAGGACTGGTCTTTGCTCAGGTCTACCGCCCGTTTAAGCTGATAGCGTCCGTTGTCCGGGTTATAGTCCACCCTAGCATAATGCCCCGTCGCGATCGCCTCTATTGACAACTGCGATCGGGCATAGGCGAGCATGGGGCCAAACTTAACTGCCTTGTTGCATTGAGAGCAAGGCAGGGGCGTGATACCATCACTATAGCCCGATACCAGATAATCTACGATATTCGCCTGAAACAGTTCCCGGCTATCGACAATGTGATGGGGAACACCTAACTGTTCGCAAATGCGGGCCGCATCAACCATGCCCTCAGAGCAACATTGTCCCTTACCCTTCATCAGCCAGAGGGTGAGACCGACAACCTCGTATCCTTGATGATGTAGGATGGCGGCGGCGGTCGAACTATCCACCCCACCCGAGAGTCCTACTACTACTTTGTTCATGGACCTATCTGCTGTAGACTGCTTGCAGTCAGCGTGTTACTCTTACAGGCTAGCATTTCTGCTGCCGATCGGGGTGAAGAATAATGAGACCACCAGAAGAAGATAATTTTTCCCGTTCAGTGCATGGCTGTTTCGGACTGCTAGCCCAATACCTGGTTATTGCGGCGGTGCTTTTCTTTGTCGTGCTGTTCGCTGTCCCCTATTTTTTCCGGACAAGTTTTAGTACACTATTACTCATCTGGATCTTGCTGATGTTCTTTGTCTCCCTGCTATTTTTGCTGAGACTAACTGAAGATCGGGATTAAAAAGCTACTAAAATATATCTGTACTGCTGACGTAGGAGTGTATCATCGTGGGTTTAGGTCTGCTAGTTGATGGCAAATGGGTAAGTTCCCGAGACCAAGAGGACGAACAGGGCAGGTTTATTCGTCCCCAGACGACTTTCCGCAAGCAAATTACTGCCGATGGCTCTAGTGGCTTTCAGGCCGAGCCCGATCGCTATCATCTCTATATTAGTTGGGCTTGTCCCTGGGCCCACAGGACCGCTATTATGCGCAAGCTGAAGGGGCTAGAAGATGCGATCGGGCTATCGGTAGTCTCGGCGGTGATCGATCAAAATAGCTGGGATTTTTCTGATACCGAACCGGGTTGCATTCCCGACCCAGTCCACCAGGCCGCATATCTGTGGCAAGTTTATCTCAAAGCTGACCCCAACTACAATGGCCGGGTAACGGTGCCAGTGCTTTGGGATAAACAGACTGGCACTATTGTCAATAATGAATCCCGGGAAATTATCCGCATGTTTGATACCCAGTTTGAGGCTGTGGCCCAAACAAATGTGGATTTCTGTCCCCAGGATTTACAATCTCAGATAGAAGAAACCTTGGATGCTATCTATCAACCGATCAATAATGGCGTCTATCGGGCCGGGTTTGCTTCTACCCAGTCCGCCTATGAAGAAGGAGTGACCCAACTGTTCCAGGCCCTGGACCATTGGGATGCAGTTCTCGGAAAGCAGCGCTATCTCTGTGGCGATCGCCTATCGGAAGCGGACTGGTGTCTGTTCACGACTTTGTTACGCTTTGACGTAGTCTATTACGTGCATTTCAAGTGCAATATCCGCCATATCTGGGATTACCCCAATCTCTGGAATTATCTGAAAGAATTATATCAGATGCCAGGGGTGAAGGAAACCTGCAACCTCGACCACATCAAGCGCCATTATTACATGTCTCACCCGAACGTGAATCCTACTGGCATTGTCCCCAAGGGTCCGATAATTTATTTTGACAGTCCCCATAACCGCGATCGATTATAGGCGATCGCTGGGGTGATATGTGACTGACAATAACCCCCCGATCGCAAAAAGCTCCGGGGGTTATCGCTCCTAAGCTATTGTGCATTTAAATTGCCGGGAGCAAAATGGTGAAACCATTGCGATAAATGACTTTCACCATTTTGAATTTTGAATTTTGAATTTTTCAAAGGTGCTTATCTACTGCCGTACAGAAATCTTCATAGGGAACAGCGCCTTTGATATTTTCGACAACTTCGCCTCCCTTAAAAATCAGCACGGCAGGAATACTCCTGATGCCGAACTTTTTGGCCACGGGTTTGTTTTCGTCCACGTCTAGCTTGAATACCTTAACACGATCTTCGTATTCGGCAGCCAGCTGCTCCATTAAAGGACTCACCTTGCGACAGGGACCGCACCAAGTTGCTGTAAAATCAACAACAACTGGCCCCGGGCCAGTTACAAGTTCGTCCCACTCACTCTCTTGTATGTAAGGTACTGCACTCATGAATATTTCTCCTACTGATAATGGTAAATTGCGAATGGTCAATTGTGTATGGACATCAATTAACAATTGCTCAATTACATTACTCTAGCATACAGGAGCGCGAAAATATGTAGATAAATTATTTTGACATCTTCATAAAATGTAACATTTAGATCGTGGGTACCGGCGAATGGTGGCGATTAAAATAGATGGATGGGTGAAGCAGATAATGTCGGGGCACGGCAAATATCATTCGCTATAATGGTAAGTAATAGGCTTGCGGGTGCAGAGGACAAGTACAGATGAAAGATCGAGCAGCACAAATTCAACAAATCGCAGTAACTGCCGCCCAGATGCGGGAAATAGAAGAGAGGATCTTTGCTGCCGGGATGCCAGTGGCAGCATTAATGGAAAAGGTAGCGGGCCTGCTGGCCCGGCGCATTCAATCTCTTTACCCAGCACCCCAGCGGGTAGGTGTCTTGGTCGGACCGGGACATAATGGGGGAGATGCTTTAGTAGTGGCCCGGGAGTTGCATTTCCACTCCTATGATGTCGCTATCTATCAACCCTTATCTAAACTGAAGCAACTTACCAGTCAACATGCTAAGTATGCCGCCAGTTTGGGCATTCCCTTTCACTCAGAGATTGCCTCGTTGCAAGATTGCCACCTGTTAATTGATGGTTTATTTGGATTTGGGTTAGAACGGACAATCTCTGAAGGACTGGCAGAGGCGGTAAATGAGCTGAATAGCTGGTCAAAACCGGTGTTGAGTATCGATATTCCGGCGGGCATCCACACGGATACGGGAGAAGTTCTGGGAACGGCAGTGCGGGCAACTCGCACCTTTTGTCTGGGTTTGTGGAAGCTGGCATTTTTGCAGGATCGATCGCAGGAATATATCGGCCAGGCGGAACTGCTTGATTTTGATATTCCCTGGGCAGATATTGAACCTGTAATTAATCGCACGTCGAGAATATATCGGATTACCCCAGGGACAGCAGTGGCCCATCTGCCCATTCCTCGCCCGCGAGTTACGCATAAATATAAGGAAGGACATTTGCTGTTAATTTGCGGTTCTCGTAAGTATGCAGGGGCAGCAATTTTAGCAGGTTTGGGGGCGCAAGCAAGTGGTGTGGGGATGCTATCAATAGCGGTGCCGGCATCTTTGAAACAGTTGTTAGTGGCACAGTTACCCTCAACTGTGATTATCGCTTGTCCGGAGACGAAAACGGGCGCGATCGCCCAACTGCCAGTAGAATTGAGCAGCTATAGCGCGATCGCCTGCGGTCCGGGTTTGACGATGGATGCGGTAGAAGTAGTAGAAGAGGTATTGGCCAGCGATCGCCCGCTAGTCCTAGACGCCGACGGGTTAAATATTCTGGCATCAAAGGGCGCGATCGCCTGTTTATCCCAGCGAGAAGTACCGACAGTGCTAACTCCCCATGCGGGAGAATTTAAGCGTCTGTTTCCCGAAGCACCCGACCCGACCCAAGACCGCATCAAAGCAGTACAAGATGTTTCGGGATTGGGTGGGGCTGTGGTATTGTTGAAAGGAGCGTTAACGGCGATCGTCAATCATTACGGTTCTGTATGGATTATCCCCGAAAGCACTCCCGCATTAGCCCGTGGCGGTAGTGGGGACGTGTTAACTGGACTGTTGGGGGGACTCTTAGCACAGGCACCCGGGCAGCAGACTCCCATAGAAGGAGTAGTGGTAACAGCAGCATGGTGGCACGCGCAAGCAGGCATGTTGGCAGCATCGGAACGAACGGAGTTAGGGGTAGATGCCCTGACCTTGACTCAATATTTAATGGCAGCGGTGGGAAATGCTATAGTTGACTTTTCCGCCGACCAAAGCATATAATGTGCTAAATCATAGTTACAACTTCAGAAAATACCATGAAATCGATCCAGACTCTGGCAACAATTGTGGCGACAGCAATGACAAGCTTCGCAAGCATAAATCCGGCGATCGCCTCCATCTTCGGTCAACAAGCAGTGAATCAAAATGACTTTGTAGCAGTGGCGGTGCCCGTGGACGGCGGGAACTCGCAACGCTTGGTGATTCTGGAACAAAAATCCAATCGCCGTGCTTGTTGGAATGAGTACGGTAGCGATCCGGTGCGGATCGAACCTTTGCTGTTGAGTTTCGATTTTACAGGCATTTGTGGCCGGGCAGCAGACAGCAACGCTTACTCAATTCGAGTCGGGGGCCGGGACTTGGGATTGAAATACACTCTCTTTCTGCAAGTTAATAATGGAAAGATTTTTATGATCGGCAAGGATCTGCTCAATCCCAATGCACCGGTCCTGACAATTGGCAAGACTAATGGGATTACCAATGAGTATATGAAGATCGATCTAGAACCGGGTTGGTACTTTACTAAAAGAACCTATAATGGACGGACTTTGGGTCACATCTATCTGACTAGAGATTAAGGGGCGATCGCGCCTTAAATTCTTTAGGTGGGCAAGGGCGATCTGTAGTTACGATCCTATCTCACTTGCCCACGGAAGAAGCATTTGGACGGTTTGACCCCCTACCGGGTTTCTTTGAGACTTTGCGCATCAACACCGACGATGTTTATAAGAAACCCGGTTTCTCAACAACTGCCCGATCGCCATTTGCCGTGAGACCAAGAAACCGGGTTTCTGCAATATTTTTTGCTCCTGGCGACAGATTTGCTAAAGAAACCCGGTTTCTCAACTCCCACGCGATCGCCCCCGCTCGCTCAGACAAAAAAACCGGGTTGATGCGATAATTATCCCATGGAGACGGGTACAGCTGGTATGCATGTAATCTAGCCCGCCTGCGCGGGCTAAGTTCGGTGTAAGCTGTCGCGCATTTAAGTTACATGGATCCAAATGCTGAAACCCTTGCGAGCAATGACTTTACCCATTTTGAATTCTTAATTTTGAATTTGGAATTGCTTAGCCGGGCCCTTTAGGGTTCGGCTCGATGCAGCCTCTTGTCCAAAGCCGGTTTCTGGGATTAAGCTAGTTAACAAAATTTAACACACAACAACGGTAAAAGAGTTAGAATGACAGCAGCTTTCCATTAGAGGAGATATAGGAGTGTGATATGAATAGCAAATATAAATCATTGATGGCGGTATTGGCAGCAGGACTGCTGGCAGCGGGATGCACCAGGGACATTACCCCGAGGAGAGAATCTGCTAATCCAACGGTTCAGTCTGACGAGGAAAAGGTACAGTTCATTTGTCGTGATGGTTACGATCTAGACCTGGACAAAAAGGTGCCGACGACCTATGCTTGGAGGCAAAGGGGCAAAAGTGCTGTGGTCCGCTGGGTAAGAAATGATTTTGAAGGGGCGGGATACGATCCTGATAAGAGATGTGCTGAAGCGTCCCCCCGGTTTCATGAAGCATACGAGAATGGTAGCTTCAAGTACCTGACTAATGGTAAAATGAACGAACAACCGGTGATCTGTACGGCGCGGGAAGCTGGCGGGAACTGCGATACTTTGCTGTTCACTCTGTTACCTACAGATGATGGGATAAAAATTTTGGAAGATCTACAGCTAGTTCTTAGAGGTACTTTTGCTCAGGCCCCCCTGAGACAGAATACCAAGAAGGACCAAGTCTACATCCAGGTGGATATGGAGAAGTTTCTTCGCACAGCGCCGGTTGAAGAGGAACCATAATATCAAGTCCGGATGATTAACCGTAATAACTGATATCTTGCACCATTCTCGATTAGTCTCCTGGCCCGCCGTGGGTTCAAACCCACGGCTAACAGCTAAAGTGGGTTAAAACCCACTGGAAACATTGTCGAGATAAAGATTGACCGGGCGGCATCTCATATTTGCAAAGATATCTGTAGGGGCGTCCCTAACGCCCCTACAGTGGGAACGAGATATAATAGGGTGTGGTCAAAACCCGTTGATCGATCGTGGGATACCCCAGTCGCCGGATCCCCCCAAACCCCCCTTAAAAAGGGGGGCTTTGAAGCCCCCCTTTTGCAAGGGGGGGTTTGGGGGGATCCCGGGAGCAACAAATGCATGACCACACCCGATATAATATAAGGTATTTAGTCGGTTTTGAAATCACATCTTGCACCATTGTAAACTAGAGGCAGATCCTCTAGAACTCGTTCCCACGAGGATAAATCCTTGAGCGCGATAATGCGGACAGTGGGTTTTAACCCACTTAAGCTTTGAGCCGGGGGTTTGAACCCCCGGCGGTCTATCGGGTAAGATTAGAGATTAGAGATATAGCAGTTATTAAATTACTGTGATATGCTGTTGGGGAGATTGCTTCGGGGGGGGTTAAATCATAAAGGATAAGTTGATCGCTACGTACCCCCCCCTCGCAATGACAAATGGGAATTTGGCTGTAACACATCAATTTGAGAAACGAGATATACGAAAGGAGGATAGGTCAATGAATGGCAAAAAGTTAGTGCTGATTTCTGCTATAGGTTTATTGCTGCTGCCGGGATGTAACTCCTCTACGGATGTTGATGCCCCGACGCAGACTGCCCAACAACTGACTGCTCAGCTGACGGAAGCCCAATTACGTCAAAAGGCTTCCGAGATTACTGTCAGAGTGATAGTGGGGCATGGTCGTGGTTCGGGGGTGCTGATTAGAAAAGATGGGCAACTTTATTCCGTGCTCACTAATGCTCATGCTGTTAGTCCTGGCGAACCCCACCAGATCCGCACTCCTGATGGCAAGCTGTATCCTGCCCAGAATGTTACCGATTTTTCCGGTACGGTACATGGCTACGATCTGGCGATTTTACAGTTCGCGGCTGATGCTGACTATGATGTGGCCACTTTCGCTAGTTCTCCTGCGCGGGTAAATCAGCCCGTGTTTGCGGCTGGGTTCCCTTATGATGCCCGGGATTTGCTCTTTACCAAGGGGCAGATTTCTATGTTTCCTTCCATGGCTTTACAAGAGGGCTATCAAATCGGCTACAGTAATGCTGTCCAACAGGGTATGAGTGGCGGTCCGGTGCTGAATGGGTCCGGTCAGTTGATGGGGATTAATGGTAAGAGTGCTTATCCTATTTTGCAGGATCTCTATCAATTTGCTGATGGTTCGTTCCCTACCGATGAGGTGCGCAAGAAAATGCACGGCTTGAGTTGGGGGGTGCCCATTGGCAGGTTGCCTGAGGTCGATCCTAGCTTTAATGTGCTTCCGGGTCCACTGCTGACGGGTGTGGCGGCTGAGGTACTCGATGTTGCCCGACAGATTACGGTGCGCATTGAGGATCCCCAATATAATGGTTCGGGGGTGATTATTGCTCGGCGGGGTAAGACTTACTACGTCCTGACGGCAGATCATGTGGTGAAGGATGAAAACAAATATGAGGTGGTAGCCCCTGATGGTAAGCGATACCGGGTGGACTATGGCAAGGTACAAAGACTGGAAGGGGTGGACTTGGCGGTGTTGCAGTTCCAGAGTAAGGAAAGTTACCGGGTGGCAACTTTGGCAAATTATAATTGGGACGTTGATAAAAGACGCTGGATTTTCCTGTCGGGGTGGCCGGGGTTAAAGCCTGGAGAGTTCAGAACTGCTGACCCGGAGTTTACTGCTGGACGGGTTTTCAGCAAGGAACGGGGATCTATTGTTGCGAAAAACTCTTTGTCTTTAACTAATGGTTATGATCTCGTTTACAGTAATCCCAGTCAAGGGGGGATGAGCGGCGGACCTGTTTTAGATGCTCGCGGGCGAGTAATTGGCATTCACGCCGCAGCAGAAGGAGAAATGTTATTGGAGGAAGGTGCAATAGAAATAATTCAACTGGGTTATAGTTTGGGAGTGCCGGTCAGGACGTTTTTGAGTTTGGCCGGTAGGACGCATGTAAAATATGAGTGGTTGCAAGTGGAAAAAACAGCACCACCGCCACTGACGAGAAAAGAAATAAGTGCTATACGCGAGACTTTATTCACTGCTCAAAAACCGGCAAAGAGTGGGAGTGCCATAGATTGGGTAAATTATGGCAATCAATTGTGGCGGTTATTTGAAGATGAGGAGGCGGTGGCGGCGTTTGACGAAGCGATTAAACTGAAGCCCAAATTCGAGCAAGCTTGGTATGGGCGGGGTTTGGCGCTGAAAGCGCAGGGAAAATATCAAGCAGCGGTGGCATCTTTTGATAAAGCTACGGAAATAAATCCCAGATTATATGAGGCTTGGCGCGAACGAGGTGAGGCGCTTGCCTCGTTGCAGCGATACCGAGAGGCACTGGCATCATTAGAGAAGGCAATTAATATAAACCCCAAAGATTCGGTACTTTATATGTGGCGTGGTGAGATGCTACGAAATTTAGAACGCCACGCCGAAGCAGTGGAGGCTTACAGTCAAGCGATCGACATTAAGCCCCATCCCTTTGCCTACAACAACCGGGGGAATGCACGCTCAGACTTAGGAGACAATTCAGGGGCGATCGCAGATTACAATAAAGCCATAGAAATTCAGCCAGACGATGCCTCAGCCTACGTAAACCGGGGTGTTGTACGCAGTGACTTGGGAGACAATGAAGGGGCGATCGCAGATTACAATAAAGCAATAGAAATTAAGCCAGACTATGCCGTTGCATACGTAAACCGGGGGAATGTACGTTCAGACTTGGGAGACAACAATGGAGCGCTCGCAGATTACAATAAAGCAATAGAAATTAAGCCAGACGACGCCGTTGCATACGTAAACCGGGGGAATGTACGTTCAGACTTGGGAGACAACAATGGAGCGCTCGCAGATTTTAATAAAGCCATAGAAATTCAGCCTGACTATGCAGAAGCATACTTCAGCCGGGGTGTGGAACGCGGTAACTTGGGAGACAACAATGGGGCGATTGCAGATTTTAATAAAGCCATAGAAATTCAGCCAGACTATGCAGATGCATACTACAACAGGGGTGTAACACGCGGTATCTTGGGAGACAACAATGGGGCGATCGCAGATTACAATAAAGCCATAGAAATTCAGCCAGACTATGCAGATGCATACAACAACAGGGGAAATACGCGCAAATCATTGGGAGACAACAATGGGGCGATCGCAGATTACAATAAAGCCATAGAAATTCAGCCAGACTATGCATTAGCCTACTACAACAGGGGGAATACACGCAGGAAGTTGGGAGACGACAATGAGGCGATCGCAGATTACAATAAAGCCATAGAAATTCAGCCATACTTTGCAAAAGCATATTACAACAGGGGGAATACACGCAGGAAGTTGGGAGACAACAATAGGGCGATCGCAGATTACAATAAAACCATAGAAATTCAGCCAGACTTTGCTGAAGCCTATGGTGACCGGGGGATTTTCTATAATAAACTAGGAGATAGACAAAGAGCAATCTATAATATGCAGAAAGCTGCACAGCTTTTCCGCGAACAAGGTAGGATGGCAGACTACCAGCTAGCACAGAAACTCCTCAGACAGTTTCAGCAGCAGTGAAACAGTAACTGACTCCTCAAACATGCGATCTGGGTGGCGATCGCATGTGGTCGGGGCACAGGAAATATGCGATCGGGGATTGGGGGGCGATCGGGGATTGGTGGAGAAGAGGGGGTGCGATGGCAAGACTTCCCGGTAAAGAAAAAAAAGTCGATGTCAACTACTATTGCTGCGATCGAGCATTATACTATAGATTACTATAGATGGAGAGCTAGGGAAATGTCTAGAAAAGACTTGTTTCATTTTGCAGTCAGACGGGCGCTTGAGAAAGATGGCTGGACAATTACCCACGATCCTTTACAATTGAAAGTGGGTACTCTGAAACTAGAAGCAGATCTGGGAGCCGAAAAACCGATCGCCGCTCAAAAAGACAACCGGAAAATAGCAGTCGAGGTGAAAAGTTTTATTAGAACTTCAAAAATTACGGAATTCTACCATGCCTTCGGGCAGTATTTCCCTTATCAAGTGGGTGCGGTTCATTTGTAGTTGCGGCGGATCCCCCCCAAACCCCCCCTTGCAGAAGGGGGGGCTTCCAGAAGCCCCCCTTTTTAAGGGGGGTTTGGGGGGATCCCACGACAGGGAAAGCCCATGAAAGATCAACTGGTTTCGACCACACCCGAACCCGATCGCATTCTTTATCTAGCCATTCCCGAATCAGCCTATGAAGCCCTATTTGGAGAAATCCTAATTCAAGATCTTTTGGTAGAATCAATACTTCTCGGTTAACAACTTGTCATTGCGAGGGGGGATGCCCAACTAACTATTTGTTAGCCCCAGAAACAATCCCCCCCGAAGCAATCTCACCGACTTATACGGGACGAGGGGATTGCTTCGGGGGGGGGTTAACTCAATTTCCCATAAGTTATCGCTACGTACCCCCCCCCCTCGCAATGACAACCTATATGTTTAACCGAGAATTATTGTTGGTATAATATCCAATCAAGCTAATTATCTATAACCCAGAAACGGAGGAGATTAAATTATGGATAGATTAGAACATTATCGAGAAAGCATTAAGAAATTTCTCAAACAGTATGCAGACTCGAACCAAAATGCAGATATCAGCGTTCAGCTTGTTTTTGACACAGAAAACGATCATTACCTTTTACTCGATATTGGCTGGCAGAACTCCCGTCGCGTTCACGATTGTATTTTTCACTTTGATATTATT
>JBFRWI010000018.1:0-5645 GCA_051439505.1 Hormoscilla sp. | reverse complement strand
TGGGATGCTAGCAGTTGCAGCAAGGAAAGCCTCTCGGGAGTAAACGCACCCGTCGTCAGGTTATTTTCCAAGTAAAGGATCGCAATGAGCTTGCCTTGGTTCAACAGGGGCAGACATAGTACGCTCTGTGGTTGACACCGCATCAGGTAGCTGTCAGAGGCAAACCTGCTTGACTTCATCACGTCGTTGAGTACCAGGGGTTCCCGAATGCGCCAGACGGTGTTGATGATGCTGACGGGCAGTTCTTTCTCCTCAAGGGCGCGCCCCCGATCTCGTACTTGTATATTTGCGGCTCCCGACTGATAATCAACAATAGCTTCAATGACTAAAGTCTCTGCCCTTCGGCTCCCTTCGACTGCGCTCAGGGACCGTCGCTCAGGGACCGCTTGGGGCAACAGCAAAGCACTTTTGGTCGCCCCGGCATTTTCCATCACCGCCTGCATCAATTTGGAGAGTAATTGTTCCAGATTTATTTCCCCAGAAAGGGCTTGAGAGGTTTTGAACGCTGAAGAGAGATCCAACAGGGCTGAAGTCCCCGAACTGGTAGAGGTAACAGTTCCCATGGTCATTTGAGCGATCGTTTCACCCGTCGAGAGGCGACTTTTGTCTTGTTGGAGAATGGGCGCAAGTAATTGCTCGTAGCCTTGTTCTAAGTCAGAGACTTTTGAAGAAGCCCCCCACCGACTATAGCCGTAGTAAGCATCGATCATATAGGTGCGGGCAATTTTCTCTTTGCCCCATTCCCAGTAGAATTTGCCTGCCAGTTCGTTGGCCAGGGCCTCTTCCTGGACGTACTCGTTTTCCTTCGCACCCGCGATCGCCCGATCGTACAGCTCCATTGCGGCCACATTTTCTCCTAACACCCGATGTCGCTCCGCCTCTACCAGATCGAATTTATGTAAATAATTAATCGGGGCATGATGGGCCCATTTCTGCATTTTTTCCTGATTAGCTGCTACCCTTGAGAGGATGGAGCTTTTCTCCGGGTTAGCAGCCTCAATAAATACTGCTAACCGTGCCAGAGAATCGTATAGATAGAATGTCGGAATAACTAGCATCGCTACCGCCCCATCTAAATACCGTTCTGCACTGGTAGCATTCTCCACTGCTTGCGAGTAGGAACCAAACAGATAACAGAGGATGAGCTTGTTGAAATATACCGTAAACATCCCGTAGATATCGACAGCTTTTTGAGCAAGCGGTAGCATGGTCTGCTCGTTGTACGACTCACCTATTAAACTGCAAGGATTTTCGGTATCATCCTGCAAATTCAGGACTGCTTGCCGATATATTTTGGCATAATTCATAGGGGGATATTGCTTGATATGCTCCAGAGCCTGAATGTAGGCGGTCATCTCCCCTTCCAGTTCGGCTATTTGCTTACCTATTAGATAGGAATTGCGGCAATAACTATAAGCAGAATAACCAGTAAATTCTAAATCCCCAGTTGATAACCCTATAGTGTATGCTGACTCCAAAGGTTTTAATGTTTTCCGAGCATGGTCCTGCCAATGCGCGACAAAAGCATTAACATTCGTGAGCGTCCGCGCTTGTAATTCTTGACTTTGAAACCGTGACAACAAACCTAAAGCAAGTTGACCAAACTGAAAGCCAGCTTCAATGTCGAGCACTATCCCACAGAGAATTAGCCCGTAATTGGCATAGACAAAGGTAGATAGGGCAGCATTGCCATATTTAACTGATAAATTTACTTGTTCGATCACTAGGAGCAGCATCAGTTCAGGAGCGGCTAAATAAGCAGGAGCAAATATACTGTTGGCGATCCGCATTGCTGCCAGTTTGTCTGGATCTGTCATCTCGGGCAGATCGATTAAGTCACAAATAGCTTTCCCGCCTAAATTTGATGCGATTTTCTCCAGTCCCAGTTGCATATCTCCCGGTTGAGGCTGCTCTGGAAAGTTGACTCCCAGCAGTTTCAGAACTTGTCGCCCGATCTCGATCGCTTTGAGCAACTGGCCCTGAGCGGCACTGGCTTGAATCTTGATTTCATATACTTTCACTTTGTCCAAAAGATTCTGGGCTCGTTGCAGAACAATATTAGTCCATTGTTCCATCTGCTCGAAGTCTCCCGATAGGTAGGCCGCCTCTGCGGCTTCGGAATACAGTGCTAGCGTCAAGTTATACTGACTCTGCCAGCTTGAAGCTGCCAGCAGTCCTATCCCCACAGCTAAATACCCAACAGCAGCAGCATAAGCAGTTGCAGCCTTCGCTTTCCTGCCAGTGAGTAAATTTAAATGGGCTAATTCATCTCGCTGATTGCCCGAGGTAATTAACTCTACCCCGATATTCAATTGGTTGACAATCTCAAAGATTTTTTCTTCCCGTTCCTCTGTGGGAGTATTGCTCAACAGGAGTTGACCAATTTTTAAGTGAGTTGACTTCTTCTGGGAGGAGGGAATCAGCAAATAAGCCGCTTGCTGCACCCGATCGTGCAGAAACTTGTACCCCACCGATACCTCCTCCGACTGTACTCCTTCGTCGGAGTCAACCCCTTGAAAAAATTTATACATCTCGCTGACTGGCAACACCAACCCCTCTTGCAAGGCCCGCCAAAGAGCCGTGGCCACCTCTGGAAGAGACTGTTCGCAGATCACTGCCAGGGTTCCCAGATCGAATTGGTTGCCAATGCAAGCCGCCAGTTTCAAAACTGACTGAGTAAGAATAGGCAACTTCTGCAACTGAAGAGCCATGAACTCCACTACATCATCGGTGAGGGCCAACTGCCGCACCCGTGCCAGATCGCACTCCCAGTGACCCACATCGGAGTTAAACCCAATCAGTCCCTCTTCATGCAGTCCCTTGAGAAACTGGGTGGCAAAAAAGGGATTGCCCTTGGTCTTCTGATAGACTAACGCTGTCAGGGGTAATGCCAGTTCTTGAGTGCAGGTGAGGGTGTCGGCCACCAATTGATTGAGATCTTCTTGACTTAAGGGTGCTAGGGTGATACGATTTATCGTTGCGAGGGTTTGGCCAATAGCATCGAGAGTCAGCATCAAGGGATGAGCGGGAAACACTTCGTTATCTCGGTAGGCTCCCAGTAGCAGCAGATACCCCGTCTGGGAAAGACCCATCATCATCTGCAACAAGTTCAATGATGCCGAATCGGCCCACTGCAAGTCATCCAGGAAGAGCACCAGAGGATGTTCTTTTGTGCTCAAGACCGCAATGAATTTCTCAAACAGCAGGTTAAAGCGATTTTGGGCCGCACTCCCCGATAGTTCGGGAAGAGTCGGCTGTTGTCCTATAATGCGCTCTAATTCGGGAATTACTTCAATGAGCACCTGACCGTTTTGGCCCACCGCTGAGAGAATCTTGCCCTTCCACTCTTGCAACTGGGCATCATCTTCACACAGCAACTGCCCCATCAGGTCTCGGAAGGCTTGCAGGAAGGCCGAAAAGGGAATGTTGCGTTGGAATTGGTCGAATTTCCCTTTGATGAAGTAACCCCGCTGCCGGACGATCGGTTTATGGACTTCGTTGACAACAGCAGTTTTGCCAATGCCAGAGAAACCCGCCACCAACATCATTTCACTCTTGCCTTGTGCTACCCGATCGAATGCTGCCAGCAGGGTTTCTACTTCTGGGGCCCGTCCGTAGAGTTTTTCAGGAATACTGAAGCGTGAGGATATATCCCTTGTGGCCAGTTCAAAGGGAGTAATGCTGCCAGTGTCAACCCACTCAGAGTAACAGACTTCCAGGTCATGTCGGAGTCCCCGGGCCGTTTGATAGCGGTCTTCTGCGGTTTTCGCCATCAACTTCATGACCATGGATGATAGCATCTGGGGGATGTCACGTTTAACTTCATGGACAGGAGTGGGTGTCCTGGCAATGTGGCAGTGGACTAACTCCATCGGATCGTCCGAGGAAAAGGGAAGTTGCCCGGTCAATAGTTGGTAGAATGTCACTCCCAGGGAGTAAAAGTCGCTGCGGTAGTCTATCCCTCGGTTCATCCTTCCCGTTTGTTCGGGAGACATATAGGCAAGAGTACCTTCTAATACTCCTGGGTTTTGCAGAACTTGGGTTTCTTTGGGTAGTAGGGAGGCGATAGAAAAGTCGATCAGTTTTACACAGAGAGTTTCTGGATGAATTAAGATATTCGCTGGTTTGATGTCCTTGTGGATCACTCGATGGCGATACAGTCCTTCCAGAATCCCGCAGAGGGCGATCGCCACCTGGAAAAACTCTGACAAACTGAGATTTTGTTTAGTAATATAGTCTCCCAGAGAAATACTCCCCAAGTCATCCATCACTAGGAGGAAACCATTCCCGTAATTCTCTAGGGCTAAAGGTTTAACGACTCCGGGCAAGTCTATATTTAACGCAATGACGTACTGATTGCGAAAATTGACCAGTTCGTTAAAGGTAGGATACTCTGACTTGAGTAGCTTGATTACCACCGGGAAGCCGTCTACAGTTCGCTGCCCCCGATAAACAATGGTTCTCATCGAGTCGTGCAGTAGTTGCAGGTTGCTGTAGCCAGGGATTTTGGTTTTGGTGCTAGTCATCGCCATTTATCAAAACTGTCTTTCTTATAGGTTACCCCCTATGATACTGCCCCAATGTGGAAATCTTGTGAAATATCAAGTCAATCTATCTCAATTAACCTGAAGATAGATTTTTTGTAACTTTTTGTAAATTTCCAATAAAAATTGCCCCCGTTCGGGGGAATTATATATCATGTTTTTGGATGAATGGGAATCTCGATGATAAACTCGGTTCCCTGTCCTGGTGCAGAAATACAGGTCAAACTGCCACGATGCTTTTCCACCACGATCTGATAACTAACCGCTAACCCCAAACCCGTGCCGCTACCTACCGGTTTCGTGGTGAAAAACGGGTCGAATATGCGCGATCGCACCTCATCACTCATCCCCGGTCCATTATCGGCAATGGAAATCTTCACGGTATCAGATCCTGTGACAGAAGTGGTAATGGTTATTTGGGGCGATGGGGAATTGTGCAAAGCATCGATCGCATTATTGAGAATATGCAGGAATACCTGATTCAACTCACTGGCATAGCAATTCACCAGGGGCAGTTGACCGTATTCTTTAATGACCTCGCACCGGCGCGACTCGAAGCGATTCTGTACAATTAGGAGGGTACTCTCAATCCCGGAATTAATATCCACTGGTTTCATGGATGATTCGTCCAGGCGGGAGAAGTTCCGCAGGGACAGGACAATATTGCGGATGCGTTCAGCACCAGACTTCATTGACAGGAGCATTTTTGACAAGTCATCCGCCAGAAATTCCAGGTCGATTTCTTCTGTTGTCTCTGAGACTATATCTGTAGGATTGGGGTATGATTCCTGATAGGTCTCTATCAGTTTGAGGAGGTCTTGGACATAGTCATTGGTGTGGTTAACATTGCCGTAAATGAAACTAATGGGGTTATTGATTTCGTGAGCTATACCCGCTACCATCTGGCCCAAGCTAGACATTTTTTCGGTGTGAATCATTTGTGCTTGGGTGCGTTGCAGTTCGCGGAGAGTTTCCCCAAGGCGCTGATTATTATCGTGCAATTGGACATTTTTTTCCTTTAACTCCTGGGTCCGCGCTGCCACTTTCTCCTCTAAAGTCTGGCTGTAGGCTTCTAATTGCTCCTTGGCCTTCTCCAAATTA
>JBFRWI010000017.1:0-7087 GCA_051439505.1 Hormoscilla sp. | reverse complement strand
CGCAGCGCTATCACCCGTAGGTGTCATGACCCCCCTAACGTAGGTCTAATCCTGGACCTGCATCTTGCATCTTCCCGAGGGAGATAATTCCCGACATTGCCAGAAATTACCGGATTTTATGCAAGAGTCTCGCATATTGTTCCGGACTCAGCTTATATCCGGTTGGATGGTTCTTGGTGGGATTGTTGGAGGTTGGGTCTGTCATAGAGATTTGTTCTTTGTCAAGAGTGAATTGCCAAACTCTTGTGCCACGAATTTTTCACCTCCCATATCTGTAGCAACCATTTAATTAAATGGTATCATAGGTTTAATTGATTGTGGTCAGATTAAAAATCTCTGGAAAATTTTTCTGGGGAAGCACCAAATGATAAAAAGCGTGCTATACTGAGTTAGTGCGAGTGCCGGTGTAGCTCAGTGGTAGAGCATTCGATTCGTAATCGAACGGTCAGCGGTTCAAATCCGCTCATCGGCTTGGTTTGGGTGATTCGCGCGCGAAAAAGTGATTCGTGCGAATCACTTTAGTGATGATAGGTTGAACGACCTTTTGAGTCAAGAGTAGAGAGACAACGCCGGTGAACATAACTAGGGTTGTCCCATCTACTAAGGCGATCGCCCAATATATCACAGCCGCCGACATCTGCTCTTGAATGGCTGTAATTCTTGCCCTGTAAGTGTTTGAGCGATTTTTTTAAGGTAAACAAAATCGTGGCTCTCGGTTGGCCGCGCACGATCGTCATTTATTGGGTGGCTTACCTACAAGTATTGTGGTCCATCCACCGGTACCAGATCACTCTCCATCACGACTGACCCACTACCCAAATGTCGATCGGGTTAGTTGTGCCCCAAGCTCTAGTCGGGATGTGCTCCTCAAGTAATTAGCACCGGCGACCTAGAGAGTCGGTCGGTGTAGAACAAATTTTGGGTAAAGTGATGAGGGGTGTGGTCAAAACCCGCCATCGCGTGCATGGGATCTCCGGTGCAGTTCGACTTGCGCTCACTGCAAGTCGCCGGATCCCCCCTGCGATGTCACGCGCGTTGGCCCGAATCGCGGACTTTGAGCAAAAAAAGCTCGACGGCGAGCAATGCCTGAATTTTTAATTTTGAATGTGGACATCCACTCAGGCTTGGAGCGTGCAACATCGCCTCAAAGCTATAATGGCTCACAGAAATTGCCATCGTCAAAAACTACGGGACGCTGCCCCCAGTTAATTGCAACGCCAGCCAACTAAAGCAAGTGTTTATGCATATTATCACAAATGCGATCGATGTTTTAATGGATTATGGCGATCGCCCCTTAATTCGCATCACCACCGAGATGCTGGACTTAAAAACAGTCAGAATTCGCATTGCCGACAACGGACCGGGAATTCCTCAGAGCGATCTCCGGCGGATTTTTGACCCCTTTTTCACCACAAAACCGGTAGGTCAAGGGACGGGACTGGGGTTATCGATTAGTTACCAAATTGTCACCCAGCAGCATGGAGGACAGTTGTACTGTATTTCCCATCCCGGACTTGGCACCGAGTTTGCGATCGATCAACGATCGGGATGCGATCGTCACTATTTAACTTTGGCCAAGTCGTTGAAGCGATCGCTTTTTCAATTGGGGATAAATTATCGGTGCGATCGCCCCACGCTGCGCGTATTATCGCAATATCGCTTTTTTCAATCTGGTGAGTGACAACAGAATTGGCTACCAATGGCCGGGTAAAATCTGCCAAAAGAGGGATTAAATTTATGAATAAAAAACGGCTATAATATAAGCAAGTTAATGACAGCAGGACAATGATGACCATGGATGGCTACAAATTAAGTAAAAACCTATACAAAGGGACGCGCACCATCGTCTATCGGGGCACGCGCACTAGGGATGGCCAACCGGTCATAATCAAAGTCCTGCGTAACCCAAATCCCACCTTTAAGGAGTTAGTCCAGTTCCGCAATCAATACATAATTACCAGGAACCTGGAACATCCAACCATTGTTCAACCCCTGGCCCTAGAACGCTACGGCAATGGTTATGCCCTGGTGATGCCGGATGATGGCGCGATCGGCCTTTTGGATTACTGGCAACAGTCTTCCCGGTCCCTAACAGAATTTCTCACCATTGCCATACAACTGGCAGAGGCACTGCATTATCTCACCCAAGAGCGCATTATCCACAAAGATATCAAACCAGCGAATATCCTGATTCACCCGGAAACTGGCAAGGTAAAACTCATCGACTTCAGCATCTCCACTTTACTGCCTAAAGAACAGCAACAAATCATTAACCCCAATGTTCTGGAAGGTACTCTCGCCTACATCTCCCCGGAACAAACGGGACGGATGAACCGGGGCATAGACTATCGCACGGATTTCTATTCGGTTGGTGTTACTTTCTTTGAACTCCTCACGGGACAATTGCCCTTTGCAAAGAGCGATCCCATGGAGTTAGTACATTGTCACATGGCCCAGAGGGTGGAGTTTCCAGCCATTTGTGAAGTTCCGGAGGTGCTGCAAGAAATTGTAGTCAAGTTGATGGCGAAGAATGGGGAAGACCGCTATCAGAGTGCTTTGGGACTTAAGTACGACCTGGAAAAATGTCTCGCCCAAGATCGAGAAAGGGGGAAAATAGAACCATTTATTTTAGGAGAACGGGATAGGAGCGATCGGTTTATCATTCCCGAACAACTCTACGGACGCGAAATTGAAGTACAAACATTGCTGCAAGCATTCGATCGCGTCTCGGCGGGTGCAACAGAAATGATGCTAGTGGCGGGGTTTTCCGGAATTGGGAAAACTGCTGTAATTAATGAGGTGCATAAGCCGATCGTGCGGCAACGGGGCTATTTCATCAAGGGCAAGTTCGACCAATTCAATCGCAACGTGCCCTTCTCTGCCTTCGTGCAAGCATTCCGTAGCTTGATGGGGCAGCTTTTAGGGGAATCTGATGCCGCCCTGGGGACTTGGAAAGAAAAAATCCTGGACGCAGTTGGCACCAGCGGACAAGTCATCCTGGAGGTAATACCAGAACTGGAACGCATCATCGGTAAGCAACCAGATGTGGCCGAACTATCGGGCAGTGGGGCCCAAAACCGCTTCAACTTGCTCTTTGGCAAATTCGTGCGCGTTTTCACAACAATTGAACATCCCCTCGTTATTTTCCTGGACGACTTGCAGTGGGCAGATTCCGCTTCCTTGAACCTGCTAAAGTTATTGATGGATTCATCTGCAGAGGGCTATTTGTTGGTGCTGGGATCTTATCGGGATAATGAGGTGTTTCCCACCCATCCGTTGATGCTGGCTACCGATGAAATCTCCAAACAAGGCACTACATTAAATACCTTGACCTTGGCCCCGTTGGGTCAGCCTGACATTACCCGTTTGGTGGCCTCTTCCCTGCTGTGTGCCGATGAAATTGCCGCGCCCCTCTCCCAGTTAGTATACCAAAAGACCCAGGGAAATCCTTTCTTTACAACCCAGTTTTTGCAGGGGTTGTATGAGGAGGGTTGCATTGTCTTTGATATTGGGGCGGGTTATTGGCAATATGACTTGGCCCGGGTGCGACAGTTGGCCCTGACGGATGATGTGGTGGAGTTTATGGTGGGGCGGTTGCGGAAGTTTCCGGCAGCAACTCGGGAGGTTTTGAAGCTGGCGGCCTGCATTGGCAACCGTTTCGATCTGGAGACCCTGGCGGTGGTCTGCGATCGCCCCCAAGATGAAGTTGCTGCCGATCTGTGGCAGGCATTGAGTTCGGGGTCCATCGTCCCGGAAAGTGAAACCTATAAGTTTTTCCAGGGGGGCGCGAGGCAACTGGAACAGACAGAAGAGACTACTGTTGGTTATCGTTTTCTGCACGATCGCGTCCAACAAGCTGCCTATGCCCTAATCCCCAGCCACGAAAAACAGGAGAACCATTATCACATAGGTCAACTGCTATTTAAGAAAATTCCTCCAGAAAAAAGAGCCGATCGCATTTTTGACATTGTCAATCAGCTCAACTATGGAGTTGATTTAATTTCCGAACAAATCAAACAAGATGAACTTGCCAAGCTCAACCTGATCGCTTGTCGCAAAGCTAGAAGTGGAACTGCCTATCAAGCGGCGATCGAGTATGGGAGAATCGGATTAAAATTACTGGGTAGGGAGTCTTGGCAGCGAGAGTATGAAACTACGTTACAGTTGCACGAGCTGGCAGCAGAAGCAGCCTTGGTTTCTGGGGAATTCGAGGCCATGAATCAATGGATCGAGGCCGCGATCGAGTCGGGAAAAACCATTTTGGACAAAGTGGAAATTTCTCTGGTAAAAATTCAAGCTTTAACCGTCCAAAATAATCCCTTAGATGCCATTAATTGCGGTCAGTCAGTCTTGAATAAATTTGGAGTTCAATTTCCAGATCCCGTGACCCCAGTAGAGTTGGAACGGGAAATTGAAGAGATTCAATCATTAATGGGCGATCGCACCATAGAGGATATATTGGGCCTGACAGCAATGGAAAATCCGGAAAAACTGGCGATCATGAAAATAGCTGCCAGAATGATTCCGGCTTGTTATTTCTCCAGTTCTCCTCTGTTTCCTTTGTTGGCTAGCTTACAGACCAAGTTATCGCTTCAGTACGGTAACAGCACTTTTTCATCAACTGGTTATGCAGATTATGGAATGTTTATGCTTCACTTTAAGAAAGATCTAGCAACCAGCAACCAATTTGGTGAATTAGCTTACAGTTTAGCTGCTAGTGCCAAGGATAAAAATATTCCGGCTGTCACCTTTGTACCCGTGGGATTATTTTTATACCATCACCAAAATCATCTGCAACAGACCCTGCCAATTTTACAAACAGGTTATCAAGCGTCACTGGAAACAGGCAAAGTCGAATATGTTGGTTATCATAGCTACGGATTTTGTCTCAATTCTTACTGGTCGGGTCAACAGTTGACAGAATTAGAGGTGCAAACCCGAGCCTACCTCGATCTGATGGTTAAATTACAATTGGGCTCGGCCAAAGAATATTGTTCTATAATTTGGGAAACCACAGTGTTCCTGTTAGGTAATTCCGAGCAGATTCACTTAGAAATTGAAGATAAAGACGATGGCAGATCCTGGATGTCGGAAATGCTGCAATCCCATGACGCCACGAGAATTTTCTATTTTTATCTTCATCGGGCAACCATCAGATTCCTCTTGGGCGAGATCCTAGAGGCTAAAGCTGATGCTATCCAAGCCAAACAGTATATAGTTGGCGGATTTGCAACGGTTTGTGAAGCAGGATTTTATTTCTATGATTCCTTGATTATTTTAGCTGCTGTCTCCGAGTCCGAGCCCTCCCAATTGCAACAGGTAGAACAAAATCAGGAGAATTTACGACTGTTGTCAGAATATGCCTCAATGAATTATTTGCATAAATGGCAGTTAGTGGAGGCAGAGAAGTATCGCATTTTCGGGAAGAAGTATGAAGCGGGAGATTTCTACGATCGGGCGATCGCCGGTGCGAAAGAAAACGGATACATTCAAGAAGAAGCCCTGGCCAACGAACTGGCAGCTCAATTTTACACCGACTGGGGTAGAGAGAAAATCGCGGCCACCTACATGCAAGAAGCGTACTACTGCTATGCCCGTTGGGGAGCCAAGATCAAGACGGACCAACTCTGTGAAAAATATCCCCAACTCCTGGGCCCCATCCTCCAAAAAGCCGAACCCCTAGGAAATTCCACCGAACTCCTCACTTCCACCCAAACCCTCGGCGCTGTCACTAGCACCAGTTCGACTCCCCTCACTGCAAGCATCTCGGTCCTCGACCTGATCTCCGCCATCAAAGCCACCAGAGCCATCTCCGAAGAGGTCTCCCTGGAAGTATTGCTCTGTAAATTAATGCCCATCGTTCTCGAAAACGCCGGGGCCGATAAAGGAGCCTTAATTTTAGAGTCCGACGGCATTTGGGAAATCGCCGCTCAATGCATTAATGGCAACTGTCAGCTATCGGCCACCCCTCTCGACCAAACCGATATTTTACCCCGTACTATCATCAACACCGTTAAACGGACTCAACAAGCTGTACTGATTAATCAGCTAGAAAAGGAGACTACCTTCGCCAATGACCCATACCTGATCGAAAAGCCACCCAAATGTCTGTGCTGCACCCCGATCGGATACCAAGGCAAATTAATCGGCATCCTTTACCTGGAAAACAACCTCGCAACAGAAGCTTTCACCCCAGACCGCCTTGAAGTCCTGAAGCTATTGACCGCCCAAGGGGCCATCTCCATCGAAAACGCCCGTCTCTACAGTCGCCTAGAAGACTACAGCCACAACCTGGAAGCCAAAGTCTCCCAGAGAACAGAAGAACTCCAGTCCAAAAACCAAGACTTGCAACAAACCCTGCTGGAATTGCAGCTTACCCAAGCGCAATTAATCCAAGCAGAACGGATGTCTGGTTTAGGACAAATGGTGGCAGGAATTGCCCACGAAATCAACAACCCCATCACCTTTATCGCGGGGAATATCGGTCACGCGAGAGACTATTTCCAGGACTTACTCGACCTGATCGACCTGTACGAACAGAACTGGACAGAACCCAGTGATGCCATACTCGATAAGCTCGAAGAGATTGACTTAGACTACTTGCGTGACGACTTGGAAAAAATGTTAGGTTCCATGTCTTACGGTAGTTCGCGCATTCGCGAGATTGTTCTCAATTTGCGAAATTTCTCCCGCCTCGACGAATCTCAAATGAAGTCGGTGGACATCCACGAAGGCTTGGAGAATACTTTAATGATTTTGCAACATCGCCTGAGAGGTAATGGCTCGCGCCCTGAAATTGCCATCGTCAAAAACTACGGTACCCTGCCCCCAGTTAACTGCAACGCCAGTCAACTAAATCAAGTTTTTCTGCATATTATCACTAACGCGATCGATGCTTTAACCGATGATGGCGATCGCCCCTTAATTCGCATCACCACCGAGATGCTGGACTTAAAAACCGTCAGGATTCGCATTGCCGACAACGGACCGGGAATCTGCGATCTGGTTCGCCAACGGATTTTTGACCCCTTCTTCACGACGAAGCCGGTAGGTCAAGGAACGGGACTGGGGTTATCGATTAGTTACC
>JBFRWI010000016.1:0-11214 GCA_051439505.1 Hormoscilla sp. | reverse complement strand
TTAGGGGATTCATCTCAATTAGTTGTAGGAAAGAAAATATATGTTTCAGGTTGGGTCGGTACAATAGGTCCGTCGGACGAAAGAGAACGGGAATATCGGTTTCGCGATGGCAATATTGCCTCAACTGAGTCCAAGACTGGGGAGGGCTATAGTTTAGTCCATACAAGTATTATTATACCGGGAATGAGTGGGGGTCCGATACTGGATGAGCAAGGGGATGTAGTGGGCATTAATGGACTCGCCATACGAGTTCCATTGGTTGGGGCAACGGAATTTTTTGGCATTCCGATTAATAGTTACAAGCCTATCTACTACTCTCCCACAAACTACGTTCTAGCTAACACCCTCACTGGTCATTCCAACTGGGTTGGGAGCGTCGCCTTTAGTCCCGATGGGCAGTTGTTAGCCAGTGGCGGTCCCGACAAGACCATTAAGATTTGGAATCTGAGAAGCGGCAGGTTACTGCGTACCCTCACTGGTCATTCCAGGGATGTTATTAGCGTCGCCATTAGTCCCGATGGGCAGTTGTTAGCCAGTGGCAGTTATGACAATACCATCAATATTTGGAATCTGGGAAGCGGCAGGTTACTGCGTACCCTCAAAGGCCATTCCGACCAGATTTGGAGCGTTGCCATTAGTCCCGATGGACAGTTGTTAGCCAGTGGCAGTTGGGACAAGACCATCAAGATTTGGAATCTGGGAAGCGGCAGGTTACTGCGTACCCTCACTGGTCATTCCGACCGGATTTGGAGCGTCGCCTTTAGTCCCGATGGGCAGACAATTGTCAGTGGTGGTGGGTGTAATTGGGGTGTATGCAACAATGACTATGATATCAGGATTTGGAGGGGGCAGGGGCGGTGAGAAGGAAGGGGTCCGAGTCCGATGGATTTTCTCACCCCGCAAGTCGGCCCAGAAACCGGGTTTCAAGAGCGTCAGTTCACGATCGGTTTGGGACCTTGGGCAGAAACCCGGTTTCTCTACCCCCGTGAGTCCGCCCAGAAACCCGGTTTCTCACAAGTCAGTTCATCAGTTGTTTCCCATCTCGGGCAGAAACCCGGTTTCTCTACCCCGCAAGTCGGACCAGACACCCGGTGTCAAGAGCGTCAGTTCATCAGTTGTTTGCGATCGGGGGCAGAAACCGGGTATCTCTAGCCCGCAAGTCGGCCCAGAAACCCGGTTTCTCACAAGCAAAGATATCTGTAGGGGCGTTAGCGCAGCGGCTGCGCAGCAGCTAGCATTCCGGCGACAATCTCTGAGATAAATTGATAAATTACCTGTCGGAATGCTAGCGCTAACGCGCAGCTTCGCTAAACGCCCACCCCGTGGTCATATGCGCCCGATCGTCCCATCCCGATGATATTAGCGTCTGTCATAGACTATATCTCAATTAACGGGCCGGGCGAAGCATTCGGGACATAAATTTTTCGCTTGCGTAGATAAGTTATTGGCCCGAATGCTTCGCCCCTACAGTTATGTTGGTGCTGATGTTCAGAGTGCATCTGGACCGCAAGCAGATATATTTGTAGGGGCGAAGCATTCGGGCGACCAATTATGAAATAAATTACAGATCTTATATCCGAATGCTTCGCCCTGCACCCCGCGAGTATCTCCCCGTACCAACTGTTTTTGACCACACCCATTAACGGGCCGGGCGAAGCATTCGGGACATAAATCTTTCGCTTGCGTAGATAAGTTGCTCGCCCGAATGCTTCGCCCCTACAGTTATGTTGGGTTATGTTGGTGCGTCCGGATGCGTCCGGATGCGTCCGGATGCATCTCATATTTGCAAATCTATCTGTAGGGGCGAAGCATTTCGGCGACAAGTTTTGTCAGAAGTTGACAGATTTCCTATCGAAATGCTTCGCCCGTGATCGAGTGAGATGCACCCGGGCTAACAGCGAAGTTAGAGAACTTTCGCACAATAATTGTAGCCGTTTTTCCCCAAATGTTATTAGTCGGTTTCAACCGACTTAAGCTATTAGCCGGGGGTTTGAACCCCCGGCGGGCCATGAGACAAATCGAGAATATTTTGGCTGGTCTTTTTTACAAATGGAATAAATTAATCAGCCATGCCAAGAATACAACCACTCCGGGCCCCCAACTGTAAGCCGAGAAAACCAGAAGCTTCCGTCCAAGTTATCTCTGCTTTTCCATATAATAGGTGACGGGGAACAGAAGACAACCCCTCGGGCTGAAAGCTGACATTTGCTGCTGAGGAACCCACATTAACAGCCACAATTAATTCTTCATCCCCCAGTTGTCGGGCAAACACGTAAACCATTCCCTCCGCAAACAAAACCCTGTACTTCCCCGTCCGCAAAGCCGGATATTTGTGCCGCAAAGCAATCAACTGGCGGTGATAGGCTAACACATCCGTATCCCAGTCCGTTTCAGCAGGAAAACCCCGCCGCGAGTCCGGATCGTGGGCCCCAGGCAAACCCACTTCATCTCCATAAAAGATACTCGGCGCACCCGGAAAAGTAAACAGCAGTAAAGTAGCCAACTCCACAGTTAGTTTATCCCCTCGGGCAATAGTCAGTAACCGGGCCGTATCATGGCTATCTAGCAGATTTAACTGGGTCAGTTGAATTTCCCAAGGATAAAGTTCCAGCAACTTTTCGATTTTTTCCCGATACCCCGCCCCATCCAGGGCCGGATAGGGGTCGTAGGATCGATCGCGGACCAGATCCATATCCACGCGATCGCCCGCCGTAAAAGCGATCGTGGGTGCAGTAAAGAGATAATTCATGACCCCATCAAACTGGGTGCCATCCAACCACTGGCGGGCATCGGTCCAAATTTCCCCAACAATATAAGCATCGGGGTTAATAGCCTTAACCCGCTGACGAAACTCCTGCCAAAAGCCCTCAGTTTCCACGCATTCGGGGACATCCAAACGCCAGCCATCGATACCCAGCTTCAGCCAATGTTCGGCAATGCGCATAATATATTCACGCACATCAGGATGATCGTGATTAAACTGGGGCAAAGCCCGGTTACCAACCCAAGAAACATAGTTAGCAGGCTGACTGCCATCATAAGCGGACAGGGGCCAATCTTCAACCTTAAACCAATCCAACCAGGGAGAATGGGGACCATTTTCCAGGATATCATGGAAAAAGAAAAAGCCGCGACTAGCATGATTAAACACCCCATCTAGCACCACCTTAATATTACGCTGGTGGGCCGCCGCCAGCAAATCCATAAAAGCTTGATTTCCTCCCAGCAAGGGGTCAACCTGGTAATAATCATGAGTGTGGTAGCGGTGATTGCAGGCAGATTGGAAGATGGGAGTAAAATAAATTGCATTAATCCCCAAATCCTGGATATAATCGAGTTGTTCCATCACCCCCCACAAATCTCCGCCCTTGTAGCCTTGGTACGTCGGAGGCCCATCCCAGGCTTCCAGAGGCGTCCTGTGGGAAATCGGCCATCGGGCCTGCTGGCTTCTGGCAAAGCGATCGGGGAATATTTGGTAGAAGACGGCCTGTTTAACCCAGTCTGGTGTTTCCATCGATAATTTAAGATTAGAGAGCATTACATCTATAATATCTTAAATCTTAGCATAGGGCAATGACCCTCACCCTCAAGGGTGAGGCTACAGGAACGAAGCCCGCCTGCGCGGACTTGAGGCGATCGCTGGGATAACTGTTGTTTATTTTTCCTCTGCATCCGATCTGATATATAGGTTAATATAAGATTAAAGATGTCGAGATATAACTTAACTAGAATTTTACCTATTTGTGAATTTAAAAGCCTATAATAGGAAGAGAGGAAACCGGTGCTTGACGGCTAATCAAATCATTTAAAAAGGGAAAAATGAAAAGCAGCAATTTGACAATACTGGGATTGAGCAGTACAATGTTACTGCTGTTAGCAACTGCCAGTCAAGGACAGATCGTTCCCGACTCCACCTTACCCAATAATACTGTGGTCACCCCCAGTGGCAATAATTTTACCATTGATGGAGGGACAACAGCAGGGGCAAACCTATTTCACAGCTTTCAGGAATTTTCCGTGCCCACGAACGGGGGAGCGTTATTTAACAACGCCCCCGCAATAGAAAATATTATCACCAGGGTGACGGGAGGCAAAATATCCAATATAGATGGATTGATTCGTGGTAATGGCACGGCAAATCTATTTATGATTAACCCGAGTGGTATTATGTTCGGACCAAATGCCCGCCTCGATATCGGTGGCTCCTTTTTGGGTACGACCGCCGAGAGTCTATTGTTTGCAGATGGTAACTTCTACAGTGCTACCGAACCCAATGCACCGCCACTCCTGACAATTAACGTTCCTCTGGGATTGCAATACGGACCGCGATCGGGTTCCCTTCGCGTAGAAGGATCCGATCGCCCTAGGGGGTTGTCAGTTCGTCCGGGACAAACCCTATCTCTAGTGGGAGGGGATGTGATCGGAAAAGGTGGGGCGATCGGGGCACCGGACGGACGCATAGAATTAGGGAGTGTCAGACAAGGAGAAGTTAGTCTGCGATCGCTCCCCAGTGGTTGGCGTTTGGACTACTCCCCCAATAGCGAATTTGGCAATATCAATATATCTGAAGCCCAATTATTCGCACCCACAAGCCATGAAAATCCAGATAGTGGAATTCAAGTAGTAGGGGAGAATATATTACTTGAAAATAACTCTCAAATTGCCACAGAGGTCCGAGGTAAATTTCCCGGAGGAGATGTAGATATCTCTGCTTCCCAACTCACCCTGGTTCAAGGAGGAAGGATCGAAACCTTCGTAGAGGAGAATGCTGGGGGAAATGGCGGCAATGTGACAGTAAAAGCGAGGGAAGCTATTGTAGCGATCGGGGTGAATAGAGACAACCCCCGTCAGATCAGTCGCATCGGGACGGAAAGTCGGGGGGCGGGTGCCAGTGGAGAAATTACGATTTCCACAGGAGAATTAATACTCAGAGATGGAGGAGGTATTCAATCGATCGTCCGAGGTACGGGTAAAGGAGGAGACATCAACATAGAAGCGACAGAGTCAATTCTCGCCACAGGAGTCAATCCCGCATTTCCAGACTCTGGGGACGGAATTATGGCATCAACTTTCAGTGCCGCAGATGGTGGTAGCATAAATATTACCACCGAACAATTGCGACTAGAAAGGGGAAGCCGCATACAAACAACCGTTTCTTTTCCGGGAATTATCAGAAATTCTGATGATGATATCACGGAGGCTACGGGAAATGCAGGAAATCTTATAGTTAATGTGGGTGATTTAGTGGAAATATCTGGTCCAAATCCATTAAGTATGAGTACCAGTGGATTGTACAGCAGCACTCGGGGAGCCGGAGATGCTGGAGATGCGATCGTTAATACCCGCAGTTTACGGGTTCTGGATGGAGGAGTTGTTTCTTCAAATTCTAACATCTCTGTTAATGCCCAATTTTCCGAACTGAGACTGGCAACAGGTAATGGAGGAAATAGCACAATTAATGCATCGGAGTCTATTGAAGTGAGGGGTTTTGAACCTACAGTGTTTGGCTCTAGTTTTATCAGTACCTTTACCGTCACCGAGGGAAATGCGGGCAACTTAATCATTAATACCCCGCGCTTGCTCGTTGTTGATGGAGCACAAGTAAACTCCACTACTAGCAGTTCGGGAAATGCCGGTGAGGTGACAATTAATGCCCGGGAAATCGCGGTCAGTGGTATTGAAGGTCCGACAGGCGAACCTTCAGAAATATCTGCTAGCGCTTTTCAGCTTGGAGAAGCGATACGAGAGACCTTCATGCTGCCTCCGGTGACGACGGGGGATACGGGAAAGTTGACAATTAATACCAGTCGCCTCCTCATCACCGATGGAGGGATAGTCACGGTGGAACACGACGGCACGGGGGATGCCGGCAACTTATTCATCAATGCCAACAAAATCAGGCTATTGCGCGGCGGTAGTATTGGTGCGACAACAGCCACAGGGCAAGGGGGCGATGTTTTTCTGAACGTGGAAGATTCCTTGCAGTTAGGTTCTGACAGTGCGATCGCAGTATCTGCCACGGGAGGTCTGGGAGATGGTGGCAACCTGACAATTGATGCTGCTACCCTAGTTCTGCGATCGAACAGTCGCATCAGCGCCAATGCCGAACAGGGGAATGGAGGGAATATTTCCATCCAGACTCAGGGACTATTTTCATCAACAGATAGTGAGATTACTGCCAGTTCCGAGTTAGGACTTTCCGGTAACATATTCATCAGCAATCCCGAGGTTGACACCTCTTCTGCCATAGTAGAGTTAAAGAGCGAAGTGCAAGACCCATCTCAACAAATTATCACCAGTTGCGCGGCAGGGGAAAACACCTTGGTAGTAACTGGGCGCGGCGGGTTGGCAGAGAACCCGACAGATACTATTCGCGGCAGTACCCTCTGGCGCGATCGGGAAGATTATACAGATGTACCACCAACTTCCCAGAGACAGCATTCCCCAGAAGAAATCATCCGGACAACTGGACATCCTCTGGTCGAAGCTACCGGTTGGATCCGGCATCCCGACGGTACCATAGAATTGGTAGCCGAACTGCCTCACCAGCAAACTTTAAACAGGGCTAATTGCCAATAGCAAACTGCTTATTAGCCGACAGCAAAATCACTGTACTTGCGCATATAGGGGGGAAGAAAAGCAAAAACAATAGGGATGGTCCAACCATCCTTTTCCAGTGCTACTTTCACATAATTATGAAATCTATCTTTTGCCATATCTAATCCGCTATGAGCCTATGGATATACTGCGCGATCGCCCTGCCATTCTCTATTATTACTTTAGCCTATTTTCCATTTCCAATGCTAACAAACTTAAAATTTAAAACCTCCATAAAGATCGATTTTTTTTCGTAACCTCTTCAGCATCATTGATTCTCCAATCCACTCATCCAGTTCTAACGTCTCGGAAAATTCATCATTTTCATAGCGACGCAGAAACTCATCCGTCGATAATTGATATTTATCCTCGAATTCCCCCAGTCTTGACTCCGATCGCTGGATACTACGAGCAAGCAATTGCAATTCTTTGGCCAGCATATCTTTGAAAAATATCTTTAATGAATCTGGATGCTTGCAGAGGATCTTGAGTTCAGCCATGTTTACCTCCTACGGTATATCGTTAATTACGTCGAGCCCGAGGATATGATATCATCAAAGGGCCATCGATGACACAGAACCCAGAGCCCGATCGCCTAAAATAATCGTACCACGCTCCCTTAACATAAAGATGAAACCACGAGCGAAAATTTGCTGCGGCACTATTAGATCGAGACCTAATGCCAACGGCACTGAAAGTGGCAGCAGTGGTAGGATCGATCCTGTTTACGATCAACCACGGTCGGGCCCTGGTGCAAGGAAAGAAGGGATAGCAAGTGCAAATTGCAAATTGAAAATTGCAATTTGAAAATTGACCACTGACCGCTGACCCCTGACCGCGAGGCCATAACCTGCCCTTAACCAAACTTTTCTGCCGATCCCCCTTGCCAACTGCGCCGGACAGTTGGACACTGGAAGTGAGAGTTTACGAGCAGTTGAGGTTTTTCTGTGAAAAGAGTATTAGGGATCATTCTCGGAGGGGGCGCAGGCACCCGGCTTTACCCCCTGACCAAGCTGCGGGCCAAGCCAGCAGTTCCCCTAGCAGGCAAATATCGCCTGATTGACATCCCCATCAGCAACTGCGTCAACTCAGAGATCTACAAGATTTACGTCCTGACGCAATTTAACTCAGCGTCCCTGAATCGTCATATCACCCGTACCTACAACTTCTCTGGCTTGACCGAAGGATTTGTCGAGGTGCTAGCAGCACAGCAGACCAAAGAAAACCCCAGTTGGTTTCAAGGCACCGCCGACGCCGTGCGGCAATATCTCTGGCTATTTCAGGACTGGGACATTGACGAATATATCATATTATCAGGGGACCACCTCTACCGGATGGACTATCGGGATTTTGTCCAACGCCACCGGGACACCGGTGCCGATATCACCCTCTCGGTCTTACCCATCGATGAAAAACGGGCCTCGGACTTTGGCTTGATGAAAATTAACGATAAAGGGCGGGTGATTGACTTCAGCGAAAAACCCAAAGGGGATGCCCTCAAGCAGATGGCCGTGGATACCACTACCCTGGGACTGACGCCAGATGAGGCACAGAAACGACCCTACATCGCCTCAATGGGAATATATGTCTTCAGTAAAAAGGCGATGCTCGACCTATTGCAGCAAAATCCCGAACATACTGACTTTGGCAAAGAGATTATCCCCGGAGCGGCAAAAGATCACAACATCCAAGTTCACCTGTTCAAAGATTACTGGGAAGACATTGGAACCATTCGGGCCTTCTATGAGGCTAACTTGGCTCTCACCCAGCAACCAGAGCCGCCCTTCAGCTTCTACGACGAAAACGCCCCCATTTATAGTCGATCGCGTTTCTTGCCTCCCTCTAAGCTTTTAGACTGTCAGGTGAGCGAATCGATTATTGCCGAAGGCTGTATATTGAAAAAATGCCGCGTCCAACATTCAGTTTTGGGAGTGCGATCGCGAGTAGAAGCCAACTGCCTGATCGAAGATTCCCTGCTGATGGGTGCTGATTACTACGATCCCTCTGTGGAAAGTCATTCGGAAATAACACAAGAGCGGATTCCCGTGGGGATCGGTGAAAACAGCACAATTCGCCGGGCCATCATTGACAAAAACGCCCGCATTGGTAAAAACGTCCAAATTATCAACAAAGACTGGGTAGATGAAGCCGATCGCCAAGAAGAGGGAATATACATCAAAAATGGTATAGTCGTGGTCTTGAAAAATGCCGTAATTCCCGACGGCAAGATCATTTAGTTCCATTTCCCCCATTGTCCCGACAATGACCAATGACCAGACTAATTCTGCTGATCGGGCTTCCTGGTAGCGGAAAATCCACTCTGGCACGCCAGCTGATAGCAGAATGGCCCAGCTATCAGTTGGTTTCCACTGACGCTATCCGCGCGCAACTATTTGGGGATGAAGCTATTCAAGGAGAATGGCTGCGGGTATGGGGTCAGGTGCAGCGGCAATTTCAGACTGCCGTGGCACTGCGTTCCCGGGCGTCCCCACGGGAACGAGGGCACACAGTAATCTATGATGCTACTAATACTCAGCGACGCCAGCGACGCCGGGCGATCGCCCTGGCCCGGGAAACTGGCTTTACCCAGATCACGGGCATCTGGTTGCGTACTCCATTACAAGAATGCCTGGAACGCAACCGCAACCGCCAGCGCCAAGTACCGGAAGCAGCCATCTTCCGCATGGACCGGCAATTATTAGGCGCTCCACCGGCAGTAAATGAAGGGATGGATTTCCTGATCTACTACGGACAACAGCATGGATTGTAGGGTAATTGCGATCGCCCGCGAGCAAAAACCGAACTCATGGAGTTGGAGATATTTGATAGCCTCAATAGTAACAGTAGTTTATAGAAAAAGATAAGTTGAATCTTTAGGCAACAGGAGAAAAGCATGGCGAAAACAGACTTCAAAGATTATTACTCCATCCTGGGAGTAAGTAAAAAAGCTAGCGCTGAAGAGATCAAAAAGAGTTTCCGGAAACTGGCAAGGAAGTATCACCCCGATATGAACAAAAACGATCGGCAAGCGGAAGCCCGGTTCAAGGAAGTAAACGAAGCCTACGAAGTGTTATCAGACACGGAAAAACGTCGCAAATACGATCAATTCGGTCAATATTGGAAGCAAGCTGGCAACGGATGGTCTCCTAGTAGTGGTGGTGCCAGAAGTAATGTGGATTTTGGCGGCTTTGACTTCAGTCAGTACGGCAGTTTCGATGAATTTATTAATGAATTATTAGGTCGCATGGGCGGCGGCGGGAGACAAAGCTACAGCTATGGCACCAATGGTGGTGGGCCAACAGGATTTGGCGGCTTTGAAGATTTTGCCGGATTTGGCGGTCCTCCCAGGGGTGGGGTGGGCGCAGACGCAGAAGCAAATCTCACTCTAAGTCTATCGGAAGCCTTTAAGGGAGTGCAGAAGCGTCTGAGTTTGGGTTCGGAAGTGATAGACGTGCGCATTCCCGCTGGGGCGAAACCGGGTAGCCGCATTCGTGTCAAAGGGAAAGGTAAAATCAACCCCCGCAATGGACAAAGGGGAGATTTGTACTTAAAAGTAGGAATTGCCCCTCATTCTTTCTTCCAATTCGAGGGCGATAATCTCGTCTGTGAAGTATCCGTGACACCCGATGAAGCCGTACTCGGGGCATCTGTGGAAGTTCCCACCCCTGATGGCAGCGTCAGTATGAATGTCCCCCCAGGTATCCGTCACGGTCAATCTCTGCGACTGCGGGGCAAAGGTTGGCCAAATCCTAAAGGCGGACGAGGAGACCAGCTGGTGAAAATTGCGATCGCCATTCCCAAAGACCTGAGTAAGACAGAAAAGGAATATTACGAAAAAATTCGTGCCAGTCGCAGTTACAATCCCCGCCAGCATTTGTCTGGGGTGCGCCTATAATATAGCGAATCTCGGCATTTATGTGATACAGCATAATCGCCTATTTGTCATTGCGAGGGGGCGGACAAACGCGATAACTTATGCTTTATGAGTTAACCCCCCCGAAGCAATCTCCCCAACAGCATATCACACAAAGGATGAGAACTGCTATATATCTAAAGCTCCCAGCAAAGTATCCACCTCAGCATTAGAGTCTAAAAAAGAGAACAGGTGTTTGTAACGCAAGATTCCCTGCTGGTCGAGGACGAACTGGGCCGGTAGGGGTGCCCCTAATGCTTGTCCTACTTGATAAGCCCGAAAAGTCCGGCAGCTAGGGTCGGCAATTAATGGCATTTTTAAGCCCAAATCTTGCACCACAATTTTGCTTTGTTCGGTGTCCGTACTGGTAATCATCAACAGTTCTGCGCCCCGTGAAGTGAACTGTTCGTAATTTTCATTCAGGGCTTTGATGTGGGGTTTGCAAAGGGGGCAATATTGCGTTTCCGTAAAGATGCGGGTAAAAGCCACAATAACTGGCTGTTTACCCCGGTAATCTGATAATTTTACCTTCCCGGAATTAGTAATATCGGGTAGTTCAAAGTCCGGAGTTTTCTTTCCCAAGCTGAGGGTAGTGGTGGCAGGAATGGGGAAAAAGTTTTTCCTAAACCGCTCATCTTTAATGTCTGTTAAAGTCAGCATAGTAAAAGGTATTAGAGATTGATAGGGTCAGGAAATTAGAGTTC
>JBFRWI010000015.1:0-27320 GCA_051439505.1 Hormoscilla sp. | reverse complement strand
GGATCCCCCCCAAACCCCCCCTTCCAAAAGGGGGGGGTTCCGGAAGCCCCCCTTTCTAAGGGGGGTTTGGGGGGATCCGGCGACTGGGAGGGCCGCCCGAACGATCAACGGGTTTTGACCACACCCGCGCCGCCCTTTACTCCTGTTAGAGAAAGTGACTTGGATCCAACCCTAAGCAACGGGGAATGTTAAATAATCATTAAGATGGGAGTTAAGTGATGATGGATATGATGGAAATTTTCCAAAGGGTAGTCTATGTCTTAGCCTTTGCATCACTAGGCATAACAGTGACAAGGTTATACCTAAAGTCGAATAAACTCTGGATGCGAAAACACGAAAAATCAGTTGCTGAAAGTATCTCGGTCACGGCAGAAATTCTCGGTTTGGTGCCAGAAAGCATATTGGTATTGAACTTTATATTAGAGCGACAGTGGCAGGGGATGATATCCTCATTATTATATATTAGTTTGGGAGTATTCTACATCCTGATCGGGATAAAATTATGGGTGAAAGGGGAGAGAAAAAAAGGATTCTTGAGACTATTCATAGAAGCATTCCAGCAGGAAAAACAAGAAGCCGGCAATTTGGCCAAGTCATTCCTGAAACCAAATGGGGCAAAAACAGTCATCAATATTCTCTGTCAGATTGCTATGATTGATGATGTTCTCGATCCGCGAGAACAAGAGTTTATCCAGTCTTTTGCCGACAATTGGGACATCGATTTTGACTGGTACGAGTTAATAAGTAAGAGAAAAGGTGGTAAGAATGTAAACTATGCCAAGTTGCGCCAAGACTTAGCTGACTATCTAGCCACTTACCCGCCGTCAAAGCAGGTGTGTGAATTAAAAGATGTTATCACTGCCCTCGTAAACATTGATGATGATTTTTGCGAAGAGGAGCAGTTAATCTTAGGGGAATTGAACGGTATGTTTTCCCTGTATCTGGGTCAACATGATGATTTAGAACTCTATCACGTAGTCGTCGTCCCGTCTAGCGATCGCGAGTCAGAAGCGATCGCGACAAGATTCCCAGAACTATCGCCCTATCCCGTAGCTAACGGTCTAGCAGCATATAATAGCGGACCATTTTACTCCAAAAAATACGCGCAGATAATCTGCGAGCAGTATCGGAGTCTGGATATTTTCGGCCTCGTGGTAGCAAGCTTGCCCGCCTAAAAGATGGCAAATTCGGTCTTGTTAATTGTCAATGGCTAATTATCAATTGACAATTAACCATTCCCAATTTGCGATCGCCTATCGGATCTGGAAGCGAAGCTAGCTTCCAAATATACCTGCACTGCTTCGGTCACGTTTTTCTTAGCGGAAGCAAAGTCCTTGCCAAAGGAAGAAACATAATTGAGATCTGGCACAGTGGCAATCACTGCTCCACTTTCGACATCAAAGCTGTATTCTACTCTCAACTCAAGTCGATTCATCTGGGTCTATCCCGCTCGACTTTTCTATTCTAGCACCAGCCGATCGGGATCTATTTACACCGGTAATTGCCAAATCGACTTTTCACAGGCAAAATTGCACCCACTGATTCGGTGCCAGTTCCGTCTGGGACCGGTTGCTCTCGGACGACCAGTTATAGCGAGACTGCGTCCCTAATTTCCGCTGCTGCAAATCTAGTTTCATCTTTCCTTCTGCTTTTTTGGCAGACGTCGCAGTTTCGACTGGCCGCATATACCTCAAATATCCTAGGTTTCTGTAACCTAGACTACAAAATTTTGCCCGTCAGCGTCAAAAAAATGTATTGGTACTTTACCAAAAAGTAGCTTTGGCTACTGCGGGAAGGGTACCGACAGCAGTCTAGTGAGGGCGATCGCGATCGCATCCCGTGCCCATACCACCGGCAAAAACTGGTGCTAATTTGGTCAGCCATGGAAAGTTTTGAGGGTCTAGTCCGAGCCGGTGGATCGACTTGCATCGCCGACCTCCCAAAGGCAAGATGCCACTGGAACCACTCTGATTTGAATCGCGGCAAGCCGCTGACTGCCATGCCTAACCCTTGGCTATGAGGGATAATGGTCACAAAGCATTCCGTAGGCGACCGATCGGGCATGAGCCAGTTAGGGAGCCGAACTGCGCTCTACCAAGAGGAGGGAGGAAAAAAATGGATGGATTGCATCTGGGGACTGTATTTAACCAAGATGACTGGCACTGGATCGAATCAGAACGTAGGGCGGAACTGATTGAGCAACTGCTGGGCGTAGGAACGGCGCTTTCGGGCAGCTATAACTTGGGAGAATTACTAAATTTAATTTTACAGAAGAGTCGGGAAATTACTTGTAGTGACGCTGGGAGTGTATACCTGATCGATGGCAGCGACGAAACTCATATGTTGCTATTTAAGGCAGCGCAAAACGATTCTCTGCCTGCGGCATCCTTTCGGGAGTTTGCCATGCCGATCTCCTTAAAAAGCTTGGCCGGGTATGTGGCAATCACCGGTGAAAGCTTAAATTTGCCCGATGCCTATAATTTACCACCAGAAGTTCCCTATCAACTGGATCGCAATTTTGACCGCGACTTTTCTTACCGCACTTGCTCGGTGTTGGTGCTGCCCATGCAAAACCAGAATGGCCAGATCATAGGCGTGCTGCAACTGCTAAATCGCAAAGTGAGGCCAGAGGAGATCGTCACAGATAAAAATGCCCTGCTCGTGACTCAGCCTTATTCTCAATCAGAAGAGCGCATAGTCCGTAGTCTCGCGTCGATGGCAGCAATTTCTATTGAACGAAATCACCTGCAAGAAAGTGTAGAAAACCTGTTTGAAAGTTTTGTGAAGGCGTCAATTCAGTTGATAGAAGCGAGAGACCCAATTACCTTTGGTCATTCGGGACGAGTAGCAAAACTCGCAGTCAGGCTCAGTCAAGAAGTTAATGACGTGACAACTGGATCGATGAAAGCTATTCAGTTGAGCGAGCACCAAATTCAGCAAATTCGCTACGCTTCCCTGTTACATGACTTTGGCAAACTCGGGATTCCCGAAGCGATTTTGCAAAAGCGAAAAAAACTCTACCCCGAACAGCTAGAAGTGATTCGTCACAGGTTTGCCCTGGCAAAACGGACTCTGGAAATGGAATGCGATCGAGCTAAGTTCAAGCATATACTAGAGCATCCTACCCACGGGGGCGATCGGGAATGTCAGAATTGCCATCAGCTAGAGAAACTGGATACCCAAGTGACCCAGAAGATTGAGCAGTTGAATTATTACTGGGATATACTGCTAAAAGTTAATGAACCGGAATCTTGGGAAAATCACTCCTCAGAAATTTTAATTCCAGAGGTAGAAGAGCAATTGAGGGCAATTTCTGAATACCGTTATCTGGATGTTGATGGTCAGCTCAAACCACTGATATCCCCAGAAGAAATGGCTCAACTGATGATTACTAAGGGAACTCTCACGCCAGCAGAACGGTTGGCAGTCGAAGCTCATGTCACTCACTCCTACGAGTTTCTCAAACGCATTCCCTGGACTCCCCATCTTCAAGATATTCCCATTATTGCCTATGGCCATCACGAAAAGCTAGATGGCAGCGGCTACCCCCGAGCTCTCAAGCAGCCAGATATTCCCATTCAAACTCAGATTATCACTATTGCTGATATTTACGACGCTCTGGCAGCGCCCGATCGCCCCTACAAGGACGCCTTCCCCGTGGAAATGGTGCTGGAAATCATGCGCAAAGAAGCTGCCGCCAACAAAATCAACAGTGACTTACTCGATCTGTTTGAACAACGCCAAGTTTATCAAGTTATCGGTCACAGTTGAGCACTTCCGGAGGAAAAATGAGTCCTTAACATAGATTATGGCATTTGTCAATATCTGGAAGCGGATATGTTCAATTAGCAATCAGCCATTAACAATTAACAATTCTTGACATAATTTGTCATAGAGTTTGTGATTCTTATCATTCGCCAGAAAAATCCCCACAGGTTCCACATTGTTTCCACAAGCATAGGGCAGTTTTCCACAATAAAACCGCAGGTTTTCCACAAGGAGGCACGGTACGAGCGGGTCTGTTAAATTTGATTGGGGATTTCTCAGTCTCGCCCCTTGAGACCCCGAACTGCCCCTGTTTGTAAAGGAATGTAAAGAAAATCCCCCTGAAAGGCTGATGATTTCGTCAAAAAAATTTCTCGGTGAGGCCAGTTGCAACATTTCGCAACATTGACAATCCCATGGTCTGTGAGCGCACAATAAAGCCACCGACCGAGTCAGCGTCATATATAGCGCTAGTCGCGCTCGCGCTCGTTACATCATGGAGGCTAGACATGCGTACCAATGTGAGTATCCTGGCAGAAATCCCCGAAGATCTGCATGAATCGGTCAGAACCTACTTAGATAGCCATCCGGACTGGGACCAAGACCGGGTATTTTCTGCAGCTCTGTCTCTGTTTTTGTTGCAAAATGGAAATGGTAAAACTCCAGAGGCTCAATACAGTTATCGTAGAGCTGCCCGGATCTATCTAGACGCTTTGTTCAATTACTCTCCCTATGCCCTATGACCGATTCAGTCACTCCTTCCGCCAAGGTCCTCGATACCCTGATTGTCGGTGCAGGTATTAGCGGCTTGACTCTGGCCTACAGCTTGCAGAAGCAGCATGACAGGCAGATATACGTCGCTGAAAGCACCGGACGAGTCGGGGGAAGCATCACTACCACAAGCTCAGGAGAATTCTGTTGGGAAGAAGGCCCCAATAGTTTTCAACCCAAACCAGAGATGTTGCAGCTGATTGTGGATGTGGGACTAGAACAGGAGTTGATTCTAGCTGACCGCCGCTTACCCCGTTTTGTCTACTGGCAGGGTAAACTGCATCCAGTGCCCATGAGTCCACCAGCGGCTATCAGCTCCCAGTTACTGAGTGGGCCGGGAAAACTCCGGGCCCTGATCGGTGCTTTGGGGTTTGTACCACCAGCAATGGGCTCCCAATTGTCTCAACAGGGTGGCGAGGAGACGATAGCCCAATTCTTCAGGCGTCATCTGGGTGCAGAGGTGATGGAACGCCTGGTGACGCCTTTTGTCTCTGGGGTTTATGCTGGTGATGTCAATCAGTTGAGTGCGGCAGCGGCTTTTCGGCGGGTGGTACAGTTGGAATCAGTCGGTGGCGGACTGTTAGCCGGGGCAATAATGTCCCGGAAAAACCGGAAACCGGTGACGCCGAACCCAAACTTGCCGAAAACTAAACCAGGAGAGTTGGGATCCTTGAAGCAGGGGTTGCAAGCCTTACCGGAGGCGATCGCCTCCCAACTAGGCGATGCTGTAAAACTGAAGTGGCGTCTCACTAGCTTGCATCCTACCCAGCAGCAAACCTACATGGCTCGATTTGCCACAGCCGAAGACGTTCAGCAGATAGAAGCTCGGACAGTAGTTATCACATCACCAGCTTATGTGGCAGCAGAGTTGTTGCAACCCATAGCATCCCAAGCTAGTCAAGCCTTACGGAAATTCTACTACCCACCCGTAGCTAGCGTTGTCTTAGCCTATCCCACATCGGCTTTCAAGTATCCTCTGCGGGGCTTTGGTAATCTGATTCCCAGAAGTCAGGGAATTAGAACTTTGGGCACGATCTGGGCTTCCAGTCTGTTTCCAGGCCGGGCACCCCAAGGATGGCAACTGCTAATTAGCTTTATCGGTGGTGCCACAGATCCAGAAATTGCTGATTTAGACAGCGAGCAAATTGCTCAAACGGTCCATCAGGACTTGTGTAAAATTCTGCTCCAGCCAGATGCACGGCCAAAAGTTCTAGCAGTGCATCTGTGGCAAAGGGCAATTCCTCAGTATACCCTCGGTCACGAACAGCGTTGGCAGCAGATAACTGCAAATATTCAGCAGCTGCCTGGGATCTATCTGTGTAGTAACTATATTGATGGTGTCGCTTTGCCAGACTGCGTGCTCAGGGCTACTGGATGTGCCGCTGATATTAATCAGTATTTGCAATCTCAGCGATAAATTAGCCGCACCCTTAAGGGTGCGGCTACAATCACTTTCGCCCGCCTGCGCGGGCTTGATGGAATCAAATCTTTCCCAAAACTTGTTGATTTTTGCAATTGATTTTAATAGTCATAAAAAGTCATATATGATCGATTATGTCAATTAGTAATTATCAGATAGTGGAACATCCCCAAAAACTAGCCAAGGCCCCCGACAGCAACTGACAACTGACAACTGACTCCGAAGCGATCGCTCCTATTGCTTGTGTATGCAAGGTAACAAAATAAAAAGTTGGCTATAGTAGAGTCAGTAATTAGAAGCGGTAAGGTGAGATGGTTAATGTAGTTGAAGTTCGGAGTTCACCCAAGCTAGCAGGGGAAAATGAGTCGGCAAGAAGATTAAGGGAAGTGTTTGAGAGTATTGATGAAGACAGTTGTCCCCAGAATTTCAACTTTCACATGCACACGATTTTCTCAGATGGAAAGCTGAAACCAGAAGATGTGATGTCTCAGGCGATCTCGATCGGTCTGCAAGGACTAGCTATTACGGATCACCACAGCTTGGGCGGCTATAAAGTTGCTCTCCGTTGGCTCTTAAACTGGAAAGCAGATCGTCCCTTGGGTCGGGCACCGGAACTCTGGAGTGGGATAGAAATTAATGCTAACTTGCTGAAAACAGAGGTTCACATTCTCGGCTATGGCTTCGACCCCGAACACCCGCGCCTGCAACCCTATACACAGGGTAAGGCTCCCACTAACAGCGATTATCAAGCGCCGAATGTCATTGCGGCAATTCATCAGGCGGGTGGTTTAGCCGTGCTCGCTCATCCGGAACGCTATCGTCGTCGTTCAGCTGCCCAGTTGATTCCAGAAGCAGCGCGATGGGGCATTGATGGCGTGGAAACCTACTACGCCTACAATAACCCTAATCCTTGGAAACCCAGTCCCAAGCAAACCGAGCAGGTTCGACAATTAGCAGAACGCTACGGCGGTCTGTTGCATACCTGCGGCACTGATACTCATGGGAAAAATTTGCTGATGCGCATGTAGAAAAGTTAGTGGTTAGTTGTTAGTGGTTATCTGTAGGGGCGTAGCGCTACGCGCACTGCGCCCACTGCGCAGCAGCGGCCCAGCAGCTAGCATTTGGGCGACAATATCAGTCAGAGATAGACAAATTTTCTACCCAAATGCTTCGCCCGTGCTTGCATTGAGATGCACCCGCTAGAAGCGATCGCTTTTTTTCGGAAATTGTTAATTATTAATTTGTCGCCTTTTGCTGGGCGATGCCCACCCGACTTTTTAGTATGATTGGGACGATCGCTGGTCGGGGACCGGTTCTGGTTCTGGACTATTGATAGATTTGTTGAACAAGAAGATCGCCGATATGGTGATGGCACAACCGGCAACTAAACCTACCAGAACTGCTATTAACGTTAATGCGATCGGGCTTTGCTGATGAATAGACGCAGTGGAAATCATTGGCGGCGGTTCCGTGGGAGTGCGATCGTCGGAAAGGCAAGATCCTCCACCCAGACTTTCCCAAGTGGGCGGCGTCACTGACGGACTAATGCAAATGCTAGGCAACCATTGAGCCCCCCGATAGACTAAATTCCAATGTTCCAGACGTTCTCTTGCTTCTCTGACTGAGCCAAAAAACGATTTTCCCGCAGTAAACTCCTCAAAAAATTCTTTCAAGAAATCCACCGCCACCTTGTCTGGCACTGGTTCCCGCATGACAATACTCTGAGGCAGCTTCAACTTAGCTACTTGTTCCGCTAATCCTAAGCCATCGCAGGAATTAAAAATCGCTAACTGCAATCCTTTGTAGATCGCCCGTCCCAGGGCCTGTCTAAAGTCAACAATTTTTAAGCTACTGGTCTCGCTGACCTCAATCCAACCTATTTTACCATCCTGCCCGCTGCCACTGTGACCCGTGAAAATAAAGATGTCGTAACCAATATCTGACCTCAGCGCATCGTACAATTCCTTCGGTTCCGGCTGGATTAGACAGGTGACATCTGCCCCTTTTGCCCTTAAACTCTCGATTACTTCTAGGTCTGACTCGGTATTAATGCCATCGCTTCTACCCACGGCCACTAATATTCTCACCGAAGAGCCCAAGCTGTTGATTCTCAGTATTTCTGTAACTGGAGCACTCAGGGCAATTTCTGCATGTTGGTAGTACTCTTTGAACAGATCCCACTCTAACCAGGGCAGGCGTCGCAACTCGCTGGATTCTGTTTCCAGGACTACTCTAATCTCGTCATGCGGATTATTAGAACCGTTCGCTGTTAACATCTTTTGGATGCTCATCCACTGGCGATCGCCCGCTTCATTCAGCCATAAATTCAGTTGTTTTACCAACTCTTCGCTCTTGTCTGAGTTAGAATAGTTCGTCACTCCCGGTTTCGGGCTAATGCGTACCCCCGGTTCGGGGGCAATGCACCCGCGTACATCCGTTAACTCATAATAGGTTTGCCGCCAAGCAGCATTTGCTGCTTTTAGATCGGGTGGTAATGGGGGCAAATAACCTACCGTGTTAAATAGGGTATTGTGCCCATTAGTCTGAGTGCCATCTTCTTTTATTCTCAGGATCGCCTGGAACCCCTCCGATGACCTTTCCTCGATCAAATGGAGTCTCACTAGCCTTTCCATTGCTTTTTTCTCTCCAGTTTTTTCTCCTCCTCAGCCGATCGCACTCCACCATCGGGGACAATTGACAATTGACAATTGACAATTGAGAGATTGATGTGACTATATAGAGTTTACCCGATCGGGATCGGTTTTTTCATCTTGGGAGAAAATTTTCAGGCTCTTCCCGATGACATTTCCATCGGGAGAGTGCTACCCTTGTTGGCAAAGCGATCGAACTGGCTCAGATCGTAAAGTGCTCGACTATCTCCGCATCGGACAAAGCCACTTTGACAGCAAACTTTTCCCCTGGGAGGGCGCCAAACTCCAGTTGGATCCAGTTGTCGGCATTTCGGGCCTCCGTTTCCATACAAGCATTTCCAGTATCATCCTCTACAATCAGTTTCAGACCCCGTGGCAGATGAATGGCGTTACCTGCTGGGTACAGCCGCAACCGGACATCTATTTCTGCTGTCGGGGTGGGTGTCAGCCGTACCACCAGTGCTACTGCGCGATCGGCCAGTTGCATCCCCAAGTCGATCACCTTGGCGCGACTGATACTCGATGAGTCAACTTTTGGCTTGGTGGCAACAGCAGCGCTGCGAGTGTTGACAGCGAGGACCAATTCCACCGGTTGCCACTCCTGGTCGCAGAGTCCGGAAAACCACTGCTTCAGGTTTACCAATAGGGGAGTAGGCCGTGGTTGAATGGGAGTAACTTTCTGTTTGTGGTATGCCTTAATCAGAGCATCCAGGGGTTGGAAATCTGAGATGGGCAACTCTTCTGGGATATCCTCGATCGCCTGTTGGGGGCGCGGCACAAACCCCAGCAATTTCGCTTCCCTTATTGCTTTTGGATCCGAAGGGTCGATCGCGACAGCAACGCAGCCAATGCTATCATCCCAAACTTCTGGGGGAATGTAGACTGACTCTTCTGAGGGGGAAACTGGACGACATTCTAATTTACCCCAATGTTTAACATCCAGATCGGCCACATCCGCCATGGTTTGCATCACCGGATCCCAACTATCGCTGGCCTCCGAGTCTGTCTCTATTTCCAGGCACTGCAAGTAGTATCGCACGGCTAACACCGCTAAGGTATTGCGATAAACCCGTTCGGCTTGTTGAGATAGACCTTGCCCTTTGCTAAACTTTTGGGCGATGCTACGATCTGCTTTTGTCAGTGGCACTGCGAATATTGTCGGATCTGTTTTTATGTAGTCGCTCATTAATTTTATTGGGCATTGCGTAGTTGTAAACATCGGCGGTCCCTACTTATATTTTGATGGTTTTCTGGCGAACGGCTGCGAAATTATCCCGATCGGCATATATCTTTATTAGTTCCTCTTTTCGCAGCATTCTATTTTTTACACAAGGCGCATGCTGCTGTTTGTTACCAGAAACCGACAATTGTTACAAAACTTGACAATTACCCTATAGGGCTTTGCAGCTAGCGAAATTTCTTCCGCTCGGCAGAGCTGTTGCTGTTCCCCGGTCTGGCCGCGACCGGTGACTGGCGCTAGGAGTCCCCCACGCGGCGCGTATTATCGCTCCGGACAGGTTGCTAACCGAGAAGTATTGAGGGCAGAGGTGATTAACAATTCTCAATACTTCCGAATTTTTATGCTTGCAAATCTTCTCTTAATTTTTGGACTAATTTCTTTAATTGACGACGGTAAAATTGTCTCAGGGTTACGCTCTTAATACCCAATTCAGCGGTCATTTGTTCCCATGATTGGCCCTCAAGCCATCGGAGTGCCAAGGCTTGAAAGTTGGCCTCGGGATGGTCTGTTATATGTGTCTGCCGAAAAATGCCATCCGGGTCTTCTGCAATCAGATCTCTCAATCGATCCATTAAGCTTGGCGTCTCTGTAGTTTGCATCACTGTTTCCGGATCTAGATCTACATATTTTTTCTTTTTCCATGCAGTAACTGCATCCTTGAATCGCCAACGAAAATGCTCATTAATCCATGCTATTACCTCGCCTTTTTGGGACTGGTAATTATCTATTCCGCGACAAATTTGAAACCAAAGTTCTTGTGAGGCTTCTTGATATATCTCGCGAGCGGCAGCAGGAGAAAGTCCTCTGCTCGGGGGGCGGTAGAACTGGGGAGATTTCTGAACTTCGCGAATTAGCCTTTCTAAAGCCAGCTGCCTTCTTTTAGTCATGGGTTTATGACTCTGGGCTTCTTTGACTAGGTGTCGCAGTCGCTGATTGAATAAATCTTCTTGGGATAAGTACATTTTCCCTACTCCATCAAAAACAGATTCTGGATAATTCGGTGCTATTCCTGGCGTTAAATAAATAATACCCGTTTCCGTGGATTTCCATATCACCTTGGGGAAAATTACTGGGAAATTACGGATGGCGCTGAGGGCTCTGCTTGCTAGTACATCCGCTCCGACGCCGGTTACTACTGGGTGCATTGTTGTATCGCCGATCGCCTGTAACCCAGAAACCCGGTGGCGGCGGGAATTATTTTGTGACAATTTTCGGTTTCTGGTAACAAAAGGCGAGGTAGGACAAGAGTAAGAAATAGGAGGCAGCGATCGAACCAAGTCTGGACGCGATCGCTCACTTGCGAATAGTGGCGTGGCCGTGGGACAGAACCGTTCTGGGGCGACGCCTTTTTCTTCAGCAGGCCATCCCCGTTTGTAGTCAAGGCAAAGCGCTTACCACCGGTCTGATTGTAAAGTTTTGTCACAATAATCTGTTTCTGGTAACGGAAGAGGGGGTTTGGCTTGAGTAAGGAATAGGTCACGTGCCAAGCAATTGGAACGCGATCGCACTTCCTTCCGAAGCGTGTAGCAGATCTACGGAACCCTTCAGGTCTGCCACGCCCTTCTTCAGATCGAAGAAAGCCTATTGCTGGCAACAAAGGAAAGAAAAATGATCGAGAGGCGAAAAGGTTGCATGAACGGGAGATAACTGACTAAAGGCGAAATGCCTGCTGGTTAGCGCCAGTTCCTCATGTTCGCAATGCCTTTTCTCATAGATCATCTCCCCGTGGGTGAGGGTAATCGCCGGTTATGGGCGACGGGCTAATTGTGAAGTTTTGTAACGATTAGCTGTTTCTCGTAACAAAAGGGAGGGGTTGGCAAGAGTTAAGAAATAGAAGTCGCGCCGGGAAGGACCGTTGCCCGACTTGAGCCGGTCATAACCGATGCCGATCTTCTGTGACAACTAGATCGCGAAAGTATTGGCGAAAAGTTCACGATTCGCCAGTTCTTAAAGGGGTTGGCCTCTCAACCCAGCCCAGCTTATTGTCAAGTTTTGTAAAGATTAGCTGTTTTTTGTAACAAAAGGGAGGGTAGGGCAAGAGTAATAAATAGAAGAAGGCATTCTCAGACCCCGATCGCCCTTCATACCCTCGAAGTTACCACTACCGCCAAAATGGATAAAATTAGCGAAATTGTCAAAAATACCCTCAAAGCCGGTTATATTTCCCGAGAAACAGAATATCAACTGCAACGGCTTTTGGACGGTAAATATGGCTTGGAAGACTTCCAGGCTTTTATGGAATTGCAGTGGGCGGTGATGGATGGTAAAGTCAAGCAAGAATCTCTCGAATTAGGCCGTCAGTGGCTCGCGAAGGATAAATTAAACGCGCTGACACTTCCCTAACAACTCTCTTCACTCTTGACAGTTACCAGGTAGCATAGATTGGGTCGAGTAGAGATTGTTAAATAAATCTTAAATGTTGGCATTTTGAATGGAAAAAAGGGATGATGAAAAAAAAATCAGTAGGAGCGAACTATCGCAATGCAATGGAACCCCTAGCAGCAGAAGAAATTGACCGGCAGCTAGAGAGGATGCCAGGGGATGTGGTCAAGTTAATTAATAAGGCCGATGCGATCGCATACGCGCTGAATCGCTTGCCTAGTCTGTATTCGACCACGGAAGAAGGATGGCATTGGCAACAAAACCGGATGAGAGAAAAGTCTGCGGATCTGCTGGCTCAAGCGGCCAGCAGGGGCATCAGGGCGGCGCAACGAAAAAATAAGGCTTTCTCGACTCCGTTGCAGCAACAGAGTGAAGCGGAAGCAGCTTTGCAAGAACTGAAAGAATTGCTGGGACGCTCTGATATATCCTGGCAGAATGTGGTGAAAGTGGTGGAACAAGCGGTACGGCCAAAAGAGTGGCAAAAGAGCGGTGGGTCTAACCCACCTGACAGCCAAAAATTAGGCGATCGACAGTCAGTCCTGGCAGGAAAGTAGTATGAGTTATTTGAGTGCATTATCTTTAACAGAGCAGGATCGACATCCCTCGATTGATTCCACTTGGAAGCGCCTGCTTGACATCGCGGGTAGTATAGTCGGGTTGAGTATCCTAGCAGTGCTGTTTCTGCCGGTGGCGATCGCCATTAAGCTGGACAGTCCGGGTCCGATTTTCTTCAGCCAACAGCGCTACGGACTCTACGGACAGCCCTTTACAATTCGTAAATTCCGCTCGATGGTGGCCAACGCTGAGGCCCTAAAAGCGCAGATTCCCAACCAGGCAACCGGTGCAATTTTCAAGAATAAACAAGACCCTCGGGTGACTCGCGTGGGGCGGTTCCTGCGCCGAACTAGCTTAGATGAATTTCCTCAGTTTTGGAATGTACTGGTAGGAGAAATGAGTTTAGTGGGCACTCGTCCCCCCAGCGCCGATGAAGTGATCCACTACAGTACAGGTCATTGGCAAAGGTTAAATGTCAAACCGGGACTGACGGGGAAATGGCAGGTTAGCGGTCGTTCTGCGATCGCAGACTTTGAAGCGGTTGTGGAATTAGACCTGGACTACCAAAAACATTGGAGTCCCTGGTATGATATCTTACTTATTCTCAAAACTATCAATGTTGTTTTTACTCAGTTGGGGGCTTGCTAACCCATGTTTGTCACTGTCTCAAGAATTTCGGGGACGCTGCACTCCGTAGTATTTAATATTTTTTTAATGTGTTGGGATCTTACCCAGATCCGCTGATTCAGGAAGTGCGATCGCCTAAATTGTAGTCATAGCTATCACGAGCACAAAGAATAGGAGTTAATTATGATAGTCCCAGTAGTATTTGCATTTTCCGCAACCGCTTACTTGTTCTCTGGCGTTGTTTGCAACCTGGTTTCACAGATACCAGAAGAGCCTGAATGTGAATCTAGTCCTTTACCCCCTAAGGATGTAAAATTAGTTAACCTGCGGATGACGATCGCCTGGCCAGCTTGGGTGATTAAAGAAATTCTGGCAGGCGATCGCTCCCAGTAATTGGGAAGGAACCCGATCGATGCTTAAATTAAGAAACCCGGTTTTATGTAGTCAACCCATGTTCCAGGGCGAAGCGCACTAACTCTGTGCGACTGTTGGTCTCGGTTTTGGCAAACAAGCGGCTGACATATTTCTCCACATTCCGTACAGAGGTTTCCAGGCGGCGGGCAATTTCCTTGTTCATCAGTCCCTCTACTACCAGGTTCAAGACGCTCTGTTCTCTGGGAGTGAAGTCTAATTTCATCGGTGGGGTCTTATGCCCGATCGCGCCTCCATTTTGAAGCAGACCCTGAATTTGATTGAGCTGAGTTTTAATATCATCAAGTTCGGTGCCACCCATCTGGGCGCGACGTGACACCAGATTTTTGACTATTGACTCCAACTCGTCGGGATCGAAGGGTTTGGGCAAGTAGGCATCACAACCGGCATCATAGCCTTGGATGCGGTCTGTGGTCATGCCTTTAGCAGTTAAAAACAACACTGGCAAGCCCTTAAACCGAGGGTCTTCCCGCATTTGCTGCAAAAACTGATAGCCATCTACTTCGGGCATCATAATGTCTGTAATCACTACCTCCGGTACCAGCTTTTGTAGCTTTTCCCAGCCTTCAATAGCGTTGCTGGCAACTTCAACGGTAAAACCACTCTCTTCTAGATAGGCTTGTACTGACTCGCGCACGCCCGGTTCGTCATCTACCAGTAATACTTGTGTTGACATCTATCCTCTCCTTTCCACTACTGACTTTTCTTTTAATTTAACCCGAGCCTCACTCCCGCCCGCACCGACCCTGGGACCGAGGCACCGGTAACAGCAGCAGGCGCGAGCATGGGGTCGGTGTACCGGTAGGCGATCGCATGCCATCGGGTCGGGGAACAACGGGCGATCGCAATTTACTCCTGTGCCGTTGTGAGAGCGTATTGGTAAAGTCGCAGACTAATGCGCGTTCCCCGTACAATCAACTCATCCAGTATATCTTTGACATTAGGAATTAGTCCTTGCTGTTTTGCCAGTAGCAGGGTTCCCACCATACCGATGACAGATAAGTTTCTCAATGTCGCTACCCGCCGTCCTGCACGTTCATCCATTAACAGATGATCTGCCCCTAACTCTTCAGCTAAAATAATCGCTGCACATTCACCCAAGTCAAGACCTGTATCAGCTTGGAGCTGAGATATTTTTTCATCATCACTGACAGAGTATACAGAAATCCAGCTTGCCGATCTAACTGCTGTCGCTGCCGGGTGCATGCCTGTTGTTAACTCATCATATACTTCTTGGGGAATAATGACCGCTCCAAATACATCCCCTAACAAATTCATCTGTCCAACTTTAGCCAGTTCGCTCAACGGCGTCGTATTGGAAACAACAATCACTGCTTATTTTGCTCCAGCTTGCGAGCAGCTTGGGCTACTTCGGCCTGGAATTCTGCCAATGTCATGCTATCATCAAACGGTGAAATGTCATACTTGCTCATTAAGTCCAAGACCTGTAAGCGGGAAAGGGAGAGCAATTTTGCTGCTCGTCCGCTACTGATATCCCCTTGTTCTAACAGCGACATAATTAAGGCTTCTTTGGCTTTGCGATATGCCTCCAACAGATGCGCTTCTGGTATGCCTGTTACGGGAATGCTGAATTCAACTTGCATCGGTGATTCTGTAGTTTGCATGTTTTTTTACCTCCTGTGGTATCCTCTTGTTGGGGGAGAAGCAATACTTCAAAGTTTTGGATATAGTTTGTCATTGCGAGGGGGGGTACGTAGCGATTAATTTATGGGAAATTGAGGAGACCCCCCGAAGCAATCTCCCTGCGAGCTGCTCCCCCAAAGCTTGGATGCGCCCCCTCCTGTCTGATATTCTTCCTCATATCCTCTGAAATGTCAAGCAGATAATCGCCCGTGACGGTGGTTGCTGGTGGCTACTCGCGTGATGTCCGCAGGCCCGGCCCCACCAGTAAACTGGGGGATGAACGGAGGCTCTCCAAACCCATGCAGGCCGAGGGCGATAAGATATCTTGGTGGGAGAAGTGCATAAATGCCTTTGGCAAGCTCGAATACAGGATAAGAGCAAAACCACGGTACTCACATATGGACGAACAACGCATTGATGCCTATCGAAATCTAATTGACGCCCTGCTCCAATGCCCCCCAGAGCAACGAATAGAGATATTGCAAGCACGCCCAGACTTGGTAGATTCGGGGTTGGTGCAGGTGATGGAACAGGTAGCGGCACAGATGGCGGAGGAGAGAGATCCCAATGCTAGTTGGTTACGCGAATTTGCCACACGACTAGCAGCTTCACCTACCTGGGAAGACTATTGGAATTTCTTGATGGAGGTGTTGCAGGCGGTAAGACAAAACCCCACGCCAGAGGCGGTGTTCCCTCTGCTGCAACAAAACTTGGATAAACTGGATACTAACTTGTGGCGGGTATTGCAATACTTCGGAGAAACCCTACAACAGAGGGAACCGGAAACAGCACGAGGCATTGCAGCAGATATTGTTAATTTCAGTAACCTGATGTGTCAGTTTCCCTTGGGCGATCGGGCGATGAATCTAGAGATTGCCATAGGTGGTTATGAAATTTGCCTTACTGTTTTCCCTCCAGAAGAATTTCCCCAAGAATGGGCAACGACTCAGAATAATCTGGGTATTGCTTACAAAGACCGCATAGCAGGAGAGCGCAGCGAGAATCTCGAAAGGGCGATTAAATGTTACCATGAAGCCCTGAAAGTCAGCACATCTGAAGCCTTTCCAGTCCAATGGGCAGGTACTCAGAATAATCTGGGGAATGCTTACCTATACCGGATAGCAGGAGAGCGCAGCGAGAATATAGAAAGGGCGATCGCCTGTTACCATGATGCCCTGAAAGTCTATACCCCATCAGCCTTGCCAGTTGATTGGGCTATGACTCAGAATAATCTGGGTATTGCTTACAGCTACCGGATAGCAGGAGAGGGCAGCGAGAATCTCGAAAGGGCGATTAAATGTTACCAGGAAGCCCTGAAAGTCTACACCCCCCCATCAGCCTTGCCAGTTGATTGGGCTATGACTCAGAATAATCTGGGTACTGCTTACTATGAACGTATAGCAGGAGAGCGCAGCGAGAATCTCGAAAAGGCGATCGCCTGTTACCATGATGCCCTGAAAGTCAGAACATCTGAAGCATTTCCAGTTGATTGGGCAGCTACTCAGAATAATCTGGGGAATGCTTACTCTGACCGGATAGCAGGAGAGCGCAGCGAGAATCGAGAAAGGGCGATATTTTGTTACCATGATGCCCAGAAAGTCTACACCCCATCAGCTTTGCCAGTTGATTGGGCTATGACTCAGAATAATCTGGGTAATGCTTACAGCGACCGGATAGCAGGAGAGCGCAGCGAGAATCTCGAAAAGGCGATTAAATGTTACCATGATGCCCTGACAGTCCGAACTCCCACAGCCTTTCCCTTAGGCTGTCTCCAAACGGGACGCAACTTAGGCAACATAGCTTTTACAGCAGGCTTCTGGGAAACAGCCATTGCAGGATACGCCCAAGCCATCGAAGCGGTAGAAAAGAGTCGCGCTTGGGCGACCACAGAAGAACGCCGCCAGGAAATATTAAAAGAATCAATCGGGGTTTTCGAGAACATGGTACAAGCTTGCGTCAACACTGGACAGCTTGACATTGCCTTAGAATATGTCGAACGTTCCCGTTCCCAGCGCCTCGCCGACCTCATCGCCCACAACGACCTGTATGCTAAAGGAGAGATACCCCCAGAAATCCAGGAGATTATCGACGCGATTAACCAACGGCAACAACAAATAGACGGAATGCGGTCAGAGGAAACTCCTCAAGGGGACAAAGAACTCGTAGGAACCAGAGGCACCAAGCGCAACAGGGCGGCTTTAGCAGCCCGCAATGAAGAGATTGCCGCCTTAGAAGCCGAGAAACTGCAACTGCGGCAACAACTCTACAAACTCGACCCCGCCATAGCAGGACTGCATCTCAACTTTACCCAACTGCGAAGCCTCATCCACCAACCTACCACCGCTATTCTCAGTTTCTACACCACGAATGACCACACCCACATCTTCATCCTGCGTCAGAACCAGATTACCTGCCACACCTGCACCAAACAAGGATGGGGAACCCTGCAAAAGTGGCTATGGCAGAACTGGTTAATACCTTATTGCCATGAGAAGGAAACCTGGAAACAGCAGATAACTAGCATCCTCAGGGAACTATCCCAGCGGTTGCATCTCAACGACTTAATCGCCCAGCACCTGGAAGGCATCAGCGAACTCATCCTTATCCCTCACATTTATCTGCATCAGATTCCCTTTGCCGCCTTACCCCTCGGCGAGGACGAATACCTGGGCGATAAATTTCTCATCCGCACCCTTCCCAGTTGCCAAATCCTCGACTTTTGCCACCAAAAGAGATCCCCCCTAGCCCCCCTTAGAAAGGGGGGGACCGGTCAAGTCCCCCTTTCTAAGGGGGATTTAGGGGGATCTCAAACTCAAGTCCCCCTTTCCAAGGGGGATTTAGGGGGATCCCTGACAATGGGCATCGTAGAAGATACCAAAAACGACCTCCCCTTGACCAACTGGGAAGCCCAAACCGTGGCGCAACTGTATGACATCCCAGACGCGCGGCGACTCAAAGGCGAAAAAGCCAAAGTCAGCGAATACCAGAAGCTATTGCAGCAGGTTAGCAGTCTCCTCTCTACCCACCACGCCCAATCTCGCATCGACAACCCCCTGGAATCAGCCCTCACCTTAGCAGATGGGAAAATCACCCTGGGGCAAATGCTCACCCCCGGATGGCGAGTTCCCCACCTGGAGGAAGTCTTTCTCTCCTGCTGCGAAACCAATCTCGGATTAGGGAATATAACTGATGACATTCTGACCATAGGAATTGGATTTTTATGTGCGGGAGTCAGAAGCGTCATTAGTACCTTGTGGGCAGTAGACGACTTAGCCACAGCGATATTTTCCATCTACTACCACCAATATCGCAAAGGTTCTGCCACCTCCCCACCCCTGAGTCGTCCGGAAGCCTTGCAAAAAGCGCAACAGCAACTGCGTATCCTGACCCAGTCCGAAGTGCAAGAGATGATCTCGGAAGCCGAACGCGCCGTCGAACAAAGGGCGGATGAAGTCAAAAAAACCAGCAGAGAAGAATGGCGTAAGCTATTGATAGTAGCCGAGAAAATCAGCCAGAGGCAAGAGAAGCTGAAAGAGTTTGGAGAAAAACCCTTTGCCTCGCCCCAATACTGGGGGGCCTTCATCTGCCAAGGCTTACCGTAGGGTGGGCACCGCCCACCATCCCCGCAACTGTGCGTTTTCCTGTAGGTTGGGTTGAGACACGAAACCCAACACCCACTTGAGTAACTGTAGGTTGGGTTTCCGCACGAAACCCAACACCCAACACTCTTTGTAACGCAAGACACTCTCTTGACATCTTGGACCATTCTCGATAAGTCTCCTGGCCCGCCTTCGGTATCTCGTGGGAGCGCTATTCGCACTACCCACGAGATACCTCGGGTTTTAACCCACGGCTAATAGCTTAAGTGGGTTAAAACCCACTCTCAACATTGTCGCTAAAATGATGCTCGCCGATTTTTAGAGCCTCGGGTGTGCTTTCCCAGGCTCCGCCAGGGAACGAGTCAAACGAGGAATTTTATAATTAAGCCCGCGCAGGCGGGCGAAGGGATCTGTAGCCGGACCCTTTAGGGTTCGGGCGTGGCAGCGTCTACACCGGTGCCAGCCGGTTGCCACGGGTGTGGTCTTGCCCCCGTCAATGAAGCGATCTCCCCACAGGCGATCGCCAGTTGCTACATTGTCCATTTGGAGTTTGGGGGCAGTTTTTGGTGAAACTGGCAGGCTGCATTGGCTGCCTAACCTGTACATTAGCTGCCTAACCTAATGCTGTCATTCGGAAAAACCTAGTGCTGTTACTCGAAAAAACCTAATGCTGTTATTTCGCAAACCCTAGTGCTGTCATTCCGCAAACCCTAGTGCTGTTATTCCACAAAGCCAGCGTTGGGATGGTGTACTCCCGTTTTACCACCAAGGTCAGCATCCACCATGGGCGTGACCAAAAGTGGCCACTGCGATCGCCTCCCAGGGATAAGCGGAGCCTAGACACGAGGGTAAAACGCGCATCTGATAAGGCAAGAGAGTGGGTTTTAACCCACTTAAGCTATTAACCGTGGGTTTAAACCCACGGCGGGCCAGGAGACTAATTGACTAATTGACTGGTAACGCCGGTTTAGAGGCGATCGTTTCCAGCCTCATCACATTTCACCCATCACCAAAAATTGCATAAACCTCCTGGCCCGAGTCGAAGACCAGATAGGGGATACCCCCTGTAGCAACCGGTGGTACCTGCCTTCGATCGCCAAAAATTGCATAAACTTCCTCGCCCGAGTCGAAGACTAGATAGACGATCCCCCCTGTAGCAACCGGTGGTACCCGCCCGGTAATCCAGGCCGACCATCGGAACCAGTGCTGAAGGGGATATCCGCCCCACAGATGTAATAAAGGAGAAAAAGCCATGCAACAAAGTCGGAGGACTGCGGCATGAACATGAGTAACCAGCTAACTCAACCCAAGGGACCGATGAACTACGAAGAATTCGAGGCCATGTTGAGGAACCATCCCCACAAAGCCCCTGGGGACGAGGAAATCATCGACCTGATCCTCACCGTCAGCAAGTATTCTCAGTCGAACCCGCCTCCCAACCTCAAGGAGACACGGGAATGGCGGCGGGCGCAGAATCAACTGATCCGGGAACTTCAATCCCTGGAAAATTTGGCGAATTCCAGTCATCCAGAATTCGCCGAAGCCAAGAATTATATCCTCGGCGTCATGTCCACGCGGCTAAGGGAATTGAAGCTGTTCGAGGGCCGGTCAATTCAAGCTAACTTGGCAGTCTTTCTGAATAACATCGGCCAGTTGAAGTATCGGAAAATCGAACTCTACAGGCAAGATCCCAAAAAACCAGATTCCCTAGACCGTCCTGTGGGAGAGTCCGGACAAACTCTAGCAGATAGCGAAACTGCTAAACCCCCTGAAACCTGGACCCAACCAATGCTGCCCTGGGATAAATTAATCCAACAGGAAACCAAGACCGCCGCCGAGATATTGCAGCAGATCCGCGACCAGGTGGAAGCAGATCCCGGGAAAAAATTGCGAAACTGCCATCTCAAGAAATGTCCCGCATGTAATGCCCAGGTAGTAATTATCAAGCACAAACTGGGGAAACAAACCTTAGACAGTCTGGCTGCTGATTTTGGCCAACCCATAGGAACAGTCAGAGCATTTTGGACTCGCCGAGTCTTCCCCATGCTGAAAGAAATTGCTGCCCAATATTACCAGGACTAAACGCCATGAACAAGATAGATTTTACCCCCATCAAAGTCCCCCTAATTGGGGAGGCACATCACCTGGCCCGCAGGTTTGCCGCCGAACAAACCAATGGGGCCAAAGCAGAACAAGTTTACCTGAATACCCTCGCCGTGTATGCCGTGCGCAGCTACCTGCAATGGCTGCAAATTGACTCCGAACTCACGGGCGATAGTTGGCACCCAAGTATGCGATCGCTCTTCGACGTAGCGGATCTGGTCATTCCCCAGATGGGAAAGATCGAATGTCGTGCTGTACGTCCAGGAGAGGAGATAATGCAATTGTCCCCCGATCGGGCGACCAACTGTCGGGGCTACGTAGCCGTGGGTCTAGACCAATCTTTGAGTGAAGCCCAACTATGGGGATTTGTCAAGACAATAGACCTAGAACCAGAGACCTCAGAGGTACTATTATCAGAAATGGGTTCCTTAGAAGACCTGCTGGACTACATCAGTTGGTTTGAATCTGTGGGAGAATTGTTGGAAAGTCCCGACCCCGCAGCCATGGAGTTCCGAGAATTCCTGGGAACTCGGTCTACCTCAGACTTTGCGGCACAATTAGAACAGATCGTCAAGATCCCCAATGAGGGAAAGCAACTCAGGGAAATTGTGAAGTATATGTCCGTCAAAGAACCGGTAGCATCTGGAGACCGGGAACTACTCACCAAGGAAGATAATGTCTTGGGCGAGAGTCTCGATGAAGAAGATATATTCGAGTTGGCCGATCGGCTGTTGGAGAAGGTAAACGAAATCATCGGTTAAAGCGTCGAGTTGTCTCCTGGCCCGCCGTGGGTTGCAAACCCACGGCTAATAGCTAAAGTCGGTTGAAAACCGACTATAATACTGGTGAAGAGATGTAGGGTGGGCACCGCCCACAACCATTACCTCACCCGGTCTAAGAGTATACTGCCGTTATGGTAAGGTGATAGGTTAATGAGATGAGCACTCTGATTAAGTATGATGAAGTTAGCGATACCCTAAGGGTGAATTTTGAACGGGGCGCGATCGGGACGGGAATAGAACTGACAGACCATATCCTCTTACGTATTGATAGACAAGCAGGTAAGGCGATAAGTCTGATTTTGTTAGATTACTCGATTTTATCGCAAAATACGGAGATGGGCAGGCGCAGTTTTCCCTTAACTGGTTTGTCTGATTTGTCACGGGAACTGCAAGAGTTGGTCGGGTGTGGTCAAAACCCGTTGATCGTTCGGACGGCCCTCCCAGTCGCCGGATCCCCCCAAACCCCCCTTGAAAAGGGGGGCTTAAGGAAGGCCCCCCCTTTTGGAAGGGGGGGTTTGGGGGGGATCCTCTCCAACTACTTTTGACCACACCCGAGTTGGTCTTTGATATCTTGGGCCAAAAACCGGTCTGTGATTTCTTGCAAGTTTCTGCTTATACTCCTAATTGGGCGACAATCACTCCGATCGTTTTAGTCAACAGTTACCAGTTAGCCGTTACCAGTTAAAAATTATGGGGCGGGAGTTCGAGTTGGCCGATCGGCTGTTGTCGAGGGTAAACGAAATCATCGGTTAAAACCGACTAGGGTACTGGTGAAGAGACGTAGGGTGGGCACCGCCCACCACCATCGCTTGTGTAAGTACACATTTGGGATGGGACCGATCGCAACTCCCTCGGCGGACACTGCCCACCCGACCCTCGAATGTGATAAACTAGAATGGAACTCAGATATTCCCAGAATGGAGATGGACTATGCCTGAGGAAATCAAAAGAAAAAGAAATCGATTCGCACGCCGCCGTCACAAACGTCTTCTTTCTGAAGAAAACGATGCTGTAGCGTCAAGGGAGATAGATAATGAAACGACCTCAGTAGCGCAAGTTCTCGCAGCCGAACCAGCAGCAGATACCACAGCCTACAATATAGAGGTGGCGATTTCCGGGGATGTCCAAGCCGGTAACCCCCTGATGGCCATGATGGTGGGATTACCGACAGAAGTTAGCTTTGACGCCAGTGCCACAGGTGAAGTGACGGTTGTCACGGAGGCACTGGAAGAAGCTGTAGATGAAAATGTCGTTGTCGATGTCCCCTTGGTCAGCAGTATCCTGGGGTTGAGTCCTCAAGATACTCTGGCAGATTTGTCAAGTTTGATCGCGGAGTCGGTCGCGGAAATCGAATTAGATGTAACAACGCCAACGGGAGATACTTTAATCGCGATCGCACCAGCGCCAGACGGGGAGTTGAGCATTACTTTTCCCTCCGAAGGGCCGATCGCGGGCATCTTAGATGGAGTAGAGATTCCCGATGTAGGGGATATCACTCTAGAGGATGCCGCCGAAGCATTAGGAAATTTATTCGATATCGAGTTAACAGGGGGAAATGGCACCGTCACGGCGGAAACGGACATTACAGGATTTGACTTCAGCTTCGACAACCAGACTAATTCCCTGGAACTGAATGTGGCCGATCCAGATGTGCTATCCGATGCCATCGATACGGGGGCGATCGTGACAGCATCAGGAGAAGTAACGGTCAGTCTGGACTTGAGTGAAATTGATTCATCTCTTGATATACTGGGAATAGAGATGCCACCTATCCTGTCAGGAGGAATGAGTTTGCTAGAGTCCTTGGGGATAGATGAGGTTACCCTAGGATCGGGATCTTTTGAATTGCAAGCTACTATAGAACCCGTATCCGATACTGTTGTCTAACTTCGGGAGATGCTGTAATATAACATCCGGACAATAGATTAATATCGTAGGTTGGGTTTCGTGCGGAAACCCAACCGGGCTCATCTCAATTGAGAATTACAGCAGGAATTAAGAAACCAGGTTTTGACAACAAACCTGGTTTCTGGGCTAAAGATTCTCAATCTTGACGGGTTCTATATCGTCAGCAGGAGTAAAACCGAAAACCCGCGAGTAGAAGTAAAACTCCCCATCCAGAGAACGCTTGATATTCTCTGCTTTGCGGAAACCATGCTGTTCCCCCTCAAAGGCAACATAGGCCACAGGTAAACCCTTAGCTTTCAGGGCGTCAACCATCATTTCTGCTTGGTTGGGTGGGACAATTTTATCTTCGAGTCCTTGCAAGAAAATGACCGGACAGGAAAGCTGGTTCGTGAAGTGAATGGGCGATCGGGCAACATATAAATCCTGACCTTCCGGATAAGGGCCGATCAACCCATCCAGATAGCGGGACTCAAACTTATGAGTATCCCTGGCCAAGACCTCTAGGTCGCTAACCCCGTAGCGACTCGCCCCCGCCTTAAAGGTATCGCGGAAGGTCAGGGCTGCTAGAGTAGTATAACCCCCCGCACTGCCACCCGCGATCGCCAGTTTGTTAGCATCGACCAAACCCTTCTCGACCAGATACTTCGCCCCATTCACGCAATCATCCACATCCACAATACCCCAGTTGTCCTGTAGCCGCTGACGATATTCCCGACCATAGCCAGTGCTACCACCATAATTAACATCCAGCACCGCAAAGCCGCGACTCGTCCAATATTGAATCTTCAAACTCAAAGCACTAGAAGTAGATCCTGTCGGTCCCCCGTGACTTTTAACTAGCAAGGGTGGTTTTTCCCCAGCAGCGGCAGTGTAATCCTGATTTTGAGGCGGATAAAAGAAAGCAAAAGCAGTCAGTTCCTTCTCCGTAGGAAACTCAATTGATTCTGGCACTGACAGATATCCTTTGTCAATTTCCAATTGAGTTGACTGACGCAATACCTGGATCTGCTTACTAGACAAATCTAACTGGACAATCTCAGTCGGTTGAGTGGCCGAACCTCCCAGGAAAACCACCTTTCCCCCTACCACATTAGGAAAAGAGATACTCGTATAGGGAGTCTCAATTAACTCTAGCTGCTTGGTCTGCGTGTCCAGACTTGCCAAGTACCAGTTACCCGCTTCGGTGTAGGTGCAGATAATCTGATTTTCCGAGGCAAAAGCGTAGGTAGACATGCCAAACACCCAGTGGGGAAGTCCAAACTCTGCCGCCTTTTCGCACAATGATTCCACTCGGCCATCTTGGTAGCGGTAGAGGTTCCACCAGTTACTGCGATCGGACACAAAATGCAAAATGCCCTTTGGAGACCATTCCGGTTGAAACACTGATTCATCCTTACCCCCAGCAACCAGGGTTCCTGCTGCCAAACTGCCATCTGCTTGGATCTGGGCAGTCCATAGTTCCGTACCATCCCAGGGCATATTAGGATGATTCCAGGTTAACCAACACAATTGAGAACCATCCGGACTCAGGCGAGGCGAAGAATAAAAATCATTTCCCGAAACCAGCAGGTTACTCTCTCCTGTTTCCAGATTAATGCTGGCGATCGCATTAACCGCTTCCCCCTCTCCGGAATGGTCTTCCTGCACGCAAATCAGACGATTTCGCAGCTTATCAATGACAGCATTAGCATAACGTAGGGGTGCCTCTGGCGTTATCGGTTGCGGTTCTTCGCCGACAGTCTGGCGGTAAAGACGTTGATCTTTGAAATTCGAGAAATAAACCACACCCTCACTGACAAGATAGGCACCGCCGCCATACTCGTGAACGCGGGTACGGACATTAAAAGGAGATGGCGTCACATCAGAGACTTGTCCATCACGGGAGTAGCGGGCGATCGCATAGCGTCCCCCTTCAGCCGGTCGTCCTTCAATCCAATAGACATCATCTCCATCCAGGGTAGGTTCGGCCAGTCCCACAACCCCTGCCACAATCAGGTCTGAGGAGATAGGAGATTTCCAAGCACCATAGGGTGCCACTTGCGCTTCAGTCATATTGCCACAACATTTACAGCTTCATCCATCTTCTCACATCGGCAACAGAATAGTTGCCCGGGAAAATATTCCCCCTGCCTACGTAAAAAGATGTATACTATGATAATACTAGACAATTGAGAGCATCGCCAAAATGACAGATAGTAGCCAGTATACAGCTGTATCCATATTTTCTGGTGGTATGGGTCTCGACCTCGGACTGAAATCTACAGGACGGTTTAGAATCTTAGCATGTATTGAAAAAGATAATGCCTGTACAGAAACGATTCGTCGCAATCAGCAAGCGGGCAAACTAGATCGCAATATGAAAGTCTTCCAGAGAGATATTTGTGATATTAGCCCATCAGAAGTATTAGATGCAATTGGTCTTCAACCCGAGGAACTAGACCTGATAGTGGGTGGGCCACCCTGTCAGTCATTCAGTACAGCAGGAAAGCGTCGAACAGTGCAAGACCCACGGGGGACTTTACTTTGGCAATACCTGAACTTTATTGAAGTTATCAAGCCGAAATTCTTTCTCATGGAGAACGTGCGCGGGCTCCTCTCCGCAGCCCTTCGCCACCGCCCGATCGCCAAACGTCCCAACAAGGGCGGTTTAGCATTAGAACCTGACGAAGAGCCCGGTTCTGTGGTTAAGCTTTTTGCCAGTGACTTACAAAATATTCCCGGGGCTTCTTACCACATGGACTGTTTTGAAGTCAATGCCGTTAACTACGGTGCGCCGCAGATCCGGGAGAGAGCACTCTTCATCGGAAATCGCTACAATGCAGTAGTTGACTTTCCCGACCCAACACACGGGCCATCGGAAGAAAAGGAAATGCAACTCTCTCTTTTTGGTAATGAGTCTGACAAAAAACCTTGGGCGACCTTGAGGGACGTCATAGGTGACCTGAGAGAAGAGAACCCAGTTGTAATGGACTTTAGCCCTCGAAAAAAATACTACCTCAGCCTGGTTCCAGAAGGGTCAAACTGGCGGAGTCTACCTGTTGAAATCCAGAAAGAATCAATGGGTAAAGCCTGGTATGCTAAAGGGGGACGTTCCGGTTGGTGGCGCCGGCTAACATTTGATTTACCCTGTCCGACTCTAGTAACCATGCCTAACCATGCCAGCACTTCACTCTGCCATCCTACGGAAACGAGAGCTTTATCCGTTCGAGAGTATGCTAGAATTCAGGAGTTTCCTGATGATTGGGAATTAGCTGGTTCTGTTGCTCAACAGTATGCCCAGATTGGTAATGCAGTTCCCACGAGACTTAGTCAGGTCGCAGGCACAGTTATAGCCGAACAACTAGATCGACTTGCCCAAAGAGGTTGGAAGCAATACATTGAAGAACAACGGGACTATCGCGTCATATATGTTCAATCTCATGTCAGAACTAGACAATGGTT
>JBFRWI010000014.1:0-6261 GCA_051439505.1 Hormoscilla sp. | reverse complement strand
TGGATTTGATGCCGATGCCTCAAGTTGCGAGAAAATGAATGCCGAACTAGAGAAGCAAAAAATAAGTTGGACAGAAAAACATATTCCCTTAGGGCTTTGGAATAGTACGGGAACTGCCACACTTTATGTCACTAAATTTCCTGGCTGTAGTTCTTTATATCCCCCCTCTCAGTCATATATAGAAAGGTTTGTGGGCAACTCAGCGATGATAGAATTACAGTCTACTGAAGAAATTAAAACAACAACTTTAGATGATTTTTGTCGTTCAGAAGGAATCGAGGAAATTGATTTTCTGCAAATCGATACGCAAGGGGGAGAACTAAAAGTATTAGAAGGGGCGGCGGAGATGCTAGAAAAAAGCGTGATGGCCCTGATAGTAGAAGTGGAATTTACCAGTATATACGAAAATCAACCTCTGTTTAGCGATGTGGATTTATATCTGAGAAAAAAAGGTTTTACTCTGTTCGATTTAGCTCATCAGCATCGGGATTACCGTCGCCGAGGTCCCGTGGTGTCCCCAAAACATCCCGGTCAATTAATCTGGGCAGATGCTTTTTATTTCCGGGATCTGATTCATAAGCCAGATAAGACAGCCTCGATGCATACTCCCGATCGGCTTCTGAAATTAGCTTGTATGGCTGACATTCTGAATTTTCCCGACTATGCTACGGAACTGCTAGAATATATAACTAGAGAATATGGTAAAAATCCCAAATACAATTTTGCCAACCAGATAATAGAAGTTTTAGCTCAATTCCCAGAGTTGGTAAAGCAAGGACTAGATTCTTTACCTGCGATTGAGAAGATTCGGGGTTATGCTGACAGTAGCTATAATTTAAGTTCATCCCAAAACTCAGCAGAAGATCTATCTCTAAATCTGAGGGATATTAATCTAATTATTTTTCCGGACTGGAGTCAGCCAGAAGATTCCCTAGGTGCAAGCTTGTCAGCGGTGATAGAGGCGATCGCCACTCACCCTGAGAAAAGTCACATGACTCTGCTGATCGACACAGATGGAATTGAAGCAGAAGATGCTAATCTATTTATATCAGGGGTGGCGATGAATCTGCTCTTGCAGTCAGATTTAGACGTGACCGATGGAGCAGAAATTTCTTTGATTGGCAAGTTGAGCGCAGTCCAGTGGGATATTCTCCGTCCGCGACTCCAAGCTAGAATTGTTCTGGAACAGGAAAATGAACCGGCGATCGCCCTAGCGGGAGCAGAAAACCTTCGCCTATTTCCCCTCGATCTCCCATAACATTAGCTTCTGTTAAGAATACTATAGTAGGCCCAAAGTTGTCAACAGTGTGGTCATACACTGGTCCGATAGCGAGCCGCTTTTAGATTTGCAAGCTCTGTTAAATGGGGTTTACGAACGGGCCAGATATCACTTAGCAGTAGATTACAGTAGGGAGCCGGTGCCACGGCTGAAGGCAGAAGACGCTGTTTGGGCAAAGGCACTGTTAGGAGATCGGGGACTGCGATAGTTCGTAGGTTGGGTAGAGCTAAGCGCGAAACCCAACCTGTGCCCCAACCTACACATTACCATTACCAGATTCCACATATTTTTGCCACATCTGTTCGTAAGCATTCTCCAGATCGCGAGCAAACTGCTTAGTATTCCACAACGGTGCTGTCTGTCGTGACTGGCGCAGTCGCCAGGAGATTTGCTGCCGCAGCACTGGGTCTTCCCCCAAGCGAACCCCCCACTCTACATACTCTTCATCTGTCCAAGCAATGCCCTCCGTTATACCCGCATTCATCATCATCGTATAGCTGTTACGAGCAGCAAATTGCTCTCCCACTCGCGTCACCAAGGGCACGCACATCCATAGCGTTTCCAGCGTTGTCGTGGCTCCATTATAGGGATATGTATCTAGCACTACATCCGCCACTCCTAGGTTCCCCCGGTGCGTTGCTTCTGATGGTGCTATTGACAAAAAGCGCAGGCGATCGGGACTCACACCCTCTTCTTCTGCCAACTGGAGGAAAAAGGTTTTAATTGTGTCTTGATCGCCAAAACCTTTGATCAAGAAATAGCTATTCGGCACTTCTTTGATAATCCTCAGTTGCAGTCGTGCCGTATCTGGATGGCGCTTATATCCCCTTTGAGAACTAAAATACAACACCGCATCGCTCTCGACCTCCAACTGATCCCGTCTTAGTGTTGGCACCGCTACCTCAAACCCATCCACCGCTACATAAGTTGTGGGCAGTCGCCAGATGGTTTCGCTGTAATAATCCTGAGCCTCCTCTGGCAACACATATGGATCGGCGATCATGTAATCAACCGTTGGTATACCTGGAGCATCCCAACCCAACCACGATACTTGAATTGGAGCTGGTTTCAAAGCCATCACTATACAGGACATATCTAGCGTCCGGCTGTCGAGATCGATCAAAATATCGATTTCATCATCGTAAATCTGTTCTGCCACTGGCAAATATTCCATTCCCAATTTCCGGGCGTGACTCACATGCTCGACAAACCACTGCTGCAAAGGGTCTTTGATTTTTTCTCTATAGTTGATAAAGTAGCCATATATATCATATTTTTCCCGATCGTGATATTCAAACAGCCATCGCCCTAGCCAGCCCACAGAATGGGAAGTTAGACAATGAGACATGTAACCAATTTTCAGTTTATGTCCCTCAGTATCGCTAGTCGAACCACCCGAGAGACTTCTAGTTTTTGTTACCCCACCACTCCCTTTCCTCTCTGCATGTCTTGTGCGGTATCGATCCACTCGCACCTTCTGGTCTAGTTCTATTGGTCCTTGACAATACTGAGCCAAGTTATTATGAATTGCGCGATTACCTTTAAGATCGTCTCTAAAATAAGGGAAAAAATAAGATGTAGTACATAGACGACTATAAGTAATTATATGGTACAGGCTGTTTTCTTCCCTATACATCGACTCCAGCAATGATGCTTGTTTATCGCATACTTCCACCGCTTCGGACCAACGACCACCAGCACTCATCAACCCTCGGAGCAGTAAGTAATTCGCATACACTTTATCTGGCAGGGTTTCCATCAGTGAATAGCACTTTTTCCCCGCTTCCACACCCTCATCATACTCCCCCGCATTCTGATAATAAGAAGCTAAATGCCTCCATACTTCTGGATGATCTGGACTTAAACTTACGCACAACTTTGCTAGGCTTATTGCCTGTTTAGGTCGCTTCATATTCTGGGATATGCTGACACATGCTTTGATCACCGTCTCAATAAACAGTTCCACATCTTTAACATGTCTCAGGCACGCTTCCACCAACTCAGGCAGAAACGGAGCCAAGGGCACATCATCCAATAAATTCTGCACCACTTGCAGCAATAAATCAGGGTTTACCTCTCCTTTCGGGGCGGACTTCAGCAGTTCGATAACTTCCCATGAAGCCAGGTTTTCTTTGGTCAAAGTCCCCTGCTTAACAGACAGTTGCACAAGCTGTAACAAGTTACTTATATCACTGGGGCTGATTTCCCGGATATGCTGCCGGATCGCCCAAGCCTCTGCATAGTCTTCCTGCTCTGAGAAGCGCTGTGCTTCTGTCTGCAAAACCTCAACCAGTTCTGCTGTCCACTGGTCAACTTCCTCTTCGTCCCCCTCTCCGATCGCCAGCATCCAAGTAACTTGGGCCTCTACTTCTTCACCTTGGAGTAGTAATGCCAACCCCAAATACCAGTAATTTGACCTCACATATGGCTCTGCTTCTATTTCCTGCTGATACTGAGCGCAGGCTTCGCTGTACTCTCCTGCTATCAACTGCTTATAACCCTGCTGCTGAACTATATCAGTGGAATCATCTGAATTGGTCATGGTCTCAAACTCATTATTTGTCAACGAAGCATAATTTTTAATCGCCTAATTTCCCACCAATTTATAATTTACTCTAGGCGTAGGGTGGGCACCGCCCACCATTTCCGCAGATTTAATGTGTAAATATTTTTGTCCACCTACTTATACAATCTCAAGCATATTGCATCGGGTGTGCTCTTGCACCAGTTGGTAAAAAAATACCACACCCACGAATGTTGGGCTGTGCCAGCGGTGCCCACCCAAATAGATGCAACTAGCCTTATACAATCTCAAGCATATTGCATCTTCATAAATACATGGAATGAGTGGGCAGATTATCTGCCCACTCCCATCACACCTTGATCCTATACTAGCCCCAAACTGCCTCTTCCAGCATTTTGGGATTAGCTTTACAACGACTCAAAGCCTGCGGGGCAACTGGGACCACTAATGGTATAGGTTGCCACCACTACAGTCGTGCCAGCAGACGTACTTTCGCACAAGACAGCGAGGGTGGTTGACTCACTGGTTTCTGGGTCTTCACCAAGGTTCACGCCTCCGACATAGGAGTTCAGCGCAATATTCCGCATTTGTGCATAGCTAGTCACAGCCGTAGATTCGGTGATTGCCGTAGCTGATGTGCTGAGCCCATATGTGTAGTTCTCTGTTTGGGTGGGGATACCAAGACCCAAGGCACCGATGGTGCTAGTGAAGCCATTGTTTTCCAGGTAAAAGGCTTGTTGCGCCCGGTTCATTGAACCTGCATATTGCTTCGCTTCCGACTGTTTCGCCTTGTTTGCCTGGTTCAGGAAGGAGGGCAAGGCGATCGCTGACAGAATCCCGATGATGATGATCACCACCAGCAGTTCTATCAGCGTAAAACCCTTATCTTCTCTCTTCTCGATCAGGTGTTGCAGGAATTTGGTCTTAAATTCAGTCTTCATAATTAATTTCTCCTTTAGCTGGTCAATGGTTTGCTTCTAACTCCTTATCTCTTAGCCTACCCACTTTCTTCAAAATTATATCACCCCCGAGCAAAAATTTCTTTTTTTATCGCCTAACGCCCTCCTGGTCAGGGTTCCAGATGCAACCATTGCCTTTTGCCGATGTTTGTGCTACCTTAGTCGTAGTCGTTATGACTTTGCATAAGTGCTATGACAGTAGAAAATTTGGTCATCATTGGTTCTGGTCCAGCTGGATTCACCGCTGCTATCTACGCTGGCCGTGCTAACCTCAAACCGGTGGTCTTTGAAGGCTACCAAATGGGTGGTATTCCTGGTGGTCAGCTGATGACAACTACGGAAGTGGAGAATTTTCCTGGCTTCCCCGATGGCATTACCGGTCCGCAACTGATGGAGAGGATGAAGGCTCAAGCTGTGCGCTGGGGGGCAGAGCTATATACTGAAGATGTTATATCTGTTGATTTGAGCCAGCGTCCCTTTATCGTCCGATCGCACGATCGCGAATTGCACACCCACAGCATTGTCATCGCCACCGGTGCCACGGCAAAACGGTTGGGACTGCCTTCTGAGGAAAAGTTCTGGAATATGGGCATTTCGGCCTGTGCTATTTGTGATGGTGCCAGTCCTATATTTAAAGGAGTAGAGTTGGTGGTAATTGGTGCCGGTGACACGGCGGCAGAAGAAGCAGTCTATCTCACCAAGTATGGCTCTCACGTGCATATGCTGGTGCGTCGGGACCAGATGCGGGCCTCTAAGGCCATGCAAGACCGAGTCTTAAATAACCCCAAACTCACGGTCCATTGGCATACCGAGGCGGTGGACGTATTCGGTGCCAATGGCAAGATGCAAGGGGTTAAGGTGAAAAATAACCAGACGGGCGAAATAAGTGAGTTACCTGCTGGCGGTCTGTTCTATGCTATTGGTCACACCCCCAATACTCAACTTTTCCAAGGTCAACTGGAACTGGATGAGGTGGGTTACGTTGTGACTAAGCCCGGTTCGGTGGAAACTAGCGTGGAGGCGGTCTATGCTGTCGGTGACGTGCAAGACCACGAGTTTCGTCAGGCCGTGACTGCTGCCGGTAGCGGCTGTATGGGGGCAATGTTAGCAGAAAGGTGGCTCTCTGCTAATGGGTTGGCCCAGGAGTTCCATCAAGGGGAAAGCGCTAAAGCGCTTACTACAAACCCTGAGAAGCAACCCCGCGAGACTTCTGAGACTTTTGATATTGCAGCGACGCGGCATGAGGGTGGTTATGCCCTGCGGAAGCTTTTCCATGAGAGCGATCGCCCGATCCTGGTAAAATACTCTGCACCTACCTGCGGCCCTTGTCACACTCTCAAACCCATTTTAAGTAAGGTAGTAGACGAGTTCGATAACTTGATCCACTATGTAGAGATCGACATCGAAGAAGATCAAGAGATTGCTGAAAATGCTGGTGTCACCGGTACCCCCACAGTACAGTTGTTTAAGGACAAGGAATTAATCCACCAATACCAAGG
>JBFRWI010000013.1:0-28979 GCA_051439505.1 Hormoscilla sp. | reverse complement strand
ACTAGAATTCATGGAATTATTTTGCGCAGAACCGCAAATTTCCCATCCCCAAGATGGTTATTGGTGTTACGAAGCGACCGATGAATTAGGTGTGACGCTAAAATTTGGAGTTGATATCATTCAAGAGTCAGTCCAAATAGAACTAAAAATAGCTGATTATTCAATAGGAATTTTCAGCTTTGAGTTAGTTGAGTTTATGATAGTTACTGACTATATAAACGGCAAATTTTATTTTCCTGTAGCGCCGAAAAATGAAGAAATGAAAACCACAGTGCAAGTGGAACTGCGACCGAAGATAAAAGTAGATTGCGCTACATTAAGTCTGTGTCCTTAGTAAAATAATAGGTGGAGATGGTGGAAGGAGGCGATCGGGATAGGGGCGATCGGGGAAGGGGCGATCGGGCATATGGGGCGATCGGGCATATGGGGCGATCGGGAAGTATAATTAAATAGTGAAGCTAGTTTACAACATAACAAACATTGTCAAATTCCAGTCGTCTAGTTCCAGGAGGAGGTCTGACAGCACATGAAAATGCGGGGGGTCACACCGAAGCCAAGACATGTCGGACAGACAGAAGCTCAACTTGCTAACCGTTTAGCTGCTCGACTTCATATCTCCAGAGCTTCATCTTTCAGAGATCGTACCATAGCAGAAGCAGCCATATCAGAGGCGATCGACGCCAACCAAGCAGCCATAACTGCCTGGTTGAGTGGTAGTAGACTCCGGCTGCAACTCAACCCATACACAGCCAGCAGTCAAGTAGGGGTTAGTTTAGAACGGGGAGGAACAAATCTTATTCCTGCTCAAAAAGTGCAAGCCATTCTCCTGAGAGATTCTCATTTATCATTAGGATACTATATTCTCACAGCATATCCCGAGCCATGATTGTAGATCAATTACCCAACCTTGCCCAATTTTTCGGCGCTTACTTCCATCAAGACTGGGATCTTGAGGCTGATGATGCTCTGGGAGTAATACGCAACTACATGAAAGAAACCAATTTTCCATCTACCCAACAAACCATCAAGGAGATAGAGCAACTAATCAAGATGAATCTTTCGTCCGAAGAACTACGCGATATTATAGTATGCGACATGAGTTGCAACTACGACCCCAGCAGGTATGGGATATCTTACCTTGAGTGGCTGTACTGGGTGCAGACAACGCTCAAACAGGGAACTTATCAAATAGTAGAAGCTTCCGCGTAAACCGCTTTCCAACCCTCGGGCACGTAGCCATCCAATATCGGTAAAGGTTCTAGTTCCTGTTTTGCCTGTACGATCATTGACTCTCCGTCAGGGAATTGTACGGCGATCGCTTCTTGTTGGCGCAGTTGGTTGAGAAACTCTTCTATAGAAAGGTATCTTATGCTAGAGAGGGTGACGATTTGTGCTGTTTCCATTCAACTACCTCTTGCTTGGACCACAATTAATTGTTACATTCCTATTCTAACACATAATCCCTCTGACAAAACTTCCTCTCGCGATCGGGAGTTTCACGGTTTCAATACAAACTGCATCTCTAATACCTTCTCCCCTCTGCAATCATTTCACGGATTGATTTTTTCGACAATCCCACTTCTTGCCGTAGTTTTCGCATGCTGGCAATTGCAGTATAAATTGATTCTTTAGTCGTCAGCTTTCCCCAAGCGTTATACTGTGATTTGCTGACTTTTGATAGTCCCACTAAGCGTTCCATTTCGCGTTCTTCTAGCAACTGCAAAGCAGTGCGAACTACTTCGTAAGGGTCCGAGTACCTACCGCTGTGGACTGTTGACTGGACAAATCCAGTTCAGCTGTCAACTGTATGTTCATGAGCTGTTCTTTGAGGGCTGACATTTTACAGATAGTCCCATGATAACATATCTGCATGTTATCTGACATCTTTGAAAAAAACTCAGGGTATAGACCATTCCCAATTAGCCAATTCTATTTCCTCCACAGGCGCTGCCGGGCAAACCCCGATCGCCCGCCACCCCATGCGATCGGGATGTGGTACGTTCGAGTATACCAGACAGGAAAATTATCAAAAAAATTTTGTCATACACTTGACAGGAGGCAGTCCAATGGGTTAAGCTAAGAAAAGACTGGGAAAGGAGTAGAGCTAGTGAGGATCGAAAGTGCTATGCAGGCGAAAGATGGCAAATCATGGATCGCTAGGCTGACGCTTTTCTATTTATGTAAATAAAATGCACAAAGCTTATGAAATGGCGTGTTATTCTTGAAAGAGATTCGGAAACGGGGGATTGGGCGGTATGGTGTCCGGAATTACCCGGTTGCGTGTCAGCAGGGGAGACGGAGGAAGAAGCCTTAGAAAATATTCGTGAGGCGATCGCGCTTTATCTAGAACCAGATCCCATCGAATTAACATCAGGCGCAATTTGACGAGAGGTATCGGTAGGATGAGTCGTATTCTACGAATGAATGCCGATGATGTCGAACGAATATTAGCGCGATATGGATTTGAATTAATATCCCAGAAAGGGAGTCATCGGAAATGGCGAAATCCCGAATGCAAAATTCAGGCGATCGTCCCCTATCACAAAGGACGAGATCTGCCCATCGGCACCCTACGGAACATTATGATAAGTGCCGATATTCCCGAAACAGAATGGAAAACAGAGTGAAAACAGCTCAGTCGATCGCCTTACCAATAGCAGTATCGAGGTAATTCTAGAATTGAGCGCAACAGAGGCGATCGGGCATAGAATGCGATCGCTATTTTGACCATCGATCATTACCTTCAATAGTTCATCCGCCTAGTACCGAACTTATAACTTGTCATATGCAGCATCGGAATGGTTATCCCAGACACGCGCCAGAGATTCTTCCGACAGCTTGGCGGCTGCACGAACTAAGGGACGATCTTCATATCGTTGTAACAAAAAATCCACAAAATCTTCTACTTCCACCACTTTCTCAGGTGGTAAACTGCGGATTTTTTCAATCAGTTCCATTTCCGCATAATTACCGGAAAATTTAGTCTGAATATGGAAACAAATATTCCACGACCAAATATAGTAAATATTGTGGTATAATCTAATTATAATTAAAGATAAGAGCAAGTTTTATGTCCTACAGTCAATTCACGAGTATCAGCAAAGTGAAAGAAGCATTCGATCTCACTATTAGAGAAAGAGTGCGGTTTTTCCCTGATGTTGCGCCAATTCAACCCAGTCCCGTATTAGAAGCGTTGCTGGCAAATTCTGTCCCCTGGGCGATCGCAGTCAGTACAGAAAAGGCCCGTTCTGAAGCGATAATCAACCCAGTACTACTGGAAGTGAGGCGAATATTAGAACAACAAATAAGTGTATTTTCGGGAGAAGACTTAACAGTAGAGCCGAGTGTCGGACTAACAGGAGTATGTGATTTTTTAATTAGTCGTTCTCCCTTACAGCTTGAGCTGGAAGCGCCGGTAATTGTGGTAGTAGAAGCGAAAAAAGAAGACCTCAAAGCTGGTTTGGGACAATGTATCGCCGAAATGGTTGCCGTCCAAAAATTTAATCAAGCTAAGGGGCGATCGCTGCCGAAAATTTATGGCAGCATTACCAGTGGGACTCAATGGCGGTTTCTCCAGCTTTGCGAACAGACAGTGACAATCGATCTGACCGATTATCCATTACCCCCAGTGGCGCAAATTTTAGGGTTTTTAGTTTGGATGATCCAGTCTGATTAAAACTGCTGCATCTTCTCTCACAATTCTACCCCCTCACTCTCGATTACTGCCAGCAAATGCGGTGGTGCTATTTCCGCTTCTACTAAGTCTACACTAAATTCGGGATCGATATCCAGAAGTCGAGAAACTGCTCGGTAATACAGGCGTTCCGAGATTCCCCAAACCGCTAAGTCTACATCCGTGCGATCGTGAATATATTTGGGATATAGCAAAGAACCAAACAGCACCACTTTTCGAGCCTGAAAATGTTCTTTTAGCAACTGCGCCCCCTGACTTGCCACTTCCCAACCGCGCTGATGCCGCCATTCTAATCTCCGTTCTTTTTGCTGCTGGCGTCGCCGTGCAGCTGCGCGGTAGATTGCCATCTGTTCTGCTGTAATTTCCGGCATGATTTGCTTCCCGATACCAATACCTTTATCTATCTATATTTTATCAGATCGCCTATTGTTTTTCCAGCGCGCGATCGCCCCCATCGCCTTTTTCCTACTATAGCAGTTTTCGCAGCTGTTCGTTTTGTCCCTGCCTAGCATTGCCACCAACAACTTTTTTTCTGACTGACAGAGAAAAACATTGTCAGTATAACACAGACATCTACTCTCGACCAAAATCGAGACAATCACTCCAAATTTAAGTGCAGTTAGTGGGAACTTAATTCTGTCTCCCCAGTCAGTGACTCTTCTGAGAAAAAATCACTACCAATTCAAATGCAATAGCTGGGAACTCAAATCTATATCCACAGTCACTGTTCTCACAACTGTAGGAGAAAAGTTCCATGTCTATAGATTTCCTCGCACCTGATAATAACCCGATCGATTTAGATATCTACCCCAGGATCGAACTTGGGACTGTAGAACTCCCTTACTCAACATTGAATAGTATCCCTCCCGTGGGGGGAGGCGCAACTTCTGAAATTAACATCCCTACTCAATCATCCAGTATTGACAATAGTATCCTTCCCCAGACTCCCGATCTGCTGACCCTAGGAACCCCCACCGACAGCACGGAAGATATATCATCTATAATAGATCCATTAACAGAACAATCTCTACCAATTGTACGGCAAGCTTGGCAACAAGTCTCCGATCTGCTTCAGGCATTTGCCGATACTCCAGATTTTACAGCCAAGGTTTCCCTAGCTTTTGGCAACAGCTTCGATCGCCAGGAACTTAGGGCGATCGCCCAAGACTTTGCCCTCAGCAACTTCAATGATATCCCGCCAATACAGATTCTGCCCGCTGCGGCCATTAATGGAGCTAATGGCGCTTTCGATAGTCTCAATAACATTATTTATCTGTCCCAGGAATACATCGCCCAGCATGCTGCTAACCCAGAGGCGATCGCCACAGTGCTGCTGGAAGAAATTGGACATTATCTCGACTCCCAGATAAATTACACGGACGCCCTTGGAGATGAAGGCGCAATTTGGGCCGTGATCGCCCAAGGAGTAGAGTTATCCGATCGGGAACTGGAAGATCTCAAAAGTGAGAACGATCTAGCAACAGTTGAGATAAATGGAGAAGAAGTTGAGATCGAACTCTCATCAACTCCCCTGAATTTCCGGGACTACTGGATTCAAGTTTACGACTCGCGCCAGAACCGCAACCCCACTGTCAGCATTGAAGATGGTGGCAATACATTACACCTGACTGGCAACGGATGGAAGAAAATCGACTTCCCCTACAGCATCACCCCCAAAACCATCTTAGAATTTGACTTCAAAAGTCCTGTCCAAGGAGAAATCCAAGGAATTGGCTTTGACAACGATAACTCCATCAGTCGAGATCAAAATTTTCAGCTGTACGGCACCCAAAATTGGGGCATCAGTGACTTCAAAGACTACAGCGCTGGAAATTGGCAGCATTACCGAATACCGGTCGGGCAGTTTTACACGGGCTTTATGAACTATCTCACCTTTGTCCACGACCACGATCGAATTACCAACCGTCCAGCAGAAAGTTTCTTTAAAAATATCAAAGTACATGAGGAAGTAAACAATCCACCCCGATCGGGAATTTCCACTAACCACTGGCATGCCAGCTTCATCAATCGCAGCTTTGGGAACGTCGCCGATTACAATAGCTACAATTTCAGCCAACCCGCTGCCGTCGAAGACCTCGGACCCCAAAGCACTAATAGTCAAGTCATCGCCCGCCTGAATCGGAATTATGGTTTCGGCAGTCCTGGGGGAGTGCAGAACGATTTCTTTGCCCTAGAAGCTTGGACGCGCATCCAGCTAGAAGCAGGCAAATTCTACAAACTCACTAGCGACTCGGATGATGGCACCAGGTTCCGATTCCAAAACCCTCAAACAGGGGAAATTCTTACAGAACTAGATGGCGATTGGCGGGTTCGAGGTACCGCAGATCCTACATGGGGCCAGCTGCTGAATGCACCCGACTCCGACCAGTACGATTTCTACGTTCAATACTACGATCATTTTAGCAGTTCTGCCATTGACGTTGTCCTGTCAGAAACTCCACGTACAGGTCAAGTTGTTGATTCCGATTGGGTAAATGTCAGGTACAGACCATCGAGTCTGTACAATAGCCCCATCAGCGGATTCAGTGCGGGTGAAACCTTCACTATTCTCCAACAAGTTGACTCCCCTGATGATGTCAATTACCCTGAATGGTACCGGGCGATCGCCAATAACGGTCAGCTTGGTTACGTCGCTGCCGACTTTGTCGAAATCATCGAAAAAGGTCGGGTCGTCTATCCCTATGGCATGAATCTCAGAGAGAATCCCTCACAATACTCTCAGGATATCGGTGATTTAGACACTAATGAAACCTTCACCATTATCCAACAAGTTGACTCCCTTGGCGACTGGCAAAACCCAGATTGGTATGAAATTATCACCAAAGACGGCACCCACGGCTACGTTGCTGCTAGTTCCAGCTTCGTGGAAGTCATCGGCGGATCTGATGTCATCACCATTGGCGATAACAATCTCTTTAACCTAGATGAAATTTTCAGCGTTGTGCTCAACTCAATGCTTCCCTATGCTGAAGAGTCCATTCCTCTAATCCTGGCCGAGATTCAAGCAAGTGGCATCACAGATCCCGCACAGATCGCCTATATTCTAGCTACCACCGAACATGAATCTCGCCTCGGACAATGGATGGAAGAATTGTCAAATGGTTGGCAATATGAAGGTCGAGTCGATCTGGGAAATATCTATCCCGGAGATGGACCGCGATATAAAGGACGCGGTTACGTGCAAATCACGGGACGAAATAATTATACCGATTGGTCCGATCGCCTGGGGATCGACCTCGTGAATTTCCCAGACAGAGCATCCGAACCCGAAATTGCCGCTACAATCTTGGTTCAAGGTATGCGCGATGGCACCTTTACCGGATGGGCCCTGAATGACTTCATTAATGATCGAGAGCAAGATTTTGAGGGCGCCCGACGTATTGTCAATGGGACCGATCGGGCTAGGGATATTGCTCAAATCGCTGACATTTACTTAACCGCCCTCACTTAATATTTATTAGTTGTTAGTGGTGGTTATTTGTTAGCGGACAACCGACAAACAAAAGGATTTCGGCGCTCCCGATCTCCCGAATCTAATCTCGCCCATTTTTTGACTGCGATCGGGACCGCTTCCAGTCGGATATCTCGATTGGACTAATGGTCATAGTTAACCTATTTTACCCGATCGGCTATATCTACGCCCGTTCCGGCCCATTCAAGAGCGGCGAATATTAAAGCAACACCATTCTCGGCGACGCCAGAGAGTTGCGACAATCCAGCCATGTTGCTCCAGAGTATCGGCCACAGGTTTTACTTGCTCCAACAGGACGCCACTAATAATGCCCCAAGTGCTAGGTTTAACCAGAGCCTCTAACTGGGGTACAATTTCAATAATAACTTCTGCGAGAATATTGCAGACAATCCCATCAACCGGACCCTTAGTCATTTCCAGCAGGCGTGAGACCGTACCGCGCTTGACATCGAGCAATTCATGACCGATCTGATTGAGATGGCCATTGCTGCGAGTCGCACGCACTGCCATAGGGTCAATATCAACAGCATATATTTTCGTCGCACCCAAGAGAATAGCAGCAATAGAGAGAATGCCCGAACCGCAGCCAATATCTGCAACTATCGTGCTATCTGCCCCATCTGCACCCAGACGCATTTCCAAAGCTTCTAGACATAGCTGAGTTGTCACGTGACCCCCCGTACCAAAAGCCGCTCCTGGATCCAAGCGCAATATCAACCGGTCCGATTCCCCGGGCACGGGCAACCAGGCCGGGTAGATTAAAAAGCGATCGCCTATTTCTTGAGGATGCCAATATTGCTTCCAGCTGCTCGCCCAGTCTTCCTCATCGATCAGATGCCACTGCACTGCCGGCATCGTACCCGAAACCATCTGGGCATCCTGTTGCAGCCAAAGAGACAGAGCCGCCAAGTCTAGCAGTTGAGCATCTTCTTGAGGCAAATAAGCTTTCACGCTCAGAGCATTGCCTTTGATTTCACTGCTTGTCCCTTTACAGCCAAACTTTTCCAGACGCCAGAAGATTAAATCTTCCCAAACTGGTTCACAGAAAATCTGAATTTCCCACCAATGATTTGCCAAAATCGCGCCAAGCCCCTCATCCAGCACACTCTTATGTCAATCATATCCCATTTTCGATGCACTCAGAAGAGATTGCCAGACATTTGGCAGCTCTTCTGAGTTGCACCCCATCAATCGTGATGCTATCGATCGAGTAGGAAGGGACTATATCTGTCGAGTTCTGGAAAAATGTGTACCCCTTAACACTTCATCCAGATCCCAAGTCGATCTCCCAATCCATCCATTGTTTCACAGAGTCACCGTGTAGGCATCGCGAATTCCTGGAACCTTTGAGATCTCATCCAAAATCCCTTCTGGTAGAGGGTCATCGAGACTCAACACCATCACAGCATCACCGCGCACAATTTGGCGACCGACCTGCATACTAGCGATATTGACATTAAAACTGCCCAGCAGGGAACCGATCTTACCAATCAGCCCGGGCATATCCCGGTGGCGGGTGAACAGCATATAGTGACTGGGAGGAACGTTGATCGGGAAATCATCCACATTGGTGATGCGAATTTCACCATCTCCCAACAAAGCCCCCATGACTTTATGATCTCCCAAAGAACCTTTAGCTTCCAGATGCAAAGAGCCAGTGTAATCTTTTTTGGAGGGATCTCGGGTTTCAACCACGTGAATTCCTCGTTCGGTGGCTTCAATGTTAGCATTGACATAATTAACCCGCTCGCGCAAAGCTTGAGACAGCAGGCCCTTCAGGGCCGCTACCACCACTGGCTGACTTTGATTAGTTGCCAATTCTCCTTGCAGGCGCACCTCCAGAAAATCAACCCTACCTCCAGCCAATTGGCCTACCAGATTACCCAGAGTTTCCGCCAATTGCAAGTAAGGTCTCAGCTGTTCGAGGGCATCGGGGTGCAGTCCGGGAATATTCACTGCTGTACGGGCGGGTAGGCCCAGCAGCACATCTCGAATTTGCTCGGCCACATCCACGGCCACATTCTGTTGAGCTTCAGCGGTAGATGCTCCCAGGTGGGGAGTGAGGACAACCCCTTTCTCAATGTCCCGCAAGGGCGAGTCACCTAAAGGTTCCGTTTTATAAACATCTAGGGCAGCACCAGCAAGTTTACCTGATTTGATGGCCTCTGCCAGGGCCCCCTCATCGATGATACCACCCCGAGCACAGTTAATAATCCGAGCCGTTGGCTTCATTTTCGCCAAAGCTGCGGCATCGATCAGGTTAGCCGTTTCCGGTGTTTTGGGGATATGAAGGGTGATGTAGTCTGCTTCTTGTAGCAGTACGTCCATTTCTACTAGACGGCAGTTTAGCTGATCGGCTCGTTCCCTGGAGATAAAGGGATCGTAAGCCAACAGTTTCATACCCATCGCTTTGGCTGCGGTGGCCACATGGGAGCCAATTTTCCCCAAGCCAACTACGCCTAGAGTTTTCTTATATACCTCAGTACCGACAAATTTTTTACGGTCCCATTTACCGTTTTTGACCGACTGGTATGCTTGGGGAATGTGGCGCGAGAGAGACAGCATCAGGGCCAGGGCATGTTCGGCGGCAGCTATAGTATTGCCTTCGGGGGAGTTGACGACGACAATTCCTTTACGGGTAGCAGCTGGGACATCCACATTATCCACGCCCACACCGGCGCGGCCAATGATTTTCAGCTGTTCTCCAGCTTCAATCACTTCCTGAGTGACGCGAGTCCCCGATCGGATCATGAGGGCGTCGTACTCGGGGATAATTTTGACTAATTCCGCCGGCGGCAGACCGGTTTTAATATCTACCTGGGCAACTTGGGAGAGGATATCGATTCCAGTTTGGTCAATAGAGTCAGAGACTAGAACTTTCGGCATGGTCTGGTTTTCGTTGATGCGTTAGTCGGATATTTGACTACAAATAGCCGGGGCCGACCCGCCAGGGGTAATAGCAGATCTGGCCACCAGTCACAATAGTAGGATATTTTAACGCTAAAGTGGTCGTGAGGATACCACTAGATTTTTTTAGATTTCGACTCTTTAATCAATTGTGCAATCTCAATAATGAATTATCTCATTGCAGTGTTAAGCGATCGCATTCAGGCAGAAGCGGCCTACTCGGCTCTGGAAAAGGAGGGTTTCCCCCTGTCCCAAGTTACGATCCTGGGGAGGGGGTACAAGAGTGCGGATGAGTTTGGTCTGATTGACCCCAATCAGCAAGCGGTGAAGCGAGCGAGACTGATGTCATACTGGCTAGTCCCCTTTGGCTTTTTCGGTGGGGCCACCTTCAGTCTCATCACCGGCTTAAATACCTTTGCCTGGGCGGGCGAACTGGGCAATCATCTAATTGGGGGCTTGTTAGGTGCTGCATCTGGGGCTATGGGTGCTGCTGTTGTCGGTGGCGGGGTGGGCTTAGTCACTGGTAGTGGCGATGCCTTACCCTACCGCAATCGCCTGAATGCTGGCAAGTACCTGATTGTGGTCCAGGGGGCTGGAAGTCTCACCCGTAAGGCGACCAGCATCCTGCGCCAGTTTGAACCGGAGAACATTCAGGACTATGTGGATCTTGACAGTTGACTGGTCCAGTAGGACAGGGGAGACGCTGGTTGTATAGGACAGACGTCTTCCCTGTCAGATAGAGAGGGTGGGATGCAGATGTTGTAGTGAATGAGAAGAAATGTTACCAAGGGAAGAACTGCTAAAAGCTGTGGAAAATCGAGAAGCGGTGGCCCGATCGATCGATTTGGCGGACCAGGCGATTAAAACCTGGGAGGTGGTGCTGACGGATTTTCTGGAACCACCGGTACTGGCTGAGTCCCAGCAGCTGTTGGGACAGTTAACTGAGGTGAAGCTGGTAGCTTGGGGTGGTTATCCGCAAGCGGAACGGAAAAGATTGGCGATCGCCCGAGAAGAAATTCCTTTAGACTCTACTAACATTGAGGTGATAGCTTTAGAGATTGCGGGCAATTTTCTGTTTGATACTGCCAGTCATCGGGATTTTCTGGGTGCGATGCTGGGAATGGGGATTGTGCGGGAAAAAACGGGTGATATTATTGTGCTGGGGGAACGGGGGGCTCAGGCGATCGTGGTGCCAGAGATGGTAGAGTTTCTGGAGATGCATTTGGTTAAGGTGCGATCGGTGCCAGTGACCACTAGACGCATTGAGTTGAGCGAACTGAAGATTCGAGAACCGAAAAAGAAGCAGTTAACTACGGTAGAGGCGTCCCTGCGGTTGGATGCGATCGCTTCAGCCGGGTTTGGCATGTCCCGCAGCAAAATGGTAGATTTAATTAATGCTGGAGACGTGCGCGTCAACTGGAAAGAAGTCACTAGCAGTTCTTATCAGGTCAAACCCGGAGATTTAATCGCCATTCGCGGTAAAGGACGCCTGGAAGTGGGCGAAGTTAGCGTCACCAAAAAGCAACGCTATCGCCTCGGACTGACGCGCTTTGTGTAACCTTACTCATGGATTTCTTTTCCACAGTGAGGGCAAATTTTTGCTTGTGGTTGGATTTTTTGATTTCGCCTGGCTTCCACTTCCTCGGCGAAACCGGAAGCGAGGATCCCTGCGGGTAATGCAAAAAAGCCAATGCCCAAAATTGCTAACATTGCTGCCATCAACTTACCCAGAAGAGTGACGGGATAAACATCACCGTAACCGACAGTAGTTAAGGTAATGACTCCCCACCACATCGACTGGGGAATACTGGGGAAAGCTTCAGGTTGTGCTTCATGTTCCACAAAGTATATCAAACTTGATGCTAAGAACAACAGGATTAACACTGTTGAAAAAATGACGATCAAGTCTTCTTTTTTAGATTTTATGACATATCCAAGAGTTTTCAATGACTCATTATATCTGCCCAGTTTTAAGATGCGCAGGAGTCTAAATAGACGCAGAGACCTGACAAATCTTAAATCGGAAATAAACAGGGGCAAGTAAAATGGCAAAATCGCCAAGATATCTATCAAAGCTAAGGGGGTGAGGATGAATTTGATTCGACCCTTAACTGGATCTTGGAATTCCTCTACTACTGTACAGGACCAGATGCGTAATCCATATTCTATAGTAAACACAATCACCGAGAATATTTCAAAATATTCTAGGGTTACTTGGTATTGCAACCAAATACTTTCTACTGTCTCCAGCGCGACAGCGATTAAGTTGAGAAAAATTAAGGTCATGATGAAGACATCGAAGATCGTACTAGCGAGATCTCCTGGGGGCGCTAGTTCGAGGATTTCATATGTGCGTTGCTTGACTTTTTGATACATTTTCTCTTCTGTTAGACAATACAGGACAAAGCTTTTCCTATTATACAGTTAAGCATATAAGTTGTCATTGCGAGGGGGGTGAGATTGCTAGTGCTCCTGCGTCGCACCGCTGCGCTAACGGGGGGGATCCAAGCGAAGATCCTTAAAATGTCGGTTTGGGCTTGCTTTAGCAGGGTTGTCGAATTACAGACAGAGACCTTAGTATTCCCAAACACGTTCGACTGTTGTGAATGAACCATAAGTTTGTCAGAAGTTTGTCAGAGGTTTGTCAGAGGTTTGTAGTAAGGACTTTAGTCCTTGGGTGGTGGGCGGTGCCCACCCTACATTCATGGGCAAAGAGGAGATTAAAGTGAGTAGAGTTCCCCGTATTTATGCTGGATGTAGCTGATAAAGGGGGAGATGGTCACGTCGCTGCCGGTGACGCGATCGATCAATTCAGTTGGGGTCCATTTGCAACCATGTTGGTAAATGTTATCCTTTAACCAATTATGGAGCATTGTGTAGTCGCCATTGTTAATGTTTGCGGAAATTTCTGGTTGTGCTTTGAGTGCCGCTTGATAAAACTGGGCGCTCATGAGGTTGCCGAGGGTGTATCCTTGGAATAAACCCCCGATCGTGTCACCGTACCAATGGACATCTTGCATTACTCCTTCGCTGTCACTCTCGGGAACGACGCCTAGGTCGGACCTATAACGTTCGTTCCAGGCTTCGGGAAGGTCCCGCACTGCTAAAGTGCCTTCTAGTAACTGTAATTCTAGATCGAAGCGAATCATGACATGGAGGTTATAGGTAACTTCGTCGGCGTCGGTGCGGATGAGCGATCGCTCTACTTTATTGATTGCGCGATAGAATGTCTCCAGAGAAACATTTCCTAATTGACTGGGGAAGAAAGTTTGCAGTTGAGGATAGAAGTGGATCCAGAACTGGCGACTGCGTCCCACCAGATTTTCCCACAGTCGCGACTGACTTTCATGGACGCCAGTGGAAGCGCCATGAGCGAGGGGCGTAGCTTCAAAGGCGGGGTCGATACCTTGTCCGTACAAAGCATGACCCATTTCGTGGATGGTGCAGGAGAATGCTTCCGCCAAATTATTTTCCTTGACGCGGAGGGTAATGCGCACGTCCCCAAGACCGAAAAAGGTGGTAAAGGGATGGGGGGTTTTGTCTAGACGCCCCCGCCCGAAGTCATAGCCCAATTTTTCTATTACCTGATGGCAAAAGGCTAGCTGCTGGGTCTCGGGGAAATGTTGGTGCAAGCAAGCGTCGTCCGCCGGTGGTTGGGAAGTGATTTTTTCCACGATCGGGACAAGCTGCTGGCGCAACTCGGCAAATAGCGATCGCACTGTTGCTGCTTTCATGCCATAATCTCTGCGATCGATCAGCGGGTCGGCGATATGATCGTAACCTAGAAAGAAGTTAGCATATTCCCGGCTGAATTCCAGGGTTTTTTCCAGGTAAGGCTGTACGACGGCAAAGTTATTTTCCGGTCGTGCTTTCTGCCAAGCATTGTAGGAGGCGGCACAATGGCTGGAGAATTTGGCCATAAAGTCAGAAGGGACTCGCACCGCCCGATCGTAGTTGCGGCGGGCGATCCGGATCTCGCTAGCCTCTGAGTTATCATAGGGAAGGCTCTCTTCATAGGAACGTAAGTCTTCTAGGAGTTGACCGATCGCCTTTGAGGTAAACTTTTCGTGAGCAATTTGGTGGAGGGTGGCCATTTGGCGTCCTCGTGCCGCTGCGCCTCCTGGGGGCATATAGGTGGCCTGGTCCCACTGTAGTACGGACGCAGCGGCATTGATATCATGGATTTCGGTAAGGCGAGATTTCAGGTCTGCCAGTTTCGGTTCAGTTTGAGCCAGGGTTTGCATTTTTGTTTTAAGTTCGACAATCTCGATTATAGCAGTTACTGGAGATTAGGGATGACGCAAGAACTGATTGATTTAAGGAATTCCATCATGGCCGGACGTTATCAGGAGGCTTTGGCGATCGTTGATGACCTAGAATGGATGAGTAAAAAAGCTACATTACGAAATATCAAGAGTTATCTGATCCGGATGATAGCTCATTTGATCAAAAACCATGTCGAGCAACGCTTGACTAATTCTTGGGCGGCCTCTATATGCTACTCTGTGATTGAGATTCAAGATTTGAATTTGATGGACAATAAAAAATCTCATTACATCAAGCAAGATGAATGGGATTCTTTCTTGGAGAATGGGTTCAAGGATGCCATTTTATCAGCCAGCGGTGAAGTTGCCAATGGAGTCTATGATCCATCGCAACTCTTAGAGATAGTAGACAAGGCGCAGATTATCAGTATAGCCAAGAAACTCCTGGATTTGACATATTCCCATTCAGAGTCAACATTGCGGGATGTCATCTATGAAGAATTCAGTCAACTCCTAGGTGGTGATGATTGGAGTTTTGAAAGGGAGAGTTGATATGACAGGATTTTATGGTATTATGAAGTAAAAAGTTGTTGAAACATACCATGAATGTAGAAAAAAAAATCCCTGATGCAGAGACGAGAAGACGAAATGTTGAGCGGTTACGGGAAAGCAACCGACAGTTGGATCTTTTCGGTCTGGCACTGGATGAATTGATAGCGATGGCAGAAGTGGAACTCTGTCGCCAACGTCGTCAACGTCTGGAACGCAAGTACAATGGTGCCAAACAAAAGGTATAGTAATAAGGAGGTGCTGTCAGAAGGCGATCGCCCACAAAAAAAGGCGATCGGCCTGTAGTTAAAACTGTTTTTGTGTTATAGTCAGATACTGGCCGATCGGCCATTGACAAAGGAAACAGTAGATTATTCGACCTGATGTTGACAGGGACCATTAATTTTCCCATTGAAGCCATAAACCTCACGAGTTCCCACAAACTCTACTAATTCTACCTCCCGATCGTCCCCCGGTTCAAACCTAACTGCCGTGCCAGCTGGAATATTCAATCGCATCCCTCGCACCCGTTCTCTGTCAAACTTCAATGCTGCATTCACCTCGTAAAAGTGAAAGTGCGAACCTACTTGGATGGGCCGATCGCCTGTTGACGCCACCCGCAAACTGAGCGTCTTCCGTCCGTCATTCAATAATATTTCTCCTGCTTTGACAATCATTTCTCCTGGAATCATCTCTTCCTCCTTGCTAATATCATGTCCCACTTCCCCTTCACCATTTTCCATTTTTCCTATATGATAACTTGAAACTGGTATTTTCGCCGTCACCGGGAAGATAAACTGTTTTAATGGGAAATGGTATTTTAATCCCTTCTATTTGATAGCGCTTATGCAACCTTTTGATAAACTCATGTCTCACCAATAAATGGTCGAAATATTCTTTTACCCTTAAGTATACCGTACAATTAATGCTAAAATAACCAAACTGTTCGTAGCGCAGAAATGGTTCATATTCTGGCACGCCACCAGCAACTTCCTGCATGATTTTCCTCGCAACCTCTAGAGTTACCGCTTCCACCTTTTCCAAGTCGCTATCATAACTAATACCCAGATCAATTAATAATAGCATTTCCCGCTCCGGAAAACTATAGTTTTTGAAAGTAGAAGAAACAATCTTGGCATTGGGAATCACGATGAAATTGTCTGGTATTTCCCGGACGATTGTATATCGCCATGCTACATCTATGACATAACCTTCCTCACCAGTTTCCATCTGGATATAGTCTCCTGGCCTCACTTTTTTGGAAGTAATAATATTCAGACCCGAAAATAGATTAGATAGAGTATTCTGGAGGGCAAGACCAATGGAAACACCCCCCACCCCCAGGGCCGTCAACAGGGGTGTAATCCCTACCCCGATCGACTGAAGAATTATCAAAAATCCGATACTATAGATAGCAATTTTTGTCAAGTTTTCCAATAAAGATGTTAAAGGTGAAGCACCTTCTACAGTGTTGCTATAATAAAGTTCGATAAACTTGACAGCCAGTCTAGCCACGACTATGGTGGCTGAACCTAAGAGAGTTGCCAGTAGAGTTTTGTGGATAGTTATCAGCAGTCCCTGATTAATGGGAAAGCTAAGAGTTGCGCCAAATATCCCGCCAATGATACACCACAGCAAGGTAATACGGCGTAGGGATTTAAAGAAGATTTCATAGCCTTGCCATCCATTTTTATTAGCAATGGCGTGCAGCTTGGCAAGCACACGTCTCTCCAAAACTGAGCCAACTATAAACCCAGCTAATATCGAGGCTACTGGCACCAGTAATTTGATGATTGTCAGCAACTTGTTCATCAGCGCGATCCTTGAGGAGTAAAACTAGCTAAAGAATGGGATTATGAACGGTCACCAGCTTGGTACCATCAGGGAAAGTCGCCTCCACCTGTACCTCCGGCAACATTTCGGGAATACCTTCCATGACATCATCCCGGGTCAGTAAGGTAGTTCCAGAGCGCATTAACTCAGCTACGGTACGTCCTTCCCGAGCACCTTCCAATATGGCTGCCGAAATATAGGCAACAGCTTCGGGATAGTTTAATTTTAAGCCTTTGGCCTTCCGTCGTTCCGCTAACAAAGAAGCGGTAAAAATCAGCAGCTTGTCTTTTTCTTGGGGTGAGAGTTGCATGTTTATTCCGACTCTGTAATGATTTGTTCTAGTTCTATTATCAACATTGGTATCTCCTCTGTTACCCTATCCCAAACAGCATCTAAATCTATTTCCAAGTCAGCGTGGATGAGGCTATTTCTCATACTGATTATTTGTGGCCATGGTATTTGCGGACTGGGTCATCTATGAACATACAACTCTTCAGCCTCCTTCAGAACTCGATCGCGGAAATAGCGACTTAACTCCGCTGGCGTTCGCAAATCTACTTTCCGCCCTAGCATTTCGGTTAGTTCAATTTCCAGACCAGCTAACCCTAAAAACCAGATTCTCTTTCCCGGCATAAATTATACTAGCATATCGATGTCGCTATCCGGTCGAAAATCGCTGCGCAGAATAGATCCAAAAAGTGAGAGTTTGCGGATTTGGTTCAGTTGGCAAAATTCTGCTATCTTATCAAGGAAAATGTCAATGGGAATAATTTTGTTCATTGCTGTTGCCAATTTATGATATCACTAATACCAAACTCTGGGCTTTTGGGCGGGGCGTCCGCAGCAGTGCAGGCGCACTAGGTGCCAAACCTGAGTAAACCACTGTCTGGCCTCAGCTGTAGAAGCACCGCGATATCGGCATAATAGCCCATCTGCCAAACGGGTGACCCCTGCAAGCCCTTGATGGACCTGCGATCTCATACTCCTGCGGGCCTTCTGTACAATCTCAGCTGTCACTGGTTGTCCGACAAGGCTGAAAGTACCTACTACTGATTGTCCTGCTAAACCATTGTGACTGTCTAGCATACCCGCGAGGCCCTGTACCAATTGCCTGTCAATCCATAGGGGACGTCCCTGCTGCCAAATTTCCAGGTGACTTCGCCACTTGCCCTGGGAGAATCTTTCTCCCCTGGCAGTACGCCCAAAACGGGTAATCTCCCAGCCCAGCCATTTGGCCCCTGAAGCCAATTCTACCCGCAGGTCTTGGCGGTAAACTGCACCATTAAATACAATTGTTTCTTGGGGCAGCCACTCTAAGGTAGCACCGGTGCCCAGCTGAATCTGAATAGTTTGTTGAGCGAGGAAGCCATTGCTGCCATAAATCTTCGTTGCCGCAGGTGTAGTTATTAAACTGTGGGCCGCTGGTTGCAGGTTAAGATCGATAGAGAGGCGATCGCCGCCGACAACGCCCCCAGCGGTATGGAGGATAACAGCATGACAAACATCAGCCCCTTCTGGATAAAATGGGCGTTGCACCCTCAAGGGTGCTGTGGCCATATGGGGCAGCAGTTGAGTTTTGCCGTGGCGCTGGGCAAACTCCAAGATCAACCTACCATGCCATTGCTGATGCGAGCCCAATACCATGACTTTTCCCCGATCTTCCCTCAGCCCAGATAATTATACCATGACTTACCTATCGGTACTATATTGATCACTGTCCATCGGGTGTGCGGAAATTCACCAGTAAAAAAATACCACACCCACGGATGGTGGGCACCGCCCACCGCACCCCTGTCCATCAGACACTACCGGTCCTCCAAAGAAAATTTGCGTAAGTCATGATATCATGACTTTTTCGCTCTATCAACTCAGGTCAAGTATCTTTAAAATAATGATACAGATAGATAAGGTGAAAATTTGATGAGAGATATAATTGCTATTGTATAAATCAATAGTCAATTTTGAATTGAGCTGACGCCCAGGCAATGACTATCGATATAGTGCCGATCCAAAGAAGATCTTACTATCTATGGAACGGTCGGGATCGTCTCTCATTATTATCCCCTAGCTGTGCTTGTGTATAGTTCAGACCTTACTTCGGGAACATTACCATTTACTACCTACGCAGCTCGGAAGTAAAATATGCGATTTATATGTTATAATTAAGCAGAAAATGTACTTAAGATGATGGCAAGACAAAAACTAGCTGACTGGAGAGAGACTCCCGATGTAGGTATAATCTCACTGATCTGGGACGCAACAGACATCGCTATGTGCGTTACAGATCGGCAGGGAGATTTGATCGAAGTGAACCGCGCCTACGAAAAACTTTATGGATGGTCAAAGGTAGAATCTATCGATCGACAGATTCCAATTATGATGGGCCAGCAGTTACACTTAGATCGCCGCCAGGAGAAAATTTCCGGTTTTGGACAGATCGAACAAAAAAATGGCGCTCTGTCCGATGTTTATGTGACAACTTGCCCCCTAGGAACAAAAGATGGTCACCACTATCAGCTAACTACCGTGATGGCGATCGCCCACCAGAAGCAGACAGAAACCCAAACGGCAAGGTTAGAAAAGCTGGTTGCCAAAATACCGGGAATAATTTATCAATTGCTGCTCGGGCCTGATGGCTCTATGTCCTTCCCCTATATTAGTCCCAGCTGTCGGGAAGTGTGGGAAATATCAGCATCGGAAATTATGCAGGATGCTGACCGACTGTTCGAGCGGGTGCATCCAGAAGACCGGGGAGATTTTTACTCCTCAATTGCAGTTTCAGCTCAAACCCTACAGTCCTGGCAATGGTCGGGAAGAATTATCACTCCGGAGGGCAATATCAAGTGGATGCAAACAACTTCTCGGCCAGAATTGCTTCCCGATGAGAGTATTCTCTGGAATGGCATGCTCATGGATCTGAGCGATCGGGCTTTGCGCATACCGAATAGGTCCGATAGTGCATCGAGCGAGCAGCGCAATTTTCAAATGTTTTTGAACTCGATCATCGAGAATATTCCCCACATGATTTTTGTCAAGGAGGTGCAAGAACTGCGCTATATTAGCTTGAATAAAGCGGGGGAAGAATTGCTGGGCTATTCTCAAGCAGAACTGTTGGGTAAAAATGATTATGACCTGTTTCCGCCTCAGCAGGCAGAATTTTTCACCCAAAAAGACAGAGAAGTGCTCAATGGGGGCAAATTGGTAGATATTCCCGCAGAAATGATCCAAACTCGGCATCAAGGCGATCGGATATTACACACGAAGAAAATTCCGCTCAGGGACGCAGCAGGAAAACCCAAATATCTATTAGGCATTTCTGAAGACATAACAGAACGGAAGCGGGCGGAAGCAGCGAAGAGAGAAAGTGAAGAACGTTACCGCTTAATGGCGGAGAACTCGACAGATTTGATTTCTAGACATACAATCGATGGAGTTTGTCTCTATGTTTCTCCTGCTTGCCGCAGTTTGCTGGGATATGAACCAGAAGAAATTATAGGACGTTCAGCCTATGAGTTTTTCCACCTGCGAGATTTGTCAGGAATAAAAAAAACCTACGATCTAATTATCAAATTGCCAGAGAGATGCACGATCGCATATAGGATCAGACGGAAAGACGGCAAATATATATGGTTTGAAACAACGAGCAGAATTATCCGCGATCGTTCTCGGAATAAAGCCCCAGAAATAGTGGCCGTGTCACGGGATATAAGCGATCGCAAGCAGACAGAAAAGGCCCTGTCAGAATCGAGTCAGCAGCTGGTAAATATCCTGGAGAGTATAACAGATGCATTTTTGGCTTTGGATAGAGAGTGGCGGTTCAGATTTTTGAACTCTCAAGCGGAAAAGATCTTGTCCCGCAGTCAGTCAGAGTTAATGGGCCAGAGCATCTGGGAGATGTTTCCAGAAACAGTGGGTTCGACTTTAGAACGTCAGTTGAAGTCGGCAGTAGCGTCACAGGTAACGGTAGAATTTGCCGAGTATTATCCAGCATTTAAGGTTTGGTTAGAAGTGCGGGCCTATCCCTATGAGGAGGGGTTGTCAGTTTATTTGCGGGATGTCACGGAAAAACAAGAAAAAGAAGCGATCGAGCAGGAATTAATAGCGTCCTTACAAGAGCGATCGCAGCTTTCTACCCTAGCGGCAGAAATAGGGGCAGCTCTGGGACAAGCAGGCAACTTGCTAGCTATCCTCGATCGCTGTACAGAAGTCCTCGTAGAGCATCTGGATGCCGCAGGAGCCAGGATCTGGACCTATAATCGAGACAGCCGGATGCTGGAATTACAAGCGATCGCCGGTCAGATGGGGGCGGCAGACCCCCTGAAAGCTAGCATTCCCTTGGGCATTTCAATCGTGGGGGTGATTGCATTGCAACAGCAGCCTTACCAGACTAATGATGTTGCTAACGATATCTGTATAGGTCCGCCTGAATGGGTAGACAAGGAACAACTGGTGGCCTTTGCTGGATATCCTCTGGCAGTGGAAGAACGGTTAGTAGGCGTCTTAGCTGTATTGGGTCGTCACCCCTTCAGCGAAGAGTGTAGGAAGACTATTTCTTGGGTTGCTAATGCCATTGCCATGGCGATCGACAGATCCTGGGCCCGTACAGAATTGCTATCGCGGCGGGAAAGCTTGCTGTTCGGGCTAGCGAATCATATTCGCAGGTCTCTGGACTTGAATACAATTCTGGAGACGGCGGTGCATGAAATTAGGAATCTGTTGAATGTGGACAGGTGTTATTTTGTCTGGTGCTGGCCCCATCCGAGATCCCCCAGCTTGACTGTCACCCACGAAGCCCAAGATCGGGATCTGCCTTCTCTGCTGGGTGATTATCAGATCCCGAACCTGAGTAGTTTAGTCCAAAAAATCCAGCATCTGGAGACAATCCAGATTGATGATATCACGAGACAGCAGTCGGGAAATGCTGAGTCTTCTATTCTCGATTCCCAATTATGTGCTGGGGGAACTACCTCTCTATTATTGGTACCGCTGGAGACGAGGACGGGTCAACTGGGGGCGATCGTCTGTACCCATTCCAGTGGTGCGAGACCTTGGAGTGATAGTGAGGTGGAACTGTTACAAGCGGCCTGTGCCCAGTTGGCGATCGCCATCGATCAGGCCGAACTTTATACCCAAACCCGGGCCGATGCTTTCCGGGCCCAGGCCCAGGCCCAACAGCTAGAGGAAGCATACCGTAAGTTGCAACAAACCCAAGCCCAACTGGTGCAAACGGAAAAAATGTCTAGTCTGGGTCAGATGGTGGCCGGAGTTGCCCATGAAATTAACAATCCCGTCAATTTCATTACTGGCAATCTCGTCCATACTAATAACTATATTCAGGACCTGCTGGGTTTATTAGAACTCTATCAACAACATTACCCCGATCCGGTGCCAGAAATCAGTGAAGAAGCTGAGGAGATCGATGTCGAGTTTCTGATGGAGGATTTACCCAAGATGCTGAATTCTATGCGAGTGGGGTCCGATCGGATTAGCGATATTGTGCTATCTTTACGAAATTTCTCGCGTCTGGACGAAGCTGAGAAGAAGCGGGTCGATCTGCACGAGGGTATTGATAGTACCTTAATGATTTTGCAGCATCGCATCAAGCCCAAGCATGGCTTCAATGGTATTGAGGTGGTCAAGGAATACGGCCAATTGCCCCTTGTCGAATGCTACGCCGGTCAACTGAATCAGGTATTTATGAACATTCTCAGTAATGCGATCGATGCTTTGGATGCTGCTAGCAAAGAAGTTTGCCAACCCAGTATTCAGATTAAAACTGAGGTGCATGAAGGCAAGTGGGTAAAGATGGCAATTGCCGACAATGGAATTGGCATCAAATCTGCGGATAGAAATAGAATGTTTGACCCGTTTTTTACTACAAAACCTGTGGGTAAAGGTACCGGTTTAGGACTATCAATTAGTTACCAGATTGTGGTAGAAAGACATGGCGGAGTATTAGAATGCCACTCAGAACCGGGTAAAGGGGCTGAGTTTATCATTCAGATCCCGATCGCGTAGTTGGCCACGACTGTTATCTCATTAAGAATGAGGCGTTGCACATTTTTACCGATGATAGCAGCCAATTTTGAAAATTTGCTAATAGCTTAAGCAATTAGCAACCCTCATCATCCCGGAGTTGTGCAACGCCTATTTAAGGATTTAACTTATTGCATCCTGTCAATTGTACGGTACTGAATTGCTTCGGCTACATGCTGGGCTTGCAACTGCTGTTCGCCAGCAAGATCTGCAATGGTACGGGCTACTTTGAGAATGCGATCGGTGGCCCGGGCGGAAAGGCCCAGTCTTCTAATGGCCGTTTCTAACAAATTGCGGATCGAGTCGTCTAGGGGACACCATTCTCGCAGGTGATGACTCTGCATGTCCGCATTGCAACGCACGGACCGGTCCTGACGGAAGCGTTCTTGGGCCCGTTCCCTGGCTGCTTGCACCCGATCGCGCACCGGTGCAGACTCTTCTCCAGTTGCTTGTCTGGTAATCTCTTCTGGTTTCAGACGATTTACCGCTACCTGCAAATCTATTCGGTCCATCAAGGGTCCCGAAAGCTTGGCCCAGTATTGTTCTCGCTGTCTGGCAGAACAGGTGCAAGGTTGAATGCTATCGCCATAGTAGCCGCAAGGACAAGGATTGGTGCTGGCAACCAGGGTAAACTTAGCTGGAAAGCTGACAGTTTGGCGGGCGCGGGAAATGGTGACCGTACCATCTTCCAAAGGTTGACGCAGGAACTCCAGCACGTCACGCTTAAATTCCGTTAACTCATCCAGGAACAACACCCCACGGTGGGCCAGAGAGATCTCTCCCGGACGGGGATAGCTGCCACCTCCCACCAGGGAAGCACCAGAAGCAGAGTGATGGGGACTGCGAAAGGGCCGCGAGGTGACTAGAGATCCCCTATTGTGCTTCAGTAACCCGGCCACCGAATGGATCTGAGTTACCTCCAAAGCTTCTGTAAAGGCCAAGGGCGGTAGAATTCCCGGTAAGCGTCGCGCCAACATAGTTTTACCGCTACCAGGCGGTCCCACAAAGATGAGATTATGTCCTCCAGCAGCCGCTATTTCCAGGGCCCGACGGGCATGAGCTTGTCCTTTCACATCTCTAAGATCGGCTACATTTAAGTCAGAACTGCCCAATTCTTCTATGCCATTCAGTTCTAGGGGCTGATAAAGTTGGGGACGATCCAGAAAATCAACCACCTCTGACAGATTACCGAAGCCATAGACCTTTAAGCCTTTTACCACAGCCGCTTCCCGAGCATTATCCGCTGGCACAACCATGCCCACAATACCCAGCTTTTCCGCCGCAGCGGCAATGGGAAGTACGCCGGCTACAGGACGCAGACTCCCATCCAAGGAGACTTCCCCTAAAAAGAGATAATCTCCCAGTAGCTGAGGGTTAACTTGCTCAGAACCGGCCAGAATGCCAATACTAATGGGTAAATCAAAACTGGGACCTTCCTTGCGCAAGTCAGCAGGAGTCAAGTTAATCACGATCAAGCCGGTCGGAAAAGCATAACCAGCATTTTTCAGCGTTGCCTTTACCCGTTCCTTGGACTCTTGCACCGCTGCATCTGGCAAACCTACCATCACCGTTTTGGGCAAACCACCCGATACATTTACTTCTACACCGACCTTCACGGCGTCGATGCCCACGATCGATGCACTCCAAACTCGCACCAGCATCACGTTTGCTCCTTATGTTGATGGTTCTTTGCCAGCAATGCTCGCACTTACCAATATACTGGTGACTGGTGGCTGACAACCGGGTGTGGTCTTGCACCAGTTGATAGTTCATGGGCTTTCCCAGTCGTGGGATCCCCCCAAACCCCCCTTAAAAAGGGGGGCGAAGGCAAGCCCCCCCAATTGCCACGGGGGGGTTGGGGGGGGGATCCGCCGCAACTACAAATGAGCCGCACCCCTAACAACCTGCACGAACAACATGAGCGAAACCAACGATACCATCTTCGGCAAGATTATCCGCCGGGAGATCCCAGCCGATATTGTTTATGAAGATGACCTGGCCCTGGCCTTCAAAGATATTTCTCCCCAAGCGCCGGTACATATTCTGGTAATTCCTAAAGAACCCATACCCAAGCTGGCCGATGCCGGTGACCAACATCAGGCCCTTCTGGGACATCTACTATTAACTGTGAAGCGGGTGGCCGAACAAGTTGGTTTAACTAATGGCTACCGGGTGGCGATCAATAATGGTGCCGACGGCGGTCAGACCGTAGACCACCTGCATTTACATATTCTGGGCGGGCGACAGATGACATGGCCTCCGGGCTAAGAGATAACCTCGGCTTCTATGAGGTATAAGCAGAAATAAATTAAGAGGGGTTTACAAAACGCAATCAAGTTAGCTATGCTGTATTCAGGTAGGGAAAACAACCTGCCAAACGAACCTCGAAAAATAAATAGCAATCATCTAAACATGACTACGACCTTACAACAGCGTGAAAACGCTAACGTTTGGGAACGGTTCTGCGACTGGGTGACCAGCACGGACAACCGCCTGTATGTGGGCTGGTTCGGCGTCCTGATGATCCCAACCCTGCTGACCGCTACCACCTGCTACATCATCGCTTTCATCGCTGCTCCTCCTGTGGACATTGATGGTATCAGGGAACCGGTTGCTGGTTCTCTGCTGTACGGTAACAACATCATCTCTGGTGCGGTTGTTCCTAGCTCTAATGCGATCGGTCTTCACTTCTACCCCATCTGGGAAGCTGCTTCTTTGGATGAGTGGCTGTACAACGGTGGTCCTTACCAGCTGATCATCTTCCACTTCTTCATTGGCATTTGCTGCTACATGGGTCGTCAGTGGGAACTCAGCTACCGCTTGGGTATGCGTCCTTGGATCTGCGTTGCATATAGCGCACCAGTTAGCGCCGCAACCGCAGTGTTCCTGATCTACCCGATCGGCCAAGGTTCCTTCTCTGATGGTATGCCTTTAGGGATCTCTGGTACATTCAACTTCATGTTGGTGTTCCAAGCAGAGCACAACATCCTGATGCACCCCTTCCACATGCTGGGTGTTGCCGGTGTCTTCGGTGGTTCTCTGTTCTGCGCGATGCACGGTTCTTTGGTAACTTCTTCCTTAGTTCGTGAAACAACCGAAGTAGAATCACAAAACTACGGTTACAAGTTCGGTCAAGAAGAAGAAACCTACAACATCGTGGCAGCTCACGGCTACTTCGGTCGTTTAATCTTCCAATATGCTTCATTCAACAACAGCCGTTCTTTGCACTTCTTCTTGGGTGCATGGCCGGTGATCGGCATCTGGTTCACCGCCCTGGGCGTGAGCACGATGGCCTTCAACCTGAACGGTTTCAACTTCAACCAGTCGATCATTGACTCACAAGGTCGCGTGATCGGTACCTGGGCAGACGTTCTGAACCGTGCTAACCTGGGGATGGAAGTAATGCACGAGCGCAATGCTCATAACTTCCCCTTAGACTTGGCTTCAGGTGAAGCTACTCCCGTTGCTTTGACCGCTCCGGCTATCAATGGCTAATATTTAGCTTCAAACAAAAAGCGCTCTCCTTTGCTGGGGGGCGCTTTTTGTTTTGACTACTTATGATATATTAGACCATAACGATAAAAACAAGTTGTTCTTGGGTGTGGTCAAATGTAGTTGCAGCCCGATCCCCCCCAAACCCCCCCGTGGCAGTTGGGGGGGCTTGCCTTCGCCCCCCTTTTTAAGGGGGGTTTGGGGGGATCGGGGCGACTGGGAAGGCCCCAGAACTATCAACTGTTTTTGACCACACCCGTTGTTCTTTTCCGAGGGCAAAAAATGTCAAGTAAAATTATAACAGATTACTTCAACTTCCTGAGGTCAGACGATATTCGTCTGGCAGGAACCAGAATCGGCATTGAAACTATATTGTACGACTACCTAGAGAGCAGTCGCACTCCCGAAGAAATTGCTCAAACATATACATCATTAACCTTAGAACAAGTATACGCCACAATTCTCTACTACCTGCAAAATCAGGAGGAAATCGGCCAATACCTGAGAAACTGGCTCTCTCACGGTCACAGAATGAGAGAGCAACAAAGACTCAACCCGCCACCGGTTTCAGAAAAACTGCGGCAGCTGAGAGCAGAAAGGAAAGCTAGACGACAATATAATGAGTCTTCAATATCTAATTGACGAAAATGTAAATCCTCTCTATCCAAAGCAAATTAGACGAAAGGAACCCAGTATTATCATCAAGGTGGTGGGGGAACCAGAAACTCCTGCCAAAAGTACTCTCGATCCAGAAATACTTTATTGGTGTGAGACTCATAACTTTGTGCTGGTAACAAATAACCGCTCTTCGATGCCGGTTCACTTAACTGACCATTTGGCAGAAAATCGCCACGTACCAGGCATTTTTATCCTTAATCCTAATTTGAGTATTGGAGAGAACCTAGAAGAGTTAATTTTAGCGGCTCTTGCATCAGAAGCAGATGAGTATCTTGACAGAATTGTTTACTTACCTCTACCATAGAAAACCCTGCTGATATGACTCGGGCATGGAAGTGATGCACTCGCTCCAATGCTCGCAACTTCCCCTTGGACTTGGCATCCTTTGTTGGGCTGACCGGCTGCTACCAGATCATAAGCTCTGCTTATATGAGGTATAAGTACAAAAAACTTAACAGGTGTTTACAAAACGCAATCAAGTTAGTTATGCTGTATTCAGGTAGGGAAAACAACCTACCAAACGTACCTCGATGTGGGTTAGGCTGCCAATCGCCTTGCACTTAATAGTTAGTTTTCAATGACTAGTTTTGGGGTTGAACAATGTTTAAATCTCTGCGTTTAGTTTGAGTATCGCTGTTTGCGGTACTCAGTTTGTTTCTCGGTAGCGATCACGCACTTGCTGATGACGTGGATGTAACGATAGTCGGTGGTCAGGCTACGTCAAATATTGAGGAAGTAAGGGTTGCAACTATTGCGCCACCAGGACAAGCGTTCTCAGGTACGCTGACCACACGGAGTGCCATTGGAGGCTGGGATACTGTTCTAGCTGTCTATACCGATAAGAGCCGCACATTGTGGGTGAATGTCGAGGGTAGCGATGCTGGTAATGCTGAAGCTAACCGAGAGTCAAATGTTTCATTTTTACTTGTGGCTGGCCCAAATAAGTTAGGAACAGTTACATTCGATCCCGAGACAGGTGATTTGTTAATAGCTGGTGTGGAATCTTGGTTCCAAGGGACAGTTATGGGTATGCACGCTCGATACTAACAATTCAGTGCAGCGGACGGACGGGCGATCGCTTTCGGAACGACGAGGCGATCGCCTACCTACGAGGCTGAAAAATTGCGATTGCTTCTTGGACGTTGGGAGGTTGGGTTTCGCTCGCGCTCTACCCAACCTCCACTTCTAACCCATCTCAAGCAAAATTGACTCTCAAGGTCGCGCGAGCGGTACCTGGGCAGATGTGCTCAACCGTGCTAATCTGGGTATGGAAGTAATGCACGAGCGCAATGCTCATAACTTCCCTCTAGATTTGGCCTCCGGTGAAGCTGCTCCCGTTGCTTTGACGGCTCCGGCTATCAATGGCTAAGAATTAGCTAAAAACAAAAAGCGCTCCCAGCGATGGGGGCGCTTTTTGTTTGGCTGTTGGTCGGGCAGAGCCGAGAGCATAAGCTCTGCTTATATGAGGTATAACTACAAAAAACTTAACAGGGGTTTACAAAACGCAATAAAGTTAGCTATGCTGTATTTAGGTAGGGAAAACAACCTACCGACGTACCTCGAAAAATAAATAGCAATCATAATTAACATGACTACGACCTTACAACAGCGTGAAAACGCTAACGTTTGGGATCGGTTCTGCAACTGGGTGACTTCCACCGATAACCGCCTGTATGTGGGCTGGTTCGGTGTCCTGATGATCCCAACCCTGCTGACCGCCACCACTTGCTACATCATCGCTTTCATCGCTGCTCCTCCCGTGGACATTGATGGTATCCGCGAACCCGTTGCAGGTTCTCTGCTTTACGGTAACAACATCATCTCTGGTGCAGTTGTGCCTAGCTCAAATGCGATCGGGCTGCACTTTTACCCCATCTGGGAAGCAGCATCCTTGGATGAGTGGCTGTACAACGGTGGCCCTTACCAGCTGATCATCTTCCACTTCTTCATTGGCATTTGCTGCTACATGGGTCGTCAGTGGGAACTCAGCTACCGCTTGGGAATGCGTCCTTGGATCTGCGTAGCATATAGC
>JBFRWI010000012.1:0-9085 GCA_051439505.1 Hormoscilla sp. | reverse complement strand
CATCCAGGATGAAGGTTTCCATCACCATTTCCCCTGGGGCGATCGGGCGGTCCCCGACTGCACCATCTACCACACCCGCACCACTATCGAAGAATTCCTCCGACAGCACCATGGCATCGCCATCTTCTGCCAACCGTTCTCCACCCTCTGTCAGGGGCGCACCCCGATCGTAAGTATCGAACTCGCCATCCTGAAATCCTACCCATACCGGAGTCAGATAGGTCCCGTTTTCTGGGGCTAGGTTTTCAACAATGACCTTTACTTCTACTGGGTTTACCGGATCTGGATCTGGATCTGGATCTGGATCTGGATCTGGATCTGGATCTGGATCTGGATCTGGATCTGGATCTGGATCTGGATCTGGATCTGGATCTGGATCTGGTGTCTCTACCTCCACAGAACCCAGAGTGAAAGTTGCACTTGACTGGTCAGTGTTATCTCCCAAGAAGATGAAGTTTTGCAAATCATAGGGGTTGAAGGGTAAAGGAGGCTGACTGGCTGCTGGGTCGAAGTTGTAGTTCCGTAGCGAACCACTCAGGATTTCATCATCATCAGCCAACAGCGCGTAATCACTACCTTCTATGGTCAATTCATAGTCCGTCGGACTCGTCGTGTCAAACTCCACCTCCTCCCCAGAGACGAATCCCTGGGCCTGGGCAAATATCCGGTCTTCGCCAAAACCCAACTCTATTTCATTCTGGCCGTCGCTGCTGACTGCAAGGACACTGAAACCCGCCCGATCGGGAGTTCCGCTCATCTCTGAGTCGATCGCCACATTAAAAGATACGCTAAAGCCTGCCGACGGCTCCAGGGGGGGGAAATCTGGAGTTATTGCTTGTGCCTGCCCCGTGAGAAAGTTAAATGTGTAATTGCTGTAGCCTGCGTATCCCGTATCGCCTTCCCCAAGGAAGTCAGTATCTAGGGTAACTGCGTCATCACCTAAGGTTTCGCTAGCAGCAGGGGCCAAAGGAGGCGGAAGTATTTGTGCTAAAATCATCTCTCCTTGGTCTGCGGGCCCTGTTCCTAGGCTCCCGTCGAAAAGGGTAGTAGTTGTCAAATTTTTAACTCCTTATTTTCAGTTCTTAGTGCGATTTTAAATCTTCGGTGGGGGGCTAGCTACAGATTCTTCTCACTTTTCCCACCCATCTGGGTTATCTCACTTGAGGTCAGGTTATCCCCTCTTATCTTACCCCTGTCAAGTTACGGTGCAGATGCGATCGCCTGGTAGCACCCACTTTGCACAAGTGGAAGCTTGACCTGGTTTTTATCATATTTTCTCATCCCTGTCAAGTTTACAGATGGAGTCCAGTTGCTACCCCGACACTACAATTCATCCTCTACTCTTTACGGATGCACCACGAGTTCTCTATTCTTTGCTTTTACCTGCCATCTGGGCTTTCTCCCGTCTTTTTACTGAGACTAAGTTGTGGTTTATCCGTACATTATCTATTTTCAGTGATTGATTATACTCCATAGTAATTAATACTTAAATAGCTTCACGGTTGTGAGATTGTTGAATAAATCCAATATCAGTCGAAGGACGGATGGAAAAAATTAAGTAAATATATGAGAATGGGAAGAACTACATATATATCGGGAGTTGGGTTAGTAACTTAAGCAATTACGACAGGGAGGTAAATTGAGTTATGAAAGCGAAGCCAGAAAATCAAGTCCCAACATACCAAAATGTTATGGAGGTGCTAGTACAGGAGGAAGTGGACCGGCAAATGAAGAAGCTTCCTCCAAAGCTAGCAGAGTATATCGATCGCGTAGAAGTGGCAACCTACGCCCTAAATAGACTGCCACCGCTGTACGCATCTTCCCAAGAAGGTCAACGTCATCAACAAGTGCGGGGCAAACAAAAGTATAACAATGAAATTATTACTGCTGTGCGTCAAGCATTTGCCGCCGTACAACGAGACCCCCTCAGGCGATCGACCCCTCTGACACGTGAAGAAGCGGCGGAATATGAGGTGGCCCGTGCGGCCCTGCAACAGATCCAGCAATTGCTGCCCCACAAAAAAGTTTCATGGCATAATCTGGTTAATGTCATACAGCAATCCTTGACGAAAACAGCTCCCAGAGCAGTCCATCGCCGGGCCCTTGGGGTTGTGGATACATCCCATGCAGACGACGTTTGGGGTGACACTCGTTACCACTGGTAAGATAATGACGGCAAGGGTGACAAGAAAATTATTGGGTGCATCTCACCTTTGCTTCACACTGGGCGATCGGGGAGAATTATTTTTCAGATGCGATTGGCATCAGCGATGAGATAAATTAAAGATGTGGGAATTTATGTAGCGAGATAAACATGATTGATAAAGTCAAAAAAACGGACGCTGAGTGGAAGCAGCAGTTGACACCAGAACAGTTTCGTGTGACCAGAAAGAAGGGAACAGAAAGAGCTTTCACCGGAGAATATCACGACAACAAGCAGAAGGGAATATACAACTGTGTCTGTTGTGGCAACGACCTGTTTACTTCCGAGACGAAGTACGACTCGGGCACGGGTTGGCCGAGTTTCTGGGCCCCGATCGAGGAAGATCGCGTAGCCTATGAAGAGGACCGCAGTCTGTTTATGCGGAGAGTAGAGGTGCTGTGTGCGGCCTGTGGTGCTCACCTGGGTCACGTGTTCCCCGATGGTCCGCGACCAACTGGACAACGCTATTGCATGAATTCGGCGGCCCTCAAGTTTGTGAAAGCCGACGAATAGTTGGTGGCGATTAAAAGTCTACGCCGCGTTTCAAATCAACACCTTTTTCGGCATAATGTTTGTGACAAATCATTTCTGAGTGAACGTCGGCTAGATCGAAATAAGCGGGTGGATTGAGACAGCGACCTGTAATAATAATTTGCGTGTCTTTAGGTTTGCGCAAAAGGGCCTCGACAATGGGTTCTTGGGGCAGCAATTCTAAGTCTACTGTGGGGTTGAGTTCGTCCAGGATAATGGTTTTGTACAGTCCTGAGGCGATCGCGGCCCGAGCAATTTCCCAACCCCGTTCGGCTTCGACATAGTCAATTTCTTGTTGCTTGCCCCGCCAGACAATGGCATTGCTACCGCACCGCTGGTGATCGACTAGGTTGGGGTAGGACTGGCGCAAAGCGGCGATCGCCTCATCTTCTGTATAGCCGGTTCCTCCCTTCAGCCATTGTAAGATCAGCACGCGGTGAGACTTATCCTGACCGATACCTTTGCCAATGGCTTGCAAGGCTTTACCTAAAGCACTGGTAGACTTACCTTTACCACTGCCGGTGTAGATTTCAATCCCCTGAATGCCCCATTCTCGGGCCGCGTGATGGAAATGAGGTTTCATTTCCGAGTGCAGATCGGCAATATCTAAGAGGGGTTGGGGTGCGGCTCTGCCGGTGGCGATAATTTCGGTATGTTCTGGTTTATCCTTGAAGGTCTGGAGTACAGCATCTACCGGTAGTAACCCCAAGTCCAGGACGGGATTGATTTCATCTAGGACGATGACCGAGTACAGACCCGAGGCGATCGCCCCTTTGGCCACATCCCAGCCCCGCAATGCCTCCGAACGATCGAAGCGAGTGATTTCCTCGGGACCAAAATACTCCGATCTGCCGGTGCGCACGTGATCGATCAGATGGGGAAACCCCTGTTGCAGGGCGGCGATCGCGGCGTCTTCATCATAGGTGCGTCCCGGCCCTTTCAGGAACCGCAACAGCAAGACTCTGGTTTCCACATCGGAGTTGATTCCCAGACCGATCGATCGCAGCACCACACCGAGGGCGGCCTGGGACTTGCCCTTGCCTGCACCATCATAAACGTGAATCTGACCGGCCAACCGGTCAGATCTAACTACAGCTGTGCGAATGCCAATCCCGCTTCTGGTCATAACCACCTGGCCCTTTTAGTTTTTACCTGCATAGTTTATAATAATCTATTGTTACTAGCTCTAGGAGCCTAGCTATGATCTTACCCTTGCGGGCGGTCGTCTTTCAAATCTTGTTAACCACCGTCGCGATCGCCGTTGAATCCTTGCTCCTGCACAAACGGCTAAAGTTGAGCCGCAAAACCAGTCTAGAATATGCTGTCTCTCTCAATTTCCTCACTTTGTTTGCCGGTTGGTATCTGTTCTTTGTGTTTTTTGACACGTTGCCCTCGCAGATGAAATTAAATGTGATTGAGTTGATTCTGTTCAATAAGGCGTCTAACCAAACTTTGCTCCTCCTATTTGTGGCGGGAGTTTTAACATTCTTTATCAGTTTAGGGATAAAACTAAAAGGATGGCAAGGGTTAGAGTATTTGCGGAATGAAGTATTATTTGCCGAACCATTGGAGTCAAACGTTCAATTTATCAAGACGTCCAACTTTTTCAATCCGGCGAGCGTGAGAGTGCTGACAATTCTGCAAGCACATTCTTTGAGCTATAGTACAATTTCCCTGCTGCTAGTTTTTGAGTTATTGTTGACGAGTTAAAGCAATGGATAAATTTTTGGAATCTCTATTAGGAATGCAAAAACCCCTAATCCCAGAAAAGTTGGTATCGGGGAAAACTTTCATGCTTTTGACGCTGTTTTGCGCGGTGTTAATATTGGTGACGGAAGAGATAAATACGGAGATATTAGTAGGATTGTCTTTGGTATTTAGCGCGATCGGGCTGTGGTATTACACGAAAGAAAAGCCATTGAATATATTGGGAATTTCGGTAAATAGCTGGGTGATGAGTATCTTAATATGCCTGTTGGCATTTAACATGCTCCCGGAGGCCAGTTGGGTGTGGATATACTGTCCTCCCTTGGCGGCAGCGATCGCGGCAATACCGGAGTTTATGGAGTCAAAAAATAAGTTGAAGATTCCGGCACCAGCGGCCCGGCAAAAGCTAGTGATATTATTTCTCGGCTATTTGGTAATCAGCTGTTGGATAAATTTCGGCTTGACCATCCAGGAATGGTTAGAAAATGACCCCAGTCTGATGCAGCGGGATTTCAGGGACAGTGCATTTGTGGTGAAAATTGACTGGGAAAAATTGTGGATGAAGAAGATGGACTGGGAATTGGAGATTGAAAAATGGTGAATGGAGAATGGAAAATTGACAATTTAAGATTGTTGCACAGGGGATGATGGTTGAGAGATTTTCCCTTTTTGCTAATGGATAATTGCTAATTTCAAACTGGAAGGGACATCAACAGATATATAGCTGGCAAGAATAATCAACAAGCCCGATCGTCCTTGTGCAACCTTGAAAAATTCAAATTGATGAAAGGAGAAGGGAGGGTGAATCCAAGGAGAATATTGGTAATAGCGAAGAATGTGTTTGTAGAAACGATCCGCGATCGGGTACTGTACTTGATCTTGTTGTTTGGGTTGTTGCTAGTGGGGTCGCTGCAAATTTTACCAGAGGTGGCGGCAGCAACAGAGGATAAAATGTTCCTAGATGTGGGACTGGGGGCAATGACGGTCTTGGGTTTGATCGTAGCAGTGTTTGTGGGCACGGGACTGATAAGTAAAGAAATAGAAAGGCGCACGGTTTATATTTTAGTTGCTAAACCAATAAGTTATTCAGAGTTGATCCTGGGTAAGCATTTAGGTTTATCTGCAACACTAGCAGTCTTGGTGGCGGCAATGATGGTGCTTTATCTGGGAATATGCGGCCTGAGTAAAACGGCCTATCCATCATTGGCGGCATTGGCGATCGCAGCGGTGTTTCTGCTAATCCAATTATCATTAATTACGGCGGTAGCGATCCTGTTCGGCGTGTTGACAAGACCTCTGCTAGGCACCCTGCTAACTTTTGGGGTATATTTGATGGGAAACTTGTCTGGTGATATGGTCCGACTGAATCAGTTGGTGAATAATCCCAATTTCTCTCGCATGACTGATGGCATATATTTGATTTTCCCAGATCTGTCTCGCCTGGATCTGAAAAATCTGGCGGTCTATGGCATGGCCGCTTTGCCAGATGGTCAGAATCTACTTCTGAATGCTAGCTATGGTTTAGTTTACACCATCGGACTGCTGGCGATCGCGATCGCGATTTTCTCAAGGCGGGAATTTTGAGGAGAATGGAGAATGGATAAAGAGCAAAAACTGGCACAATTAAAAAGTTTGTTTGCCCAGATGGATAAGGTGCTGATCGCTTATTCGGGCGGGGTAGATAGCACTTTGGTGGCGAAAATAGCTTACGATGTTTTGGGCGATCGGGCCTTGGCCGTAACGGCAGACTCCCCATCTCTGTTACCAGAAGAGTTGGCAGATGCCCGCAGGCAGGCAGCAGAAATTGGCATTGCCCATGAAATCGTATCAACTCATGAGATGGATAATCCTAATTATACTTCTAATCCAGTCAATAGATGTTACCTTTGCAAGAGCGAATTGCACGATACCTTGAAACCCTTAGCCTTAGCACGGGGTTATCCTTATGTAGTAGATGGAGTCAATGCTGATGACTTGCAAGATTATCGTCCCGGGATCCAGGCGGCCCAAGAACGCGGGGCCCGATCGCCCTTAGCAGAAGTAGGAGTCAGTAAAGCAGAAGTCAGAGAAATCTCAAAAGCTTTAGCTTTACCCTGGTGGAACAAACCTGCCCAACCCTGTCTGAGTTCCCGCCTGCCCTATGGAGAAGAAATTACCATTGAGAAATTGCAGCGGGTGGGTAGAGGAGAAAGATATTTGCGTTCCTTGGGATGGCAAAATATCCGAGTCCGTTCCGAAGGGGACACGGCGAGGATAGAATTACCACCAGAACAGATTTCCGAATTTGTCTCCAGCACGGAGTTACCGAAGTTAGTGGCAGCGTTTCAAGAATTTGGCTTTCTCTACGTTACCCTCGACTTAGAAGGATATGTCAGTGGCAAGTTGAATCGCGTTTTGACCCAGACAGTGAAGGCATGAGACGCGGGGACGCGGAAATCGCACGCTGCGCCACAGCGCGATAAGATCCTGTTACAGGGTGTAGTCAGGCCGCAGACTGCGGCAAGTGTCATAGGATCGAGCCATGAATCAGGGAGTAGGAAAGTCATCACCAAAACGGTCAGAGTTACCGGTACCAGAGGAGTTCTCCGACGATCGCGACCCCACGGCGCCCACTTATCGTAAGTGGCGCAAAGACTTTATCCTCAAGCGGCTAGCACTGTTAATCTGGATCGTCTCGGGTAGTCTGGGAGGCATTACCATTGTCGAAGCCGTCTTTTCGCGCCTAATGTTCTCTGATGGGTTATGGATAGTACGTCTAGCTAGCATACTGGGTTTGCTAGCCTGCTGGGGATTGCAGAAAATCAAGCTGTTTAGCTTTCGCCCCAGCTTGCAGATATTCTGTTTATCCTGGTGCGTGACTTTACTGCCACAGATCCTGCGCAGCGTCATGGGGTTAGCTGAATTTGACCCGACGATCTGGAGTCTGATGTTTTTCACCCAGGCTACCTGCATCCCCGTTCTCTGGCAAGTCCACCTGCAATCTCAGCTACTGCCACTCCTCTATTTTGGCGTCGCCCATGGCATCTTGCGTCTGCCTTTGAGCAAATCCTCTGGGATCTTGAACGCCGATGCTTGTTTATATTTATTGCTGTCTGTGGTTATTTGTTACTTCTGGGTCAGTCTGTACGAGCGCCAGGCCCGTTCCCAATTCGCAGCCAATATAGAAATAGAAGCCCTGCATCAACAGATAGAAAATATCAGCGTGGTCGATCCATTAACAGGAATAGCAAATCGACGCAGGTTTAGCGAGCATTTAAGCCAAGAATGGCGACGTATGGCGAGAGAAAATCAGCCCCTGTCTCTGATTCTGTGCCGCATTGATGCTTTCAAACGCTATAGCTATATCTGTGGCGAAACTGCTGCCAATGAATGCATGCAACGGGTGGCCACTGCGATCGGTCAGGCGGTCAAGCGTCCGGCTGATTTAGTGGCCCGTTATCGCGGAGACACCTTTGGCATCATTCTTCCCAACACAGATGCAGAAGGTGCCCAGCAGGTCGCGAGAATCATCCGTGCAGAAGTTAATGCTTTGGAAATTGTTCATCCCTCATCTCAAATTAGTACCTATATCACCCTATCTCAGGGAGTCAGCAGCACTATTCCTCAACGGGATTCTACGGAAATTACCTTGATGATTACCGCTGGCGAGGCTTGGTCTGAAGCTAAGGCTAACGGTGGTGATAGCATGATTTTCAAAGCTGTTACTAAGAAGGAAAAATCTGCTAACCCCGATGAAATGTTTTCTAGTGGGTAGAGTGGGCATTGCCCACTATGTCAGTGGTTAGTTGTTGCTTGTTATTTGCTAGCGATCGATTTTCAATTTTGAATTTTTTAATTAGCAATGAACTATTCTCGATCGAACTCGTAGCGTCAGCTGGGCGATGCCCACCCTACGCTGCCACTACGAACGACTACACCTGACCAATATCTATCTGAACGAAGCTATTGGGCGATAGTTCGTCGGGCGTTACCCGGTTGACGAAACCTAAGATCCGATCGCTGCCATCATCGATTTTAATCAGAGTGCTGGTACCCAGAGACTCCAGTACCAAGTCGGCAAATGTGATGCGGCCAGTAAGCCCGATCGCATCCACGCCCACCTCAAATTCTACCAGCACGTCAGCCTCACGACGGTCTGCCGTTGCTGCGCCCGTTCGCAGCACAAAGGTATCGCTACCAGTGCCGCCCAGGAGAATGTTTTGACCCGCACCACCGCTGAGGATGTCGTCACCGGAACCACCATCGATGAAGTCATTTCCCTCAATCCCAAGGAGGGTATCATTTCCCATGCCTCCCAGCAGACTGTCGGCACCCGGACCCCCCAAGAGCAGGTCATTCCCAGGGTCGCCCGAGAGGCGATCGTCCCCGTCCCCACCGAGGATAGCATCATCTCCCAAACCTCCCGCGATTGTATCGTCGGTGGTTTTGCCAATTAAGATGTCATTGCCTGGAGTTCCCATTCCTGGCATGGGCATCGGTGGTGCATCTTCCAAGACTGTATCCGATCGCGCGGCCAAGTTCTGAATGCGATCGTCCGACTCCGGACCCACATCTGGGACATCGAACTCAGGTGTCGCGGGGTCGTCATCGGCGGGGAAGTTGGCAGCGAGATACTCTGCGAGGGCATCCTGTTCCGTGCCGTTG
>JBFRWI010000011.1:0-24012 GCA_051439505.1 Hormoscilla sp. | reverse complement strand
AAACAGGAGACATTTATATGATGCTGAAACTTTTCATGTCAGTTATCTACCAGGTAAAGCAATTCCTAGAAGATGCTAGTCCCGATCGCGAAACCTCACCGTTGGACTTCACAGGAGAAGCTAAAGTATCTGAGATCATCGTCGGGCCCTATCGAGAAGGGCGCGTGTATTTTCGAGGCACTTGGTGGCCCGCCCGCTGCGAACAATTTATCACTCTCAAGCCCGGCGATCCAGTTCAAGTTATCGATCTGAACAACATCACCCTGCTCGTGGAACCTTTTCCTTGTAGCTCATTCTAATTAATAGCAGCAAAAAGCTCCCAAACAGCTCGCATTTTCACTTGTAACTAAAACAGGATACATTTATATAATGCTGAAAATTTTCATGTTAGTTATCTACCAGGTAAAGCAACTCCTAGAATCCAAAAGTTCTCAAGGTAAAACCTCACAGTTGGGTTTCATAGGAAAAGCCAAAGTATCTGAGACTATCGTCGGTCCTTATCGAGAAGGGTGCGTGTATTTTCGAGGTACTTGGTGGCCCGCCCGCTGCGAGCAATTTATCACTCTCAAGCCCGGCGATCCAGTTCAAGTTATCGATATGAGTAACATCACCCTGCTCGTAGAACCAGTCCATAAGTGCGAATTATGACAACACAATCCCACTTTCATTTTGTAATTATAACAGGAGAAATTTATGATGCTGAAAAATTTTAGGTCACTTCTATACTAGGTAAAGCAATTCCTAATCGAGTAGCAAGGGGGAAACTGAGTTGGGAAGTTCATCTTTAAAGATCTTGATGGCGAGATGACGAAAGCAACGCGGGAATGTTCCCGAAGATGCCAGGGGATACCTCTCACGATCTCACTATAGCTGAGAAACCAGGTTTTTTTAAAAACCTGGTTTCTTAATGCTTGCCTTAAGTTCGTGGTTATTTTAAGGTAAAGAATGAAAAAGCTATCCCAGCTATCTCATGAGGAACGTTAAACCCGCGATCGCCATCTGCGATCTCTGCTTCTCCTACCCAGACAAACCCCATGTCTTACAGAATCTGAGTCTGACCATACAGCCAGGAGAACGAGTCGGACTGATTGGTCCCAATGGTGCTGGTAAAACCACCTTCTTTTTATTAGTTTGCGGCGTCTTGCAGCCCACTGCTGGTGAAATTGTACTCTGGGACAAGCCAGTAGTAGCTGGGGAGTTTCGTCGGGAAATCGGCCTAGTATTTCAGAATCCCAACGATCAGTTATTTTCCGCCTCAGTCCGGGATGATGTCGCATTTGGTCCGGAAAATCTTGGCTTGTCACCGGCGGAAGTAGATGACCGCGTGCGAACAGCCCTCTCCCTGACAGGTGTTTTAGAATTAGCTGCGCGAGTACCCCACCACTTGTCTGGGGGAGAAAAGCGGATGGTGGCGATCGCCTCTGTCTTAGCGATGCACCCCCAGCTAGTGATTTACGACGAACCCAGCGCCAACCTGGATCTGCGGGCCCGGCGTCGCCTGATCGACTTCTTGCGAGACTCCCAGGAAACCCTAGTCATCTCCTCCCACGATTTAGAACTGATTCTGGAACTGTGCGATCGCGTCCTCTTACTTAACCAAGGCCAGATCCTCGCCGATGGTCCTCCCCGGGAAGTAATGGCCGATGGGCCACTCATGCAGGCTCATGGCCTAGAAACACCCCTGTCCCTGATGCTCCCTTAAGCAGGTGTGATCGGCATCACTCAACTAACTTTGTGAGTGTCACATATAACTTGCGGCTCGCAGCACCTCTTCACAAGCGTGAATTCACTCTTGTGCCATGATTTCATCACACCACCATCCATTGCCCGAGCCGATACTAGGAACATCGAGTTTCACCAAGTACGATGACACCTGAAGTAATCCTCTGTCAGCTCAAGATCGAGCAAGTTGTCACTCAGATATTTGTCCGTCAGCGCATTTCTAGCCTGGATCTGCATTTGCTGAGTTCGCCCCTGCGATCGGGAGACGAGATCGACGATCGAGAGCATAATCTCATTAATCTCGTGCTGGACGGCTTGCAAAGTGGATTGCTCACAGTCGAGGATTAGTTGCCGATCGCTTCCCTTTCTCCCATCATAATTTCCTAGCCCTTGCACCAAGGTTATCCGTCTAGCGATGTAGTTCTGACTAGCTGACCAATTGCTAATTTCCAATCTTAATTAAATCTTCATAATTCTCTTTTAACAATCGATCTTCACATTAGGGGTGACAATCATCACCATTTGGCAAATTGATTATCACAGTGATGGCTCCGAATTAACATTAGTCTTAAATAGTAATTTTACAGCGTTTTTGAGCTGAAAATCTAATTTGGTAGCATCATCATCAGATTTATTAACTTACATTAATAAATCTTTACGCTGTGAAAAAACTGTTCAGAAAACTGAGAGGATTGTCAGTACCATGCTTCAATATCAAGCATTTCCACCAAGTTTCATAATTGCAGAACTGGTCTTTCAGGTTTGTCGTTCTGGAAAAGTGACTATGAATCACCGGCAACAACTGAGATCGGTGCTTCTCGAAAATACACTTAGTGAAGAAGATTACTCTGCGATCGACCGGCTACTATACGCGATCCGTAGGGGTTGGCTGCAACTAGCAGAATAGACCACTCCTAGATCTTATGTCTGCGTAAATCCTCTTAGAAATGCGATCGCTTCCTCCGCCACTACGACAGGCGCGATCGCCAGCAACAGCAGTCCCAAACTAACCTACAGGCCAAAAGCTGATATAGATATCACGTCATATATTGTGATTTTATATTAGATCGATATTATCTCAACATTTATTCCTATACTCAGCTAGCTAGCTAACCTGGGCTGATATATCATGCATTTGAGTTGACACACCAGAGTTGACACACCATAAGCATCGCCCATTGGTTTGCAGACAATTTTATATCTAATCTACTATTTCAAAACCTTGTGTTTGTTTATCCTTAGAGTGCTGTTGACACTAAAAGCGCCGGTCGCCAGATTATGTTAAGTTTATCAACTTTATAATAAAAAACAGAAATATAAATTAACAATTCGTCAAAATCGGAAGAAATTACAAAGGCTTTTGGCTTCTAGGGACAGCCTGATATAAGTAAAGAAGATGTGAGCGCAAGCTCATTGGTAACTTGATAGAGATAACAATAAGGTTTCAAAGTGGTATATGACTGAGTCAGCACTGCATCAAAATTTGACTTCGGCAGGAGAAATTCAAGGGCGTATCCGTGGCCTAACCTGGAAAATGGCGATCGCGACGCTGCTGCTGATGGCGATCGGGAGTGCCACGCGGGTGATGAATGCGGGTCTGGCCTGTCCGGATTGGCCATTGTGCTACGGCAAGCTAGTGCCGGCGCAGGAAATGAATCTTCAGGTATTTCTGGAGTGGTTTCACCGGTTGGATGCGGGGTTGATTGGATTGATGGCGATCGCCCTAGTGGGATTAAGCTGGTGGTATCGCCAGCAACTACCCAACTGGCTCCCCTGGGCCTCTACTGGCGCACTAGGGTTAGTCATCTTCCAGGGAGTTTTAGGAGGACTTACCGTTACCGAACTGCTGAGGTTTGATATCGTCGCCGCCCATCTGGGATGTGCTCTGTTATTTTTCACCACCCTAGTAGCGATCGGCATGGCACTAGAACCTTATCAAGGTACCGGGGCAGCTGGAAAATTAACTGGGATCGGCTTAACTGGGGCAATTCTGGTTTATCTACAAAGTATATTAGGCGGACTGGTTGCCTCTCAGTGGGCATTGCATCAATGTTTTGGATATAGCCAGCTATGTGCAGTGATGCATAGCCACATTGCTGGCGTGGTCCCCCCTACCCTAGCAACTGGGATCCTAGTGATTCTAGCTTTACGCACTCCTGCATTACATCCGCTGCTCAGGCGTCTAGCTTACGGAGCCGGGGCCTTGTTAGTTTTGCAGATAATTTTGGGAGTTGCTACCTTCTGGTTACATCTGCAAGTAGAACCCCTGACAGTTGCTCACCAGGCTATTGGTGCCGCATTACTGGGGACATTGGTAGCTTTTACAGTGGTGGGAATAAGAGATAGAGATCCCAGCGATCGCCCCCGATCGGGAAACCATTTAAGGAACAACAATCGCCACTGTTAAGACTTTGATTTAATGATGATACAGTTATTCACTTCGCTGTTATCCCGTAGGGGGTTTAAACCCAAAGGCTAGAGGCGAGCAGTCGGTTAAAATTAAAACCGACTGCTCAATAATGAGCAATTGTAGCATTTTTTTGTCAAAATGGGATAAAATAATAGAAGTTTTTTCAACATTGGAATCCATGCAAGAATTAATTGAGGTTAATTTATCCCCTCGGACTCAGAACTTTCTCGAAGTAATTCGCAGTTACTATCAGTTAACTAAGCCTCGAATTATCCCCTTACTGCTGATTACCACAGCTGCTAGTATGTGGATCGCCTCGTCGGGAAGGGTAGACCCCATATTACTGTTGGTGACCCTGACTGGGGGAACCCTGGCAGCAGCATCTGCTCAAACCCTTAACTGTATTTACGATCTCGACATCGACTATGCAATGGAACGCACTCGCAAGCGTCCTTTGCCTTCCGGTACGGTACAGCCGCGCCATGCTCTCATCTTTGCAATCATTCTAGCAATTCTCTCCTTTACCCTGTTAACTGTTTTTGCCAACCTGCTAGCGGCTTTACTAGCCATGTCTGGTATAGTCTTCTATATGTTGGTCTACACCCATTTCCTGAAACGTCATAGCACCCAAAATATTGTGATTGGCGGTGCTGCTGGTGCCATTCCGCCCTTAGTAGGTTGGGCCGCTGTTACCGGTAATTTGGGTTGGACGCCTTGGCTACTATTTACCCTGATCTTCCTGTGGACGCCTCCTCATTTCTGGGCTTTGGCGCTGATGATTAAGAATGATTATGCGTCTGTTGGCGTTCCCATGCTACCTGTAGTTGAGGGTGAAGAGTCTACTACTTGGCAAATCTGGGTTTACTCCCTGTTAGTGGTGCCAGTTTCCCTGTTGCTGATTTATCCCTTGGGTTCCTCTGGCTTGGTTTATGGCGCGATCGCTCTCTTGTTGGGCGCGATCTTTCTCAAAAAAGCCTGGCAGTTGTTACAGAATCCATCTGATAAACCTTTGGCAAAATCCATGTTCAAATATTCCATCCTGTACATGATGCTACTTTGCACTGCCATGGTGATTGATAGTTTGCCAGTTACCCATTACTTGGTTAGCACCGGTGCTGAGAATATTCAGACTCTGATTAGCGCTATCCCAAGTTTGTAGGTAATCTTCACCCTCACGATGGGTGGGAGTAATCTCACAAAGCCCGCCTAGGCGGGCTTTGCTTATGGCACAGATCGAGTTAAAAGTAAAGCCCCCTTTCCCCCTTTCCCAAGGCGAAGCTTGACAAATTATGCTCTATCTGTTATAGTTATTTTTGTCCCTCTATCCCCAAAATTATATCGAATAGTCAGATAATGTTAATTAGACCAGTAAGGGCTGCAACTCCCTACAAAAGAGAAAAAGCATGTTAAGATTTCTATAGCATCCCCAAAGGACTCCAGACCAATGGATCGGGCTGTATAGATCGAAAATCTGTAGTCATTGTTACGGCAGCGTGACAGCCGTGAAGGACGTTACCCTCACCCGTAGAACCGGGAGAGATATTTGGGCTCGGTGGTCCCACCGGCAAAATTATCCCAGAAAGGATTAATTATGCCCTAAACTTGCTCTTGTTGCAAGAGTATGCTAATCAAGAGACAGGCACAGGGTGGTTTGCTCCCTGAGATGGAAGTAAGGGAAAGTTATGGTACCCAGGAGAGGGGAAAAACATGAAGCGAGTGGTTTTAATCACTGGTGCAGCAGGGGGTATTGGCTCGGCCACGGCCAAACTATTCTCAGATCAAGGATGGCAGGTTGTTGGCCTTGACAAAAAAAATGAACATAAAATTGTTGGCATCGATCGCTATATTCAAGCAGACATTTCATCCCCAGAAGAGATATCAGGAGCAGTAACAGAAATTCAAAATAAGATAGGCAGAATGGACGCCTTGATCAACAATGCTGCGATGATGATATGCAAGCCGATAATAGAGACAGATGTAGAAGAATGGGATCGCGTGATGGCGGTGAACTTGCGGGCGGCATTTTTGTTATCGAAAGCATCTTATGAGCTGCTGCAAGAGAGTCAAGGTAGTATCGTAAATGTGAGTTCATTGCATGCGATCGCTACTTATGCAAATTGTACAGCCTATGCAGCCAGCAAAGGAGGAATAGTGAGCTTCACTCGCTCATTAGCGATCGAAGTAGCACAAAAAAATATTCGGGTTAATTCTATATTACCAGGGTCAGTGGACACGCAGATGCTAAGGGAAGGATTACCAGAAGAAATTTCAAGTATAAGTGCAGAAGAAATGCTGGATAAAATGGGAGAAAGAATAGTAATTGGCCGAGTAGCAACCCCTGAAGAAATTGCCCGAGGGATTCTTTTTTTAGCTGACTTCGACCAATCTTCTTACATGACAGGTCAAGCACTGAGTATTGATGGAGGAGCATCGGCCCGGTTAAGTGTATAAAGATTAGGCTCCTGTGGCGGTGGGTTTCAGCGGCTGGTCAGCAAATGCGGCAACCCCCATACAATAGATCGAAAGCATGTTAAGATTTATGTAGCATCCCCAAAGGAAACCAGACCAATGGCTCCAGCTGTTTTAATCGAAAATCTGCAAAAGCGTTACGGCAGCGTGACAGCAGTGAAAGACGTTACCCTCAAAGTAGAACCGGGAGAGATATTTGGGCTCCTCGGTCCCAATGGCGCAGGGAAAACCACAACTTTACGCTGTCTTTGTACCTTAAGTACCCCCGACAGTGGCAAGATTGAAGTATCAGGCATCTCAGTTCTGGACAACCCCAAAGCAGCTAGACAACTCTTGGGCTATGTAGCTCAGGAAGTGGCTCTGGATAAGGTGCTCACAGGACGAGAACTGCTAGAATTACAAGCAGCACTTTACCATCTGCCCCGCAAAATTATCCCAGAACGGATTAATAAGGCCCTCAACTTGCTAGGTATGCAAGAATATGCCAATCAAAAGACGGGCACCTACTCGGGCGGTTTGCGGAAGCGCTTAGATTTAGCAGCAGGACTACTGCATCAACCAGATGTCCTGGTTTTAGATGAACCGACAGTGGGACTGGATATCGAAAGCCGGATGGCGGTATGGAATTTCTTGCGTCAACTGCGATCGGATGGGACAACGGTGTTGATTACTAGCCATTATCTAGAAGAAGTTGACGCTTTAGCCGATCGCGTGGCAATCGTAGATAAAGGTGTGGTCATAGCATCGGGAACACCCTCGGAATTGAAAGACCGGGTGGGAGGCGATCGCATCACCCTGCGCATCCGGGAATTTTCCCCTGCCGAAGAAGCCGAAAAAGCCAAAGAGATGCTCTCGACTTTACCAATGGTACAGTCGGCGATCGTAAATGCGGCTCAAGGCAACTCCCTGAACTTAGTGGTAACTCCGCAAAGTGACGCCTTGATGACTGTACAGAAAGCATTGCAGGATGCTGGTTTACCCACCTTTGGCATTGCCCAATCTCGCCCCAGTTTAGATGATGTTTACCTCGCTGCCACAGGACAAACGATCAATGATGCTGAATTGGCAGCAGTAGGCACCCGCGATCTGAAGAAAGAAAAAAAGCAGAATATGCGATAAAACACAGCTATCATCGTTACTAGGCTCTAGCCTGGTAACAAGATTATAGAGGCTCTGCCTCCTTTGTTGCAACTGCTGCATATCAGCTTTTGCTATAAATTCAAAAGCATTGTAGATAACATCCAAAATCCCAAGATGAGTAGCACTGTTACCCCTGAAAAACCAGACTTAAAGTTCCAGACCGCAGCAGCTAAAACAAATATCAAGGCAGGGTTCAGCTTCGGCGAAGTAACTCAAGAAACCCTCGCTTTAACCAAGCGCCTGTTTATCCAGCTGCAACGTCGTCCCTCAACCCTGATCGCTGGCATTATTCAACCCTTGATGTGGTTAATTTTGTTCGGCGCCTTGTTTCAAAATGCTCCCAAAGGCTTATTTGGAGAAATCGCCAGTTACGAACAGTTTCTGGGTGCTGGCGTGATCGTGTTTACAGCCTTCGCCGGTGCTCTGAATGCCGGATTACCGGTGATGTTCGATCGGGAATTTGGCTTCCTGAACCGGTTACTGGTAGCGCCGTTAGCTTCCCGGTTCTCCATAGTCCTGGCATCGGCAATTAATATAGTGACCCTGAGTTTGCTCCAAGCCGCAGTAATTGTCACGGCGGGAGCTTTCCTGGGTGCTGGTCTGCCAGATGTAGCAGGACTAGGGACGATCGCCCTGATTGTTCTATTATTAGTATTGGGAGTGACAGGGTTAAGCTTGGGGCTAGCCTTTGCCCTGCCGGGTCACATAGAACTGATAGCCGTGATATTTGTCACGAATTTGCCCCTGCTGTTCGCAAGCACGGCCCTGGCCCCCCTATCCTTCATGCCCAACTGGTTACAAATCGTCGTTACTCTCAATCCCCTGAGTTACGCGATCGAACCCATTCGTTATCTATATCTACACAGTGACTGGGGATTGAGTAACATTGTCATGTCAGCACCTTGGGGTGATGTCACCTTTGGAGGAGCCCTGTTAGTTCTGCTTTTGTTCGATGGCGTAGCCCTACTAGGCATTCAACCCCTGCTGCGTCGGACCTTGTCTTGAAGCCGTCTAGGAGAAAAAATGAAAGCAACAAAATCGATGAAACCTTACACCAGTCTGGTTCTGAGTCTTCTGGCTGGACTGTCAACAGCATCCCTATTATTGCCCATGCCTGGGTTAGCGCAAGCTAGCAAGATCGATCCTTTAGAGGACTTGCGCACCCCCGATGGCAGTTCAGACCCCTTCTCCGGTGCTAGCAATTCCAGCAGCGTCTACGACCTGATCCACCGGGCGCGGCTGAATAATGGTATGAACATGAATGAGTTCAGGACTCAACAGCGCCAACAAATCAATGACGCCGCCGCCGAGTTTCGCAGGCAGCAATTACAGAGAATGCTTCCTCCAGCACAAGCGGCACCCGTCGAGAACCAAATTGAGCCGTAAAAAAGTGGGTGGCGCCCACCGTCAAAACTCCCTGATGTTAAACTTATGCAGGTGGCAGTATTCAGTCCCAAACCCTACGAGCGGCGATTTTTTCCAGGCCGCAAGCTATCGGGAGGAAACGGCTGTGCTACCATCGGGGTTTACAGCTGTTTGCGTCTTCGTCTTCGACAATCTTAATGAGACAACCTTAAAGAAATTAGCTGATGAAGGATTCCAGCTGATAACCCGACGTTCGGCGGGGTTTAACAATGTAGACCACCGCCGCCGAGTTAGGACTGACGGTGGTGCGCGTCCCGCTTATTCTCCCAATGCCGTTGCGGCCATTAGCCATTAGCCATTAGCCATTAGCCATTAGCCATTAGCCATTAGCCATTAGCCATTAGCACTGGACATCAGTCGAGATAGTTTATTATTATAATAGAGAATTGATAGTAATTATCCAGGCTTGCAAATAATCCAGCTCTGTTTTACTGTCAAGTATGTTTTTGAATTAGTGAATGAGTGAAGTAGGTGGGTGTCCTTCCACCTAGCACCCCCTCCAACAGATTGTAATTGAGTGAGATAACAATATGGCAGATCTAGAATCTACAGATCAACCAGTGAAAGAGCCCGAGGGGACAACTCCCACCGCCGAACCCGAGGTAAAAACTTCGAGCGATTTCGTGAATGAACCATCCGGTGAAATCAGCAAACCCAAGTCGGTACGCTGGGCCAAACCGCAGTTGAAGGAATATGGGCAGCAAGCGCTAGAGTACTTGGGTAAGCTAGATTACCTAGGGGATTTCTTTGCTAAATACCAGGGACCAATAACCACGATAGTTCTGATTGTGGCGGCCTTTGTGACAATTAAGGTGACCCTAGCTGCGATCGATGCTATTAACGATCTTCCCCTGCTATCACCGCTGTTTGAAATAATCGGGATCGGGTATTCAGCTTGGTTTGTTTGGCGCTATTTGGCCCGTGCTTCTACTCGCAAGGAGTTGGTAGAGGATATCAAGGCCCTAGGAGATCAAGTGACGGGCGGAAAAGAACCAAAAGACTAAATTGCCACCGCTAGCTGTGTCTCCTGATGCTGCAGGCTCCCGGACAGGCGATCGCTCTACCGGGAGTGCTAGTCCCATAAAAGAGGAGACACGACGCACCCCATGCGATCGGGTCTGTAAGCGGACTGGACCCAAGTCAAGTCAGTCAGCCAACTAAAGATCCCAAAAGATCCAGTTGGCTGTCTGAGGAATTAATCTGGCTGAACAATATACTCAGAGGAAATTTCTGGCAGCTTTCCTTGGAGAACTAAGGCGCGATGAATCAAGCTAGCAACTTCAGCCCGAGTAGCGACTTGGTTGGGATTAAGCCGTGAGGGATTGGGATAGTTAACCACAAGACCCGCTTGGGTTGCAGCTGCCACCGCCGGGAGGGAATATTCTGGTAGGCGATCGGCATCCTGGTAGCGCTGGAGGATTTGATTGGGATTAGACGGGGCCTTTAATCCTAATCCGTTAGCCAGGGAGACAATCACCTGCACTCGCGGCATGGGTTGGTCCGGTCGGAATATTTCTCCGGGATAGCCTCTTAAAAATCCCGTTTCGGTGCTTCTCTTAATGGGATCACCAGCTGGCGAATTCCTGGGAACATCCTGATAATTCAACTGATTCCGAGTCGGATTTTCCTTAAAGGCTTTTGGCAGGGCGACGGCATATTCAGCACGGGTCATCGGTGCATTAGGATTGAAATTACCATCGGCGTCACCATCTAAAAGATCGCGCTCAACTAAAGCTGTAATAAAAGGACCTGCCCAAAAGTCATCCGGAACATCCTTGAATCTCACCGCGAGATCGCTAGGTGTTTCTGGTGGCTCAGCTGTGGAATCAGTCTGTGCCGGTGGTGTTTCAGGCTCAACTATGGAGTCCGTTGGTGCCGGTATTTGGGGCTTTTTGGTTTGGGGTAAGTCAACTTCTTCTGAAGTTGGAATCACTCCGGGTATCGTCATCGCTGGGGGAAGCAATGATACTGGTTTTCGATCAGCCGGTGTCTTAGCAGTTACCGCCGCAGAGCCCTCTGGAGATAATTGTGTGGGACTAGAGTCTCCTACATCACCAGAAGTTACCAGAGAGTCTACTGGGGACAGAGGCTCCTTTGAAGCGAAAGGCCAGCGCCCGCCTCCTGGTCGTGGGCTAATAGACCAAGCGAAAATGCTGCCAATAGTTAACAATGCCACAATTATGGCCACCCACTCATCAAGATCGAGGGGCTTTTTGCCTGAGGCGCTTTCTGAGAAAAAAAGTACCAAGATACGACCTGTGGTGGTTTGGCTTTCCTCTTGGGTGCCGTCGCCTTTGGGTGGTTCATCCGGGTATTTTCTTTTCTGGAAATCACCTGAAGACTGTCGATCGGGATCTGAAGAATTACTCATCGAAATTACTTACGCGGCTGCAATGTACCCCTATTTTACAGGTTTATGTCTCATCCCAACCAGATCCCCTGGCAGCAGCTATGCCTTACTCACATCGGATCGAGAGTATTTGTCAGTGAGTGGGGGAGTGGGGAGAATGTCAAGCGCTATTGACTATATTTAGACATATATATACAAATATGAAAAATTGATAGGGGTTTCCCTGATTATTTCCTGGTGAGTAATTTTCAAGCTTATTGAATGAAGTATCAAAGAAAGAGAGTGACAAAAAAGTAAACCCCGCCTGGGTCATCTAAACATCGAAACCCTTGTACTGATAAGCAAGCGATCGCGCTCCAGGAAATTTTGAACTGATAAATAAAAATCATATCTCGTTCCCCAGCAATTCACAATTAGCAAAAAAAAGATCGCCTCCCCGTGAAGGCAGGCCATCGGCTATACTATTTCTTCAGACTATATCAGTCGGGAGCCATATCAGAGTATCCTTCTTAAGATTCATTGTCAGGCAAGATCGAAATACTCACTTGACCCTTGTTATCCGCCTTGTTGGTATCCAGGAATAAAGCATTAACAGTCACGGTCTTTTTCACTTCTAATGTGAGCGTATCACCATATCCGTTCAAAGTCTCCCAAGTCGCGATGTTTTGCGAACCAGTCTGGAGGTCAATGAATTTGCCTCCGTATATCCACAGCAAGGCAAATGGCTTTGCGTTATCTTCCGGTCCATAGCTAACGCTGCCACTATTGATCCGCAGCACATAAGTCCCAGGCTCCAAAGTTGCCTCCGCCGCTACCTTTTGCAGGTTGTCCATCCATTCGGGCCTGATCTCTACGCAATTTTGCTGGCTGTCAACTGTGATCCTTGGCATGTTTTCCTATCTCCTTTTCCTCATGTAACTTGTCTGACGTGATATTTTAGGGCAAAAAGCCACTCGCGTCAAGCCGTGACAATTTTTGATTGCACGGCCTGGATCATTAGCTCCTCGAAAAGTGCAAGAAAATGACACCGGAAGACTTAAAAACTATGGTCGGGGTTCTCGGGGAACCTTGGCGAAGGCAAAAACCCCAGGTAGTATCACTTTACCGGCGCGATCGGGCTTGGCTCCCATCTAGTCAAGTGATACTTTGGGCTCTGTCAATTTTGGGTTCGCACATTCGCTTCGCTGTGAAAAATGTCTTTCAATTAATGCTGGGATTTCGCGAGGACCAATGCGACTATAGCGGGTTTTATCGGGCATAACCACAAGGTTGGGACCAGCTTTGCAGTTTTTCAAGCAACCAGTTTTCTTGATCTCCACCCGATCTGCAAGACCGCTGGCACACAGGGCCGACTCTAAAGCCTGGCAGACTTTCAAGCTGCCACGTTTGCCACAATCAGATTTTTGACAGACTAAAACCCGGGCCTTGCCTGGTTTGGCCGTGGCTGGGGGGGCGGCAGTCCTGGGGCCTTGAGGAGCGGCGATCGCCACTACTTCGTCAGCTTTGAGCTTAAATTGGCCAGTTTTGGGCTGATATTTTTGCTTGCCAGAAACTTGAATCCAGTCTCCTGGGGTGAAAGAATGACCGTAGAGCCCGGCACGTAACCTTTTGTCCATTTTGATCCAGTCTTCCCCTGTTGCGGTGGCCAACCGCAAATATTTGATTTTGTAACCATCTTCAAGTCCAAATCCCAGAAACTGCCCTTCCAGTAGAAACCGGGTTTCTAATTTATCCATATTTTTGATGATTCTCTAACTGTGCTTCGGAAGTCCTGCCGGTGGCTTGTTGCCTCGACAATCTAGCCCACTGGCGCTCCTCCTAGGAGCTATTGAAAATTATAGTCAATATTCATCCCATAGGCGAGAACATTTATCAAGTATTCCCAGAAATCGGGTCGATCGTGAGGCTAGGACTAGATCTCAGTATTTTCCCGACCTTCTCGGGGAGTCCATGGGTTAACAGGTAATCTTTATAAAGATTATTAAATTAATCCGACATTATCTGGTATAATTGCCTAATTTTCCAGTGGCGATCGCCCTAGCCTGCCGGTGAAACCCAACTTCCGAGTCGAGCACATCGGATGGGCGATCGCCGATCGGATGGGCGATCGCCCGCCAGCAGGACTACGTCAGATATTGTTAAGAGAGGTTTTCTTCACCGGTATAGAGAGCGTCAGGTCAACTGACAAGCAAAAACTGATAACTCACCGATCGAATTTGGGCAAATTAGTCCCATTACCTGTTTCGTCCTTTAAGAGCTTAAATTGACTGAGAAGCTTGACACTTTCAGGGGTGAGAAACTGTTGCAGTTCTGAGACTTGATTGATCAGTGAGATTTCACGAGAAAACTCTTTTTGCAAAATATCCAGATATTGCTGGCGCTGCGAGCCTTCCGGAGCTGATTTGAGCATATGTAGAGCCATATTGATATTAGACAATGGCTGACGTAACTCCTGGGATAGATTATTCAAAAGATCATCTTTAGCCTTCACAAACTCCTGGAGATCGAGGCATTTTTCTGACAGCTCTTCAGCTCGTTTGCGCTCAGTCTTATATTTGGCCATAGCAGCTTCCTGTTTTTTCAGGCGCGTAGCAATAGCTGCCAGCAACTCATCTCTGGTAAATGGTTTAGTCAGATAATCATCCGCTCCTAATTCCATTCCTTGACGCCAATCCGATCGCGAGGCCCGAGCAGTGAGAAAAATAAACGGAATTGCCGCCGTAGCTGGGTTTTGGCGTAGGGCTTCGAGCACGCCATGTCCGTCCAGTTCCGGCATCATAATGTCGCAAAGAATCAAATCGGGAACTTGCTGAATAGCCAAGGAGACACCAGCGGAACCGTTTTCAGCTCCCTTGACTTCAAACCCCTCGGCTTCCAGAAGTTTGAGCAGGTTGGTGCGTACAGGTGGCTCGTCTTCAATTACCAAAATCTTTGTCATCGGTTTTATCCTCGTGCTGGTAGATCGATGGCTAAGTAACTTCTGCTCTTAGGCAATCAAGACATCCTTTAAATACATAACACCTGTTCCAGGGTAGCTGTAAAATCTGGGTAGGAAATGGCAGCTGCTTCTGCCCCGCCGATGGTGGTAGTACCGGTGGCGTTCAGGGCAGCAATGGCCAGACTCATAGCAATGCGGTGATCCGATTCAGATTGGACATCGGTGCCAGTTAAAGGCGTGCCGCCCATGATTTCTAGACCATCCGGTAATTCTGTAACTTTTGCCCCCAGGCGGTTCAACTGTGCGGCCATGACGGCAATGCGATCGCTCTCTTTGACCCGCAACTCGGCAGCATCTTTGATGACGGTTTTCCCTGTGGCAAACAGGGCTGCTACTGCCAAAATGGGAATTTCATCAATCAAGCGCGGAATTATGGGACCAGCGATCGAGCAACCCTGAAGAGGTCCGGACTTCACCCGCAAATCTGCTACTGGTTCCCCAGCAACTACCCGTTGATTTTCCTGGGTGATGTCTGCACCCATCATTTGCAAAGCTTCTAGCACTCCTGTACGAGTGGGATTAACCCCTACATTTTCAATTATCAGTTCCGAACCAGGGACGATCGCCCCTGCGACTAACCAGAAGGCAGCGGAACTGATATCTCCTGGTACTATCACCGGTTGTCCTTGCAACTGGGCCGGACCAGTTACCGTCACGCTGTTGGTTTCTGGGTCGATGCTGACGGATGCGCCAAAAGCTTGCAGCATCCGTTCGCTGTGGTCCCGAGAGACTGCTGGTTCGGTGACGGTGGTTTCTCCTGCTGCCATTAAACCAGCTAGCAGAATGCAGGATTTAACTTGAGCGGAGGCGACCGGCGAGTGATAATGAATCGGCTGCAACTGGGTGCCTTGAATTGCCAGGGGTGCCAGACTTGCTTCTTTGCGTCCCCAGATTTGCGCGCCCATTTGTCCTAGGGGCTGCACCACTCGGGACATGGGGCGCCCGCGCAAGGACTTATCCCCCGTCACGGTAAAAAAGCGACCCGGATGAGATGCCAAAATGCCCAACATCAGGCGCATCGTGGTGCCCGAGTTACCGCAGTCCAAAACATCAGTGGGTTCGCGGCATTCTCCTAAACCGATGCCGACTACTTGCACTTTGTCAGTATTTAGAGGGGAAATTTCCGCACCCAAGGCCCGAAAACAGTTGGCCGTGCTGCGGGGGTCTTCTCCTAAAAGTAAGCCACTGATCGTAGTTTCTCCTCGGGCGATGCTGCCCAGCATCAAGGCCCGATGAGAAATCGACTTATCTCCGGGAACCCGGATGCGACCTTGCAGGGATAACCCCGCCGCCGGTCTGGCGATAATTAAATCTTGAGTATCAACATTACTGTTGGTGGTGACGATCGGGGCTTTCATAAAGCTAGACTGAGGTGGTATGACCTAGGATGATTCTACCCCGTAAAAGTCTGCTGTTGATTTTTTTGTATTCAGTGCAAAGGTAATAATCGCATATGCTTACCCATCACCGTTTCCCTGTAAGTCTTTCCCTAATTTCTCTTGACTTACCCGTTCGGTCTGCCGTTGATACATCAGCTACCCTTTATCAAAAGGAGCTTTCTCGCTTCCACCTGCTGTTGAACTTCCCGACGGTACACGCCAGCACCCCTGCTCAGGGGCAACCAGCAGTTGCTGTGGGTGTTTCCCCGGAGCGCTGGGAGCGCAAAAGGACCCATAGGGAGGATAGATCCCAAATGTTATGGCTGGATATTTCTCCCTACCGGGTGATTATGACCGTACAAGGCAATAGCAATTTTAGCTATCGCCACCTGTGGCAAGATCGGATGTATGGTCGATCGCGATATTGGTTGCAGAACGATGCTTTTAATGGTATCGGTCAGCTCCATCTGCGTAATTTCACCCGATCGCTGACTCTGACTGGCAAGCCCATACCGGAACATTTGCGGTTGGAATACGAGTTATGGTCGGATAAGTTGCAACTGGGTCGCTACGTCCTCGATCTGGAAATTCATCACTGATACCACTCACTGTCCCAAAAAGCTCTCGGGAGTCTGAACTATCAAGGAGGTTGATGATTGGTTCAACTTCTTATAACATGATGGAATAGAGGAAAAGGAGAGAGAAAACTATGCCTTCACCATTTCCAGGCATGAATCCTTATTTTGAAGATCCCGAGTTGTGGCCAGGGGTTCATCATCGGCTAATTATTGAGATTGCCAATGCACTTAATCGCCAATTAAGCGATCGGTATGTGGCGGCAGTGGAAGTGCAAATGTATGAAACAAGTCTGTTATCATCAAGGTTAATTGGTATTCATGATGATTTGGCGATCGCCAAATCCCAGAGGTCAAACAAACCGACTGATGTAGCGGTTCCGATAAGGGTGAAGGTGCCGATTTTAGAAACTATCAAGCAAGGATACTTAGAAGTGAAACAAGTCGGAACGGGAGAAGTCATCACAACCATTGAACTTCTCTCTTATGTGAATAAACAAGCTGGGAAAGGACGGGAACAATATGAAGATAAACGGCAAACAATTTTAGATAGTTCAACTCATCTGGTAGAAATAGACTTACTCCGGAAAGGGAGAAGGATGAAAATTATCCCGGATGGGATTAAAAGTGATTATCGAATTTTAGTCAGTCCCAAGAAAAGACGACCTCAAGCTGATTTATATGCTTTTAATCTTCGAGAGGCAATTCCTGGTTTTCCTCTGCCTTTACGCCCAGAAGATAGGGAACCGGTGCTGGATTTAAAGACGGTCATTGATGAGATCTATGATAAAGGATATTACGATGATATCCTCAATTACAGCAAAGATCCAGTACCAACGTTATCAGCAACGGATGCAGTTTGGGCGGAGCAGTTGTTGCGCGATCGGGGTTTGCGGTGATACCCGTTATGGATATGGTATGATTGATATAGCAATTCCAATTGTGAATAGCAATTCGCAATTCGCAATTCGCAAAAATTCACTAATTAAATTACCGGCTGTGAATCTTATCTTCAAGAGCATTAATCTTTTGATTCAACTCCCGCGTCCGACGAGACAACATGCGAATGATATTTATGGCAATTCCTGGCGTCTCATCGATCGCGTCATAAAGTTGCTGCTGAGTTAGCATCAGACATTCACTCTTGTCAATAGTGGTCACCGAAGCCGAACGAGGTTCGGCATCAAACAGGGACATCTCGCCAAAAGGGTCTCCCTCAGATAGTTGCGCCACATCCCGATCGCCTATATGCACCCTGACTCTACCTTTTACCACAATATAGAGAGAACGGCCTTCCTGCCCTTGTGTAAAAATAGTATGCTTCGCCGGAAAAGACAGCTCATCCATAATCGAAGCGACGCGCACGAGAAAATCGTCCCGCAACTCCTTAAAGATGGGCACTCCCCGGACGAACAGAAGGCGGTCAACACTGGTAAGCATGTACCTTAACTTTTATCTGATAATATCATAGTTCCCTCTTAAATGGTCAAATCTACCCATCTAAGCGGTTAGCGCATAAGTTACATTGTATCGCCGTTCGCGCAGCGTGGCGCAGCCATGGGCAAGAGGGCGCTACAACATTCCGCTCAAATAGGATCGAATCCTGGGATCTCAGGGGAATTAGCAAAACTATCGGTGGTTGATGCTGCGGCGGTATTGCTTTGGTCAGGAACTCCAGCAACACCCAACTCCTGCATCATCTGTGAAACTTGTGTACGCACCAGGCTATTGGAGTCATTTTTCATCATTGGCAACAAATCCACCAGTGAGCGAGGACTAGCAACTTTCAGATAGGCCAACACCGCTTCCCGCACAAAACCCGTGGGATGACGCAAACAGGTCAAGGTCTGCTCGGCTGTCAGGCTCCAGCGGGCCATCCTGGCGCAATGAAAACAACAAGCCAAAGGCCAATCAGACAAGAAATGACGTAATTCTAATAGATGGCGCAGCCGAGCGCTCGGACCCTGGGGTTGATAGTATACTAGAGTGCTCAAACCCTCCAGCTTTTCCAGGTCGCTATATTGATCGAGCACCGTCAGCACCGCGTTTTTACTCTTGATATCCAGCGTATTGTCCAATATTTCCAACCCCCGCGCCCTATTCATGATGGAAGCCGACTGCAAATTAAACGCCGCTGCTTGTACGCTGTTGATGGGGTACAGAAATTTCATCAACAAGAAACACCGGTCGATCGCATCCCCTTGCAAATCCTTCAGGGCCCGACGCAATAAATCCGCTTCTCGACCCTGCACCAACTCCGGTCTCATATCCACCATCGCCGCGTAAATCTGCCCCAAGAACATCAATTCTTGGTCGATTAACAGTTCTATGCCCGCTCTACCCAGCTGCTCTAAAACTCCCTCAATACCCCGCTCAGAGGGCATTTTCAGCAATATGCGTCCAATATTGCGGCGCGTCGTGCCCCAAGAGGTCATCAGATTATGGGCCAATACCTGCAAGGCTTCGGGCGTATCTATCCTACCAATGCCAGTCCAGGCATACTGCCGCACCAGATCCGGTTTGTGGATGTCAGTGGCTAAATCCACCAGCAATGGTATCGCTTCATTTTCTAAACGCACCAGGGCACGTAAGGCCGCTTCCCTGGTGGATTGGTAAGTCAGGCCCCGCAACAGAGAAGGATAATATTCCTCCAAATGGGTTGCCGCGATCGCCTCTAGCAAAGCACAGCGCACCCGCAAAGATTCATCTGCCAATAGGTTGGGGATATAAAGCCGCAGGGCCTGCATATATACTGCTTCTCCCAAGGCCCGACAACCCATCACTCTTTCCCGCTCTTGGGGCGACGTTACCATCCGCCGTAGAGTATTGGTTGCCTCTGCTTTCTGGCGAGGGGAGCCACGGCGGAGCATTAATGAAGCAGCTGTCGCTCGCACGATCGGATCTACTTCCGGCTGCAAGTATGGTCGCAACTGGCGAATATCTGGATCTGGTTCCGTCAGCCATATGTAGCGTAGGGCTACTGCCAATACTTCCGGTTGTAGCGCTTGACTCGTCAGCATCCGCACTTTGTCTAGATCTGCCTCCTTGGGATGTTCTAGCAACACTTCCAGACTCTGGCGCTGCAATGCTGGTGACATCGAAGGCAGCAACGGGATCAATACCTCATTCAGATTTTCCGGGTCCAGCTGGCTGAGCAATTCTATACAGGAACTTTTATCTTCATCTGCTCCTGGCTGCTGCAAAGTTTCCGCTACTTTCCGTTTTAGGGCCCGTAAGTCTACATCCGATACTCCCAAGCGTCCTTTTTCGGCACTCGTTACCAATAATTTCACGTATCCCGATCGCAGGGCCCCGATCGCCACCAGCCATCCTAAAGCTAGGATTACCGCTTCTAGTAAAAATATTTTGTCTTGTACTACCCGTTCTACTTGAGCCCACTCACACACCCAAATTGTTGCTAACATTCCCAGTCCCGTTAACCCTGTGGAGATTGGTTCGGCGATCCCACGGATTGCCTGGGCCCTGTTCCGTCCACTCTCAGGTATTGGTTGGAACAGCGTTGGTCCCGTCCCCGCCACCAGGGTGTAGCGCAGCAGATCGTCGATGAATTTCATCGCGATCGCGCCCCAGTACAGGTCTACTATACCGCCCATGAATATTATCCCGCCCAGGCCGATCAAACCTGGCAGCAGCGATGCTGCCACGAATACCCCCAACTTCTCGATCGCCCTTGATGATATAAACCATTGCACTGCTAACTCTGCTATTCCCAATATCCCGCTAAACAGTCCTAAAAAGCCTGCTATTTCTTCGCTGCTCAACTTTATTTCTAGTTGTCCCAAGAACTGAAACTCTACGACCTGTAATATTGCTTGGGCGAATACGAATACTAGGATCAGGGGGATAACGTACTGTCTTATCGGACCTGCTAATCGCCCTTGCGTATATTCTTGATTTTCATCTTCGGTGGTCCCCTGGGCTGATTCCGGAAAGAATTGCTGGTAGCTGACCGTGATATAAAACAATATCCCTGCTCCCAGGGACATCATCACGCTCGCTACCAAAATTACATTGTTTAGCTTAAATACTATTAGGAGCAGCGGCAGGGAGAAACCGCTGATCACATCTGCCATCAGGATCCCACTGCTTACCAGCGGGTAGGTGCGCTTTATTTCCCTGATATTGAACAGTTGATTTGCCGTGATTGAAGTATTCAGTTCGTTCAGTACGTGACATGCTTCTACCCACAACCGCAGCATAAATACCGTTAAGCTTGCCACGTAGATTATATCTAACCCGAAGCGCAACCCGAATAATGGTATTGCCATCAACAGGGCGATCGCTACTATGAGACGCCGCAGGGGCAACCATTTTTCCAGCCATGAGTACAAAACACCCAATATAGAACCCATCACCGCACTGGCTATATATATCCAGGGCAATGATTCTGCTCCATACCTACCCAGGAATAATGCTGCCGTACTTGCTTCCGACCAACTCAGTCCTACACAGGTTGCCGTGTAGAACGCCAGCATCAGCAACGTCCGCCCACTTTCCTCTGGTCGGAGATTTAGTAGCTGCAATAATCCCTTTGTTGATTTGCTCAATCCCGAATCCTGATGCTTTATTTCCATCATCTCCTTCTCTTGTAACTGAACACGATCGATGCATCGATCGTGTCAAGTTACACAACTTCCTCATTGCTAATTGCTTGATTTTTCCATACACTTAAACTTCACAATCAACAATCAGCCCTTCCTCTTATTTTTTTGGAGAAAGCATCATCATCATATTCCGACCTTCTTTTTTCGGCGCCTGTTGCACTTCTGCCACTTCTTCCAAGTCCGTTGCCATCCGCTTGAGCAATTCTTCTGCCAGGTTACTATGCTGTATTTCCCTACCTCGGAAGGTTATCGTTGCTTTTACCTTATCTCCTGCTTTTAGAAAGCGCTTGGCATTATTTACGCGCACCTGATAGTCATGTTCGTCTATCTTGTAACGCATTTTCACTTCCTTTACATCAGCCTGATGCTGTTTTTTCTTTGCTTCCCTGGCTTTTTTCTCTTGTTCGAACTTGTATTTGCCGTAGTCCATTATCCTGCAAACTGGCGGATCTGCCTTGTCGCTGACTAGAACCAGATCCAGCTCCTTTTGCTCTGCCATTTGCAATGCTTCCCTTGGGGTCATCACCCCTAATTGAGCCCCATCGGCATCTATGACCCTAATCTTGGGAAATCTAATCCGTTCGTTTATTTGGGGGAGATCGCGAGTTTTTCTTTTCTCTATCACAGGCGTTAAAGGTGAAACTTATAATAGCGCTACAAAACGCGAAGTTAATTTTTCTTTTTGGAGTCAGGTATTTTTTGGTCTTTCGTTTGCTGCTGCACCGGCTCTACTGTCCCCATACATCTACATCGTCTCGCGCGCAACCGAGACGCTCTCCGCAAGGGGTGGTGGCTGCTGCTTCTCTTTATTTCTAGCATATCCACATCCAACAGAGCGTCAACTTTCTGGCTGCTAGCGTCATAATTGCATGTGTTTTCATCAACTCTCTACTGGCGCACAGCAGAGAGTTGAGTATATTTACCTATCTATCCCATCTTTCTAGCCTAGGACGGTAACTTGCTCTGTGTCCACCTCTGTGGATCCATCCACTCCCATCGCTACGTCAACCATTTTGTCAAGAATGTCTTGGCTGGAAACTTCTCCTTTCAACACTACCTTGCCGCCGGTCTGAGCCACCCACAGCCGTTCCTCATCATCCAGTTCATCGTCGTCATCGAATGCCGCCACCACTCGCTTAGCCAGGCCACTCTGATCGTATTCTCCGAACAACCCTACTCGCTCTGGGGGGATCTCCTCCACTCCTGCGGCCTCTTGAGCTGCTGCTGCGGCCTCTTGGATTTCTGCTACCGCTTCTTCCTCAGTTTCCTCGGGTTTTTCGAGGCCAAACATTCTTTTTAACCAACCCATAATCCTTTCGACTCCTTATCTAGTTTTACTTCAACTGCGATCTTGGTTACTGGCCTCCGGAGCCTGCTAGTTTTGCAAATACCTTGTCTCTTCTCAGCTGTCCGTCTTAAATATACCCTTTAACCGGCAATTCGGTCATTGAGCAAAAATACTTATTGTCCAACTTGACAGGCTCCCCTGGTCTGGTGTGAGTTTGGTGACCTTTATTTTACTGCCATATCTGTATGGGAGAGCAATATTTTCATGAAAGTGCAGGTATCATTTGCTCCATATATTACTAGCTTTCTCATTATAACGTGGACTATTTGCTTCGAGGCAAAAAATTAACAATACTTAATCTTTTCCGATCGAGTCTAGGATCTATATAATAGAGGGCTAGACAAAGTGAAACTACCGCTCCGCCCGCAACTGGCCGGCGGAGCGGTAGGTAATAAACAACGAACAGCTGATAAATGACATATGAAACATACTATATCTGTGCTAGTGGAAGATGTGGCGGGGGTACTCACCAGAATTGCCGGTCTATTCGCCCGTCGCGGCTTCAATATTGAAAGTCTGGCGGTGGGCCATGCCGAGCAGCTGGGAGTATCGCGGATTACCATGGTGGTGCCCGGAGATGACCGGATAATTGAGCAGTTGATTAAGCAGCTATACAAGCAGATTAACGTGCTCAAGGTCCAGGATATCACGGAAAGTCCCTGTGTGGAGCGGGAATTAATGCTGATGAAGGTGAAGGCCACCAGTAGCACTCGCTCAGAAGTGATCGAATTGGCCCAGATTTTTCGCGCTCGCGTGGTAGATGTGGCTGATGAGTCCCTGACTCTGGAAGTGGTGGGCGATCCGGGTAAAATGGTGGCGATCGTCCAGCTGCTGCAAAAGTTCGGGATTCGGGAAATCGCCCGCACTGGCAAAATTGCTCTGACTCGCGAGTCGGGGGTGAATACCGAATTACTCAAGTCTCTGGAAGCTTCACTTTAGGTGGCGTGAGTCAATGCCAGGATATTGCCTGATGTGGTGTTGTTGACGATACAATAAGGAAGATTTCTTTGAGGTAAACGAGAGATGCCAGTTGCAGTGGGAGTAATTCAAGCTCTCGGTTTTCCAGGTGTGCTAGCTGCTGCTGACGCGATGGTCAAAGCAGCGCGAGTCACCCTGGTCTATTTTGATAAGGCGGAAAGCAGTCAGTTTGTGGTGGCGATTCGAGGACAAGTTTCTGAGGTGAAAGTAGCTGTGGATGCGGGTGTCGAGGCAGTTAACAACACCTACGGCGCGACAATACTCATGCATTACATCGTTCCCAACCCGCCAGAGAATGTAGTAGCGGTTCTGCCCATCGACTACACGGAAGCGAGCGAACCGTTTAGATAAAAAGTTACTCTGCTTAACAGTAAGAATATAGCAATTAGCTATACTTTGTGGACCGCTCGAAAATACAGAATTTAGAGGAGTTTGACAATGGTGGCACAACAAGCGGTTGGGGCGCTCGAAACAAAGGGATTTCCTGGGGTTCTCGCAGCTGCCGATGCGATGGTCAAAGCAGGTAGGGTGACCCTGGTAGGTTATATCAGAGCAGGGAGTGCGCGATTTACGGTGATGATTCGGGGAGATGT
>JBFRWI010000010.1:0-19098 GCA_051439505.1 Hormoscilla sp. | reverse complement strand
ACTATAAGCGCTCGCTGGCTCACAGGGCCGCGAGCTTTGCTGGCTGCGGCCTTCCGTATCGAAAGATGCGGATGTTATACTTGCACAATTCTAGAAGTTAGATTTGTGAGGGTTAAACGCAGCACATTGTCCAGTGATGCTGGGAACAGATTGGCGGAGTGAGTTGAGAGATGCCCAAAAAACCTAGACTACTGGTAGTAGATGACGAGCGTGACAACCTGGACTTACTGTACAGGACATTTCGGCGTGAATTTCAAGTATTTAGAGCCGAAAGTCCTGCCAGCGCGATGGAAATTATGGATACGGAAGGCGAAATGGCGGTGATCATTTCCGACCAGAGTATGCCGGAAATGACAGGGGTGGAATTTTTGGGCAAGACAAAAGACCGCTTCCCTGATACAATTGGTATTCTGCTCACTGGCTACGATCAGGACCAAATGGGTGATGAAGGAGAAGAGATTGACTTATCCCATGTTTTCAAATGCATCACCAAGCCTTGGCAGCCTGAGGAATTTAAGGCTGTGATTCAACAAGCCCTAGAAAAATACCAAGCCGCCAAACCTAGCGGGTAGCGACTACCATGTCAGTTGTTAGTTATCAGTTGTCATTTGTCAGTTGTCAGCGTCACGGTACTGGTGACTCTGCCTGGTACCTGCTCGCTGATAACTGGTCACTGGCCATTGGCCAGATGATAATTGAACAGCGAACGGTGACCAGAGCTGGTGATAAATATCTATATCTGGCGAATAATGCTACGATCGATTAGCAATTTGATTCGTCGCAACTATCATCCAGAAAACAGGCAACGCTAAGCAAGTGGACAAAAATATTTACATCTTCGGCAGCGATTTCGGTGGGCGGTGTCCACCCTACGCCAATACGACAATGTAATTAATGCAAGTCCTATTACGTAATAATTCATCCTTCTTCCTGACGTTGATTTGGCGTTGCCGGGGCGATGATTTGTGCGAGGGGGTTTGCTGAAGTTCTTGCCCACAGAAGGGTTTCAGCGGAAATAACCCAGAGTCCGGCATTGATTTAGGCTAGCTAGAGAGCAGAAAAAGTATATTTAACCTCGGTAGTTAGATTAAATAATTATTCCAATATAGGATTTACAAACGTGATAATTAAGCTCTTTGGCTCAAAAAAACGTAGGATTTGCAAAAAGGTTAAAAGAATAATAAAGAAATAGTAAAAGATCGTAATATCGGATTTGGTCGAGATAGAATAGAGGAAAAATGGTTGCGGGGAAAATAAATAGCTCGGGAGGAAAAGGAGATGGAAAAATTGGATGTAACGGAGCAATCAAAAGCAGCAGCAAAAAAAGATGAAAATGATATATTTGCCCAAAAACAGGAAGATGTTAACAGGGATACAGACAAGGAAAAAGTAAGTGTGGTAGAGGCGGAAAGAGACACCAGTGAATTGGGTAGGGAGGGCGGATCGCCTGCTCTTCATGATGAGGGTAACAAAAAACTATCAGTGACGGGTAGGTTGCTGTGGATGGTGCCATTGGTAGCAGTAGTGTTAGGAATAGGGGCGATCGCCTCCCACCGCCTGAAAAGCAGTCAGCACAGAGCGAACATAAAAGCAAATGCGGTGGCTACGGTGGCGAAACTACCAGTGCGGGCAGTGCGGGCGCAAACAGCCCCCATTCAATCTTGGGTATTCAGCGACGGTTTTGTGGAGGCGGTGCGCAGCAAGCACCTCACTTTTGAGGTAGAAGGGACGATCGTATATTTGAAAAAGGTAAATGGCCGCCAGTTGCGAGAGGGGGATTTTGTCAGGAAAGGAGAGTTGTTAGCCCGGGTAGACGATCGCAAACTGGCTTCAGATGTAACGGTGGCCCAGGCCCAGCGGCAGGATGCCCAGCAGCGGTTGAGTACGGCGATCGCTTCTTTAAGGCAGTCGGAGTCGGCAGTGAGTCAGGCCCAAGCTGAAAAATCAAGATCGGAAGCTTCTTTAGCGTCGGCCCTTGCAGACTTGAAAAGAGCTGAGGCGAATCGCGATTTTGCTCAGACCGATCTTAACCGCTACCAGCAACTTTGGCAAGACGGCGTCGTATCGAAGACAGATCGGGACACTAGAGAAACCCAATTCAAGGAAGGGCAAGCGTCGGTTGAAGCTGCACGAGCCCAGGTGCGATCGGCAGAAGAAGCCATCAGGGCAGCGTCGAGTGCTGTATCTTCAGCTCAGGCGGCAGTACTATCCCAACAGGCCCAGGTAGAATCAGCCCAGTCGGGCATAAAATCGGCGATCGCCTCCCTGAACAAAACCAAAGTCATCCTGGAAGATACGGAGATAATCGCCCCTTTTGACGGCATTATCGCCCATCTCAACATTAAAGAAGGTGACTATTGGACGCCCCGGCGGATCAATGCCGCAGGTGACTATCAGCAGATAGTAGAGTCCGTGCCGATAATCGCGATCGACCCGAGTGAGTTTGAGGTCAATGTAGAATTGCCTGCTTTCGATGGCGCTAGGGTCAGAACTGGTCAACGGGCGTTCATTGTTGCCAATGAACGGCTGCTCAGCCCTGAAGCGATGACGAGCGTAGATCTGATCGATATTGCTAGTGCCGAAGGGATTGTGTTCTCTGTTAGTCCTTCGGTGACTCCAGGGGGTCGGGCGATCGAGGTAAAAATCAGGGTAAATCAAGGCACCCAAAACCTGAAAAATGGGGCTCGGGTTTCTGCTTGGATCGCTGTAGAAGAAAAGTTGAATGCGACAACTGCTCCCTTCAGTGCCTTTGTCTGGAGGGACCAAAAACCTCATGTTTTTGTAGTTAATAAACAAGAGAAAATAGTAGAACAGCGCCAGATTAAACCGGGCCTTCGCGGCATCTCTCAACGGGAAATTATCGATGGCGTTCAACCAGGGGAACTGCTCGTGACTGAGGGAAAAAATAGTCTCGTGGATGGAGCGCCAGTGGATGTAATAGAAATTGTTGAATAGGAAAATGGAGAATAGCTAATGGCTAATGGCTAATGGCTAATGGCTAATGGTCTTAGAAGTAATGAACAATTAGCAATGAACAATTAGCAATGAACAATTAGCAATGAACAATTAGCAATGAACAATTAGCAATGAACAATTAGCAATGAACAATGAATGAAGAACATGATGTTCCAGATGTAAGCAAAGCAACGCCATTCGCCAAGTTCTTTTTCCTGAAGCAGGTTTTTGGCATTCTCCTATGCGTCCTACTGGTAATTGGAGGGGCGATCGGGGCGGCGACAATGGTTAAAGAAGGGGACCCGGATATAGATCAAGCCTTCGCTAGCGTGACGACGATTTGGCCGGGTGCAGATCCAGAAACGATCGAGAACCAGGTCACGGACAAGCTAGAAAAAGAACTCAAATCCCTCAAGGGACTCAAAGAACTTAGTAGTGCTTCCTTCGATGGCCGTTCGCAAATTCAAATTGAATTCCGCGCCGAAGCACCGGTGGCAGAGTCCATCGCCCTGGTGAGAGCAGAAGTTGATGAAGCTTCCGCAGAGTTAAATTTGCCCTCGGATGCAGAAGAACCCAAAGTCGAGCAAATATCAGCCCAAGATACCCCCGTTCTCAGCCTGGGCCTGTTTGGCAATATCGACCAGGCAGTCCTGAGTCGCGCTGCCGAAGATATTGAAGAACTGTTAGAAAAAGTCCCCAATGTCAGAAAAGTTGACCTGAGTGGCGATCGCAAAGATGTCATCCACGTGCAACTGCTGCCCGATCGCCTCCTGACTCTGAATATTTCTCCTACTCAGGTGAGAGATGCGATTATCGGAGGCAACCGAGACATGCCCTGGGACCAGGTAGAGAGCGACGACATAGGCACCCAAGTGCGTTATTACGGTCGCTTTAGAACGGAAGCAGACCTGCGCAGTTTACCGGTCACCCGCCTGGGGGGTACGGAAGGAAGGGTGGTGTACCTCTCAGAAGTAGCAGAAGTGCGTCGCGACCTGGAACGAGAAAAAACTCGCGCTTTTATTAGTGGTAATGGGGGAGAGTTTGAACCGGTAATTAACGTGGATGTAGTCAAGGTACCGGGTTCGGACACAATTAAGGTGATTAATGATTGCCTGGCGGCGATCGAGCAGGCCAGACAAAATCCTTCAATCTGGCCCTACGGGATGGAATACAAAATCATCAGTACGGATGCCGATATCATCAACGAGAAACTGCAGAATCTCTTCAATAATGCTTGGCAAGGAGTGCTGGGTGTTTTTATCGTATTATTGTTAGCCCTTAGTTGGCGCGAAGCCATCATCGCTGGCCTGTCTATTCCCCTCACCTTTTTGGGGTCGATCGCGGTCCTTTGGATATTCGGCAACACTCTGAATACGATGGTGCAAGTGGGTCTGATCCTGGCCCTGGGACTCCTTGTAGATGTATTCATCCTGATGATGGAAGGGATGCATGATGGGATTTTCGTTGAAGGTATGTCTTTCGAGCAAGCTGCCTTGAAAACTGTTAACACCTACGCAGTGCCAGCTTTTTCCGGTCAGTTGACTACTATCCTGGCCATGGCCCCCTTGATGGCAATTAGCGGCACCATGGGTAAGTTTATCCGTTTGATTCCCATTAGTGCCATTACTTGCTTGCTGATCAGCTACGCGATCGCCCTCTTAGTAGATATTCCCCTCTCCCGTTACCTCCTTGCTAATGTCAAAGGCGGCGCGAAAAAAACTGTCATTGACAAACTCACTGAAGTAGTCTCCGAGAAGTTTAGGCATTGGAGTTTGCGCTCCACTGTCCGCAACAAAACTACTGCCCGCCTTTGGACTCTGGGGGCGATCGCCTTATTTGTCTGCACTACAATTCTGGTGGGGAACGTACCAGGGACTTTGTTTCCCAACTCCGATAAACTCAAATTGAGTATCAACATCGAAATGCCCCCCACTACTACCCTCGACAGTTCCCAAATTGTAGCAGATGAAGTGGGGGAAATTCTGCGAAGCAAGGATTACTTGGAGACGGTAGTCAAATTCGTCGGTCAGCGCAGTAACCTGGTGCAAGAAAGCGGCATCAAACCCAGCACGGGCAACTACCTAGTGGGCTTTTCGGCAATGTTTGTACCTCCAGCAGAACGGGAAAAATTGTCCTTTGAATATATAGACCCCCTGCGGTCGGAGTTACAAGCGCTCGTTCGCAACTATCCGGGGACGTCTCTCGTGGTGAATTACGAGAGTACGGGAACGGGGGGAGACCCGATCGCCATTGAGCTAACCGGCAGTGACATGGACCTGTTGCGCGGCATTTCTGGGGACGTGCAGCTAGCTTTGCGACAGATTCGGGGAACGGCAGATGTCCGCGACGACCTGGGTCCGGAACGACCGGATATGAAACTTCGTCCCCGCCGGGAAGCGATGAATTTCTATGGCATTACTCCAGGAGATTTCGCCCTCCAGGGACGCTACCTGATGACTGATAACGATATCGGAGATTTCCCGATCGGGGGTGGAGAAGAAGACCTGGAAATTCACCTCAGTACCAAATGGCCCTCCCGTGGTGGCGCAGTTGGCGGACCCACTCGCATGGACGAACTGATGATGGCTCGTTTCTTCTCCCCAGACGGGTCAATTACCGCCACCCAAATAGTCGAAATCGAATCGGGTCAGGCACCTTTGTCTATTACCCACCAAGATGCCCAGCGCACGGTCACGGTTTTGGCGAAGACTAAAGGTCGCACGGTCGGGGAGATCTTAGCAGATTTGGAACCGCAGTTGCAGACAATGCAGCGCAGCTGGCCCGGAGACTATAACTATAAGTTCGGCGGGGAGGCGGAAACCCAAAGCGAGACTTTTGGTTCGGCGGGACAGATGGCAGGTGTGGCACTGTTCCTAGTCTTTGCTGTCCTAGTGATTCAATTTGGCTCCTTCACCCAGCCTTTCATTATTATGCTGGCTATTCCCTTTGCTTTGATCGGCACTTTTGGCGGCTTCTTTCTGTTCTGGATCCCGATATCTTTCCCGGCGGTAATTGGAATTATTGCTCTGACGGGAATTGTGGTTAATGATTCAATTGTTATGGTAGAAACGATGAATTCTCATCGCCAACGGGGCCTGAACCTGCGGGAAGCTGCTGCACGTGGGGCTGCCGATCGCCTGCGTCCGGTTCTAACTACCAGCATTACCACCATCGTGGGTGTGGTTCCCCTGGCCCTCAGCGATGCGGTCTGGTTTCCCCTCTGCATGGCCATCGGCTTTGGGTTGATCGCTTCTACCGCGATCGCCCTTTTAGTCGTGCCCTGTTTGTATCTCCAATTGACTCCCAGTAATGGCTGATTGATACAATTACTGTCATAATTTAACAGCTGATAGCGTTTCTCAAACTGATGCGATCTGGTAGGAAGAAATCCAGAGAGGATAAGGGGTTCAGTATTCTCCCGGATCTCACAGTTATTTGAGAAATGCTATTATTCAAGGCAAACGATAAATATCAAACCTCTTGTTTTACTATATTAGGAGAAACGTTCATGTCGCCACGCAAGAGAAAAGACAATAAAGGTCATCATCACTATGTATTTGTCCATATGGCCTTGCGCGATATTTGCCAAAACAACCCCCAGGCTTTTTTTAATACAATGATGTCACCTTCAAAAGATCAATTTATGCAGATAATCTGGAAACATGTCCGGCAACACTGCGACGGTGAAGGCGATTCACCCTTTGATATTGAAGAAGTAAACATCACTGCTTGCCGCCTCAAAAATTTCCCAGCACTCATTGTGGCTATGCCGCCGCCGTTTGAGCCAGCAGAAGCACATTTTGCTTGTATTGTATTGAATATTGACCTGTCGAGTGATTCTGTTTCTTTAACCCCCAATCATCCCAAATTTTGGTTCTTTACATTAGAAAAGGGTATAAACCAAATCGATGGAAGCGACATCACCTATCTCTGCGGTTGGTCAGAGGAAGGTTCTCACCACAACTACTGCGAGGGTCCAGCTGCAAATGAAGCCGCTTTCGTTCATGCGGTGATGGATATGATCTAATATATACCATTCTCAAAACTGGGATGCACCCGATTTAGTCTGGGATAGCATTGGGTTACGGGTTACGCTAACGCTCAACTATTAGCAATTTCCGATATTAATTGCTCGATTTCCGACTCTATCGCACGCGGGCCAGAAACCGGGCATGTGAGCGATCGCATCCCGAGATGAGCGAGAGATTGGCGTTGGGTTTCCTGCCGTCAACCCAACCTACGGAATTCAATAAATGCTGATAGCGAGCTATAATGTAAAATCAATCAGACCAACCCTCTTTACCCAGGCTGAGGTAAGGAGTAATACCTCTCGACGGAGAAAAACATGACCAACAAAACTGAACGCCATCATACCATTACCTTAGAACAAAGTCAAGGCAATACTCTGGTAGTAATCGACCCCAGGGTGGAAGACTACCAAATGCTAGCTAGGGGACGGCGCCCGGAGGTCAAGATTCTCATCCTTGACGAGGAGGAAGATGGAGTTGCACAAATTACTCGCGCCTTAGCAACGGATCCCACTGGCGCACTGCACGTAGTTTGCCACGGCGCACCAGGTTGCTTGTACTTAGGCAAGACTCCTCTGAACCAGGAGAATTTGTCACGATACAGCCAGCAACTGATGGAGTGGGGTGTTGCTGAGATTTCCCTGTATGCCTGTAATGTAGCAGCCGAAAAGAATTCAGAATTTCTGTTGCGCTTGCATCAACTAACTGGTGCTAATATCGCCGCCTCAGCACGGCGGGTAGGTAATGCTGGAAAAGGTGGAAATTGGCAGCTTGAATACATTCTCGGTCAGATGAAGAGTGAGCTAGCCTTTCTGCCAGCAGTAGTGCGGGAGTACCCAGGCGTTTTCGTTTCCTTTGATGATGCCATCAACTTTCCAGTTGGGGGCAGTCCTTCCGAAATTGCGGCGGGGGACATAGATGGAGACGGCAACCTCGACTTGGTGACGGCGAATGGCTCCAGGGGATTCACAGTGCTGTTGGGGAATGGGAATGGGGGAATTGCAGCAGCCCTTGAGTTTCCAGCGGATGGTTCTCCAGCTTCTGCCGCTTTGGGAGACTTTAACGGCGATGGCAACCTGGATCTAGTAGCGGCAAACAATGATGCCTCTAATGCCTCTAATCAAGTCTCAGTGATTTTGGGAAATGGGGATGGCACCTTTGCTACTGCTACCAATGTTGAGCCGGGGAATAATAATAGATTCTCTTCCGTAGCTACGGGAGACTTCAACGGAGATGGCAACCTGGACATAATAGCAGCGGCGGGCAGGGAAGCCTTCAATAACATATCAATACTATTAGAAAATGGAGATGGCACCTTTGCTACTCCTAGAGTTTGGGGGGGGGGGAATAGACCCGTTTCTTTGGCTACGGGAGACTTCAACGGAGATGGCAACCTGGACATCGCGGCGGCGAACGGACCCTCTCAAGTCTCAGTGTTGTTCGGAAATGAGGATGGGGATTTTAACAAAATTACATTTGGAGTAGGGGATCAGCCAAATTCCGTAGCGGTGGGCGACTTTAACGGAGATGGCAACTTCGACTTGGTAACGGCTAACATTCGATCGGACAATGTCTCAGTGCTGTTGGGGAATAGAAATGGTTTACTTAGCAGTGCTACTAACTTTGGAGTTGGTGACGCTGCCGTAGATCCTTGGTCTGTAGCCGTGGGCGACCTCGATGGCGATGGCAACCCGGACATAGCGACAGCGAACCGCGACTCGAACAATGTCTCAGTGCTGTTGGGTTCTGGAGATGGAGACTTCGCAGATGCTATCAACTTTGAGGCAGGAAATGGTCCGGTTTCCATTGCGGTGGTAGACTTTAATAAAGACAGCAAGCTAGACTTGGTAGTGGGGGATACTGGGAATTCCGGAAATGTCTCAGTCCTGCTGAACAGTACCGATCGGCCTGCTTTCATAGGAACTGAAGACGATGATATTTTGATTGGCACCGTTGATAACGAGTTTATTGAGGGTCGAGGTGGGGACGATCAACTCTTAGGCAAAAACGGAAACGATCGCCTCAATGGGGGCAGCGGAAATGATAACCTCAATGGGGGTCGGGGTGCTGACACGATTACTGGCGGTGATGGAAATGACTTGTTGATTGGGGGTGGAGAAAATGATCTCCTCAATGGCGAGTTGGGTCGCGATATTCTGTTTGGCGGCGGTGGTAGCGATACCTTTGTGCTGTCAACTGAGGCAGCAGTTGACAACCCGGCTTTAGCCGATCGCATCCTGCGTTTCCAAAGCGATGTAGATGCGATCGGGCTAACGGGAGGATTAACAGAAGGGGATCTGGATCTGACCTTAGATGGGGGGAACACGGTCATCAGTATTGCTAACAGCAATCAAATCTTAGGTATCGTTGTAGGTATCGAACCCGCCCAGGTAAGTGGCAGTTTTACCTCTGTGTAGATATAAGATATAGCTTCGTTGTCAGCCCGCCTGTATCATCATTAAATCAAAATGGTATTTGCCCTCCGAAATCAGAACCGGGTAGGTCGATCTCAGTCAAGCCAGAAGTAGGGCTGTACAGCAGCACATCATCATTGTTTTGGGCGATCGGACTGCCACTTGCTGTATTGAAAGCTAAGTTATTACTGAGGATCGGGGGATTCTCGTCCACGATTACAATCACGAAAGCAGTGGCAGTAGCGCCATTACCATCAGATATACTGTAACTGAAACTGTCCGTTTCGGCAAAGCCATCCCCTGGCGTATACTCCAGAAGATCGTCATTGAGAGCGATCGTACCCCCACTGGGCGTGCTGGTGGGAAAATCAGCGATTGAGATGGCATCCCCATCTGGGTCTGAATCATTTTCTAGCACGGGTATACTGACCGAAACACCTGGTGTCGTAGCAGCAATGTCCTCAATGGCGATCGGGGGATCATTCGGATCATTCTCAACTACCACAATCACGAAAGCGGTGGCAGTAGCGCCATTACCATCAGATATACTGTAACTGAAACTGTCCGTTTCGGCAAAGCCATCCCCTGGCGTATACTCCAGAAGATCGTCATTGAGAGCGATCGTACCCCCACTTGGGGTGCTGGTGGGAAAATTATCGATTGAGATGGCATCCCCATCTGGGTCAGAATCATTTTCTAGCACGGGTATACTGACCGAAACACCTGGTGTCGTAGCAGCAATGTCCTCAATGGCGATCGGGGGTTGGTTTACTACAGACTCGACCGTCACAGTTACAGTAGCCGTGTCTGTATCCTGAGCATCAGATATCGTGTAACGGAAACTGTCATTGCCTGCAAAATCAGCATCAGGACTGTAGATTATTTGATTATTGCTGATGTTTGCACTGCCGTTCCCTGGACTGCTAACCCCCGTCAGAGAAAGCAGATCGCCATCTGGATCCGAATCGTTGACCAGTACTGCAATGGTTACTGGGCTGTTTTCCTGAACCGAAGCAGTGTCATCAACCGCGATCGGGGGTTGGTTTACAGACTCTACCGTCACCGTTACCGTAGCTGTGGCAGTCAAGGAGCCATCTGAAATTGTGTAGTTGAAGCTGTCATTGCCCACAAAGTTAGCTGCTGGGCTGTAGATTATTTGATTATTGCTGATGTTTGCACTGCCGTTCCCTGGACTGCTAACCCCCGTCACCAGAATCGGATCCCCATCTGGGTCCACATCATTGGCCAGTACTGCAATGGTTACTGAGCTGTTTTCATCCGTAATAGCAGTGTCATTAACCGCTCGCGGGGGTTGGTTTACAGACTCTACCGTCACATTTACCGTAGCGCTGTCTGTACCGCCATTCCCATCTGAGATCGTATAGCTGAAGCTGTCATTGCCAGCGAAGCCTGATGCCGGTCTGTACACCAGAGAGTTCCCACTCCGAGTGACTGCACCGCCTGCTGCTGATCTAGTAGCAAAGCTGTCGAGCGAAATTGCGTCACCATCTAGATCCGAGTCGTTCGCCAAAACTGCGATCGTCGCAGTGGTTCCCGCATCAATGGTAGCAGAATCATTAGCTGCAACAGGAGGCCGATTAGCTGGACTCGGAGCCAACGCTAAAATTGCTTCAGCTAGAGCGAACATATCAGCACGCCGAAAATCCAACCCCGTATTAGTAACATTGTCGTTTTCATCATCACCATCATTTATAGTGACACCCGTTGACACCAACAAATCGCTGAACTCACCGGGAGTTAGTCGGCGACCTAGTTCTTGAACTGCTAATTGTTGAGCCAGTACTGCCATCCCTGCAACATGGGGTGCCGCCTGACTGGTGCCACCCTGAATCAGGGTTCCGTTATTATTAGCTGCCGCACCAGTAATCAATGCACCAGGGGCAAATACTGTTGTCAATGTTGGGTGGCGCTGGGAGAATGATGTAATGCGGTCCGCATCTGTTCTGAAATCCTGTGCCCCGCTTCTGTAAGACAGTCCACCCACATTTGAGTCATAAACTGCTCCAATTGACAGCGAATTAGGATCTGCTGCCGGGTATGCAACACCTGGTTCGCTGTTGTGTCCGAAAAAGTCGTTTCCAGATGCAGAAACAACTATTACATTCTGTGCCGCCAAAGCTGCTAGTTCGTCATCAATATCATATAGCCTTTGCGGCGTGCGGTAGTTGCCACTAATATCTGGAAGCCTATCACCGTCACTATCTACAACATCCCCCAGAGACATATTGACACTGGCGATGTTGTAAATCTCAACGTTTTCTACTACCCATTGCAAGGCTTGTTCTATATACCCGAAGCTTCCACCCCCACTGTCTAAAAAAACCTTTAGATGAATTATATCAGCTCCAGGTGCTATCCCTGTAAATGTTGAGTCGGAAGATGCAACAATGCTGGATACGTTTGAGCCATGTCCATTCCTGTCGCTTGCATTGAAGTCATCATCGGCAAAATCTTGATGGTATACGATCCGATCGGCAATCCCATCATTGTTATTGTCTGGACCAAAGAACGGATGATCTAGGTTAATACCCGTGTCCAGAATTACCGCTGCGAAACCACTGCCATCTACCCCTGTAAAACGCGGATCTGGACGGAAGTCGTCTATATTAATCAGCGGACCGGAGACATTGGTAGTTGTTTGTATTGGCACATCCGAGCCCCCCGTCGTAATCCCGTCCAGTTGTGGCATTACAGACAAGTCCAGATTATAGTTAGTCCTGGCACCATCAGCCGAGAATATGTGAATGCCGTAACTCCCTGTATTTAGCATTCCGCTGATTGATTCGTTCGCCATGCCCGCATTTGTAGAACTGAGAATAACCTCTCCACTTTGTTGGTCAATGATTTCTACATTGGCATCTGCACTCAGATTACTGAGTGACAAGTCGAACTCGTTAGTTGCTCCTAGGCTGAATTCCAGGTAGCCGCTTGCGCTTGTCCCACCTACTTCCGATGTGTAAGTTCTATTGGTCGATGCGATCGAAACATTTGTCGCCGTATCCAGAGTGCTGCCTGTTTCTATAGGTATTGATGCCTCTTCCTCTGTTATTGACTCCAGGTATGCTATAACCTGCTCAGCCCTATCCCGCGTCGCACCGGCACCAACCGCCCCCCCTGTCAGACTCTCACCGGTAAACCCAAACAGATAGCGCAAATAAAGGATCGCGTCAGTCAAGGCGTCTATCTCCCCATTCCCATCCACATCCAACTGGTCGCGGATGGATTCGAGGTAATCTATTATCTGAGCTGCTTGGGTCCTGGTGGCATCGGGAGCCAGGGAGTTTCTAATTAGGGCCTCACCTGTGAACCCAAACAGATAGCCCAATACCAACTTCCCGTCAGTCAGTGCGTCGAATTGACCATTGCCATCTACATCCCAACTCATCTACTTAACTCCTGCTGCATAAACTCTGTTGGATTTGGTTATCACCAGTGGAGGCTAGTCAGATCTCCCTAGTTTTTCCTCCCTCTAAATTCATATACCATCCTGCCCTCGTTGTGCAACCTTCCTACCGTTTTGTCACAATTCTTTACAAAACTCATCGATCCAGATTCCCTTCGCCACCGGTGCCAACCCTCAATACCTCGTAGGTTTTGCATATAGGTTGTCATTGCGAGGGGGTACAAGTCGGTGAGATTGCTTCGGGGGGGATTGTTTCGGGGGCTAACAAATAGTTAGTTGGGAAAACCCCCCTCGCAATGACAGGTTGTTAACCGAGAAGTCTTGGGCGAACCCTCGGCTACCGAACCCCCTCGGGCGATCTGATATCTTGCAATTGGAAGTTCAGATTTATTCCCTGCTTAAACATTTCTTAACGCAACTCTTACCGTAACAGAGAATATAATTTAAGTTTAACAATGAAAACCTTGATTAAACTTAAATTATCCCCAAATTAACAATTAGCAATTTCCGATACCAATTGCTCGATTTCCGACTCTAAGGTAAAATAATGAACGCAGGCACGCACGCAATCAGGATCGCGAATTGTCCGCACCATGATGTTCTTTGTCTCCAACAAATTAACCAGTTGGGAATGCTTTTTATTAGCAAGCTGAAAGGAAACTAAACCCGCTTCGGGAGGAGATTCCCGCAAGCAGATAACCCCTTCTACTTGGGTCAAATTTTCCCAGAGATATGCACTTAATTCACATATCCGTTGATAGCGTTCTTGAACCGTTCCCCAGGCATCATGGATCCCGATCGCCTCTCGCAACCCAGCATACAAAGGATAAGCAGATGTAGCAATTTCATACTGGCGTCCATCGGGTTTCCATCCTACGGGATGACCGGAATTATCCGTGACTATGCCCCGCCAACCAATAAAGGTAGGAAGTAAATCTGCCCTCGCTTCCTCACTTACATATAAACCACCCACGCCTTCCGGTCCGCACCACCATTTATGACCCGTAAAGGCATAGAAGTCAACCCCCTCATCAATTAAATTTAAGGGCAAACTACCCACAGACTGGGCCGCATCCACTAAAATCTTCACATTCCCATTCACTGATTTGCAAGCGTTCACAATCTCAGCTAGAGGTAATAATTGACCCGTATTCCAGAGGATATGACTGAGTATTATCAGTCTGGTATTCGGTTGCACTGCACCAGCAATTACTTCCACGGGGTTGCCCTGATTTAAGGTTGCCATCACCCCACAGGTAGAAACTTCCACATCAAACCGCCTGCTAATTTCTTTAGCAGTTGCCACGATCCCAGGATGTTCGCAGTCCGTCAGTAACATGCGATCGCCCCCCCGCCAGTCTATTCCCCACATGGCAATATTACAACCCACTGTCACATCTTCTGTAAGCGTAATAGTTGCTGCCGGCACCTGCAATTCCCGGGCGATCGCCTCTCTAGTTTTATCCTTCTCCTCATCTACCCAGTCATTCATCTGCTGAGAAAAAGGTCCCCGGTCTTGGATGCAGTCATAGGAACGGGCGATCGCCTCTCTTGCCCTTTGGGGCATCGGTCCTTGTCCGCCATAATTAAAATATGCCTTATTCCCTAGCCCCGGAAACTCTTGGCGATGGCTTATAGTTTTTGAATTTCTACTGCTTGTCATAATTGTAAATGGCCTTATCCTAACTCCTGACTACATCTTGCCCGGCCCGCCGCCCGGATTAAATCTTTCCGCTATTTAATCCCCACTTACTTTCTTGCCAAAACTGCTGGACGCCGACAAATTCAGCTTCTAATCTATCTACAATTTGCTTATTGGATTCAGGAGAGCCCGAAGTCGCTTTTTCCTCTAAAGACAATGATAGATCGATCATGCTGACGATGCCAAAAGTGCGACAATTGCTCTTGAGATTGTGGGCGAGCCGCTGCAATGTCCGAGAGTCCCCAGAGGCGATCGCCGTTCGCATGTCTAAAAACATCTGTGGCGTATTGTCGATCATATCATCAATTATTTCATACAGCAGACCGGAATTTCTGTCTATCTGCATCTGTTCTGCTAACTGGGCTATCACTTTCAGGTCAAGCAACTCCGCAATATCCGATTGCGCGATCGCCTCTGGCTGCTGTACAGCCTCATGGCGAGATTCTGTCTGACTTTCCGAGGGAGTTGGCACTTCCTGGAAGCAGCGTTTCAGCGCCGACTGCAAAGCTTCCACCTTGATGGGCTTAGTGATGTAATCTTCCATCCCAGCTTCCAGACATTTGAGACGGTCATTTGGCATCGCCCCCGCAGTCATAGCCACTATCCGGGGACGTGAGGGAATCTGCCATTGCCGGCAAATGTATTTCGTAGCTGTCAGACCATCCATTTCCGGCATTTGGATATCCATCAGGATCAAATCGTAGGATTTCTGATACAAGGCTGATAACACCTCGAAACCGTTGCTAACTACATCAGCACTATAGCCCAAGTGCTCTAGGATCCGCAAGAGCACCTTTTGACTGACCGCGTTATCTTCTGCCACCAAAATTCTCAGAGGGTGCCTCCTCGCCAAGTCCGTTAACTGCGGCATCTGCCAGCTTGCGGCAGTTCCCTCGTCAATATTTTTGCTGAATCCTGAGTGAGCAAAAATATTCATCAGGCTATTGTAAAGCCCATAGGGTTTGATCGGTTTAGTCAGGCAAGCAGCAACAGACATTTGCTCGCTCGACTGATGAGCGATGTCCGTTAGCATGACCACCGGTAGAGTTCTAGGGTCGCGATACTTGCGAATTTCTAAGAGCAAAGATGCCCCATCCATTTCTGGCATCTGCATATCCACAATTGCCAGGTCTAAATCAGCATCTCGACTAATCAAATCCAGCGCCTCCGCAAAGGTAGCGACATCTTGGGGAACCATCCCCCATTTGAGGGTTTGCTGTCTGAGAATCTCTCTGTTAGTGACATTGTCCTCGACAATTAACAAACGCTTGCCACTCAACTGATCTTGCACTTGGTCAAGATCTACCCGGACAGTTCTACTAGCAGCAACAGGGGCAACAGGGGCGACGATCGTGAAATGAAATGTCGATCCTTTGCCCTCCTCGCTATCAGTCCAGATCTTACCGCCCATTAGTTCCACCAGACGTCTGGCGATCGCCAGTCCCAAGCCAATGCCTGGATAGGGGCGCGTCGAAGTGCTATCTACCTGGTAAAAAGACTGGAACAGCAGATGATGGCAGCTTTCTGGAATGCCAATACCCGTGTCCTTGACTGCAAAATGTACCTCATATTTCTGGTCTTCGGTGTTTGACTGCCCGCTAGAGTTGTTTTCCTTGAGGCGGGCCGTGACCGAGACCACCACTTCCCCCCGATCGGTGAATTTAACCGCATTTTCCAATAGGTTAGCCAGGATCTGGCGCACCCTCGTCACGTCTGCCAGCAAGGCATGGGGAACTCCCTCATCAATCAGGTAGGCCAGATCCAGCTGCTTTTGTGATGCCTTGTGGGCTACCAAATCTAGACAGTCCTCGATGCACTCGCGCAGATCGAAACCATCCCCAACTTCCAGCTCCAGCTTGCCTGCCTCTATCTTGGAGAAGTCGAGGATATCTTTGATCGTGGTCAGCAAATCCTCTCCGCTTTTGCGGATGGTTTGCACGTACTCCTGCTGCTCTTCATCCAGTTGAGTGTCTAATAGCAATCCTGCCATGCCCATCACGCCGTTCATGGGCGTATTGATTTCGTGACTCATCACCCCCAGAAAATCGGATTTGACCCGAGTGGCAGATTGGGCTTCGATCAGGGCCAGGTCGATCGTGATATTTTTCCGGTCTAGTTCCCTCAGCAGTTCGTTCCTCTCTGCGTCCGCTGCCATCAGCGTTTTCATTTTCCGATCCAGTTCCCGAACAGCGGGACGGAAACCCCATATGCCTTCTGCCAAGAGTAGTGCCAGGGTGACGTACAGTAAGGTTAGTTGGAGTCCTTTAATTCTTAAATGCCGATTCCTGGCCTCTTCATCGTACTGAAATACGATCGCGTCCATGCCTGCTAAGAAGTCCGCTTCGTTCGCCAGAATGGTTTGCACATAGGGCGAGATATCACCATTATCACTGCGGATTATCTGGTTGGCGGCACCCAGCATGGTTTGATAATGGGGTTCTATCTCGGCGAACATTCGCATCACTTCGGCACTGTTGGTACCGGGTAGCCCTACCAAGGCGTCACCTTGAAGTAACCCTTGATGAGAACTAGACCATAGCTGCACGACTTGCGCCAGTTCCGATCGACGCTGCTGACGTTCTCCTCTCGTGGTCGAATTGGACAGGACCAGGGCTGCTTTCGATAGCTTCTGACTGAGCATCCGCTGACGCCCAGCAATGTTGATCGCGCGTGCATCACTTGACGAATAGTCCATCGCCTGAAAGATGAAAATCTGCCCGGAAATTAAGAGCAATGCTATGGCACCTAGAGCGGCAATGTAAATAATCGTCAGGCGTCGGGTGTCTCGTTGGGTAGGTTCATTAGACATAAGTCTGATGCTGCTAGTCGCTTGGGGTTAGTCGCCGTGTTTGAGGCATTCTGTCTTGGAAAACCGCGAGCCTCGATCTTCATGCATGAGTGACAAGATCGCGGAATTCAAGCTAATCTAAAGGCATGTTGATTGATGCTCGACTGCTGCTATTTTACCAACGCTGTAACCGGCGTGCTTTTTTGGATGTTTATGGAGACCCATCAACACAAGACCCCGCCAGTGACTATCTGCACAAACTGATGCGCGATAGTTGGGAGCACCACCAAACTGTCCTCAATCAGTGGAATTATCACCAAATCAAGTATAGCCGTGGAGATTGGCAAGCTGGAGCTGATGCAACCAGGGAGTTAATGCTCCAAGGGGTTGACTGCATTCACAAAGGAGTGCTCTTATACCCTGACGATCGGGGAGTGACGCTGCTCTCGCGGCCAGACTTGCTAGTAAAATGCTCTACTTCGTCGGACTTGGGTGCTTGGAGTTACATCCCTCACCAGATCGAACTGGGTAAGCGTCCGAAGCTGGATTATCAGATTGTAGCAGCGTTTCATGCCTGGGTATTGGCACGAGTGCAAGGTCAGATGCCGGAAACTTCAATCCTGATTCTACGAGGTAGAAGTGACTATCAGGTAAATCTAGCCAAACTGATGGAGCGGTTTGAGGAGATCCTCAATTCCTGTATCCAGATGCTGTTGTCGCCGACAGAACCAGAGGTGTTTATCTCCCGCCAGCGCTGCAATCTCTGTCGCTGGTATAGCAGCTGCTATGCAACGGCTAAGTCCAAACAACATCTGTCCCTGCTAGCTGGGGTAACTCAATCTCGCTATGATGATTTACGTTCTCTGGGGTTGACGACTTTGGCATCCCTGGCAGATGTCGAACCGGCGGTGCTGGAACCGCTGTGGTCCAGGCAGATCGCCCAGCAGTTGGTGTTGCAAGCGAAATCAACTCTCACCGGACAGGCACGGGTGAAGTCTCAATTGCCATTGCCTCCAGTAGCCCCGGTAGAAATATACTTTGATATCGAGGCAGAATCACAGTTGCATCTGGATTATTTGCTGGGAGTGCTGGTGGTCGATCGCACGACGGGAAGAGACCAGTTTTATCCCTTGCTGGCAGAACAACCGGCTGATGAGGAGTTAATTTGGGAACAGTTTCTTGAGTTAGTCTGGCGCTACCCGTCCGCTCCCATTTTCCATTTCTGCGATTATGAAGTCAAGACCGTGAGGCGGTTAGCAAAGCGCTATCATACCCCTTCAAATCAGTGGGAACCCCTACTAACTAGGTTGGTAGACGTACATCAGCTAGTTACTCAAGGGGCGATCCTACCGGTGGAAAGCTACTCCCTGAAGTCGATCGCCCGGTGGATAGGGTTTGAGTGGCGGGACGAAGATGCCAGCGGCGCCCAGAGTCTCTACTGGTACGACCGGTGGCAGAAAACGGGCGATCGGGCTTTCTGTGAGGCGATCGTCCGGTACAATGAAGATGACTGTCGGGCCACTCGGCGGGTAAAGGACTGGTTATGGAGTTTCCTGGGAGATAGACGGAGTGAGGCGCTTGCCCACAATCACCAAGTCTCGCTCAATGCCGTCGAGTTGAGCAACTCGGGGGAAATATCCCCAGCGTTGGAAGCCAAACTTGGAGAAGAGTCGCAAACTGGCTTGATTATGGGCGAAAATCAAGGCAACTAAGCTATTCAGACCCAGTGAGGGACCGGTGCTAATGGCCTGGGAGAGCAGTTTCTGCCCCAGACCACGGCGTTGAAA
>JBFRWI010000009.1:0-89812 GCA_051439505.1 Hormoscilla sp. | reverse complement strand
GATCCCCCCCAAACCCCCCCTTCCAAAAGGGGGGGGTTCCGGAAGCCCCCCTTTCTAAGGGGGGTTTGGGGGGATCCGGCGACTGGGGTATGCGATGTTCGATCGACGGGTTTTGACCACAGCTGGGCCCTCGTTCCCACGGATCTGCCTGGGAACCCATTGGGTAGGGCCTCTATCCATTCTGCTGCCGAACCATCCAATAGGGGCAGTTCTGGACCGTCAATTTCAATTCTGGCATCATCCACATCCATGCCCACCAGTGCTGCTAAGAGATGTTCTACTGTCCGCACCCGCGCATCTTGCCATCCCAGTTCAGTAGATAGGGTGGTGGAGACTACAGCATCTACCCGGGCAGGTATTACCGGTGCTCCAGGCAGGTCAACCCGCACAAAATAGCGCCCCTCTCCTACTGCTGCTGGTAGCACCCTGACCTTAGTCAGGACGCCAGTATGCAGTCCCACACCCGACTTTTCCATCATTGCTAATTGCTAATTGCTAATTGCTAATGGTGAATTGCTTATACGTAGCTGTACCTGTTCCTGGTGGGCGGTGCCCACCCTACATGTCAATTCACCATTCTTAGAATCTTTCTCCGATGCCAAAGTGGAGGCGGTTCCCCCCATCGGTACTGAAGCCGAAGTCTACTCGAATTGGTCCTAAAGGAGACTGAATGCGCACCCCCAGACCGATGCCCGCACCGGTTCCCGCCAGGTCTCGGACTTCCGAGGGTTCTCCCGGAACGTTACCCCCCGAACCCAGGTTGCTGCCCACATCCAAAAATAGGGCCCCGCCGACCACCGAGAAGATGGGGAAGCGATATTCTGCCGTGCCTTGAATAAAATAGCGACCGCTGCCCAAATCTCCTTCTGCAAAGCCCCGCACCGAGTTACTGCCCCCTAGCACGAAGGCTTCGTAGGGGGGTAAATCCCCGATCGCGGCTCCCGCTTGTACATTAAAAGCTAGGGCTTGGGCTCCTTCGGTAAAATTGGTAAACTGAACGGGGATGTAGAAGCTTTGGCTAGCCCGGACGCGATTGAGAAAGATATTGCCCTTGCCAATGGGGACCGACTGTTCCATACTCAACCTAGTCAGAGAACCGCTGGTGGGCTGGAGATTATTATTGCGTCGATCGCGCACCACTCCCAATTGCAGCAGCACCAGGTCATCTTTGCCATCGTCGCTGAAGGATAAGAGTTCGCCATCTTCGCTTTCGGGGGACACATCGCCATCCCGATCGCGAATAGAAACCCGTTGATACTGCAACCCTAAAGACCCGCGCCATTCTGAGTTCAGGGGGTCTGGTCCCAAGGGACGGGTAAAGCTAATTCCTCCTCCTAACCGCAGCACCCGGGGGCGATCGCCATTATCCAGTTCGATTTCATTTTTCTCCCCATCAAACACCAGGGAAATAGACTGGCGTCGGAATATATTTGCCGTATAGGAGGTGCGGTGCGGGTCTCCTGCGATCCAGGGGTCTGTAAAGCTGAGGTCGAACAGCAACTCCCGGGTGCCTGCCTGGGCCTCAGCCCGCAAGGTCTGATTATTGCCCCCCAGGTTGTTCTCCTGGTAGCTGACCGAACCAAACAACCCGCTAGCAGAACTGATCCCCGCACCTGCCGCGATCGAGCCTGTATTTCCCTCCTGCACGTTCATCACCACCACCACTTTGGAAGGGTCAACTCCGGGATTTAATTCTATAAACACATCTTCAAAAATCCCCAAACCAAATACCCGCTGTAAATCTTCCTCCACCCGATCGCGATTAAACAGCTTTCCCGGTTCCAGTTGCAACTCTCGGGTAATAATAAATTCCCGCGTCTTACCCGAGATCTGTTGACCCTCTTCATCAGTAGCTTCTCCGTCTTCATTCAGGAAACGGATTTCGATATCTTCTATTACCCCTTCCGTGACGATTAGGGTGACAACACCATCTGACTCCACCTGGGGAGAACCAATTACCTGAGCCAAGACATAACCCTGGTCTTGATATCTTTGGTTTAAGCTTTCGATCCCTTCCTGTAGCTGCCGCAGATTCAATATCTCACCGTATTGAGAGCTAAAAATTTCCTCAACTACCTCTGGTCCCAGCACCGACTGCCCTTCCTCTTGATTTGCGACCACTCGCACCTGTGTGAGATCGGGGTTAGGTTGCACGACAAAAGTTACCCGCACTCCCAAAGGTGTATCTTGCGGTATTGCCTGCACGTTGGCAAAAAATCCTGTCGCAAAGATAGCGTTAATATCTGCTTGCATCTGGCTGCGGGTAGTTGTTCGTCCCGGTTGAGTGCTAATTACTCGGTATACTTCATCTTCCAGTGAGTCTTGTGCCCCCTGTACTACTACTTCTGCAACTAGGACTCGCGGTTCCGCTTGTCCGAAAGTAGGTCTTTGCCCCACTTCCGTAGGATCTGTACCGCCCACCACACCGCCCACCGAGACTATACTCAACCCGGAGAGGGAGTCTCGTGTTTCGTCCGATCGCATCCCAGATAACTCTTCGCTCAAGGCCCCCTCCAACATTGCACCAGAGGTTTGTCCCTTGGCAGAGTCGATCGAGCCTACTGTAGCTGAGGCAGTAACTATTGCTAATAATAAGGGAGAAAAGCGCATTGTTTTCACGTTTATATCCACACACCATTCAGTCTGACGACTCAAGTCATTTTACTGCCTCACGCAAGCTCGTTAACTTTCGCTATCTGTGCTAAAACTCTTTGGAGAACTTGCTGATATGCTGCTTCCACATTTCCCAAATCCTGCCGGAACCGGTCCTTATCCATTACTCGCTGCTTCGGGTCCGTGGTGGCATTATCCCACAAACGACAGGTGTCAGGGCTGATTTCATCTGCCAACAGCAATTGCTGCTGTTTGTCTAGACCAAATTCTAGTTTGAAGTCTACTAGAGTCAGATCGCACTCTAAGAAAAATTTGATGAGGATTTGATTTATCTGCAATGCTAACAGGCGGAGATCCTCTAATTGCTCTGGCGTTGCCAGTTTTAGCAATAATAGCCGATCGCGGGTCAACAAGGGGTCAAGAAGGGCATCGTTTTTGTAGCAGAACTCCACCAGGGGCGGGTCGATCTTCATCCCCAAAGGCAAACCTGTCTGCTTGCAGAGGCTGCCGGCTGCTATGTTACGCACTATCACTTCCACTGGCAGGATCTGCAAGGCGCGGATGCGCATCGAGTTGGGGGTCGGCCTGTCTAGATAATGAGTCGGGATGCCCTGGGCTGCCAGCAGGCTAAATAGCTGGCTGGAAATGCCGCAGTTGATTTCCCCTTTCCCAGCGATCGTCCCCCGCTTTTGGGCATTAAAGGCGGTAGCATCGTCCTTAAAGTAGGCCAGGAGAATCTCTGGGTCGTCCGTCCTGTATACGATCTTGGCTTTGCCTTCATACAGCTGTTGAGAGTCAGTCATGGGTTCTAGGTCTTTTGAGGTTCTGCTTATGAGTGCTACAATCATCAACTGCCACAAAATTAAGAGAAAGTCAAATCTCAGGAGATGCGCCTATGGCTCGTATGTATTACGATACTGATGCTAACTTGGATTTGTTAGCGAAGAAAAAAATTGCCATCATCGGTTATGGTTCCCAAGGACATGCCCATGCCCGGAATCTGAAAGACAGTGGGCTGGATGTCATAGTGGGACTATATCCGGGTAGTAAATCTCAGGCTAAGGCGGAAGCAGCAGGCTTAAAGGTTCATTCAGTGGCCGAGGCGGCGAAAGCAGCAGACTTGATGATGATCCTGCTGCCCGATGAAGTGCAAAAGACAGTCTATACTAACGAAATCGCCCCTAATCTGAGTGCAGGTAAGATCCTGGCCTTTGCCCACGGGTTTAATATTCATTTCGGTCAGGTAGTTCCCCCGCCCGAGGTGGATGTCATCATGGTGGCACCGAAGGGCCCCGGTCATCTGGTGCGCCGCACCTACGAACAGGGTGAAGGGGTTCCCTGTCTGTTTGCCGTCTATCAGGATGCATCCGGACAAGCACGGGATCTGGCTATGGCCTATGCTAAGGGCATCGGCGGCACTCGCGGTGGCATCCTGGAAACGACTTTCCGGGAAGAAACGGAAACAGATTTGTTTGGGGAACAGGTGGTCCTTTGCGGCGGCTTGAGTGCTTTAATCAAGGCAGGCTTTGAAACCCTAGTAGCTGCTGGCTATCAGCCGGAGTTAGCCTATTTTGAATGCCTGCACGAGGTGAAGCTGATCGTGGATTTGGTCGTGGAGGGGGGATTGGCCAAAATGCGCGATAGTATCTCTAATACGGCTGAGTATGGAGATTACACTCGCGGCCCCCGCATCGTTACCGATGAAACCCGCGCCGAAATGCGCAAGATTCTCTCGGAAATTCAATCTGGTCAGTTCGCCCGAGAGTTCGTGTTGGAAAATCAATCTGGAAAACCCGGTTTTACCTCCATGCGCCGTCAGGAAGCGGAACACCCCATAGAAGATGTGGGCAAGGACTTGCGGGCCATGTTTAGTTGGTTGAAGAAGGCGTAGTTGAAGAAGGCGTAGGGTGGGCACTGCCCACCAGCACCACTCAGCTGTCCCATACAGCCGCCCCATACAGCCGCCCCACCCTAAAGGGATGGGGCCACATTACAAAGGCCGCCGGCGCGGCCTTGATATCAGTCTCCACCTTCGTACTCTTTTTCTATGGCTTCTTCGGTGCGCTGATAACGTTTGGTTTTTGGCCTCCAGTTGGGAATTAGTCCCATCATGGCTTTGTTTAAGGTGGTGCGGGTCTTCAGGCTTGCTGGTCCTAGCGGTTCGGGTAGGAAGCGATCGCCCAAAAACACGAACAGTAAGAATCCGATTGTCAGCAAGATTGCCCCTGATTTGATAGTATGTTTCATGGTTGCGTGAGTCATCTGACTGATGAACTATATCTATATTGCCCATTGGGACCCGGGGATCGCACAAGCGAATGGAAGTCTTTGGGTTAGTCCGGAGGAGAAATGCTTGATATAATTTGATTTTAGTCGGTTAAAACTGAAATATTGCACCATTGTCAATTAATCAAGATGTTTCCTGGTCCGCCGTGGGTTCAAACCCTAAGGCTTTCAGCTTAAGTGGGTTAAAACCCACTGTCCGCATTATCGCAGAAAGGATTTATCCCCGGAATTTCCCCAAGATTAAGAGGCGGATCCTCTTAATGAGGTAAAACGCTTTCTCTATAAGGTAATAGTCGGTTTCAATTAAAAGTGCATCCCAATTTTGAAGATTTTGAAGAAAAGCAAGAATTTACCGCATCTGGCTAATTGTCAATGGCTAATTGTTACTCCTAACCATTAGCCATTAGCCATTAGCCATTAGCCAGTTCTTCTCGATCTATCCCAGAGATGGATTGTTTTTCAATTGATTCATCAGGGTTGACAATTTTCAGGCGATTTGACTGACAAAGCTGTTCGAGCAGTTGGGGAATTTCCGATGCATTTATCTGGGGAAACTGACTGCGAGCATTTTCGAGCAGAATATCACGCCCGATCGTCTGCTGAGTGGTGACTAGATTCAACAAAAACTCCTCGATTTCCTGGAGTAACTTATCCTGCGGATCTTGGCCGTCATCGCCACCATCTGAGACAACAATACCCAAATCTTGCAACAAAGAACAGGATGACAAGATCTGAGAGTCCCGGATCAGAGTCTCTAACTCTAGTAGTGTTGGAGTTTGATTAGCAACTACCAACTCTCCAGAGCAAGCAGCATTCACCAGATTGTGGTAGGTTGCTAGGTAGTGGAGAGACTCCAGGTCCGGTTGGATGTGACGATGGGGAGAGCCCCGGAAAATTTGCTGATAGATTTTGTTCCCTTGATGAGTATATTGACCCACCCCTTCATTTCTGATCAAGTACATGGTTTGACAGAACTTTTTGCTTATTACTTTCTGGCAAGCTTCCATCAGACGAAAAAAGCTACTCATGTTAGGATTTTCCACCCAGACCAATCCTACCCGATTCTGCCCATCTTGGTAACTCAGGGAATGGCTAGCAAATGTGGCACTGCTAGATAACAGTTTCGACTTAATTCCCGATATCTGCAATGCCTGGAGAGCTTCTTGCAACATTTTGATCAGTTCGGGACCATCGTAATCGCGAATGCGGGTAATTTTGGCAGCAGTTTTGTCGAATTCTTGCTTCCAGACTAACTTGAAAGCTGCTAGAGCGTCTTGCGGTACGGGAGATGTAACCAGAGTCGGGGACTGGGCCTCATTGGACGCAGCAACCAGGTTTTCTTTGTGCTGTCCAATTAGCTGACAGCCCAAAACCAAGGCCGATCGGGGCGTAGTTCTGCCACGAGGGTATTCTGCTTCCAACTGTTGGCGAGTTAAGGGATAAAGGGGCGAAGCGGGTTTGGGGATAGCTTGCTGGCGTAAAGGATATAGTCTGGTGGCCCAAAGTTCCTCTGCTTGATCTAGGGATATCTCCTTGAGGTCAACCGTTTCATTAATTCTGACTCGGTCGGCAGATTGGACCATCTCGCTATTGCGTTTCCAAGTATTCTTAATAATACTTACGATCGCCATAAAGTTGTTGGGCGAGTAATTGTGCAGGCTAGAGTTGACATTAAACAAGGCTTGGATATCTAGGAAGTTATCTTGCAAGCGGGGGATGTTATCCAGCTGGTCAAAGCAGAGCACGATCGGGTTTGTATCGACGGAAATCCTGCCAAAATTCATCAAGATATTTTGGGCCGCATCTTCACTGTCGATCGCATTTTTTACTCCCAAAGCTTTGAGATCGTCTCCATCGAGATCGTCTCCCCGCAACCAATCATAGGCTGTCATCTTCAGCTTGGGATTATTCAGGTCGTACAATACCCCAAAAAACTCTTTCGCGTTGTAAATTCCCGACGGACAGGTTTCTCTGAGGTCCCAGATGAATTGTTTCCGCTCCCCCAGTAACCTTTTCATCAGACTACCATCGCTGAAAGCCGATAGACTCTTCATCCAGAGTACCAACTGAGACTCTTGTTGGTACTTCGGCACTTTCATCAAGCTATCAACAGTATGGCGCAGGGTATGACGCCAGATGTAGTTGCTATCTGCCCAGGGACCGATGTAGGCAAAAAAAGCTTGCCGGTTAAATTCCTGCTTGAGCCGCTTTAATAGATAACTCTTGCCCGAACCTGAGTCTCCCGTCAGCATGATGGTGCGGGGGCGATGGTCTTTGGCCACCTGTTCTAGCACTGCTGCTACCCTGGCTAGTTCTCCTTCGTGAATTGAGTTAATGCTGGGCGAAGTATCCTGTTGTTCTTGCCAAAAGTTCCCCGTGGCAAAACTGACTGGATCGAAGGGGTTTAACCCCTGTTGAAGGATTTGATCGATGGATGGCATATTGATATTTACTTCCCTGTTCGATACTAACTGCGTCCCGATCGCTCGACTACCGGGCTTTATTCTACTATAATAAAAAACAGGCGACCGCCGATATTTTGGGGAATGCCCGCGTCAATTTGTTCTGGTGTATAAGCTATGACTTCCTGCAAAGCGCTCAACTCGATCAGGTTATTTCGTTCTAGGCGATAGAGTGCCCGATCGAGTTCTTCCCGGGACAGGGGCGGTTGCAACTTCTCTCGCAGATGGAAAATCGGCAGATAATTGTCCGTGCGCAGCTGCTGGTCTAAATCCCGAATCAGCTGCAAAATATCCTCGTCGCTGGGGGCGATCGCCGGTGGCGAGGAGGTAGCTGGCTCCAGAGTCTCCTGTTTAATAACCGATTGTCGCATGAATCGCAGGTAATCACTCAGCATTTTCAAGCTGATGGTGGCATTGCTGTTGGATTCAAATTCCGAACGCAAAAATTCCTGTCCTCGTTCTGTCAGCCAGACTTCGGTGATTTTTGTCTTGACTGCCGTAATCAAGCCCCGTTCTACTAAACTTTGCAGCACCGCCTGTCGATCGCCTGCTTTGATGCCGGTGTCAGAGGGGTTAATTATACCTTTCGTACAGGCTTTAATCGCCTTCAATTCTAACGCCGTCACTGGCAAGGAAGCCGGTTCCAGTTCCAGTAGCCCCTTGCCTGGAGGCGCGATCTTCAGTTTGGCCACCTCCTCTACACAGCCCACCAACTGGCGATCGCGCAGTTTTTTGCAGATGCTATCCCTTTGAGACACCTTCGTGCTCGAATTAGGCTTAATCTTACTGATGGAGGCCCGGTAGCCAGTGAACTCCAACAATTTTAACATGAACTTCAGCTCAATTGCTTCCATGCGATCGCCCTTACCTTACAATTCATATAATCCATCTAGCTTGGATAATAATATCCTACAGTAATATACCACTATTGCCCAAGTCTGATTAACCAGCTCCTGCAAGAGCGAGCAAACCGGACAACTGCCAAAATCTTTTATTTTACCCTACCGGTAGCATCAGGCACCCAACAGATTGATTGTTCTGCTAGTGGAGCCTTGGGGTTGACAATTTTCACGATCTTTTCTTCTACTAGCTGCTGAATCACCTGTTCTACTTCCGCTGACTTCACCTGGGGAAACCGACTGCAAGCATTTGCAATCAGGGTATTACGCCCGATCAACTGATGCTTGTTGGTGACTATATCCAACACAAAATCTTTAACCTCCTGTCCGATATTATCCCTTTTAGCTATGGCGGGCGATCGGGTGGCGCGTTCTGGATTTTGCTCGTCATCCTTCCTTGTGGGGACAATTCCCAAATCTTGCAGCAAAGGACAGTTATGCAGAATCTGAGAGTCACGGAGCAGTTTTTCTAAAAATTCTAGCGTCAGAACTCGATCGGCAACTACTAACTCTTTAGAGTTAGCCTTCTTCACCAGGCTATAGTAGGTTGCCAGGTACAATACCGAATGCAGATCCGGTTTAATGTGACGATGGTGAGAACCAGTGAATATTTCCCGATATATTTGATTCCCCTTCTGGTTAGGTTTACCCACTCCTTCACTTCTAATCAAGTACAGAGCTTGACAGAGATTTTTCTGAATTATTTGCAAGCAAGCTTTCATCAGATGAGCAAAGCTAGTCATTTTGGGATTTTCCACCCAAACTAATCCTACCCGTCCCTGTCCATCTGGCGGTTGATAACTGAATGAATAACTGGCGAATGTGCGGCTGACCGACAGAAATTTAGACTTAATACCCTCGATCTGCAAGGCTTTGAGAGCCAATTGCAACATCTTTATCAGTTCCGGACCATCGTAATGCCCTATTCGGGTAATTTTTTGGGAATTATTCTGGAATTCATGGTCCCATTCCCGCACTAAAGCTGCCTGGAAGTCTGGCTTGACAGTCGGTTTGGGGCGAGGAGGCGTCTTTTGGGTAATTTTGGGTGTAGCAATAATTAGAGTTTCTTTGTACTCTTCGATTAGCTTACGTCCCTCCGCCAGCACATAGCGGGGAGTAGTTTTGCCCTGGGGGATTTTTTTCTCCAACCATTGTCGAGTTAAGGGATAAATGGGCGAAGGGGGTTGAGGGTTAGCTTGCTGGTGGAGAGGATCTAGTCTGCTGGCCCAGAGTTCTTCCGCTCGATCTAGAGATATTGGCCTCAGGCGAACCACTACATTAATCCTAGCTTGGTCGGCAGATTGAACTTCTACATTGATATTGCGTTTCCAAGTCTGGGTAATAATACTAATGACCGGCATAAAATTGCGTGCATAAGTGTGCAGGCTAGAGTTGATATTCAACAAAGCTTGCAGATCTAGGAGCTTGCTATTTGGCAGGCGGGGGATGTTATCGAGTTGGTCGAAACACAGCACTATTGGTCGTGGGGAAATTATGCCCAAATTTCTCATCACCTTTTGGGCTGCATCTTCACTGTTAATAGCATTTTTGACTCCCAAAGAGTTAAGATCCTCTTCATCGAGGTCATCTCCTCGCAACCAGTCAGAGGCGGCGAGCCTCAGTTCGGGATTATTCAAGTCATATAACACCCCAAAAAACTCTTTGGCGTTGTAAATACCAGATCTATAGGTTGCTCTCAGTTGATTGATAAAATGTTTTCTTTCGCCCATTAGCAAGCTGCTATCAGCCAGCATACTTTTCAGCATGACGAGCAACTGAGACTCTTGTTGGTTTTCTGGCACGTGCATCAAGCTATCAACAGTATAGCGCAGGGTATGACGCCAGATGTAGTCGCTGTCTGCCCAGGGATCGATGTAGGCAAAAAATGCTTTGCTGTCGAACTGCTGCTTGAGGCGCTTTAAGAGATAACTCTTGCCCATACCGGAGTCACCAGCTAGCATTACCGTGCTCGGGCGATGGTCTTTCCTTACCCAATCGAGAACTTTTGCTATTTTAGCAAATTCCTGTTGATGAATTGATTCCACGATGGGGGTTTGGTTCTGTTCTTCTCCACAAAAGTTACCCGTAATATATTTATCAAAGGGGTTATCCGCCTGTTTAAGAATCTCATCTATCGATGGCATGTTGACCTCCTTATACTTTCGTTGACTATAACAAAAAACAGCCAATCGCCGCGATATCCTAGATTTTTTCTCTCCTGCCTGCCAGAGCGCCTCGTGCTGCTAAACTGAGGATGACTGAGAGTCGAGCTGCTGCCTGCCGGTGTCTCCTGTTTCCATGGCAGTCACCGGTAATCCAGCAGGGGATGACAGCTTCCGGGGAAAGACCGGTAACCGGTAAACTCCCTCCAAACAGAAACTTCAGCTCAATAGCTTCGATGTAATCCCCCAAGCCTTGCTTGTAATTAATATAATCGACCACCGAACCCCTTGTATGATGAATTGCATCTAGTGCAAGATTAAGCAATTTCAAATAATGGCAATAAAACCCATGAATATTCTGATGCTATCCTCGACGTTCCCCTATCCGCCTAGCCGGGGAGGAACTGAGATCAGAACTTTTAATATGCTCAAATACCTACATCAGCGTCATCATGTCACCCTGGTAACCCAGCGGGACGCGGATGTATCCGATGCCGAAGTTGAAGAACTGGGAAAGTGGGTAAGTCAATTGGAGGTTTTTCCCCTACCAGCGTCACCCGAGAAGCGATCGGGAGTTAAGGAAATACTGGGCAAGGTGGGACGCTTTACAGAATCAGTGGTGAAGGGAACGCCCCCAAATGTACTACATCGCTACTCGCCGGAAATACAGAATTGGGTCGATCGCTATGTCCAAGCTGGCAGATGTGATGTGATTACCTGCGAGCATAGCGTGAATGAAATCTACGTCCGTCCAGAGTTCCGCAATTCGGTACGGACGGTGGTGAATATCCATAGCTCCGTGTATGCCTGGATTAGTAATCATCTGGAAATGGGCGCGTCCCCTAATGCTCTGCGCGATCGCCTCTATCTGTCTTTACTGTTAGAGCGCTACGAAAATGGCTACAGCGAGAAGTTCGACTACCTGGTGGTTACTACCGATGATGACCGCAGGCAATTTGAAAAGTTTAATCGCGATGCCCAAATCAGAGTGATTCCTAATGGCGTAGATCTGGAGCTGTTTCCCTATCGGCAAGCTGACCCTGGTGGCCATAAGCTCGTGTTTGTCGGTGCTATGGATGCTTCCCACAACATAGACGCTGTCCGCTTTTTTACTTTGGAGGTGTTGCCCCAACTGCAACAGCGCTACCCCGACAGCACCTTCACTATTGTGGGGACTCGACCGACAGCAGAAGTTTGGCAACTGGGCGATCGCCCTGGAGTCACGGTAACAGGTAAAGTAGCCTCACTAGCAGAGTATCTGCACGCCAGCACCGTTTGCGTGGTGCCCTTACGGGCGGGCTATGGCATTAAAAATAAAACCCTGGAAGCAATGGCCGCCGGAACTCCCGTGGTAGGGAGCGATCGGGCCTTAGAAGGACTATCTGTAGATGGTGGTGACGTGCCAGTGCGGGCCTTGCGGGCAAATCGGATTGAGGAGTATATTGTGAACATTAGCAGATTATTTACAGACCCAGCCCTGCGCAAGCGCCTGTCTCAGAACGCGCGACAGTTAGTTGAAACTGAGTATACTTGGGAACGAGCAGGTGAAGCCTATGAGCAAGTCCTACTCTCGGACGATCGCAAAGAAAAATCAAAAATTAGCAATTAACGATGTCTCAGTCTCAGTCTAGTAATAAAGGCGCGTCCTTACTAGCAATATTACTCTTGGGCAGTAGTGCTAGCGCGATCGCGGCTGGGCTTTGGTTAGCTATCCAACTGATCGTAGATCCTGATGGGATAGTCTGGCTGCATAAACTTTTGCCTCAACAAACCGAATCTTTGGTAACTGACCCTCAAACCATGCGTACTCTGCCGGAAATTCGCGGCTTAGTCGAGCGCATGGGCATGATACCAGGAGAGCCCCTGGATTTAAACACTGCCGATTTTTCCGGCAGGGTACGGGATTTGTTGCTGCCAATACGCAGCGTTCGCCCCAATTGTCAGACTGACTGCGAATATATTAGCCAGTTGAGAGTATACAGGCGCGTAGACACTCCCAAGTATTTTTCCACGGCAGGAGCTTACTATCAGCTAGTTAGCGAAATGTCGGTATCCTATGAAGATACAGAGGTTGATACTGCCCTCGATGACAAAGGGAGCGATCGCGCATCTTCTGGTAAGCTGCAACTAACCTCGATAGAACTGCCCTCAGTACAGCCAGAAATGGGAATGGGACGGTGGCTCCATCTCACGGGACGACTGACCACAGGGAATGGGATGATCGCCTATGGACAGGTATTTTACTACAATCCCAGGGAAACTCACCTGATGCAGATGATCCAGTGGGCTAGCCCGGCAGGATTGCCTGCTTTCTGGACATCGGTAACGGGCGATCGCACTCCGGAATTAATTGTCAATCAAACCATTGGTTTCGAGCCCAAATTCAAGATTTATCAGATCCAGCCCCGTCAAGAGCGACTAGCAGCTGTGGCGCTCGTAGAAATTGCTTTGACGCCTTTCGATCTGACCTCAACCCACTACCAAAATGCCCTCATGCTAGCTCGCAGCGGTCTGTGGACGCCAGCTCTGAAAATGTTGCAACCTCTGACCTTATCACCAGAGTGGTCCCCAGGAGCCCAAGCTCAGCTAGACTTAATTCGCATGCACTCTCAGGTGAGTCAGGCCCAAGCTAACAAATCTTGGGCCTCTCCCAGCCAGCAAGTCCTCACCCAGATTATTGATGGTCGCTGGCAGTCAGCTTTGCAGGTTTTCCAGAAGCCCCACAATCAAAGGGAAATTGCTCGGTTGCTCAAAACGGATTCCGACAGTTTGTGGAACCGGGTAAAGGCAGCCTTACAGGTACAGGTAACATCTGGGAAGTCCGATATTATCACTTGGGGGGCGCTGATTCGCACGGCCAAAGATGGACGCTACGGCGGTAGCGCTTGGCTCAAAAAACAGCTGACTAGAGCGTCAATTAACCATCAAGCAATTGAGAAATTACTCGCTCAACTGGACAATGCTCTCTGGAAAGCATCTGTACCGCATCTCAGCCGCATTGTGGCATCAGTGGAACCAAAAGACGAGCTTCTGATGCAAGATTGGTTGCTACCCACTGCCAAGGATACTCTCAAATTAGACAGTTCTCAAGTTTGGTATCAGTTGCGGGTGGCTGGCTTTCATAACGGTCAACGCTGGCTCAGAGAACCCTTTTCCGAACAGCTAGCCGATAGTTATAGCGGTCCGAGACTTTGGCATCTGCTGGGTCTATATCTTGACCCCCAAGTTTATCTGACTTTCTGGACATCAGATGCGAAACAGAAAACTATTGTGGCTACTGTCAAAGCCGTTCAAATTCAACAAGGTGTGCTGCGGTTATTAGTCGCGGGCCGGGCTATACCCGATCGCGACTTGACTGGTCCCAGACCCCTAGCTTTCACGGCCAAGGCTTTGGAATGGCTGGACCCACAAGTGATTACTCTTGCCGATCTCAGTCGCGATCGCCCCCAGTTAGCTACAGCTATCTTACATCAGCTATGGCGCGAGTTGCAAGCTGCTGGTAACTTGAGAGCCTCTATGGCACCTCCTACTCTCAGTCAACTGCTTCCTTATGAAGCTTCTGTCAATGTTTTTCCTTTCGTTCTCGGCAATTTGCCCGTGCAATTGATTGATTTAACGGGCGATCGCCAGCCGGAAATCGTCCTGACTCTCTCGGAGCAAGTTTTTACCTCTTTAGGCAATACTCAAACTGGTCCGCGTACTCTAATTGTAAATTCTACAGCTAGCAGTTTAATTTACAGCGAATTTCAGGGAGCCATTTCTAAATCTTTGATCGCGATCGCCGATCTTGCCGATGGTGGCACTCCCGGTCTGATCGTCGAGGTCGGTAACTCTTACCGCCTCCTACGTTGGTCGCGCGATCGGCAACGTTTTGAGTAACTTCTTAATCCCTAATTGCTAATTAAAAAAATTTCGTTACGGTAAAATACGGTAAAATTTATTTTTTTTTAATGAAAGTTGTTTAAACCATCCCCAACCCCCCACCCATCCACCCTTATCATACACATTTACTGACCACTTTGTCAACCGGATTTTTGCGTAAAGAATGGGGGGTTCTGAGGATAAAATACTCAGCTAACGCCATTCGCTATTTACCATTCACCATTCTTTATTAAGGACGTCCCAATAGCTGTCGCAGCCTCACCCGCAATGATACATAAATTGGTAACTGATAATATTCTACTATCAGCCAACTGACAAAAGCTAAATGACTCAAAAAGCTCAATAATGTCCAAAAGGGAGGAAACCAATATCCCTTACTGCCCGTTTCGGGGGGAAAGATGTGGTATCCTAGCCAAATGAAGCTGGGGGGCAACAGCACTAAGGCGATCGCCACCAGCCAAATTTCCCAGGTCATATCTACATTTGAGCGGTATGTCGCCACCCACTTGTAGCCATTCCAGCGCCAACTTTTAGGTTGGGAACTATCTGCTAATTGCAACCATTGCTTTTCTATATCTGCTGTAAAAATATGGCGGCAAAAGTTACAGGCAAAGGCGTCCATTAATGGCAAACATGAAATCTCCCCTTGCCGACAAACCGGGCAACTGTACACCCCTTTATAGCTTAAAGCTGACTCGTTATTTTTCTCTACCATCTGCCGATGCCCTATCTACTTTAATTCGTTCAGCAGAAACTCCCTGCGATTTAATTTCTGCTGCTCCCCACCATATAATTTTGGGGACTTTTTTGACAATACCCTTATGATTAATTGTTAATCGTCAAATAACAATCAACTATCAACCATTAACAATCATTGATCGCTAGTTAGGTGAGGAAGATATTTTTCACCAGTGCATCGCTAGTGGTTTTTTTCCAGCTGTCCAGTGACAAAGGAATTCTCTAAAGCTCACAATGCGCTCTTCTTGCACTTCAAACACATGTGCCCATCTATTTTGAAATGGCTCACCTGAAGCTTTGTATACACCTGTTTCTTCGCCAAGTACAACTACTGTCATATTATCCTCGAAAAAATTCCGTGGTTCAAAAGAATTAAACTCCCAACTTTCTCCAATTATATCCAAGAATTTCCGGACACCACTGATGCCATAAAAAGCTCGGCACTTCTCTAATGTTGAAGGTCCATTCACAACCCACTCTATATCTTCTGAGCAAAGTTTCAGAAACCCGTCCAGATCGCCTTCAGCAAAACGCTCATAAACCAGTTTCACTACTTCAAGTGCTATCACCATTTCCTGCTCCTGATATTTTTCCTAAAACGGTTTGATCAGCGTTCGCCACTACCAACCTTTTTAATTCGTCCAGCCGAAACTCCCTGCTATCGTATTGCTGCTGCCCACCATTTTAACTACCTCTCGACCATTTTCTGACAAAATCACTGTTGGAGATCCCCTCTCGGCCAATTCTATCCGTTTCACCTGCACTTGCCCCTGTCCTAGCCATTCTCCCTCTGCTACATAGCGCTGTGTTTTCTCCCCTGGCACCTGGACGATCGCCTTTTTGCCACTGCCTAATTCTATCACCCCGCTTACTTTCACTGCCGACGCTATTTCTGGAGCCGGTGGAACTGGTGCGATCGGCCCCGTAGTCGTTGTTAAGGACTGCGTTGTCAAAATTGGCAATCTGACTGTCTCAATTGGTGGTAGTGCCGGTGGTATTGGTCGCGGCAGGTCGTCTCCATCCACCACCATTCCTCCTATTTGGGACGGATCATCGATCAGTCCTGGTTGATCCACGATCGGTGGTGGTGGTGGTGGTGGTGGTGGTATTGGAGGCAGGGGATCGGGGAAGATAATTTCCGGCTGCACCAGCACCAGTGCAAAGGGATCCCTGCCACCTGCTTTCACTTTCTTAGTCCTTTCTTCGGGATCTATCGAAGGTATTCCGTTCCCCCCTAGCAGCTTGCGCAAATCATCGTTAATTGCAGCCGTTGTTATTGGCAAGGATTTTTTTGTTGGCCCTGGAGTAGTAACCTCAGATTGGAGCGAACTCGTCTGGTTCTGGGGCGTCTGGGCCGTCTGGGCCGTACAACTACCTACCAACAGCGTCCCGAAGGCTAATATTGTCATCCATATTGGCTTTTTCATTGTGTTACACCCATTTTTTTACTATTATAGCCTACATTCCCCCATCTTCTGTCTATCTCTAGCTGTTTACAAAACTTAATCTTTTCTCGATCTTCTCCGCATTTATACTTTTTATTATTGGTTAAGGGTTACATATAAACCTCGAACTTGGATATTTATAGAGATTGCGAGCATTATCGTGTAAAATAGAGACGGCGATCGCATCTGCTTCTTTAGCAGTCAAGTCCCCATCTGCGATCGCCCCTGTCAAGACTTGTGCCAATACTTCCCGTCCCCATTTACTACCTAAATAATATAACTCGGGAATTAGATGGGCATCCGAAGAATACATCACCTTAGAAGTAGGTGCTAACTCCAGCAGCATCCTCACAGTTTCCCGCATTCCGGAAACCGTTAAAGAGGGCACTGCTAGCCCAAAATCTACATAAACCTGGGGATAAACAGATGCAAAATATGCTGCTTTCCGGGTGTAAGGATAGGACCCATGCAACAATACTATTGGCACATCCTGATAACGTTTATCTTCTAATATTGATCGCAAATGTAGAGGATTTGCTAATAACAAGTCTAAGTCCGGGTCGCCAAACCCCGTATGAAACTGTACCGGCATTTGCTGCCGGGCGGCAATTTCGAGAGCTTGTCCTAGCAGAAAGTCAATTAAGGATTTATTCGCGAGTCGGAATGGCTGATCTTTGCAAGTATCTTTGAGCAAGTCAAAACAAGATTCTGCCTCTGTTTCTGCAACTGATTCAATGGCTAAACCCGTCCGATAAGCGACAATACTCTTAAACCCGATAACCCCCTTTGGCGGACTTTCAAGCTTATTTCTAAACTCGTTGACAAATGTCTCAAAAGACTGGCTTTGTTCAAAGATAGTCTCTGCTAAGGTTTCTAAACGCAATAATCTCTGCACTGGCACAAATTTTTGATGCCATTCTAAGGGAATGATTTTATTGCCTAAAAAACCATCATCCATGAAAATGCTTTCAATGTTAGCCGCTTGGAAACAAAGTTCGGTTAGTTTTTCCAGTCCTAACTGTTCCCGTTGCCGGATAATTTCTGCTTCCCTGGGTTCGCAGTCCAACAGCGCGGCAATATCTCGCAAACTGCGACGGTAACAGAGAGTCTGGCGGGCATGATAGTTAACAATCTTCGGGTCATACCCCTGGGTAAAAGCAGCTGAGTAAGAATATTCAGAGAAAATTTCTGGTTTTAGGAGATTATGGGCGTGTTGATCGATTAGAGGAATATCCGCAAGTTCCATCATTTTTCCTTATTTTTATAGCGTTTCTCAAATTTATGTGGTACATTCCCGGAGCCTATTTGTCATTGCGAGGGGGGGAAAGTAGCGATAAACTTATGCTTTATGAGTTAACCCCCCGAAGCAATCTCCCCAACAGCAGATCACACAAAGGATGAGATCTGCTATATTAATAGCGTTCGAGTAAAAGATTCACTTCTGCTTCTAATTCCATGTCTTTCATCGCCTCCCATTCCGCTTTTCGCACCGCCAAGTAAGCCCGGTTTAGTTCTGCACCTAGGGCATCTAATAGCAGCCGATCGCCTCTCAGATGTGCGATCGCTTCTCCGAGGTTTTGGGGCAATCTTGCGATGCCGCGATCGGAAAGTTCTGCTTCGGAAAACAGCCCCGGATCGATATCTACCGGGTCTCCAGGATTGAGATTTCGAGCGATCCCATCCAAACCGGCAAAAATCACTGCTCCCAAAGCCAGATATGGGTTAGCTGAAGCATCAGAAGTTTTTAACTCAAAATGGGTAGGACTAGGTGGCACTGGATTACTGGGCACCCGCACTGCCCCCTCTCGGTTATCATAGCCCCAAGCAGTAAAAGCTCCACTCCAAAAGTGGGGGCGAATGCGCCAGTAAGAGTTCGTACTCGGGGTAGTCAGGGCCATGAGGGCCGGGAGATGGTGGAGAATGCCCCCGATAAATGCCAGGGCCGTACTCGAAAGTTTCCCAGAACCATCCCCCGTGATATTTTTGCCCTCTTGCCAGAGACTCAGATGCAAGTGACAACCGCTTCCTGCTTTATCCGCAAAGATTTTTGGTAAGAATGAGGCTTTTAAACCATGTTCGATCGCGACACCTCGCACCGTTTCCCGAAACGCGATCTGATTATCTGCCGCTTCCAATGCCTTAGCATATCTGATAGAAATTTCGTGTTGTCCGGGGGCCGATTCAGGATAATATCGCTCTACAATCATATCTTGGGCCACCAAAGCATCCGCGATCGCATCAATAATTTGGTGATTGAGATCCATTCCCAGGCTGGAGGCAAACACAGTATCATCAGTGGGGAGAATTTCCTGATTACCGTTATTTTTCAGCAGGAAGAATTCATTTTCAAACGCGGCCATCACCTCTATCCCTGCTGCTTTCGCTGCCGCGATCGCTCGTTTGAGAAAATGTCGCGGACATAAGGACCAAGGTTGTCCATTTTTGATCAGATCCCCGATCGCCCTAGCGTGGCTGGGCCCATAGGGTAAAATATTCACAGTTGACCAGTCCGGAACCAACCAAACTTCCCCCACCGGGGCCAGTCCACTGTCAGGAACTACCCCATCGTACATCACTGGCAATGCTTGTTGAGCCGCTGTGATGCTGACCGGATAATCAATATTTTCTGCGAGGATCCCCAGGTGAATAGCCTTGGCCCGGATGATATTAGCATTATCGCAAAAGGCCACCCGCAGAAATTTAACTCCTGCTGATTTGAGATATTTTACTAATTCAATCCCCATATTAAGTAATTTTTGTAGGGTGGGCACCGCCCACCTTTCATCGCCGCGAGTTCCCCAGACTACCGAATCTGTAAAATTTACTGTCCACCTACTTACGTCATGATTTCTGTGGGTCAAGCAAGGATGAAGGAGCAATTGGTCATTTTTTCGGCGATCGAATTACACCCTTCAACCTGCATACTTCACCCAACAGCATAATTGGTCGTTATTTGCCAGCGTGGTAGTCTTGGAAAGACTTATAGCAGGCGTCCGGGTCATACAGGTGACACTTGTCAGCAATCTCGTTCATTAAAGACCAGGAAAACTTAGATTCCCTGATATATTCTCCCCAGTTTTCCTTCAGGCTAGCATGAGCTAAGCGCAAATTATAGAAAGGAATTCCTGTGGAAATGTGATGGGGGACGTGAACGTTGATATCGTGACAGAGGTATTCTACCCAGCGAGGATAGTCGCAATGAACACTTCCCGCAAGTTGAGCTAAAGCCTCATTCCACTTATCTGCTGGGCTGAAGGGAATGTCTGGCGCTGTATGATGCACGATCGTAAAGGTGCTCATCCAGAAGTGGTAAACTAACCAGGGCATTAACCAGAATTTTACTAAACCCCAAATGCCCGTGGTGGCAATCAGCAGGGGAAACCCGATCGCCCCACCAATCAACACCACTAATACCGACAGTTTAACTTGCTGCCGCTGCTTGCCTTCAAACTTCGACCAGTTAAAGTGTAGCACCCCCCAGTGAGCGATCGATCCCAGCCACCAAAACCGACCCCGCATTCTCCGATACAGCCACTGCATGACTGGACCCATATCATCGTAAAATTCTGGCTTAAAGGGTTGCCAGGCATTATCCTCATCTAATTTGTTGGTGTGTTTGTGGTGGTAATCGTGCTTGATCCGCCAACTGTGGAAGGGGTACATCAAGGGCAGAAATGCTAAATGTCCTACGATATCGTTTACCCATTTCCGGTTGGCAAAGGACCGATGACCGCAGTCGTGACCGAGTACAAAGAAACCCGTCAGGGCTGTCCCCGTAAATATCCATAGGGGCGGCAACAGATACCAGGGCCCGATCGCCAGACCTGCGTACCCCAATATCACTAGCAGCATGTTGATGGCCACAGCTGTCCATGCTTTCCGTTGGTTTTTGAGGAAAACCTCTCGCGGCAATGTTTTAATGATGTCTTTCAACCGCAAGTCAGACTGCCGCTCATCGGTTTGCGGCTTTACTATAGTTGCTGTCATTAATCGATGCTTTCTCCTTACAGATCTCCATTATGTCACTAGCTACCAGTTCATCAGGCCAGTTCCGGTGGGTTCTGGCTGTTGCCCACAAGCTGCCCTACTGGCTGGAAGGCTTGATTTTTTATATCACAGCTTGCAGACAACAACGTCATTTCTTCTCTTGATTGGTGTCGGCTACACCCATAACCGGTCCTTGTCCCTCCTGGGATGTCTGTCTTTGCTGTTCGATCGCTTGCAACTGCTGCCAGAGGCATTCTACTTCTGCTTGCAGATGCAGAAGCTTGACTTGTTGAGGAACTTGATATAACGACTTGGACAGACTGCCGGTTCCTCTCAGGGCATTTTGGCCGCCTGCCACAGGTCGTTCTGCGCCGGTCACTAGATATCGGTCAGTTGAAATTAGGGTTGTCATAGTTATTTATACTCAATTCCTCCAGGATCCCAGTATATAGCATTTTCTTTGCCCGCGTGATATCTGGCCAGATCGCGCTCAACCCTGATGCTGCAAGCAAACCGCCGTACTTCATCAATCTGTGGGACCGATCGCATCATCGGAGTCAACGCGATATCCTCGACGAGGAGCTGTCAATTGGTAATTGATTTGTCGAGGGGTGGGATCCACCCTGTCTTCTCAAGAAGACCATCCCTAATGAATCATATCACAGATTACTCGTTATCGAGTCGAGCGGCGAAATCCTTCACGAGATTTTCACGGATGGGCTAGTAAAGTGATAGCAATGAGTTTCTACTTGGCGTGAAATGAGAGCTGGTGGTGAAGAGTAAATTTTCAGCTGCGGACGTTCAATATCTATTGTGGAGCCATTTATGACTATATCATTAAACTATCCGATTGTTGCAGTCTGGACAAAAGCCGAGCGTCAGGCCCTGATGCAAGGTGAGATTTTGGTGCAGGCAAAACCCCATCAACTTTGTGGTGGTGTCGCTATTGCCCGGATGCACCTACCCCTGAGGCGACATCATCTCTGGCAGCAGTTAACTGATTACCCTCGTTGGGTAGAATATTTCCCTAACCTCACTAAGTCTCAGCTGTTGCCACAACGCGATCGACAAGGTCGCAAACGCATTCACCAGATAGGCTGCAAAAATTTTATCTTGTTCTCGGCCTTGGTGGAAATCTACCTGCAGGTCACGGAAATTCCCTCGCGACAGATCCAGTTCCGCCTGGAGTCCGGCACTTTTGAGAATTTCTCTGCTGATTTGGATTTGGAAGATTACGGCAATGGCACTTTAATCACCTACTCCGTGGAAGCTACTCCTTCTTTTCCTATTCCTGCGGTCTTCATTCAACAGGCCCTCCAGTTGGAAATGCCTAAAAATATGCGGCAAATGCGGCAGGTTCTCTGCCAAAATAATTGTTAATTATTCGCATTAGCAATTAGCGATCGCCAAAGAATGCGGGATACACGAAGGCGAAGGCGGTGGAACTGGGTATGGTGGTCCCGTCTAGTTCTTCGACGATCGCGGTTTGCAGTTCTTTATCCCACCGCACTCTAATTTCCCTACCATTGTATGGTACTACTTTTTCCCCCAGTTGCTCGATTTCTGCATGCACGAATTGGAGACTGGTGCCAGAAAACTGGTTGTGGGGCGTCTGTTGGTCGTGTTCCCACAGGTAAGAGATAATTTCTTTAGGGTGATGTTGCAGTTTGTCTTGATGGCGGACGGGAAATACCAGTCGCCGATCTCTATTGTAACTGCCGTAAGGATAGCCCTGGTAATTGCGGCGGTAACCCGTGTCTGTGGAGAGAATTTTGCTGTTGGGATATTTGCCTAACCAGGCGGACAGGGTGGTTTTGACGACCGGTATTCTCTCTAAGGTTTGGTTGACTTTGCTTCCCACTACTCCTAAACCCCAAGGTTGGGCGTACAGACTGTCAGAGGCCCGATCGTACATTAGCAGACAGCTTTGATAGAGTTTCCCGGAGACCCCGTAGCTATTGTTCCCCCGCTTGACTGCTAGCATGGTGTCGCAGAGGGGACAGTAGGAAACGCTGACATTGACGCCGCCAATCTTGTCGTTAACTATTTCATGCCAGTTCATGATCCCATAGGGATAGGCTTTGGCTTCTCCATTGACCACTATCCCGATCACTAATTCTTCAGGACCAAAAGGCGTGGTCTCCCCTGTATCAAACTTGGGGTTATCTATAGAAGGAATTCCATCTTTGGGCGGTCCGCCATTCAATATTTGGTTTAAGTCAATGCGAGTGTTCTTCTCCGGGTCGATGTTTTGTGCTTGCAAGTCCGACAGTTCTTTATTCTGGTCGTGGAGATGCTGGGTGAGGGAAAAGTAACGCAGTTTGAAGTTGTCCCAACCTCCCGCTTGTACTACCATTGCACTGAAGCTTAAGGTGGCGATCGCCCCTAGACCCAGTACCATTTTAGCCAATTTCTGCATAGCATATCCTTTGGTTAAGCTGATGCTGCTATCTTCAGAGATATTTCTGAATCATCCCTGAGTTACAGATAAATAAATGCTGATAATTTATGGAAAATTGCTAATTGCGTATACGCAGTGCGCGACGCAGAGTTCCCTTCCAGGTCGGACGCTGCCACAAAGCCCGTAGCAACCGCACCAGGGCAGAGCACCGTTGAGGTGACATTAGTATCAGACAGTTCTTGGGCGATCGCCTGGGAAAAGGAAACCACGAAAGCTTTCGTGGCGTAATACACCGCCTGGAGCGGTCCCGGTAAAAATCCTGCAGTGGAGGCCACATGCAAAATCTTTCCAGAATTTCGGCTGACCAGACCCCGACGGAGAGGTCTTAAACCCCAACCGAGAGGTTTCCAACCCCAACCGAGAGGTCTTAAACCCCGATGGAGAGGTCTTAAACCCCGATGGAGAGGTTTCCAACCCCAACCGAGAGGTCTTAAACCCCAACCGAGAGGTCTTAAACCCCAACTGAGAGGTTTAAAACCCCAACCGAGAGGTTTAAAACCCCAATTTGTTGCACAAAGAGCCCCCCAAACCACCCCGTGGTAATTGGGAGGCTCCTTTAGCCTCCCAGCTTAGCGGGTGGTTTGGGGGGAAACCGGCGACTGGGAGAGATCGTGAGAAGCAACAGGTTTTGACCACACCCTCAATTTAGTCTACAGAGCGCAATGACTTGTCCAAAAATCCGCCGTAGCAAGTCCATTTGTCCCACTTTTGCTAGTTCGCTAGCGATCGAGACAACAGTCACCGTTTGTGCTTCTCCAATATGGCTATGGTTTCATCTAGCAATTATCCATTAACAATAGCGATCCGACGTAGCGCACTGCGTATAAGCCATTAGCATCTGGACACCTCAACATACTGACACAGACTAGATGGATCGGGTATCGACTCACCCCTCAGTTGCATTCCTTCCAGATGAAACTCAATTGCCTCGTGAATCATCTGCTCAATTTCTTCTAAAGTATCCCCGACAGCAACACAGCCTGGTAAATCTGGTACATAAGCTGAGTAATTTGCTGATGCTTTCTCGATTACCACAGCACGCTCCGGGCCCCCCTCCGCTGCGCAGATTAGTCTTCCTTGTCCAATTGTGCCTGTTTCCAGATCCTTTTAAGAGTGCCTAAGGGGATGGTGGGGGGTGCCCACCCGACATTCTTGTCATCAGGAACCCCAGGGGATGGTGGGCGGTGCCCACCCTACATTTACTCGACTATCGACCGATCCCCACATAGCGGAAACCAGCAGCTTCCAAAGCTTTCCGATCGAGGAAATTGCGACCATCAATCATAACTGCATGACTCATGCGCTTTGCCATCTTGCCGTAGTCTAAAGTCAGGAACTGCTGCCAGTCCGTCACTAAGACTAAGGCATCGCAACCATCTGCTAGCATTTCTGGTTCCGTTTCCACGATCGCCCCGGACAAACCGTGACGCATTCCCGTTTGAGAAATAATCGGATCGTAAGCTTTCACCTTAGCACCCAGGCGATTCAGTTCTTCAATCAAATTTAATGCAGGTGCGTCCCGCAGATCGTCTGTATCCGGTTTGAAGGTTAAACCCAACAGTCCCACAACCTTCCCCTTGAGGATTTTCAGTTCCTGCTGGAGTTTGTCCACCGCGATCGTCCGCTGGCGTTGATTGACATTGACTGCTGCATTCAGCAGTTCCGTTTCATAATTATAGTCCTTGGCGGTATGAATCAAAGCCGAAACATCTTTGGGGAAGCAGGAACCGCCCCAACCTATGCCTGCTTGCAAAAACTTCTTGCCAATTCGAGAATCTAAACCAATTCCTTTCGCCACCTGGGTCACGTCCGCACCCACCTTGTCGCAAATATTGGCAACTTCATTGATAAAGCTAATTTTAGTGGCCAGGAAGGCATTCGCCGCATACTTAATCATCTCCGCCGAACTCAAATCCGTCACCACCACTGGCACCGGAGGTAAGGACTTGTCTTCCCCAAACTGGCGATCGACGATCGGGCGGTAGAGTTCTTGCATCATGGCGATCGCCCTTTCGCCATCACTGCCCAGGACGATCCGGTCGGGATTAAAGGTATCATAAACCGCAGAACCTTCCCGCAGAAATTCCGGATTGCTGACCACATCAAACTCAGCGTTAATCTTTTTCAGGGCCTCTTCTCCGGAAACGCCACTCTCTCCCGCCTTCTGGCGATCTTCAATTCCATCTAACACGATCCGACGCACCCAGTCCCCAGACCCGATCGGCACGGTTGATTTATTCACGATCACCTTATAACCTTCTGTCAGATGCTGACCAATGCCCCGGGCCACAGCTTCCACATAGCGAGTATCGCTTTCACCGTTGGGCAAAGCTGGCGTCCCCACGGCGATAAACAAAATTTCTCCATGGTCCACACTCATTGCCAAATCTGAGGTGAACTCCAGATTACCCGCCTGACTGGCACCCTGCATAATCTCCGACAGTCCCGGTTCGTAGATCGGCGACTGTCCCGACTTCATTAATTTCACCTTCTCTTCATTGTTGTCCACGCAGATCACGTGATGACCGCAGTGGGCTAAACATGCCCCCGTGACTAAGCCCACGTAACCCGTACCAATCACACAAACTTTCATCAATATTCTCCTTTGTTTGTTACTATCTTCTCTGGTGGGCGGTGCCCACCCTACCCCTTGCCCCTATCTTTCTCTGGTGGGCGGTGCCCACCCTACCCTTACTATTTTCCTCTGGTGGGCGGTGCCCACCCTACCCTTGCACCCATAAATTAGGACGGGCGATCGCGAAAATCATCGATCGTCCGTTTCAACCCTTCTGCCAGGGGAATAGTCGGTTCCCATCCCAGCCAGGTTTTCGCCCGAGTAATATCCGGTTGTCGCTGTCGGGGGTCATCCTGTGGCAGGGGCTTAAAGATTATCTCCGCCTCTGGGTTAATCATTTCCTGAATCTTGTGAGCCAGTTCTAAGATACTGTATTCATCGGGATTGCCGATATTAACTGGTCCTACATGTTCGCCATTCATCAACCGGATGATTCCTTCTACCAGGTCCGATACATAGCAAAAACTCCTGGTTTGGGAACCATCTCCATACACCGTCAGAGGGATGCCTTTTAGGGCCTGGGCGATAAAATTGCTCACCACTCGTCCGTCATTTTCCAACATCCGGGGTCCATAGGTGTTGAAGATCCGGACCACCCGAATGTCTACATTATTTTGCCGGTGATAGTCAAAGGACAGAGTTTCGGCAATGCGTTTCCCTTCATCGTAGCAATTTCCACAAAACAGGGCTTTCCCATTTCTCCTGACAAAAATGACGTGGTTGGGTACGTTAACGCAGTAGACCATACCATCGTAATCGGAAACTGCTTGCTTTCCATACCTGGGATTTTCCTGGACTTCTTGCACCTGAATCTGATATACTTTTTCTTGTGACTGGCTCTCCTGCTCTTCTATATTGCCTGCACACCCCAATTTTAATAGCAGTTCTTGCACGTCACCTATCAGTCTCGCCGACTTGCACTCGTAGCAAGCGCCCGTTCCATCCCCCTGCATCAAAGCTGTCCATAAAATCTTGAGCTGCCTGCTAGACAAGCACATCACATCTCTGGGAATATATCGATTCTCTGATGAACCCAACTTCTCCAGATAGGAGTATAGCTGCTGAGAAGAGATGCTGATTTCCTGCTTGCTAATCTTTACATCCGGGAACGGCAACCTTGCCACACATGCTTTCATCTGCTCAGATTTTTCTTCTGCCTCTGCCAATATCACTTGATATTTTCCATCTTGGATGCCAATCGTTCCCGATGCGATATAATATCCCAAGAACTCTACCCAATCATCCATTTTTATCCTGTCTGAAGGAGACCCGGATAAATCAAACCAGTCTCGTTCAACTCCAAGATAATGGGCCACCTTCAGCATTTGCGCTGCTTCCCACTGCAACGGGGCATCTGCCCGAATTAGTTCAAACTTAGGATCCTTCCTGCTTTGGGCATACATTTTGTGATTGGGCGTCACCAGCAGGTCGCAGTCATGGTTCTGAAAGTGAATGACTTTCCCTCTGTACCTTTCGGCAATTATTTCTACTGGTTGATGATACTCGATTTTTCGCGCAGGCGTAGCCGTGTTCGCCCCTTCTCCATTCAGTGTCGCTATTTCCTCTTCTCCTGATAGGGCGTGAAAATATTTCCATCCCTCACTGGTGAGAACTTCTGTATCAGCAGAAAAGCAACTTCTAATCCCGATCGGATTCACATTGCCGCGATAATCTTCTGTTTGGGGATGGACATCCGGGTCTCCATAGACTTCTGAAGTTGAAGCTAGGAGGAATCTCGCCTTTACCCGTTTTGCCAGTCCTAGCATATTCAGGGTGCCGATCGCGCTAGTCTTCACCGTTTTTACGGGATTAGACTGATAGTGGACTGGTGATGCCGGGCAAGCCAGATGATATATTTGATCTACTTCCAACCTGATCGGTTCTGTGATATCATGGCGGATCAATTCAAAATAGGGATGATCCAGCCATTTGAGGATATTGCGCTTATTCCCCGTGTAGAAATTATCCAAGCAAAGCACTTCATGTCCCGCCTCCATCAAGCGATCGACGAGATGGGAACCGACAAAACCCGCTCCACCCGTAACTAAAATTCGCATCTACGTACTCCCTTTACTGCCATTTTTGATTATTGTCCTTGTTCCAGGCGCAGCACCGCCATAAAAGCTGATTGGGGCACATCTACAGTCCCGATGGATTTCATCCGCTTTTTCCCTTTCGCCTGTTTAGCTAGCAACTTTTTCTTTCTGGAGATGTCGCCGCCATAGCATTTTGCCAGCACATCCTTGCGCAAGGCCGGGATATGTTCGCTAGCAATCACCCGAGACCCGATCGCTGCTTGGATGGGCACCTTAAACTGATGGCGAGGTATCAGTTCCTTCAGCTTTTCCGTCAAGCTGCGACCGACACCATAGGCTTTGTCCTTATGTACGATCATCACCAGAGCATCTACCGGGTCATTATTGATCAAGATGTCCAACCTGACCAGGGGGTTTTCTCGGTAACCCAGCATGTGATATTCCATGCTGGCGTAACCTCGCGTTCTGGACTTCATCTGGTCGAAAAAGTCCGTCACCACCTCTGCCAAGGGCAACTCGTAGATCAGAGTAGTGCGCCCCTGAGTCAGATACTTCATGTCCCGGAACACCCCCCGGCGACCTTGACAGAGTTCCATCAAGGCCCCCACATAGGTTTCTGGGGCGATCATGTCCAGCTGCACGTAAGGTTCTTCAATCTTTTGGCGATCGTTTGGTTCGGGCAGAGTGCTGGGGTTATCTATATTGATGACCTCGCCATTGTTGAGTGTCACCCGATACACCACTGACGGCGCGGTGATAATCAAGTCCAGATCGTACTCTCGTTCTAGGCGTTCCTGGACAATTTCCATATGCAGCAGTCCCAGAAAGCCGCAGCGGAAGCCAAACCCCATGGCGCTGGAGGTTTCCGGTTCATAGGACAGGGCCGCATCATTGAGTTTCAGCTTTTCCAAGGCTTCCCGCAACTCCGGAAATTGGTCTGCATCTGTGGGGAACATGCCGCAAAACACCATGGGCTTCGCTTCGGTGTAGCCTGGCAGAGGACTTGCCGCCGGTTCTGCCTTAAGGGTGATGGTATCTCCCACCCGGGCATCTTCTACCGCTTTGATCGATGCTGCCAGATAGCCCACTTCCCCGCAATGCAGTGCCTGTAACTGCACCTGCGTTGGGGCTAACACTCCCAGTTCGTCGATTTCATATTCCTTCCCCGTGGCCATCAGACGGATGCGATCGCCCTTTTTCACCGTGCCATCCATCACCCGAAAATAGACGATCACCCCCCGATAGCTGTCATAATAGCTATCGAAAATCAAAGCCCGGAGCGGTTCTGACAGTTTGTCTACCGGTGCTGGCACCAGATGGACGATGGACTCCAGTATCTCATCTATACCAATACCCTCTTTTGCCGAAGCCTCGATCGCCCCACTACAATCTAGGCCAATAATTTCTTCGATTTCCGCCTTGACCCGTTCTGGGTTCGCCCCTGGCAGGTCAATTTTATTTAAAACCGGGATAATTTCCAGATTGTGTTCCAGGGCCAAATAGACATTAGCCAGGGTTTGGGCCTCCACCCCTTGGGAAGCATCTACCACCAGCAGTGCCCCTTCGCAAGCTGCCAGGGAACGGGACACTTCGTAGGAAAAATCCACGTGGCCCGGGGTGTCAATCAGATTCAGTACGTACTGCTGACCGTCCTTGGCCTGGTAATTCATCCGGGCCGCTTGCAGCTTAATGGTAATGCCCCGTTCCCGTTCCAAGTCCATATTGTCGAGGAACTGTTCCTTCATCTGGCGGGCCGCCACCGTGCCCGTGGCTTGCAGCAGCCGGTCTGCTAGGGTTGATTTGCCGTGGTCTATATGAGCGATAATGGAAAAATTGCGAATTTGAGCGACAGTAGCGTCAGTCATAGAGATTCAAGGGAGAGAAGATGGTGGTCGAACAGCGCGATCTGACAACAGTCGGCGCTTATTTGCAGTCCTTTGGGTTTAATATATTGTAATCTTTTCCGTGGCCGGAGCAGTTGAAAGGATCTCAGCTCTAGATTATCTTTTAATTGGCATGGGTACAATACCACTGAAGAACGAACTTCACAAATTATGAACGATACTGCGATCGATACGGTACGCGAACAGGCCGTCCCCGATGGGTACACTGCTGATAAGGTGAAAGTTTCCCTCTACCTGGATGCCGAGTTATGGGAGCAAGTCAAGCATTTGACCAAGGATCCCAGCAAAATCGTGGAACGGGCCGTGCGCCAGTGGCTTAGAGGCGACGCTCAGCGAGACGACGATCTGACTCGCACCCTGCCCAAAAATCCCCCAGTGTCCCCTAGAGGTGAATGGAATGATTGATTATTCTGCTCACAGCTAAACTGATGGCCCTCAGTCGGTGACTATATGCCAAGCATGTTGATTACCTGGGGGGCGAAACCCTCCAATTACCCCTAACAATTGCCCGACAAGGTTTTGGCGATCGCCCATTTGAGCGAGTAGGGCAAAAATTCGCCAACTCGTTCCCAGGCGTCCCGTGCGTAACGAGGGCTAATGGACTCGCCAAGATTGTTGGTCGTTGAGATTGACAAAAAGATTGAACCTGCTATAATAAAATATATAATACTGATGCGATCTATATAATTTTCTATTCCTGTACTTTCACTACCAGAATAAGGAATATATGTGGGATAAAAGGTAGTTATATAAAGCTTGTCAGGTTGGCGTTCGGGTAAAATAAATTAATCATCATCCATCAGTAAACCAGGCAATCGTTTGAGCAGTTGACAGGAAGGCAGAGTAATGAGTGCATCTACAGATTTACCCCTGACCGCATTGACCAATTTTAGACCTGCTAATGGGAAAGGGCGCGCAAAGCAGCCGTCAGCCATTAGCCAAGACCAAAGTTTGTCAGCTATAGGATCGGAGTTAGTATTTATCCAAAATGAGTTGGGTGAGTACCTGTCCTTTTACTGGTCCCAAGCTGAATGCTATGGTCTTAGGCCATCGGAAATAGTTGACCATCAGATGAGTGAAACTTTGAGCCCGGTGGCCCCAGAATTATACTTGAACCGGTGCCAGCAGGTGCTAGAGGACCAGAGACCAGTAAGGTTTTGCTATCCGTTTCGCTACGAGGAACAATACCTGCTGTTTGATTTGGTCGTGAGTCCAATTCTGACAAGTCAGGCCACGGCAACTACTGTCTTAGTCATGGGACGTCTGCTTTCGAGTTCGACAGACTCTCAGGCATTTGGGTGGCCCGAAGCAGGATCCCATCAAGCTGTGACTTTTTCCAGTTCCGATCGATACCCCAAACTGCTGAAGGAAATCACGCGCAAGATTCGTCGCACCCTGGATCTGGAGACAATTTGGCAGCAAGCAGTGATAGGTCTGGGAACGGCGCTAGGTCTGGATCGCTGTGCGATCTGTAACTACAAAAGTGGCTCGAAAGACGAAATGCAGGTACTGGCTGAGTATAGTCAGACAGGGGTAAGTTCTCTAGTCGGTAGCCAACTGCTGTTAGCTCAAGAGCAAGGGTTGAGTCAGGCATTGCTCACCTTGGAACCGGTGGCAATAGTGGCGCGATCGGGGGAAAATGGGCAGTCAATGCTAGTGGCGGCTACCTGCTATCAAGACCAACCCAATGGTCTGATTATTCTCTACCAAGGGAAGAGGAAAGATAATTGGCACCAGCAAAACTCTCGCCTCTGGACGACAGAGGAAATTGAGTTTGTGCGGGAACTGGCTTCTCAAGTGGGGACGGCGATCGCCCATGCGAATTTATTTGCGGAAAGCCAAGCCCTAGCATCGGAGTTGCAAAGGGTGAATGCAGAGATGCTGGAAAAAAATCGAGAACTGGAACTAGCAAACGAGCAAGCAGAAGAAGCTTGCCGTCTGAAAAGCAATTTTATCGCCAGTACCTCCCACGAACTGCGCACTCCCTTGAACGGCATAATTGGGTTTCTGAAGCTAATTCAGGATGGGATGGCAGACGATCCTAAAGAAGAGGCAGAATTTATTGATGAAGCCTATCGTTCGGCCCTGCACCTGTTGGATCTGATCAATGATGTCTTGGATATTGCGAAAATTGAAGCAGGCAAAATGGAAATAGACCTGTCTCCTGTGGTACTGGACGATCTGTTGAGGGATGTGGAGAAAAAAATGAAAATTTCAGCGGAGCATAAAAAGTTATATTTAACGATTGAAAAGCCACGAACTCTCGATAAAATTATCATGTATGGCGACTATAAACGCATATTGCAGGTAATTCTAAATTTAGCGAGCAACGCCATAAAATTTACTAAGGAAGGGGGCATAAATATTAGTACGGAAATTCTCAGCAGACCAGTGTGTGTGGGAAAGGAAGAGTGTCCTGGGATGGTAAAAGTCCGGGTGGCAGATACGGGCATCGGGGTGTCTCTGGAAAAACAACAGCAACTGTTTCAAAACTTTTATCAAGTAGATGGGGGACGGACCCGAACCTATGGTGGGACGGGTTTGGGACTGGCGATCTCTCAAAGGTTGATAGAAGCCATGGGAGGGGAGATAAATTTTTTCAGCATGGGAGAAGGTTTGGGTTCTACTATCACTTTCACTGTGCCTTTGTATCACTTTCCGGTTATGGTTAATGATTGATGGCGGACGGGGGGCGATCGGGCGGTCGGGCGAGAAACCGGGTTTCTGTTACCATATCTGGCGAATGACGCAAAATTAATCGCAGAAACCAGGTTTCTAGGTCTATTGTATATTTGGAGAAGCAGATATCAACAAGATATCTGGTGAAAGGGAGCTATAGGTGTGTCTAAACCAGTTGACTGGACAGTTGGGATAAATGCTAGCACCCTGATAGGCAACGGCACGCAAGTTAGCGGTTATTTCCCCCTTGACGGTGCAAGTGCGAACTCAGTACGTTATCGTATGGATGGCAGCAATATAACTAGCTACATTGTCTATGATGAAAACGGACGGGCGATCAAGCGAGTAGACTTAACAGGAAAAGAACATGCAGGTGTGCCGACACCTCACGTGGTGGAATACAAACATAACCAGAACCCAGCGGGAAACATCTTCGTTCAAGCTGAGAAAATAGTTAGACCTGCAAGAGTAGATGAGATTCTTTAGAAATGATAACAGTAAAACAGAGAACAAATTTGCACGCAGACAAGCTTCCGGACTTCCAGCAGTGGAAAAAAGTTAATAATGATGACTTTTCCCTATGGGATTATCTGTTTGGAGTCGGTAGCGTCGAACTTGCTATAGCTTTTAGTAAACTATTCTGGCCCGATACGATCGAGCATGAAGGTGGTATATTTTTATCAGAAGCGTTCGATCTCCAGATCTACGAGCAGTGGAAAGCTAAGCTAGGAAACGACATGACCTCAATTGAGCGGGTAATCAACCATCAGCACGTAGATGATATTCTCCCAGGATCCCAGGCCGTAGGTATGGAAAATATCCTTTATCTGGGAAAGGCGATCGCCCAAATGTGGCAAAGTCGTCTGAAAGTACTGTATCCCCAGCGCAGCTTTGAGGTAAACTGCGATCGAGTAGAGCATAGCGTCGTTGTCACCTTCCATCAAGTACGAGAGGACCATAGACATCAGTAGCGGTACGGCATCAATCAATTGGTGGGCACAACGAAAGAATTATCTCCTGCCGTGCCCCCGATGGATAGGAGAGATTCGGCGATCGGGCGGGGGCGAGAAACCGGGTTTCTTTTACAAACTCGGGCGCGAGTAACAAAAAATATCGCAGAAACCCGGTTTCTTGTCTGGTGGCGTGAGGGAGGCGATCGCATGTAGTCGGCGATCGCGGGTGGCCAGAAACCGGGTTTCTTTTAGCAATCTGGTTTCTTCGCCAAAATTGTCGGAGAAACCCGGTTTCTTGTCTGGTTTTGTTTTGATCTCAACTCTCTGGCGCCAATAGCGATGGAGAAATATGGAAAAAATCTGCCAACTCTTGGATAAGATTGGCAGGGAGTTGGCGCTGACCATTCAAAACTTCCAAAACCGTAGATTCGTCGTGGAAAATTGGAACTAAATCTTGAGGTTGAAGTTGGAATTCTTCTAACAAAGCTTTGAGAAGTTCTACACCACAAATAGCAGGAGGCATTGGTTCGTGTTTTTCTTCATATTCATAAACTAACATTCCTAGGAGATGGAGATAGTCGCGATCGTCTCTGGTTAGCGGTCCTTTATCCAAAATAGAATTAATCCGATTTTGGGTGGCGATTAATTCCGCTTCGTTAGTTATCGAACGGGGTGGAAATGTTGTCATTTGTCAGTAGTTAGTTGTCAATGGTTAGTTGTCAGTGGTCAGTTGATGGTTGTCAGTGATTAAGCGATCGCCCCTCACCCATCGATGCCTAATTCTTGCAACCAAGATGCGATCGCGCCGGCTAAATCTTCCTGACTGGGGGCAAATCCTCTCAAGGGTGGTTCGGTGGGGGGTTTCGGTTATCCAGGCGATGTGGGCGATGTTCGCGATCTTGCGGCAGAATTGCTGGATTTCCGGTTGGGGTTCGCAGTTGTGCATGAGGATTACTAAGCGCGATCGCCCCTGTTGTTGCGCGATCGGGCGGAGGTGTTTGCGCAGTTGGGGGGCGTTGTTGACTATGGAAGATTGGGTGGGGTAGGGTTTGGGCGTAGTTCCAGATTATTTTGTAGCATTCATTGAATAGGCGGCGATTGTTTTTGTAAGTTTCATCTGAGAAGTAATTTTTTAAGGCGCTGACTACTTCTGGCATTTGGGATTATTTCACATCTGTCTCAATTTCCTCTAAACTCTTTGCCGCCTGCCCACGAATATCCTCAAACCGAGAATTGCCGATTTAAATCAACCAAAGCAGCGATCGCTGCTTTGGTTGCCGGGTTGCCGGGGTCGATTTTCGCTAAACTCGCTGCCGCCTCCCGACGAGTAAACTGAGATTGACGATTGCCGGTTAAATAAACTAAACCAGCGATCGCCGTTTCGTTGCCTGGGTCTATTTTCCCTAAACTATCTGCCGCCGACAGAAGAGTATCCTCATCATCCTCAGACTGAGCATTGCCGATTAAATCAACTAAAGCAGCGATCGCCGTCTCATTATCTTTACCTATTTCCCCTAAGCGTATTACTGCCTGCCTACGCTTATACCGAGATTGATAATTATTGATTAAGTCAACTAAAGCAACGATCGCCATTTCATTGCCTGGGTCTATTTTTTCTAAACTATCTGCCGCCCACTGAAGATTATCATCTAACTGAGAAATGGCGATTAACTGAACCAAAGCAGTGACAGCAGTTTCATTGCTTTTATCTATTTGCCATAAACTCCATGCCACCCGTCGAAGAGTCGCCTCAGACTGAGTATTGCCGATTAAGTCAACTAAAGCAGCGATCGCCGTCTCGTTGCCTTCACCTATTTCCCCTAAACTACTTACCGCCTGCTGCAGAATCTCCTCAGACTGAGTCTTGCCGATTAAGTCAACTAAAGCAGCGATCGCCGTCTCGCTGCCTTTTCCTATTTCCCCTAAACTACTTACCGCCTGCTGAAGAATCTCCTCAGACTCAGAAGTGCTGATTAACTCAACTAAACCAGCGATCGCGGTCTCGTTGCCTTTTCCTATTTTATCCAAACTCTCTGTCGCCTGTTTACGAATATCTTCAGACTCAGAAGTGCCGATTAGCTCAACCAAAGCTGCGATCGCGGTCTCCTTGCCTTCACCTATTTTCCCTAAACTACTTACCGCCTGCTGTAGAATCTCCTCAGACTCAGAAGTGCCGATTAGCTCAACCAAAGCTGCGATCGCGGTCTCCTTGCCTTTACCTATTCGCCCTAAACTACTTGCCGCCTGTTTACGAATATCTTCAGACTCAGAAGTGCCGATTAGCTCAACCAAAGCTGCGATCCCCGTCTCGTTGCCTTCACCTATTTCCCCCAAAATCCTTGCCACCCACGTACAAATCTCCTCAGACTGAGTATTGCTGATTAACTCAACTAAAGCAGCGATCGCCGTCTCCTTTCCGTTACCTATTCGCCCTAAACTACTTGCCGCCTGCTGAAGAATCCTCTCAGACTCAGAAGTGCCGATTAGCTCAACCAAAGCTGCGATCGCCGTCTCGTTGCCTTCACCTATTTCCCCCAAAATCCTTGCCACCCACGTACAAATCTCCTCAGACTGAGTATTGCTGATTAACTCAACTAAAGCAGCGATCGCAGCCTTTTCGTTGCCTTGACTTATTGCCTTTAAACTTCTTGCCACCCACCTGCTACGACTACGCCTCATACATACAAAAGGACGCCCCTTACTCTGAGTATCCAGAAACTGAGGATTGTTGATTAACTCAAGCAAAGCAGCGATCTCCGTATCGCTACCTTTTCCTATTTTCCCTAAATTCCTTACCGCCTCCTCAATAGTAGATTCAGACTCAGAAGTACGGATTAACTTGACTAAAGCTGCGATCTCCATCTCCTTGCCTTCACCTATTTCCCCTAAACTCTCTGCCGCCTGCCTTTGCTTTATACTTCCCATCTTGCCGATGCCCGCAAACCCGCCTTTTTCTGCCTTAAATTCTCCTGTCTCTTTAATACGATCTTTTTCTGTTTTCACTTGCGACTGTTGAGACTGTAACGCTGCTTCAATTTTTTCGATCACCTCAGCAAACTTGGGATGATGATTAGCCTTTCCTGCCGCTGCCAACTCCTCCATCCTGCGGGCAATTTCGGAATTCGCTTTAGCTGCAGAGTATAACTCCAAAACGGCTTCCCCGTAATCTAACGGTTGTTCCGGCGCTTGTTCGATCGCCATCACCGTATCGGGAGACTCTAGCTTGAGAGAATCCAAAAATTGCGCACCTTTATCCCAAACCGCTTCACCGACTTTTTCGCCTGTTTTTTCCAAAACCTTGGTACCAACTATCGTACCTAATGCCACAGTCGCCGCTATTAAAGGGTCCATAATTTTCCATCTCCTGAAAACGAGTCATGTTCGGCGATGCACCAATATACTCTGTTATAGCATAGCTAATGCCCAACGGCAACCCCCAGAGCAAATTTAACATAAATTTAACAAAACCGGTCAGTTCGACTCATCGGAATGTGCTGGCGGTGAGCCCCCACTGGCGATCGCTTGACCCGGTAGGCGGTCACTTATCATCCCGTAGCGCGGACGTCCTGCTGTATGCTATACTAATAACAGTTGTGTCAGTTGGAGGACGGCCGTTATATCTAACTCAGATCTAGAAGCTATAGAAATTGTCGAACAGGAGATCGACGACCCGAGTATCCAAGTGGGAAGTGGTTGTCCATGGAATGGTCGTGGCGTAGAACCCCAATGGAACAATCCTAAATGTAGCAAGGTCTACGATCATATTTTGCGTCATCATGGTCCTCAACTACAACCCCGTCATTTTCAGGGTAGAATAGCAAGTACCAACACCGATCAAGGACAGTGGCTAAACTTACAGGATTTAGTCAAGGCCGAACAAGTGACTCCCAAACATCCAGGCAGATATATCATCGATTTTCAGCGTCCTCTAGGGCGAGTTTATCATGCCGATGGTAGCATAACTGAAAATGTTACCCGTGTTAATATTAAAAGAAAGCTGGATGGCACTCTGAAATACGCTTATCCTGTGGTAGATAATTACACCTTCAAGAGGAGAGAACATGAATAATCATCAATTTCAGATCCAATTAGGAGAAGTTTGTTTGGAAAACTCGGCTCTCCCTCCATCAGATCCCCTGGGAGAACTTTCAGATTTTGAATTGGGACTGCGCCGCTTCTGTTACGAACAGGACCGACCAGTCGCGATCGCGATCGGGCCCAGCACAACCAGAGTATTTTTAGATCCGGACATATGCATGATGCTGGAAGACAACTTCCCAGAACAAATTGCGCTGCTTGCGGAGGGAAAAAACATGCAGATAGAATTTGCTGAGAGTTGTTGGCAAATTCTCAAATTCATGCCTAGAGGTGAGAAAATATCTTGTCAGATCGGAGAGTTTGGCTACTCTTGGCAGTCAAAAACTGTGGAACTGGACAAAGATAAAGTTTTAGGAGTGCTAAGAGGTTTCTTAAATGACGTGATGCAGATGGCAGTCAATAAAGGTTACATTACCCAGTCAGATAAAGAAGCATTTATCCGTCCTGCTTTTGTTACCCCGCTGGTAAGTCAGTTACCGGTTACTGCATCTGTAAATCTGTAACCCATGCCAGCAGAAAATCAAATAGCCCTGCTTTCTTCACGATTCTGCGATCGGGCTATGAACTTGGTCACTTATGGCGGCGGAAGATTATCGATATTAGCTATAGCAAAATTAAGCATTTCCTCCGCACGAGATATTCCTTGCTCTGCATCTGTTTCGGCGATCTCTATGTCAGCATTATAATCAGCTTCTAGACGAAGGTTTTGTGTATCAATTAAATAACGATGGAACAGCACGGGAACTCGTCCAGTTCGCGCAAACTGTTGACCAAAAGCGCCTATAACTGCCGAGTGTCGAGCATAAGACAATCTTTCACCTTCTAAGAATGCCTCTGCGATATAAAACATAACGTAGTAAGCGCGAGAAGCAGCGTCATCAAAAAAACCTTGAGCTTTTAATAGTTTTGCCGCTTGTAAAGTTCGATCTGCTTTATCAAGTAATCTTTGCTGTTCTGGAGTCATATCGAAATTCCTTCTCTACGGACATTGCGAAAAAAACCGCTATCATACTCTTGGTATTTCTGGCGAGTCGCAAATATACAGCTAATCACTGTAGCATATTCTAAGCACAGATCGGCAATGAACATACTGATGCGATCGCGTTCTTGAGAGTAACTAAAGGATTCTTTGAGCACGATTAAGATATCGATATCCGAGTCTAGTCTCGCATCCCCTCTAGCTTGAGAACCATAGAGAATAATTTTGTCCAGTCGTTCGCCGTATATTTTTACGATACCTCGATCTATTTTGGTCAGGATCGTTTTCATGCGATCGTTCATTTTTTTTAATGACAGGATTGGATTACAAACACTTTGTCGATAAAGTTTCTAGTCGGTTTTAACCGACTTTAGCTATTAGCCGGGGGTTTGAACCCCCGGCGGGTGAAGTACAATTTAGCGACTGAGTGAGGGCAGGAAACTGACAATGCCTGGGAAGATGATAATTAACATTAAAATAATCATCTGGATCGCGATAAAGGGGATCGCCCCGCGATAAATGTGACCCGTAGTAACTTCAGGAGGGGCGATGCTGCGCAGGTAGAAGAGGGCAAAACCAAAGGGTGGCGTCAGAAAGGAAGTTTGCAGGTTAGCCCCGAGAATGATGCCGAACCAAACTAGGTCTATTCCTAGCTGCTGGGCGACCGGTACAAAGAGGGGGACGACGATAAAAGCGATCTCGAAAAAGTCGATGAAAAATCCCAGCAGAAAAACTACTGCCATGCTGACAACCAAGAAGCCAGTTTGACCCCCCGGCAGGTTTGTTAAGAGTTCTTCCATGAACCGATCGCCATTCAATCCCCGGAAAACGAGACTAAAGGCAGTGGAACCGATGAGAATGAACATTACCATAGTGGTGGTGCGCATGGTAACGTCACAAACAAGGCGCAGAGAGGCCCAGTTAACTTGTTTGTTCGCAGCAGCAAGGGCGATCGCCCCTAGGCAACCGACAGCCCCAGCTTCCGTGGGGGTAGCAAAGCCGAAAAAGATACTTCCCAGTACCATTAAGATCAGCAACAGTGGCGGGATCATGACTTTTACAACTCGCATTCCCAAAGCTTTGCCGCCGATCTGCCTGACTTCTGGGGGCAAAGGAGGTGCCATGTCGGGTCGGAAAAAGGCAATAATCAGTACCTGAAGGGCAAAGGCCCCCGCCATCATCAAACCCGGGACGATCGAACCAATAAACAAGTCTCCCACGGAAACACCCAATTGGTCTCCCAAAACCACCAGGACAACAGAAGGGGGGATAATTTGTCCGAGGGTACCCGAAGCCACGATCGCGCCAGTAGCGAGTTCCTTATTATAGCCGTAACGCAGCATAATGGGGAGAGAAATGAGCCCCATAGCGACGACAGTTGCGGCAACAACCCCTGTAGTAGCAGCGAGTAGGGTGCCGACGAGGATAACAGCGAGGGCCAAACCACCGCGCAAGCGGCCAAAGAGAATGCCCATAGTTTCGAGCAAATTTTCAGCGATGCCGGATTTTTCCAGCATCGACCCCATAAAGATAAAATAGGGGATAGCGAGGAGAGTATAATTTGCCATGATGCCAAAAATCCGTTGGGGCATGGCAGTCATAAAGATGGGGTCAAAAATGCCCAGGGCTATGCCAATGAGTCCGAAGATAATGGCAACGCCTCCCAAGGAGAAGGCAACGGGATAGCCAAAGGATAGCAATACTAATGCGCCAGCAAACATGGCCGGACCTAACCAATCATAGGGCATCGCGTTCCTCCCGGGCAGGTAATTTGCCAGTAAAAATAGCAAAGTTTTTAATCGCTTCGGAGATGCCTTGGAGAATAAGCAATGCAAAGGCGATCGGAATCATAGTTTTAATCGGGTAACGGGGTAAACCACCTGGATCGGGAGATGCTTCCAGGATCTTCCAGGAATAATAGACTGCTTGCCAGGAAAAGTAAATCACCAGGATGCTGAAGGGAATGAGAAACAGTAGGGTGCCGATGAAGTTAACGAGGGCTTTGCGTTTGGGAGGCCATCCGCTGTAGAACAGATCGACACGGACATGTTCGTTGTGCTTGAGGGCGTAGGCGGCACTCACCAGGAAGATAATATCGAAGAGATACCATTGGGTTTCGATCAGGGAGTTGGAACTCAGGTTTTGCCCGATCGCATTACCGAGGTAGCGACCGATGACATTCCACACTCCTACAATTATCATGATTAGCACTAACCAGAGGGTGAGTTGACCGATACTTTGATTGATGCGATCGATTATTTTGGAAAGTCTCAGCAGTTTCTGCACGATTTTTAATTTGAGTAGTAGAACCGTTTGTAGTACTTACATCTTGCAAATTTCCCGATAGCCCGCCGGGGGTTGCAAACCCAAAGGCTTTTAGCTAAAGTCGGTTAAAACTGACCGGAATGCACCATTGTAAATTAGTCAATTAGTCTCCTAGTCCGCCGTGGGTTCAAACCCACGGCTAATAGCTTAAGTGGGTTAAAACCCACTGTCCGCATTATCGCGATCGAGGATTTAGCCCTGTAATTTACCTTTGCTCTTAAGGCGGAGCCTCTTAATGAGGGTAAAACGCTTTCTATATAAGGTTTTCAGTCGGTTGAAACCGACTTTAGCTATTAGCCCGGGGTTTGAACCCCGGGCGGGCCAGGAGACTTAAAATCGAACGGACATGATTATATCAAGACTCGCTACCTATCTCCAATAATACTTTCAAGACGCCTCGCTGCTGGGCATGTTTGAATGCTGCGAGTCCTTCTTCTAGGGGATAGTGGGCCTGAATTAATGGCTTGACATCGACTTGGTTTTGTGATAGCAAGTCGAGTGCGGGCGGAAAGGGACCGCAGCGAGAACCGATGAGAGTAATTTCATCTACCACCAGAGAAGAGGCATCGATGGTGATGTCGCCAGCGTAGGTGCTTTTGAGCACCAGGATGCCCCGGGGACGTAAGGCCCGACGGGCGATCGCCCATCCTTGGGGGTTGCCCGTACATTCTACGGAGATATCGAAGTATCCTGCTGGCACGGCATCGGCGAACCCGGTTTTAATGCCCCGGGCCTCTAGGTTAGCCAGCTTTTCGGTATGGCGACCAATTACTAGCAATTCGCAGCCAGTTAGGGCCAGGGTTTGGGCCACTAACTGCCCTAGTTTACCATCTCCCACTACTAACACGCGATCGCCTTCTGTTATCTTAACCTGCTGTTGAATTTCCAGAGCCGCTGCCACGGGTTCGGTAAAAGTTGCCGCATCAGTGGAGACGCGATCGGGCACGGGATGAAGATTTGCCGCAGGCAAGGTAAGATATTCAGCAAAAGCTCCGTTACGGTTAACGATACCGAGGACAGTGCGATTTTCGCAGTGAGTGGGTTGTCCGGTGCGACAAAAGCGACAGTGGCCACAGGCGGCATTAATTTCTCCCACTACCCGCTGGTTAATCAAGTGTGATGGGCCTTGCTCGACAACGCCGACAAATTCATGACCTAAGATACCATTGTAGGGATAGTAGCCTCGAATCAGTTCTAAATCAGTATTGCAGATGCCAGCCCGCAAGACCCGCACCAGAGCTTCTCCCGGTGGCGGTTCCGGTACGGGGAGGTTAGTACGCAGTTGCAGTTGGTTGTTTTCTAGCCAGATTCCTTTCACGATCGGTTACCAGTTACCAGTTACCAGTTACCAGTTTACCCTTTACTGCGATTTCTCGTGACCGGACTCGACCCGATCGTGAGATTTGGGAGGATCCCGCCGACCTTGAAGTCGAGCTTCGGAAGATATAAATAATGAATTACCATCTTTACGAACGATGTCACCATACCCATTAAATTTACCAATTAAATTGCAGCAAAAAGCCGAGAAATTGGCCGCAGAACGAGGCATTTCACTCGATCGGTTTATCCTCTCGGCTGTAGCAGAGAAAGTTGGTACATTCGACCTGCCAACTGACGATCCATCCTTCCCTGATATTACCTACCGTCGCGGCGCTAGCGGTCAGGAAGTGCCAGTCCTGGGGGGAACTAGCTTGCGGGTGCAGACAATATACATCGCCGCCCAGCAATGGGGACTATCTCCCCATCAGATCGCTGATGAGTATGATTTAACTGAAGCTCAAGTGCATGATGCCCTTGCTTTCGCAGCCGCCCACCGCCAGGAAATCGAGACTGCTATTGCTGCCGAACAAGCGATCGAGGCTGCTCATGTATAACACCAAATGATTGGATGCCCGATGATGCCAACAGCTCAAGGACGGTGCATTTTCAACCCGTTGATAACATGGGAAACCAGCGGATCCTCCCAAACCCCCCGCTAATTACCAGTTTACCGTTTACTGCGATTTCTCGTGACCGGGCGATCGCCCGATAACGAGGGGAACGAGGGTAAGTCCGATTATTCTGACTACTGGGAGGGTAGCACTTGCATCATATCGATGTGGGCTTGATGTAATTTTTAATTTCATCTTTCAAGTGAGGAAATTCATCCAGAAGACTGGTATCGGCAATTTGCATGTCCCGGTATTCAAAACCAGGAGCAACCGCTTCTCCTAGCAAACCATATTCGCCACTTAACAATGTCGCCGCTTTCCAGCATCCGCCTTTAACAATCATTTGCGGCACTTCACCTGCATTCAGATCCATTCCCAACTGAATTTTCTCAAATTTTCCATCTGGATGGATAATCAGATAAGTTACCGCCGAGCCAGCATGAAAATAATGCACGACATCGGAAATGTTTTTATGTAAGTAATCAATCGGTCTATCATCTGTCAGCATATATAATATTGAAGTCATTACATTTCTTTCCTTTCCGACTCGATCGACCGCCATTTTATCTTCCGACCGGTAAGTCTCTGAGAAATAACCGCCTTCAACATGCTTCACCAGCTTGAGCTTTGAAATTATCTCTTCTTTAGTCATCATTTTGTAATGCTTAACTTTCTTAATCATAACACGAGGAGGCACTTCTATGGACCGAGTTCGACAACACCAACAAATTCATGACCTCAGAGATACCACCTCCGGGATAGTAGCCTCATCAGTTACCAGTTTACCCTTTATTGCGATTTCTCCTTACCAGGCGATCGCCTGGTAAGGAGAGGAACAACGAAGGTAAATCCTATTTGAATTGTTTCAGAGTTGCGGGCCATTTCGCTTTTGCCAACAAGGGCTGTAATTCTTCCGCCACGCGGGTGGCTAAAAACTCATGTCCTGCGGCATTGGGATGAATGATATCATCTTGGCGATGTTGGGGATTATCGACGATCCCTTTTAAGACTTGGGGAATCAGGTATGCTTGGGTATCGGAGGCCAGGCGATCGAACATTTCTTTGTATTCGTCGCCAATTCTACCTGCATTAATTCCCAGCAGCACCACAATAGCACCTTCTTGTTGAATCGCGGTAACAATTTGTCGCAAATTTTCTTCTGTCTGAGATTTAGGGACATTGCGCAGATAATCATTCCCTGCCAATTCGACGATTACTAACCAAGGTTCGGCATCTATAACATCCGCTTGTAACCGACTCAGACCCATTGCAGTTGTATCGCCGCTGACACCGCGATTGAGGATCGGGATCCCCAGTTTCCGACTCAGGATATTTGGGAAAGCTTGTTCTGCTGCGACCCCATATCCAGAGGCAATGCTATCCCCTAAGATTATCACTTGTTCGCCCGTACCCGCTTGCAGGTTTTTGACCCCATTGATATTACTGCCGCAACTGGTGATTACTAGCAGGGAGGCTAAGATGAGAGTAAAGAAGCGCTGCCATTTACGACTTTTCATTTGGTAGGAACTCCTGACTTGTCTATCTCAAATCTTGACCGAACATCCAGAAACCCTATTTCTGAGGATTGTGCAGCTATTTTACCTTAATTTTCCCACCGCTGCTGATGGCGATCGCCGTTTATTGCCCCGTTGTCGGCTTGCATGTGTCTTGACAAGCAAGATCCGATAGTATATGATAAGATTAAAGTAATACAGGCATCTGGTCTAAGGAGCATTGGTAAATTCTCTGACAGTAGGAGAAGATTACCTATACCCGGCAGAGTATTTCGTACCTATTGAGTTACCGAAAGCAGCATAAAAAATGTTTTGAGCGCAGGCAATGGGCACAGCATATGCTAAGATAAATAGGGCTTCACTGATGAGGAAAGAAGACGCCTAGAAGCAGGGCCATCCCCTTTGGTGGCGAAACTGCGATCGCAGGGGATGCTAAACCCCCGGGTCGGTACACCAATGAACTTAAGTTAATTGCTACTACCAATCAGATCCTACAAAGGGAAGCTCATATCTGCTGGCATAGGCTATAAGAAAGAAATTTGGGATCGGGTGGTACAGAAGGGCAAATATGAGCGACAATAGATCGGAGAACTGAATTATCAGGAGGCCGCGATGTTCTTATCCCGCACGAAGAAAACTCTAGCACCGTTACTGCTAGCCACATTGCTCCTAGTGAGCGCTTGTGCGCCGCCACCGCCCCCAGACACAAGCACCCAGCAGCCGGACACTACTCAGCAGGGGGTTTCACCAACCGGAAATACCGCTGGACAGCCAGTGGCAGGGGGCGAACTAAACAAATTCTTCCCTGCCTCTGCTGGTGGGTACAGTCGCGCCTTTACCCAAGAGAAAACTGGCTTTGCCCAGGCAAACTTGAAAAAAGGAGACACATTAGTGGCATTGCTGTCAATCTCCGATACAGCAAACAATCCCAGCGCTGTCAGGAAATTCAACAACAGCAGCAAGAGAATTGCCGGTTATCCCGCCGCTACCGTGGGCTCCAAAACCTCGATCTTGGTGGCCGATCGCTTCCAGGTCTCGGTGCAATCAAAGGACAAAGCCTCCTTTACCGAGAGCGATCGGGAAGACTGGTTAACAAAATTTAAACTCAGCGGTCTGGCTCAACTCCGCTAAACTCAAGCTACAGCCCACTTGCGGTAGCTTCGTCGAACCGCAGATCGCAACCATCACATCAGGAGGAAATTGTGAGCAAATCGATTATCGAATTGGCCGATCGCCTGCCCGAGAAGAACATCACCACCATGTCCCTGCGAGCCTTAGATTATATCGTGCCGGGGGAGTGGAACAACATCATTGGCTTTAACAACATCATTGAAGACGCAACTGGCGAGACAGATCCAGAACTCGTTCAGCAGATCAGGGAACGGGCGGTCTATCTGTACCACCATTCCGACGAGGGATACGAACGGGCGATGTGGCTGTACCAAACGGTAGATAATGCCGATACAGCCTTGGGTGCAGCGGCCTTAGCTAATAAAATCGGGCAGAAGATCGGCTTGCTGTCCTTCTTGACCAAAATCACGCCCAAAGCAGACAAAGCTCAAAGCATCGATCTGGCGATCAAATTAGTGGTAGAGATCGTTGCCTACTGCCAAATTAATGGTATTCCTGGGGACAGCGTTGGCGATTTTATCAAGTCTCTAGTTGAGGAATACAGCGGTCCCTCCCTGATGCGGATGGCGGCCCTAGTTTGCTTCGACGGCATCCTTCCCCTGGGTCCCGATTTTATCAAGAAAGTAGGCGAAACTATCTCTGGGTTGAGCCCCTCGACCCTAGAAGACAATCCCACTTTCAGCAGCATCAGCAATTTCATTCCTGGGGGCGATCTCGGTGGCAAGTTGGGCTTTATTGGTGACAGCTTTGGCTCGGTAAGTGACTGGATGGGCAATTTTGTCGCCGATCGGGGCATCACCCGACAAGGGGTCATGGATAACCTGCAAAATTTCATTGACATTGCCGATGACAAGTTGGACTATGTCGGGGCTTTTCTGGATATGACCACAAACTACATGGAACATACTGGCACTCAAACCCTGGCTCGCAGCTTGATTAATCGCGCTTTTGCAGAAATTTAATTGCACTTATAGGTGGGAATGGCACTGACTATTGCCGTTACCTCCTATGCAGTCATTGCGAGGGGGGGGACAACCGCGATCGACTTATGCGAAACCGATTAACATCCCCCCCCGAAGCAATCTCCCCTGTTCAGCAGCAGGAGATTGCTTCGGGGGGGAAGATAATTTGAATAATAATCGACAGCTTTTCCACCCCCCCCCTCGCAATGACATGGCTCCGGCTTTTTTTCTTAAGTCAGTGAAATTCCTTGTAGGTTGGGTTTCGCCCTGAGAGCAACCCAACCTACGGGAGGCTACCAGCAATGTAGAAAAATTGCTATTTGCGTCAGTTCACTAATTAGCGATTAGCAATTAGCAATTAGCAATTAGCCTTAGTTGAAGATATTCTCAGATTTCCTCGAAGGTTCTCTTGAATTGCTGCTAGCTTTGACTTTAGATTTAGCTTTGGCAGCGCTGCGTTTTAATGCTTGCAGTCGCGCTTCGTATTTAATTCGATTCCGCTTTTTGGGGGTTTGTTCGATTAACACCTTTAAGGCGCTACCCAAACTCTTGTAGGCGTTGGGAAGAGTGTAACCAAAGCGAGTCGCGATCGCGATCGCCTTTTCATCGGCATCAATGGCATCATTTAATACCCGCTCGCCGCTATTTTTCTGATACAAGCGGTAGCCGGAAATGCCGCACAGGGCCAGGGCCAAGATCAGCAGCAAACCATCTTGTACCCAGAGTTCGCCCACCGCACCCCCTAACCCGATCGCGAGGGCAGCCATTTCCCAACCATCTTTAGGAATGGTGTCATTTTGTATGCGTCCCACTTCGTGCCAAAATAGGAGATTCCGCTGGTCGATCGCCAGTTGGTCCCATTTGGCCAGGTCAATTTGGATTTCCACTTCATCATTACCAATTTCCTCAGAGCGGATCAAGGGAGGGGCCACCTCAGTGCTTCCTTCCACCATGACCCAACTCTGCAATTCCGGCGGCAGCAAGCCTTTCAAGCGCCGCAGTTCGTTCATTTCTGCTCTAGCAGAGGAGGTTGCATAGGAGGATCTCATATCGGACCTCAGAAAATTCAACTACATTAATCAGCTTCTATTTTGGAGTATATCTCAATAGTGCTGTCTGCGGTAGTCTGGCGCACAAGTTGCCAATTATCGCGTACCAGGTCACCCGCAGGGGGTTAAAACTAATAATTCGTAGGGTGGGCACCGCCCACACCACCCACCAAAGCAGCCATCTGCTACCGAGGATATATTTGCTTGCTGTGAGATGCTCCCGTTGGCGATTAGCAATCATTCTCTAAGGAATAATTTCCATCACCACTCTCCCACCACTCGGATCGCTTTTCACCACAATATTTTGCTCTGGGAGTTTCCCAAAAGCTTTAGCACCCTTTAAATTTAATGGTGGATCTACCTGACGATAATTAACATTCCCTTCCGCTACTATTTCTTCCGCAGCAATGTACCAGATAATTTTATCTGCTTGTAATTGAGATTGATTTTTTTTCGCAAGGCCGATCGCGTTACCCACAATAGACGCAACTTGCTTTTTTAAGTCTACCTGTCCCTTGTCACCTGCGATCTCAACTTGCTGCTGAGGATAATCTATCTTCACTAAACTATCTGATGCGATCGTTTCTGTTGCTAAATTCCAAGTCATTGACTCGCTTGTCACGATCGCAGGCGGTTCTGATATCGTCAGTTTAGCATCTTGCTTCAGAGTCAGCGTGTTAGCTTTCAGATCCACTAATGAGACATTTGCCACTGCTTTACCTGTTACCTTCTCCCCCTCATAGCGATCGATCTGTATGGGCCGATCGCCCATCACCCGCTCGTCCTGCATCTGCCAGACCAGTTTCTCAGTTTGCATCTGTAACTTGGGAGACGTCGTCGTCGCGGACACATCACCGAGTAATTCCATGCGGCGATCGCGGCTAAAAACTCTCGCCTCAGCAGCAGATGCTTCCACCTGCGGATGGGTACCAGTCAAATTATTGCGAACAATTAAAATATCTTCCTGGGGACTCCACTCCAACTCCTCGCCCCGCAATATAGCTCCATCTGCAACCGCCGTAGCCAGAATTTCTCCTTTCAGGAAGATCTTTTTCCCATCCTGATGAATTTCCCCTTTCTGCGCCGTCACCTGAAACGCTAACTTCCCATCCTGATAAAGTTCGCTATTAGGATGATGAACAATAGCAATTTTATCATCCCGGCTGTAGGTAGCCTCTTTCGCCTCCACTTTCCACAACAGACGCCCCTGTTCATCCACCTGCTCAAGAGTAACATCATTAAAAATCAAGCTGTTTTCCAGTTTTTGCGAGTCAGAACCATCCTCAGTCAACTTATTTTCTATCTGCTTTTCTCCCGCACAACCACCTACTAGCAGCGCCACCAAAACCGCTGCTAAATAGCCCGCGCAGGCGGTTGCCACGCTGCGCACGCTGCGCGAAAAATCGCAATGACATTGCTTTGTGTTTGTAGACCCACCCTTGAGGGTGGGTCTGATAATCTTCCGAATTTGCCAATTAGAAAAGTTGAGCATTATTGGTAATTTACTAATGGCTAGTTCCCAGGCCGACCCCGGGAACCAGTGGAATGGCAAAAACAATTCGCCATTCACAATTTTCAATTCACAATTAACAATGCCCGTCCTTGATCTCCTCAATTAACCCGATACCAGATAGAGGACGGTAGGAATAGCTAGTGGGGCGAGAATTAGTCTTTTGGATATCCCCCTTGATCTGTTCCAAATCAATGTAGCGGTCTGCTACATTAATCAAGCTGTCACTGGTCATCGATCGCAGACTCACCACCTCCACCCGCACGCCGCGATAACTGACTGCATCTACAGCATAAGCCAGATCTCCATCTCCACTGACTAAGACTGCCGTGTCGTAAGCACCCACCAAGGCCATCATGTCTACAGCAATTTCCACATCCAGATTAGCTTTTTTCGAGCCATCCGGTAATTGTATTAACTCCTTCGCGATCACGCGATAGCCGTTCCGACGCATCCACAACAGGAAACCCTGCTGTTTCTCATTCGTCCGATCGACACCGGTGTAAAAGAAAGAGCGTAGCAATCGGGAGCCAGCGGTCAAGCGACATAGTAGCTTGGTATAATCGATTTCTATTCCCAATTGCAGGGCCGCATAAAACAGATTCGAGCCATCGATGAATATCGCCACTCTCCCTCTATTTGACAACAGCTGTTCTGCTGAGAACAGGTCATGATTTTCTGGATGATCCAACATTGTTAAATTCCTCATTTTTCTTAAATTGATTTGAGTTTTTTCCTCTTTATTCATGCTATCATCTACTTAATTTTCCGGCCCAGCCTCCGAAGCAAGTTCCAAACGCTCAAACACTGGCTGGGCTTTGCCTAACTTCTGGTTTGCAGGTAATGCTCCCCAGCTGGCATTAAGAGCGAATTGCACCGTGTCAATGGAACTTTGCTGGTCAAAATCGATGTTAAAACCCAGTTGCTGATAGATGGCACTGCTGACACGGGGAATGACTGGCGAGAGCAGATAGGCGGCCAATCGCACCGATTCTAAAACCGCGTAGAGCACCTGTTCTGTAGCTGACTGTTTTCCCTCCTTGTACAGCTTCCACGGGGCCTGCTCGTCAATGTACTTATTGCCCGCTTGTACCAAAGCCAGAATTTCACCGCAGGCTTTACTAAATGCTAGCGCTTCGTAGGCCGCACACACCCGATCTCCCAATTTTCTTCCGATTTCTTGCAACAGATTGTCTGCGGGCAGTTCCGCAACAGAGGGCACGGTGGAGCCGCAGTATTTCTTGGCCATGCCTAAGGTGCGATTCAGCAAATTGCCCAAATCATTTGCCAAGTCGGCATTCAGAATATTGACAAACCTGGTTTCATTAAAATCCCCATCCTTGCCAAATTCTATTTCCTTCATAAAGTAGTAACGAACGGCATCAGCTCCATATCTATTGACAAGAGCGATCGGATCTATAGTATTCCCCAAGCTTTTACCCATTTTCATACCATCTTTGGTTAAAAACCCATGTCCGAACACCCGCTCCGGTACTGGCAGACCCGCTGACATCAGCATTGCTGGCCAGTAAACTGCATGGAAGCGCAAAATATCCTTACCAATCAAATGCAAGTTAATGGGCCACCATTTGGCTAAGGCATTGGCCAAAGTCGGCGGATCCTCTGGTTCTAGGAGTGCCGTTACATATCCTAACAAAGCGTCAAACCAAACATAGATAGTATGATTTGAATCTACTGGCACCGGGAATCCCCAGTCGAGATTCACCCGCGAGATAGAAAAATCTTGCAGTCCCCTGCTGACAAAGCTGAGGACTTCGTTCCGGCGACTCTCTGGCCCGATAAAATCCGGTCGTTCTTCGTAAAGGGCTTCTAGCTGCTGTTGGTACTTAGACAGTCGGAAAAAGTAGTTCTGTTCGTCTCGCCACTCAGTTTGCACGTTCGGGTGGATTAGACAGCGGTTATCTGGAGTGCGATCGCGTTCTTCCTTAAATTCTTCACAGGATACGCAGTACCAGCCCTGTTGACGCCCCAAGTAAATGTCTCCTTTTTCCCAAACCAAACTAAAGAATTCTTTAACAATTGCCTCGTGGCGAGGAGCTGTGGTGCGGCTGAAGCGATCGTACTGGATGTTCAGCAACTGCCAAAGCTTTTCAAAGCCCGTGACAATTTGGTCGCAGTGTTCGAGGGGAGCGCGGCCCTTAGACTGAGCTGTGCGCTGAATTTTCTGTCCATGTTCGTCCGTCCCCGTAATCATCAGCACCTCGCCGCCCCGCAACCGCTGGTAGCGAGCGCATACATCTGCCGCCATCGTCGTATAGGCACTACCGATGTGAGGCAAATCATTGACATAATAAAGAGGCGTCGTAACAGCAAATCTTCGTTTTTCTCGATCGGTATAATTCATCTATTTTTCAACAATCCTTGTCAAATCTGGGACTTAAACTATTTCTGCATTTTACTGGTTATTCTCTAGAACTGAGCGAGATTTACCAATAAATACTTAATTATTTTAGCTTTCCCTGGGCCCAGGGACGACCGGGAGCCAGCGGCGCAGCCATGGAAGCAGGCCCCAGGGTACGATCGTTCTGACTGCCGTCTCCCCAAGGAGGAGGTCAGCACTAGCTGTCATCCACTATCGCCGGTGGTTCAGGAGAGAAAGGATAACCGCAGGACTTTACCAATCCCAGCTTGAGAAGTGTAAAGTATATTAATGACGATCTGGCGATCGCGATTTTGTGGTCAGCTGTCAGTTACGAGTGAAACTGAGAACTGATAAATTATCTTCCCTTAAATGCCAAACCTGAAAAATTGTCTCCGTTTTCTCTCCCCTTGCCAACCCAAACCAGACTATCCCCTGTTTGTCTTCCTGCCAGGAATGGATGGCACCGGGAGGCTGCTGCACCGACAAATACCTAGCTTACAGAAAGATTTTGATATTCGCTGTCTGGCCATCCCACCCGATCACCTCGCTGACTGGGATGCCATGGCCAAACAGGTAATTGCCCTAATTGAAAGCGAGTTGCTCTATCAGCGTACAGTTTATCTATGCGGCGAATCCTTTGGCGGTTGTTTAGCCCAAAAAGTGATAATGCAGGCCAAAGGACTAATAGAACGACTGATTCTCATCAATCCCGCCTCATCCTTTAAATTATATCCCTGGATGAGTTTAGGAGAGCCAATTACTCGCGCATTGCCCGAAGCCCTTTACAGAGTCTCTAAACTGGGGATACTGCCATTTTTAGCCGACTGGGGACGGGTTGCCTCCTGGGAAGTCCGCGCCCTGTGGTCTGCTATCCACGGCCTACCGCAAAGCACCTTCATTTGGCGTTTGTCTTTGCTCAGGGAGTTTCATATCAGTGAAACCCACCTGAGTCGCATCACCCAACCCACGCTGCTTCTTGCTAGTGGTGAAGACCGACTCCTTCCTTCTGTCACAGAAGCTCAACGCCTAAACAACTGCCTCCCTAATGCCCAGATGGTAGTGCTGTCTGATAGCTGTCACGCCTGTCTATTGGAAAGATCCGTTGACCTCTATCAAATTCTTCAAACTTGTAACTTCTAAGTATTCAGTGGGTGCATCTGAAGAAAGCAGGGGGTTTCCTTCAGATGCACCCAGAAGCAACTGACAACTGACAACTAACCAATGACTTGACGCAGCTTTTGGACCTGTTGAGGAGGCAACTCAGCCAACGCCTGTTTTCCCCGATCGGACTCCAATAGCTTCAGCAACTCCTGCAACTTCACCTGCAACATTTCGGCTTCTACCGATACTAGGGGTTCGAGCACTTCATCCGCTTCTGGGTGACGACAGACCCCCGCCTCACAGTTCAAACCAAGCTGATGCCAGTACATCGTTGGCACTGACATACCCCGCTGAGCGATCTGTTCCTGATTGAGTATATGAGATTCTAAGTACGCTTTCGGAGATTCGTAGTACTTTGGTTGATGAGGATAGGGCACCGTAAAGCAGCCAAACACCTTGCGGTATTCTTCCGAGTCCAAAATAGCAGTGATTAGCTGGTTAACCCCTTCGTGCATCAGAATATCGCAGTAAATTTGCACCTCCTTCTGATTTTTCGGGGCCCGACCTAAAAAGTGCTTGAAGCACAATTCCAGAAACTTCAAGTTAGCACAACCGTGATAAAAGGTATCCAGATAAACTTCCGAGTGCCCCAGTTCCTTGAGAAAGCGTCGCACGCCGATTTTATCCTTGAGAAAGTCTTTCTCCGCCTTGGCTAAAATCCGTCGTTCAAAAGCATAAGGCTGACGACCCAGGACTTGACGGTAAATTTGGTACAGTGCCTGCTGCCGTTCTTCTAATGAGGAGCTGCGGCTAACTTGCAATGGTTTGATTCCCTTCATTTTATTTCCTCTTTTCTGTTAATTCAGTTTTGAATTCGCGCTCAGTCGGTGCCTAGATATCTTCTGAAAGTGATCCCAATTCATTACTTTTTCGCGTGGGACTTGAACGCCAGAGTCACAATGTCCAGATAAGGACGCACTAAACTACTACATGCAGGGGGCAAAGTAGCATCTATTACTTCTTGCAAATTCTGATAAGCCGGGAGGCAATGATTTGTGCGTTTGTGAGCCATCAGAATTGTATCTAACCAGACGATCATCTGTTCCTTAAACAACAGTTCGTCGTCTCGCAAAATCGACAAGGCGATGTAGCGCAGCACTTCAGACATGTCATATTTGCAGCGTCCTCCATGCTGGCGAATCAGTTCTGGATAAGCCTGCGCGAATTTACGCAGCGCCTGGATGGTCAGTTTTTCGCCGTGCTGGCTCAGTTGCTGGTAAGTCTCCAGCCTGGTAGTGTAACTCTGAATATACTGCTCTAGCGGGTAGAGTTCGGTGGAGCTGAGATAGCGACCGTCCGCTTCGATCAGGCTTTGTTCTAGGGTGTGATTGAGGGTATGCATCTGAGAAAAAAGGTAAATTTGGTTGGTGGTAAACTCTACTCTCTATTATTACTAAGCTGCCCTAAGAATAAAGAGCAATTGAAAATTTGCAGATCTTCTTAATATCTTGGCTGCCGGTGCTATCAATAGCACCGGTGCTATAGTCTCTCCTGACCGGCTCCTGCTGGGTTGACGATCGGGGGCGATATCGACCCTCAACCGACGGGATAGCGGCTGTCGCCCCTGTCCGGAGGGCTTATATATACTATAAGTTACCTTAAACTTGTCGATATTTTTACAATTTGTTACATTAGAAGCGAATCGAGAAAACAATTAGCAACAATCACCCCTATGTTTACTGGCATCACTGGTGTATTTCCATTTTCCAGGGATACGGATATGGGAGAGCAGCTACTCAATAAAGTGGCAAGCCAAGGCATTCGTCATTTGTTTACCCGCAGTGATTCGGTAGATGTCTCGATCCGCTGCAACCCCTCCAGCAAACTGTTGCAAGGCAGAATAGATGGATTGCAAATGACTGGTCGCGGTCTGGTCATCCGCAAAGATTTCCCGGTTTCGGAAATGTCCTTTACTACCGACGCCGTTGCTATTGATGTGGCATCTGTGCTCAGGGGTGAAATTCGCCTGTTGCAACCCACCCAAGCGGTTGCCCTGATCTCCCTTTCTGAAGAGGGTATCAACCATGCCTTCAAGGCCCAACTGGTGACCAAACGCCTGGAAAATCTTTCTGTACCAACTTTGACCGAACTCTCTGGCGGCAAACCGGTCTCCTTTCAGGACGTGCAGATAGAGTTACTGGCCAACAACAAAATTCGGCTATTTGCGAAATGTCATCTAGGTGCCGGCGAACCGGTGCCCATTGTCATGACCTCAACCCTGGCAGTTGAGCGTAGACGCCGCATTACCTTTAGTCAAGCTCAGTTTGAGCCAGAATTGGTGCCCGAGGAGGTCCGGCAGCTCTCGGAAAAGTTGACAGGGGTACTTGATGAAATTTTGAATGATATGGTAGACCTCGATCGCTTTGACCTGGATGGAGTAAAATTGCGTATTAATCGCCTAGAAACTCAAGGGAAAAAATTGCTGTTCAGCGGCTACGCTCAAATTGAGCATTTCCCACGTACATCCTAATGTCGGTTAAGAAACCGGGTTTTTGGGCGTGAGAGCATTGAAATATCCTGTTCAGATGGGCAAGAAACCCGGGGTTTCTAGCCATCACAGGACCGATGCTCGCCCCCCAGGCAACAGGATATATCAGGTGAATGAATCAATTGCAACCAGTAACAAAAGCATCTCCACCTCTGGAAGTATTCTGTTCTCGCCAGTTACTCGACTGGATGACTGGGCAGCAGATCTGCTTCGCCCTGACTACCTATCAAACCTCGCGACTCATTCTCCTAGGAGTTAATCCGGAAGGAAGAATTTCTGGATTTGAGCGCCTGTTCGATCGGGCGATGGGTTTATATGCTACCACAGAACGCTTGTATATGAGTTCTAAATATCAGCTGTGGCAGTTCGATAATGTGCTGTCTGCGGGGCAATTATACAACGGTTACGACAAACTTTACGTGCCCCGTATTGGCTACAGTACTGGGGATTTGGATATCCACGATCTGGTAGTAGATAGCACTGGGCGGGTGATTTTTGTCAGTAGTCTGTTGAATTGTCTGGCGACGGTGAGTCAGCGCCATAGTTGCACTCCCTTATGGAAACCGCCGTTTATTTCTCAACTGGTGAATGAAGACCGCTGTCATCTGAATGGTTTGGCTATGGTAGAGGGCAAACCTGGTTTTGTGACGGTCTGTAGTCGATCGGATGTGGTGGATGGTTGGCGGGATAAAAGGCGATCGGGCGGTTGCGTGCTAGAGTTACAGTCTAACGAAATTATTCTCACTGGTTTGTCCATGCCCCACTCCCCTCGATGGTATCAGGGAAAGTTGTGGCTGCACAATTCGGGTACTGGCGAGTTTGGCTATGGGGACTTGCAAACTGGACGGTTTGAACCAGTTGCTTTCTGTCCTGGCTATCTGCGGGGCTTGACTTTTTGGGGGAATTATGCGATCGCGGGCTTGTCGAAGCCCCGGGGAGGAGATAAAACTTTTTCGGGGTTAGCATTAGACGAGCGGTTAATCGCTAAAGATGCCGAACCTCGCTGTGGTTTAATGGTAATTGATATTCACACTGGTGCGATCGTCCATTGGCTCAGGCTAGAAGGGGTGATTACAGAATTATATGACGTGCAGGTTCTACCAGGGGTACGCCGACCCATGGCTTTAGGTTTTCAAACTGATGAAATTAGCCGCCTGCTTACCCTCGATCCTATGTCGCAGCTTTAGACATGTTCACCCGTCAGCACGCTTTGCGCTTGTGAGGAAAGTGATGAGAAACTCAAATCAAGGGCATCTGGGCGAACTGGCAAAATTATTTCTGAAACTAGGGGCGATCGGCTTCGGTGGCCCCGCCGCCCACATTGCCATGATGGAGGAGGAGGTCGTCAAAAAACGCCAGTGGTTAACCAGGGAACATTTCCTGGATTTAATTGGTGCTACCAACCTCATTCCCGGTCCCAATTCCACCGAAATGGCCATCCATGTCGGCTATATCTATAAAGGTTTGCCCGGTTTGGTGGTGTCAGGGGTCTGTTTTATTCTCCCAGCAGTTTCTATCACTGCTATCCTGGCCTGGGTTTATGTCTCCTTTGGCACTCTACCCCAAGTTGCTCCTTTACTTTACGGCATTAAACCTGCTGTGCTGGCAATTATCTTGAATGCTTTGTGGCGTCTGGGGAAAAAGGCAGTGAAAAACTGGAAATTGCTCATTATTGCCTTGGGCGTAGCCATTTCCCTATTCTTAGGATTAAACCAGGTAGCAGCGCTATTATTGGGGGGAGTTTTGGGGACGATCGGCCTGCGACTGGCGGCAGGAGATAATCATCAGAATACTGCCTTGGTAGCCCTGGGGTTAACTAGCAGTGCGGCCCTGTCAGACATAACCGCGATCTCAGTTGCTGCTAAGACTGCAACTCAGGTGCCATTGTGGCAGTTGGGGTTATTTTTCCTGAAGGTGGGAAGCATTTTATTTGGTAGTGGCTATGTCCTGGTGGCCTTTCTGGAAAATGGCTTGGTCAGAGACTATGGTTGGTTGACTCAGCAGCAACTGCTGGATGCGATCGCGATCGGTCAATTCACCCCAGGTCCGGTGCTTTCCACATCTACATTCATTGGCTACCTAATTGCTGGTTTACCTGGTGCCGCAGTTGCGACAATGGGAATATTCCTGCCCTCATTTTTATTTGTTGCTGCCTTAAATCCCCTGATTCCCCGCTTGCGGGCATCCAAGTGGACATCAGCATTTTTAGATGCGGTCAATGCTGGGGCCGTAGCCTTAATGGCAGTGGTGACAATTCAGTTGGCACGAGGTACCCTGATTGATATAGCAACTATCCTCATTGCTATTGCCGCAGCTATTGGAGCCATTCGCTTTCAAATTAACGCAGCATGGCTAGTTTTGGGTGGTGCTGTGTTTGGGTTTTTAATCAACATCAGTGGTTTTTGAGAATGGAGAATTTAAAATTGAGAATCGGTAAATTAGCAATTAGCAATTAACAGAATGAAACAGAAAGTCAAAAAGAAACAGAAACAGAAACAGAAACCGTGGCAACAACTGACATTTTACACGTCATTGCTCCTCTGCGCCACCACTTTCGTCTTGGCGACAGGCGGGCTGTTTTTGTACTCGCGAGAACAGCAGCGAATAATCTCAGAGGCGAGAAAAACAGCCAAGCGACAAACAGTCCGGGCGGCTTTGGAGATTGACCGAGAACTGCGTGTGGCTAAAGACACAACCCTGGCGATCGCCAACGATTTGACTTCGGGCAGATTAAATGACGCCCAGGTATTAAGCCGACTCAAAGCAGAACTGGAGAAAAAGCCTCAGCTTTTAGATGTGGGCCTTGCCTATGAACCGCGCGCCTACGATCCGAATGTGATGCTGTATGCGCCCTATTATGCCAGATTAAACGGCGAACTGCAATCCCTGGAAGTTAAATACAACTACACTCGCCCTAAGTATGCTTGGTATCGGAACACTCTCAGCAAGGGGGCTCATTGGGGAGAACCATACTTTTGGCAGGACAATTCTTTATTCAATCAGCCAGCAGTGGGATATTTAGCGCCTTTTTATAGTCGAGGAGATCGCAAGCAGCGTCCGCGAGGAATAGTCTACGCCGACTATTCTGTGGAGACGATCTCAGATATAGTCAAGTCCCTCGATCTCGGCAAAACTGGCTACGGCTTTCTAGTTTCTCGGACGGGAAATTTTCTCTATCATCCCAATGAAGAGTATGTCAAAAGTCAGGCAAACATCTTCGATCTCGTATACGATCGCAACGAATCACAAGTTCGTCCTTTAGTAGATTTAGTAGCGAGAGCCTTGCGTGGCGAACCGGTAGAAGCAGATTTGAGCGATAACATCACGGGTCAAAATTCCTGGGTATTCCTGCGACAAGCAAATCAGAATGGATGGGTGGTGGGAGTAGTCTTTATTCAGGACGAAGTTTTGCCCGACAACCAAACCACGCGACGCCAACTCATCTTCCTCAGTCTGGCATTTGTGTGGTTTTTCGTGTTTCTCTTTGTCCTCCTATTCCGGACTGACAAGGGTACTGTCAAGCGTCTTAGTGTACTATCCTCTACTGCCAGCCTGTTGTTTATAGCAGAAATCGGATTTATCTGGAGTTTGGCGATCAAAACACGTACCTATACCTCGACTCGGAATCTGCTGCTGAATGAGACTGGCGTAGATCAGTTATTGCTTCCTCAAGTTGAGTTAAGCGCCAAATTAAACCAGAAACCACCGCTGTTAGTACCCACGGGAGTTTATATTCAGTCCCTGGATTTTACCAGTTCTAACGACGTATTCGTGACTGGCTATATCTGGCAGGAATACCAGGAGGGAATCCATGATGAGTTGGAGCGTGGTTTTATCCTACCCGATGCTATTGATGCCAATGATTTGGAAGTGACGGAAGCTTATCGCCACCAGGAGGAAAATGATGATGTTGAGGTGATTGGTTGGTATGTTGAAGCTACCTTGCGTCAGGACTTAGATTTTTCCAATTATCCCTTTGACTATAAAGATGTCAAGATTAGGTTATTACACCAGGACTTTAATCGTCGGGAATTAAACCGCCAGGTAATTCTGGTTCCAGACCTCGGGGGCTACCAAGTGATCAATCCCAGAACTAAACCTGGTGTAGATAAAGATATTGTCTTGGGCAACTGGAATCTGAGTGATAGTTTTTTCGAGTACAGGTTCAAAACCTATGATACCAATTTTGGCATCAAAAGTAATGTGTTCAAAACTAACTTTCCCGAACTGAATTTCACGATCGTGCTGCAAAGGGATTTCATCGGTCCGTTTATTTCGAGAGTCGGACCACTCTTCGTTGTCGTCACTCTGCTCTTTGCGATGCTGCTGATCGCCGATGAGGAGAAGGCATCGGAGGTTTTGGCAGCTTGTGCTGGTTTTGTCTTTATTGTCATCCTCGACCAGATCGCCGTGAGAGAACAGATCGTCACGAAAGGAATTCTTTACTTCGAGTATTTCTACTTCGTGATCTATTTTTACATTTTCCTGGTGGCAGTTAATGCTATCCTGTTGCTCTCTCATCCTAACGCTCCTTTCATCAAGTATAAGGATAACTTGATATCAAAGTTGCTTTACTGGCCTACACTTCTGAAGACATTGCTGGTAATCACGATTTTGGTATTTGCTTGATTGAGATTCTCCCTGGGGAAACTCGGAAACCCGGTACGAGCAAAAAACCGGGTTTCCTATACCCAGTGCGAGATGAGACTAATCAATTACCGTTAGATTCAGGGCTGTTTATTGGTTTGTTCTTTTTTGTTTCCGACAGCTTCTCTGATAAATCGACACCAACTGAAGACCCATCTACAAACATTGAACCAGTGATGCGATCGGCAATCCGTTCCCGCACTTTTAGTAACAGATTCTCTGGCAAAGGTACATATCCTGCTTCTGAGATTACAGCTTGGTGTTCAGCATTGAGAAGGTACTCAACAAAGGCTTTGACCGCAGGTATTTTTTCTAGAGACTCCTTGTTGATATATAGCAATAAGGGACGTGCCAAGGGATTGTAGGTGCCTTTGCCGATCGTCTCTGGGCTTGGTTCGGTGCATTCGCCGCTTTCATTTTCAATGGCAATCAAGTTTAAAGCATCCTTGTTTTTTTCATAGGAAGACAAGCTGATAAATCCCAAAGAGCCATACTCCGACTCGATCCCCTGAATGGTGACGATATCATCGGGACTAGCGGTGTAGTCACTGCGGCTTTTACCCTCTTCCCCCGTGATAGCATCGGTAAAGTAATCGTAGGTACCGGAATCACTTTCAGCACCATAGAGACCCAGACGTACATCGGGGTACTCCTCTGAGATCTGCTGCCAGTTGACTACTTCCCCTTCTGCAGCAGGTTCCCAAATTTTGCCCAACTGCTGTGGGGTAAGGCAGCTTGTCCAGTCATTGTAGCGGTTGACCGCCACCGCGATCGCATCGAAGGCCACGGGAATTTCCACGTACTCAATTTTGTTGGCCTCACAAAATGCGATCTCGGATTTCTTAATGGGACGAGAAGCGTTAGAGATATCAGTGTCTCCAATGCAGAACTTCTTGAACCCCACTCCCGAACTGGATATGCCCACCGTTACCCCAATTGTCGGATTAGCTTTCATAAACTTTTGTGCCATGGCTTCCGCGATCGGGAAGACGGTACTGGAACCATCGGCCAGTACATAGTTACTCAATCGTTCTTCTGGGGGTGGTGCAACTATCTGGGTAGTAGTATTTTGCTTTTGATTGCCGCCACAGGCGGTCGCACTCAGGAATAGCACTCCTGCTAAAAAACCGATAGACGGGCGTGGCCTTCTCTTAGTCATAAATTTCTCTTCGTCTGGTGTCATTTCATGGCGATCGGGTACTATACTGGTGAGTACCCTGCTACCCTAGCGTAACCCTTTCTTTGTCAAGTAGCACCAAAATACCCCGACTTGACTGGAGGTAGTCAATTCCTCTATACTACCCCCAAACCGATGGTATCCGATCGTGGAGAAACACAATAGTATGTCAACGTCAAACAAAGTTTCCTGGCAAAATCGCCTCCAGTACAAATTTGACAACTTTATGTCCCGTGGGGGCTTGTCAGTATTTCTGGCTTTATTGTCAGCCTTTTTTGTAGCCTTTTTGCTACTGGCAATATGCCGTTACTTGGCAGAAGTCTTTTTTCCCAATGAATATATTGAAAATTCATCTGATTTATCATGGGAAATATTCGTGCAGCTGATCGGGCTGAGAGACACGGGGGACGATGCCAATTTTGCTGCCAAACTGGTGGGCGTGATCGCGATTTTTGTCGGCTTAGTGCTGTTCTCCAGTCTGGTAGCCTTCATTACTGAGGAATTTGAATCCCGACTGCAATTGCTGCGCAAGGGTAAAAGCATGGTAGTGGAAGAAAACCATACCTTAATTTTAGGATTCAATGACCGGAGCGGAGATATTATTACAGAGTTAGTGTTGGCGAATGAATCAGAACCAGATGCAGTTGTTGTCATCCTGTCGGAAGCAGATAAGGAGGATATGGATGATTTTATTCGCAATGAAATCGGAGACCTCAAAACTACCAGAGTAGTTACCAGAAATGGCGCAGTCACGAATTTGCAGAATCTGAATAAAGTCGCAGTCCAACTGGCTAAATCTGTGATTATCTTGAATGATGCCAAGGGATCGGACCCCGAGGAATTCAAGACTTTATCCGATGCTCGGGTGGTGAAGGCCATTCTGGCTGTGGTAGCAGCAAATGAGGAAGGCTCCTCCTTGCCAGCAATAGTGGTAGAATTACACTCAGGGCAATATCGCATTCTTGCGGAAAACATTGCTCCCGGAGCAGTCACCACTCTGAATGAAGCCGATATTTTAGCTCGGATTTTAGTTCAGACTTCCCGCAACGTGGGGCTAGCGGCAGTATACTTAAACTTGGTGGGCTTTGAAGGAAACGAATTTTATTTCTATCGCCCCTCCACCGGTTGGCCGAATCTCTCTTTCGGTGAGTCGATCTTTCATTTCCTCAGAAGTATGCCCCTAGGGGTGCGTCATGCAGATGGCACTATTTCCCTCAGACCGAGTAAAGATTACCAGCTAGCTGACGATGATGAAATTATTGTCCTCGCAGAAGATGACTCGACCATCAAGTTTGATCCCGAAATTCTCGCACGGCCTCGGAACCTCGGCTATGCTGACTATCGACGCTGCGCAGTTCGCCAAACGGAAAAGCATCTGCTGATTGGTTGGAACCCGAAAGCCCCGATCGCCCTGAGAGAATATGCCCAATACGCCTTGCGTGGTTCGCAAGTAAACCTGGCGGTGAAGGATTTAACCCCGCAGATGCAAGCTGAATTTGACCAGATAGCCAAATCCTACCCCGATGTCAGGATGGAAGCAATGCAGGTGAATGTAGACTCAGTCGAGGAACTGTGGAACTTAAAGCCCTATGAGTTTAACAGCATCCCCATTTTAGCTGGCAGTGGGGAAAACCCCGATGAAATTGATGCCAAGACCCTGACAGTCTTACTGCAACTGCGACAAATTTTCCGAGAGTATAGCCGGAAAACGGGCCAGCAAATCACCACGGAATTAATTGCGGAGATAGTTAACTCTGAAGACACGGACCTGGTAATTAAAGCCGGTGTTAAAGACTTCCTGCTTTCTAATCAAATTGTGTCTAAAATTTTAGCCCAGGCATCCCAAGAGCCTGATGTGATGTTAATCTACAATCATTTATTCGACATCAATGGCTGCGAACTGTACATCAAGCCCCTGTCCCTATACTTTCCACCCAAACTACTAAGCAAACTTACCTTTGCTGACTGCGTCGAGGCGGCTTTGGCCCGGGACGAGCTCTGTATTGGTGTAAAACTTCGTGCCCAAGCTGAGGATAAGAATAAAAACTTTGGTATTGACTTAATTCCCAGTCTGCATCAGCAGCTAAATCTCACTCTCGATGATGCCTTGATTACTTTAGCTGAAGATGAAACCTGATTTTAACAGCAGGAAAATTTAACATTAAGGCGTTGCACATTTTTACCGATGATAGCAGCCAATTGTTTAAAATTGCTAATTGCTAATTGTTAATTGCTAATTGCCAAGAGTAAATCCATCTATTCAGGACTACTAATGACTAGAGAGAGCAATCATTTAACATTAGCAATTAGCAACCCCTTATCATCGGATGTAGACGCTGAAACCATCGGCAAAATGGCAGGTTCTCCTTCAGCATGGAGGAGTTGTTGGTTATCCAAAGAGACGAGCCGGGGCCGATTGCACAATTATGGGACGATCGCCTTGACAAATCTCCCCATAATTATGCAACGTCCCAGTTATTGAGTCAACTCCACATTAATTTCATTCACCGGTCGCCGCCTTAACTCGACCGATTCCGATCGGGGCAACAAATCAAACACCTTTCGGAAGGCATCATCCACCCGTTCAAAGGGGATATTGCCGCTAGCCTTAAAAACCACCTTACCAGCGGAATCCAGAATCAGAGTTTGAGGCACCAAGCCTTCATAATAATATCCCGGTTCCGTAGGTTCATAGGTCGATTTGGGCAAGATCGCATCCACATCGATCAAGATAAAATCTGCGGGCACCCCATAAGATGCCTGAAGTTGGGAAACCACAGTCGAATATTGCTTGCAGTCGCGACTGTCCTCCACGTAAAACATCAGCAGGATGGGTTTATCCCGCTTCAGGGCCTGCGCCAATGTCACTTTCGGCGGTATCAATGAACCATTGCCGCCATAGAGAGCAAAGATATTGCCATCAAACTTATCATCATTAATCCCCGCTAGCGCCGGTGGCGTTCCCAGCAACGGCATCCAGCTCAGGGTGACAGACAACACGAACAGGCAGATCGCTGCCAAAATACGTCCCTTACGACAATCAGTCATAATAGTTGAGATTTGAAACCGCAATAGCGATCGCTACCATAACGCTGATAGCTGACCACTTACAACTTACAACTTATAACTGACAACTGACAACCCATGAATCAAAATGAGATTAGGGCCCTTGGGGCCACTCTGCGCCGGATCGATCGCAAACTCTTAAAAACTGCCAAGTCCAATCAGAGCGAGCGAATTTGGTATCAAGGGGAAGAGCCTTATTTTGACGTATTTTTTGATTTGCTCGACAATGAAGTTATCTGGTTTCAGTTTACCTTGCGAGGTCAATGTCTTACCTGGCATCAACACCAACCCGGACTAGAAACCGGTTTTACTTTTGAAAATCACACAACCCCATCTAAACATCCTGCTAGCAAAATTATCCACGCCGACAACAATGTTGACTGTAATTTTCTCGACATTGTGCAAGCAATTATGCAAACTCGGGCCAGGGAATTTCCCTTCGATCGGGCCCTCGCCATCCTCAAAAATTCTCCCTAATCTTGTTAATTTGGCGTTGCACAATTAGGGGACGAGCGGAATTGTTGATTCGGTGATGATTGCCAGTCATATAGGGTGCATCTGGTGTTTGGCAAATCGAGAATCTAAAATTGAAAATTGAAAATTGGGCTATTCTCCTTTCTCCATTCGTAATTCGCAGAGTTTAATGCAAAAATGCATCTCAATGCTCCCGTCATATATGCCTATTGATACCGTTTTCTGTCTATTAACCATTAGCCATCATCGGTAAAGATGTGCAAAGCCTCAATTTTTATCTCATTTTTGCCGTCGTTCGCCCTTTCGATCGAGCTGATTTTCCGACCAAGAATTACCGATTCCTTGGAGGATGCCGCGACCAATTAAACCAATACCTCTACCAACTATTTGAGTCAGAATGTAGACAATGCTGCTACCCACCGAAGCAATCACCGATCGCAACCGAGGCCCGATCGCATCCCTTATTTCCAGGGCCAAAGTCACCGCCAGGGACCAGCCCGTCAGTTTTTCTAACTCGTCGCGTCTGGGAGCATAGATCGTTATTTTTTTAATGCCCCGACTATCAAAACCAAACAGCCTATACTCGCTTTCAAATATCGCCTTTGGTTCCGCCCAAAATTGCTCGTAGCGATATTTCCAAGACAAATCATTTCTAAATCGTTCGATCGCGCGACTTGAAATCAATTTCTGGTCGTAAAACAATGATTTAACTTCCCTCACATCTGCAAAATGATTCAACAGGGGTTGCACCACGCCATTCGCCACCTGAATGAGCAAATTTTCCATCACCGCTTCCGCGCGGGCGATCGCCTCTGAACTGCCCGCCGAGTAGGGAGCATTATCAATCATTAAAGGCCGATCGTACAGCAAATGAGCGAATAACTCCACCACCAGGGGAATTTTGTTCAGAATTGTGGCGCTGACAACTGGGGCATCTTGCAGCAGTACCGCCAGCATGTCCAAAGAGCGATCGCCCACTTGCACCCGATAGTATTTCCCAAAAAACTCCCTAGTTGACTCCGACCACAAATCATGCAAAATTTCCGACTTTTTTGCTTCTAATTGACTTATTCCTACCTCGCCAAAATGCAATTCCTTCAAGATCTTTTCTAATTCCCGCAATATATTATATAGCAGTTCCCGTTTTTTCTCTTCTCTAAAAATCTCAATTTCTAAGGGCACCCCCGTCAAGTTTGTCAAGTCCCAACCCAGTTTCCTCGTCATCGAGCGAAATAAAAAAGCCTGTCGCGAGTTCAAACTCCAGCGTTCCCGCGAAATTTCCGACCCCACAACGTGAACCATGTTCATATTTGAGCTGAGCGGCACGGGAAGCTTATTCTCAACCTGTGGGGCTAACAGCTGATTGAGCAACCAACTAGCACTTTGCAGTTCTCGCAAGCGACCTACCAAAATTGCCCGACTCAGAGAGGAGAGGGCCGGGTTTTGCAGCTGCGCGATCGCCTTTTCCCTGGTGGCCGCAATTTGTCGCAACCCCGACAAACGCCAGCTATTGCCCACGCGATCCCAAAAACCTAGAGGTTTAGTAGCATCGGATCTCGCCAGTTCCCAGTAATTCTCCCCAGCTGCCACCAGACGAATCGCCCGCACCAACTCTGGGACCGCCATCCCTTTAGGACAATAACCATTCACCCCCAAAGCCCGCGATCGATCCAGCACCGTTGCATCCTGTATAGCAGTCAGCAGCAACACAGGCAAGCGATCGGATCTGGCTTTCAACAGTTGACAGATTTCTAGGGGATCGGCATTGGACATCTCCAATGCCAGATCGAGAATTATCAAGTCCACTCGGACCCTTTCGGAACTGCTGGCCAAAACCTGTTCCGCAACTGCCCCACTGTCAGCTTCTGCCACCACCTCTAGGTCGTCAAACTGTTGGCATATCGTCCGCAGACCCAGTCGGAAAATTGGGTCGGGATCGACTAACAACAGCTGCCATGAATACTCATCATTCATTCGTCAATCTTAACTTACAAGCACCTTGCCGATGATATCCGATACTAGCGGCCAGTAGTCAGCGACTGCCTACCGCTCCCCAATCCCTATCTTAATAGTTTAGTTCCGGTTCGGCGATCCGCGATCGGACGGGTTGTCTGTTGTAAACTGGCCTCGGGGCTGGAGCCTGATAGGATGGAGCTGGAGGTTCAGCTTGTACCGAGCGAGGTGCCAGCCGATAGGCTGGAGCCGGTTCGTAGGCTGGAGCCGGTTCGTAGGACCTTGTCGGGCGTTCCGGTTCCGGAGGGGGAGCATAAAGAGCAGCCAGTTGTGAGTTCCAGCGGGCGATCGCATCTTGAGCCTCATAATATAGAGGTCTATTCCAATCAATAGAAGCAGCCGTTTGGATCGCCGCACTGTAACGTCCCATAGATGCCAGATAGTATCCATCATCCAGAGTCTTGCGGTCCTCGGCAATTTTTATTTCCTCGTCCCAACCCGCGATCGCCTCAATTGCCTCCGAATATAATACCCGATCGGGAGCAATTTTTTGCGCCACCTCAATTGCCTCGGAGAGGTTACCTAGCTCTGCCAAAGAACTCGCCCGAGCTAGGAGCGGTTTATCCTCCATCACTTCTATACGCTTGTTCCACTCAGCGATCAAAGTTTGAGCCTCGCGCCGCTGCGGGCGTCCCAATTTCACCAAAGATGCTTCCGTCACTGCCGCCCTCAAGCCGGAAATTGTTTCCGTTTGAGCCAGCTGGCGGGCACGCATAATTAACGGTCGGTCTTCAATGCGTTGAATTTCCTTACGCCAGTGAGCTATTTTGGTCTGGGCTTGAATGCGTCGGGGTCGGTTTTTTTCTACCATCTGAGCCACTTCACTCGCCATCGCCAACGTCACCGGTTGTCCCACCGACGCGATCGCATTCGCGAATTGGATTTGTAGCTGGTCTTGGACATGCTGCTCCCAGCTTTCCATTTTCCCTCGTGCTTGAGAGTATAGCGGACTATCTCGACCGATCTTGCCCGCTATTTTCTGCGCCTCCAACCATGACCCTATATTTTCCTTTGCTGCCAACTCTTGCGCGCGACTCAGCTGCCTCACATCTTGGGCTTCCCTGTATAAAGCCGTATCTTCAGGCACTCGCCCTGCTATAGATATCGCCTCGGCAAACATCCCCTGCCGCAACCTTTCTGAAGCTTTATCTATCAACTGGCGACTCCAGCGAGCCATTTCCGCCTGCGCCTCTGGTCTTGCATAGCTTTTTATCCCAATTCTCCGGGCCAAATTTATTGCCTCTTCTAGTGCTTCTGGCCTTTCCCACCTCGCCTTTCTCCTCGCCTCTGCCAAATCTTGCCACGCCTTTTTTTCCGATGCTACCATGTTGCGCAGCTCCCCCATTTTTTTTCTTTTCCAGTAGGGGTTATCCAGATTTGAGAACAATTGCAACTTATCTAATGCTGACTGCCATTTTTTCCCTTCTATCTCCGAGAGCACCTCTTTTTCAATTTTCTCTCCTCGCTCCCATAACAACTGCCAGTCAGCGATATATGCTTGAGCCTTCCCATAAACTGGGCTACTTGCCGAAATTTTGCTCAACGTCGCCACCGCTAACGACATATTCCCCATATTCATTTGCTGACGTGCCCGCACCAGAATTGCTTGCGACCATTGGCCCATTAACCTTTGCGCCTCCGAGTATAGGGGATGAGACGCCGACCAACTTTCCACCAACTCTACTGCTCCCCATAACTGGTCTAAAGAGCCCGAACTCGCCGCCTTATGGGCACAGTATAGCCGTTCGCCATCCGCCGACATGGTCGAAATTTCCTTGCAGTTTGGCAGTGGCGGTACCGTCGCCAAGAACCTCACCGCATATACAACCGTGCCACCACAAACCATGAGCACAGTCAGCCATAATATTGACCAACCCCAACCTGGAGTTAATTGATTGTTATTTGAACTCTGGGCTTGATTCATTTTCTGTACTTTTCTTTTTCATCTGGTGGTTTTTTATTTTTCCCTTTTTTCCTCTGTTGCAGCTGTTAATTTTTATTGTTCCCTCAGATTTTTTCCTTTCCTCCTACAAGCTTCCTGACATCCGTCTATCCCGATAAATTTATCTCTTATCTAGTCCCAGATTCTGTTATTCCATCGAGCATCTGGACTATTTTCTTTACTAATACAGTAATTTTAGCTCCTGACCTTGACACAGTATAAGCGATCGAGCCAGTAGTATGTGCCGACATCAAAAATATTTCCCTGCTTCGCCGAAACTGGGTTTCTCGGGCGGCAGCGAGCTGAGGGGTGCTCTATTTAAACATCGGCGTTGCACAACGACACCGACGATCGGGGTTGCGGGCTTGCTAATTGTCAATGGTTAATCGCGATAGTCATTTTTGGTCATAAATAGATAAATTGACTCTTTTCAATTAGCCATTAGCTATTAGCAAATTTTAACAATTGGCTGTCATCATCGGTAAAAATGTGCAACGCCTACAGATCTTTCCATGGCCGTTGGCCACGCAGAGAGTAGGGAGCGGACACCCCAGGCATCGACTGTCGTTACGGTCAGCGGTGCGACTGCGCTCACCGCAAGTCGAGTCTACCCATTATACCGTATCCTTCAAATCTATGCAAGCCCAAGGTATTGAACACATCAATGCTGCCAAAAGTTTTGTCCCCTCAATAAATGTATCATATATGTAACATGTTTGCTTGCATTTGGCTAGTCCGACAATCTCAAAGAACAAATTCCTCATGAGGGGTTTCACCCCTCGCCCTTGAACCTATATGATCGTGACAATCGGATGTATTACGGATGAATCCCCCGACTAGGCGGCCCATCCGCCAGCAATTAGGACAGATAATCAGCTAACTTCGGTTTCGGTGTTGCGGAAAAACTCGGATGAACTTAAGCATTAGGCATTGGCTGGAAGAACACCAGATTGAACTTCTACAGCTAGACCAGTCAGGAGGTGTTGCCTTCGGCATCGTCCAGGAAATGGAGCGACAGAGCCTGACGGTATTTGACATCAGCGTGCTAGCAGAAGTTTTATCGCTGCCCCTCGTAGTCGCTAGAACTCAGATGCAGCCTTTATCTCAGCTGACGGGCTCCTTGCTACGCCAATTATCTCATAAAAAGCCGCTCAAGAGGAATGAAGGCACCTGGCTTGCCTTTCAAATTGCCTATCTTAATGGCTTACTGCAGCTATTAGAGCAAGAAGAATTACTTCACAAACCCTGGATGAACCGGCGGGGTCTTTCCGGAGAGCTAGTGGCACTACCCTCAAGACACCGGGGTCGGGGGTTGCTGGAGCAACCCCTTGAGGATTCGGAGTTGTTAGAGTCGCTCAAAACTATCAGTCCCGGACGTTTGAGTGATACCCAAGCGGAACAGGCTCTATCGGAAATGGGCAACTCAGACCTGGTGCAACGGCTGTCCCGGACGACGAAGGTTTGGTTGGTGGCCAATGGTGCTGAGGAGACGGAAGCGAAACTGCTGACCGGACGGCTGAATCATGGATTGTCCGGTCACTTGCTGGCTTGCATCGCCCTGCATTCTATCGGACTGCCTCAGCTACAAAAATTTGTCCGTCTGGGAAATACTGCTGGCTTGAGCGAAACCCTGATCCCTAACGATAATGATGATTTGCTCTCTTCACCAGTACACCAAAACTCTCTGACTCCAAGCATCGACTTGAATAGGGAACGCTATCGAGCCAGTTTTATTATGGGCTTGAGCGAAGCATTTTTTGAAGAATGCTTTGCCCTGAAAGATTTATACGTCCCTCCAATGGGCATCCCCAAAGCAGCTTTGAGCGATAGCTTGCAGGCTTCTACCCATGAGGCTGTTGATTTGATGGAGTGGTTAGAGGGACAGCTGCAAGATAGAAATAGCTTCGCCGTGATTGAAGCCCCACCAGGTTACGGTAAAACCAGTTTCTGCCAAATCTGGGCAGCGAAAGTGGCCTCGGAGCTTTATCCTGATTGGATGCCGTTGTTGGTGCAGTTACGACATGCTACTTTGGGTTATACTCTGGAGCAAACTCTCGATTCTGCCTTACCTATAGCCAACTTTACCTGTGCCGATGGCTGGCTATCGCCAGTTGCTCCTGACTGCTTATTGATCCTTGATGGACTCGAAGAACTGCCCCATTCTCCTTTAGCCGAAGATCCTCTCTGGCTTTTATTTGACCAGCTACTACGGTTTCAGTCTCGATATCGGAGTCGGACTGGGAAGCCTCGCCACAAAATCGTGCTTACCTGTCGGACCGGGACCTTAGGTAATGGGAATTTGTTCGGTGGCACTTCTCTTCAGACCCTCGTAGAGGCCCGTTTGCGGCGCATAGAAATTCAGCCCATGGGGCAAGAGCAGCTGAAAAAGTGGTTCAAGAATTGGTCCAGGCTGCAAACGAAAAATATTGCCCAAACTTATTTTGACTTCTTGAAAAGGGGAGGCATGTTTCGCCGCGACTCCGCTCGGGTAGAACTCAAGGCAATGGTTCACCAACCTTTGATGCTCTATCTGTTGGGAATATTACATCGAGATGGTTTGCTGGATGAGGGGATTTTGCAAATGCCCTATCCCCAAGTTAAGTTTGAAATTTATGACCGGCTGGTAACCTGGCTGCTGGGAGAACCGACTGCGGGGTTGTCTTCCCCGATTCATCGGACAGCAATCGTCCAAGCGGGCTTGAGCCATGCGGGACGGTCTCGGGAGGCGATCGCCAATCTACTCGGTGATACTCCACCTCAGGAACTGCGTCATCAAATGCTTGTAGCGGCTCTGAAGATCGGTCACAGCGGACGGGCCTGGGCTACCCAAACCGGGCCTCTGCCGGCTTTTTACTTCCGTTCTGTTTCGGCGAACTGGCCAATGGGTTCTAGATCCCAAGGGCTGAGCGTAGAGTTTTCTCATCCTCATCTGGGAGAATATCTTTGTGCCGAGCAAATTGCTACGAAACTCAAATCCCTGACCTCAACCGCACGGGATGCCTATGGGGAACTCACCTTTGAGATTTCCTCTCCAGCTGTATTTGCCCAAGAAATCTACAATTTACTCGGCTATGGTATTTTGTCGATGGAGATGGAAGAACTGATAGCAGAGCGTCTGTGGCGGGAGGAAGCTCGCGATCGGGGCAAGTTCCGTTTCCGGACGCTGTTTGCACGCCTCCACAGTTTCTATATATCTTACTGTCGCGGTCGGTGGATGGATGAAGGGATGGCCCACTCGGCTCGCGATCGCTTCGGTGAGCAAGGCAACCCTCTCAACGCCCTCCAAATCGATGCCGCTGTGGGAGTGAATGTGTTTGTATTGCTTTGCGCCTGTGGTCGGGAAGCCCAGATTCCCTTTTCTCCCTGCGACAACTCTATAGGTTCGGACAAACTGACCATTGGCCAATTCGATGTTAGCAATGCTTCTCGTCTGTTGAATTTTAATCCCAGCCAGCTGTTGGTTTTGGCCCGCAGGACAGCCGTGCTTTCTCCTACTATTTTTTGGGCGAGAGTGCGACATACTCTTAAAAATCTTAATCTGCGGGGTGCTTACTTGAATCGAGCTATGCTGGCTGGGGGCAGTCTCCAGCAATCAGATTTGGAGGCGGCGGTGTTAATTGAGGCTAATTTGACCGAAGCTAACCTTAAAGCTACCAATTTGTCTTGGGCTAATCTGACGGCTGCGAATCTATCGGGTGCTAATTTATCGGGCACTAATCTGGAAGGGGCTAATCTCACCGGTGCTAATCTCCACCGCACCAATATCACTTCTGCTAATCTGACTAATGCCTGTCTGTTTCAGGCTCAGATGGATGAGAAAACTAAGAATCTTGCCAAAGCTAAAGGGGCTTTCTTCTCCAGTGCCCAATTCCAAGCTTACAGTCAAGCGATCGGGTCTCAAAGCCTCAAAGATTTATCCCGCACCCCGACCTTCACCCACTCTCACGAACAAGAGACTTCCGTCCTCCCCATTGAAATGGCGGAGGATGAACCTGTTGTCTATAGCACCAATGTTGCTCAGGCCACATCAACTTTCAGTACTCAGATTCCCGACCTTCAGGGAGATATTGACACCGTTGTCCTCGACCAAAACTCTGGTATGGATAATAGTTAATTGCTAATTGCTAATTGCTAATTGCTAATTGCGAATGGACAATTCTCCTCGTTCCCTTGCTCCCGCCTGGGAACGCAATTAGAAATTATTCATTTGATCGGTAACCGTAGAAGTCGATGCGATAGTCAGTAATATGAACTCCTGTTTGTTGTTCGATTTTTTCAATCAACTCTGGGGGCAGTTCCACGTGGATGTCCAAAATTTGATTGGTATCTAAACAGTTGATGTGGCTGTGAGATTCGCTGATGTTACCGTAGAGCCTTCCTTCCGATCGTTCCACACATTCTATAATCCCTTGAGCAGATAGAGCCTCTAGATTTTGATAGACTGAGGTATGGCCGATCGCTTTCCCTGACTGGTTCAAACTATCATAGATATCCCTTGCTGACATATGTGCTTGTCTTTCCCAGAGTAATTCTAAAATAAAGCGCCGCTGACGAGACAGGCGCATGCCTAATTCCTGACAACGGTTCAAGGCATCTTCTAGGGAGCGAATGGGTTTGGCATCTGCCGTTTGCTTTTGCATAATTAGTAACCTTCACCCAACTGAACGAACAATGCTTCTTACCCCTCCCAGGCTCAAGCGGACTCATTACCACTTTACCGCAGATTGGGAAAATCTGTCTGTGTGCTAGCTACAAGAAAGACTCGATCGTTCATCAGGTTTGGCATGTTAGAGTGTTGTGAAACATCCATTGCGCTTATATAGCATAATACCTCGCTCTTGTCAACAGATACAATCATGGCAATGAAAATCACGATTCTAGCTGAGTGGATCGATAAATTACAGATATCACCGGTGCAAAAGGCGATCGAGCAGTTGCTGGCCGAAGGGGCGATCGCCTCGTCGGAACAGCTGCTGAGCTTCAGTATCGATTATCCCCGTTCTCCAGAAGACCCACGGGAACTCTCGGAAATCCCGGAAGTGCGCCTCTGGTTTATTCGCCTAGATGCGATTTATCCTTGGTTGCCGTTTCTGCTAGATTGGAGAGCTGGGGAACTGGCCCGCTATGCGGCTATGCTGGTACCCCACGAGTTTCATCGCACCGAAGGCATCCAGTATAACCCAGAAGCCCTGGAAATCTTTGTGATGGCGAAAATTTTCATTTTAAGGGATTGGATGGCACAGCAGGGCATTGAGGGCCAATCCCGCCTGAAGTCCATGGCCCAGATGTTCGGCTATGAACTGGATGATGGCTTCTTTGAGCTGATAGCCGATCGCTAATTAGATGTAGACCTGCATGTACTATTCTAGAGAATGAGCAATTGCGAGGACAAACGGGAATGGACAAAACGTTAATCTATAAAATTTTGGCGACTCTGATGGTTATGGAACCGGATACAGAAGTGGCCAAACTGGTGGTAGAATTCGCAGAACGAAGGGCTTCTAAGGACTTGGAGGCTTGCTGGACAGATGCAGAAACTGTCAAGAAGATAAAGGAAGCAGAAAAAGACTTCTTGTCATGGCAAAGCCAACATGAAGGCGCGATTGAAAGTATGGCAGAAAGCATGGATAAATATTTCAATTGCTAAAGTAGCAGGTCTATCTGGCTTCTTCAGACCTGAGTGAGATGCTAAATGCGAGGCGTTGTATAATCATTACAGTCGCCTCGCTATATGGTAACTGGACTATCTCAGAGCTATTGGCGATCGGGCATCAATACTTCTCGGTTAATAACCTGTCATTGCGAGGGGGGCTGGCCAATTAACAGCTGTGTTGACCCCTGAACCAATCCCCCGTAGCGCTCCTGCGTCGCGCACTTCGTAAAAGCGCAGCGGCCCGACGCAGGAGGGCTAGCAATCTCACCGAGTCTGTTACGCTCGCGAGGGGATTGCTTCGGGGGGGGGGTTATCGCTCATTGAGCAGGCCGTTGATCGCGGAGTACCCCCCCCCCTCGCAATGACAAATAAATCCAAAACCTACGAAGTATTGGATCGGGCATCATGTTATAATCCACAGACAAGCATTTTGCTTGAGTAAATATGACGATCGGCACCTTAAACATGGGGACAGGCAAAATCAAGCAGCTTCAGGAAATCTATAGCTTTAAGGATAGAGAACCAGGAGAGGTATTACAGTTCATTGAGAAGTACCCTTTTCTGATTTCGCTGTTACTAGAAGCACCGGATAAGGTTCGCGAATTCTTTCCCGACGCCGGACTGGCCCTCAAAGTTAATATCGATCCAGAGAGTTACTCAGAAGACAGTAATGAATTGCTACTCTTGATTAAGTCTGATATCGACCCAGAAGAGTCCGTTGACATCCTAGAAGAATTAGATTATGCTTGGGGGCTGGATATTTCAAGTCGTTCACAGAGAAAGATGTTTATCGATAATGAGTTTTAATTGGTCAGAATATCTCGGGTTGGCTCAACAATTGGCAGGAAAGGCTCTGATTTCTGCTACTCAGGAATCTCGATTGCGTTCTGCTGTTAGTAGAGCATACTACGCTGCTTTTATTCAAGCACGGAATTATTTACGAGACCAGGATGGTCTTGCTATCCCAACTTGGAACACTCATGAATACGTCATCAATCAATTCAGGAATAGTCCCGATCTCGATCGTCAATAGATAGGAAGCAGTTTGAAGCGTCTGAGGATTGGTCGCAATCAAGCGGATTATGATGATACATTTGCTGATTTGCCGATTCTAACTAAGAAGTACTTTTTGCTAGCAGCAAAAATAATTGCTAAGTTGCAGAGTCTTTGAGCAGGTATATTGAATACTGCTGTGTCCGCCGGGGAGGTTTCTCCTGGGAGCGCCTTACGCACAAAAGGGGGGACACAGCATGTTCATCGCCAACCATTTGCTTCTAGACTTTTCACGTCCTCTCTGAGTTCAGCAATGTCATAGTGGAGAGGGATTTGGCGACTAGCGAGCAACCTTTGAAATTGAAGTTGATTCATGCGGGCAAACCGACTCGCCTGTTCTAGGGTAAACCGTTCTTGTTGAAATAGCATGACGGCAATTTCGGTCAGTAATTGGGTTTCTGACAGATGAATTTTATGTAATACTTCATCCTCAATGACAACGCTCATAGTTTTATTCTCTCATCTAGTGCTGTTGTGAAAATTGTCAATGGTTAATTGAAAATTGTTGGCGATTTGCTTCACAATTAACAATTAACCATTAACCATTAGCCATTAGCAATTAACCACCTAGGATTTTCTCCAGGACGGTTTCCGGTGAAATGTCTGCCATCTTGCCCGTGGGGGATTTGATGCCTATATAATTCTCGGAGTTGGGTAAGAGTTTTTTGGGGTCCGTCGGACCAAATAGGGCAATGGTGGGAGTTTTCACCCCTACCGCTAGATGCATGGGCGCACTGTCGGTACAGACCATGAGGTCGGCACTGGCAATTATTGCTGCTAGTTTACCCACATCCCCTGGTGAGGTAACTTTTAGATTGGGTACTGACTGCAACAGAGCATTCACCCATTCGGAATCTTCTGGTCCTTGCAGTACCACTATGGGCAAGTCTGGTTGCTGCTGTTGCAGCTTCTCAATAATCTGCTGCCAGTTCTCTACGGGGTAGATTTTGTCAATGCCTTTTGTTTGCGCTAGTTCGCTGGAACCCCCGTGGATTAGTAGGTAGCCGCTTTCGCCAATCTCTAGTCGTTTCTGCTCCGCTTCTGCCCACTCTATATCTTTTTGGGGCACAGTAATGGTAACTTCTTGACAGGGCTGGTTTATACTGAGACCTTGCAGCAGGTCGTGGTACATACTAGCTGCATACTGCTCGGTCTTCAGGGGGACCGGGTTGGTGAGAAACCCAGAACCGGGACCGCTATAGCCAACCCGGGTGGGAATGCCGGTCAGCCAAAGCAGCAGTCCGACGGCCCAGCGCTGCCCTAGGGATAGGGCTACTTCATACTCCCGATCGCGGAGGAGACCCAGCAAGTTGCCCCAGTCGGCGGCAGAGTTGCGGTCTTTGAAGTCAAAGGGGATGACTTCGTTGACTGACTTGCAGACTCGATAGGCTCCTTTGGCGCGAGGTTCGACAATTACGTTAATCTGGGCGCTTGGGTAAGACTGCTTGATGTCCTCCAGGGTGGGGAAAAATAGAATTTGGTCGCCAATTCCCCCAGGGACAAGAGCTACTACTCTCATGATTTTCTCCCTAATTTACCAACCATTCATTCTACTGCTTATTCCCATGAGTTAATGGAAGGTGATGTCTAACAGGAGACAGTTGCCGTGCATTTATTGATTCCAGCTGCTGGGATGGGCAGACGGATGGGGAGTAGTCGCAATAAGCTACTCCTGAGTTTGTTGGGCGAACCTTTGATCGCTTGGACTCTGCGTTCCGCCCAGTCCTCTGGCCTGATTCGCTGGATTGGGATTATCGGACAACCTGCTGACTGGGATGATTTTCAGCAGCTTGTCGCTGGTTTATCACTGAGTAAGCCTGTAAAGCTGATTGCAGGCGGGGCCACGCGCCAGGAGTCGGTTTATAATGGTTTGCAGGCTTTACCCGACGATGCCCAGCGGGTGTTAATTCATGATGGGGCCCGCTGTCTGGCTACTCCTGAGTTGTTCGATCGCTGTGCTGAGGCCCTACTCCAATGTGGGGGTTTGATTGCGGCGGTGCCAGTTAAAGACACGATCAAAGTAGTCGATGAGACTGGAGTGATTCAGAGTACGCCCGATCGCTCTTCATTGTGGGCGGCCCAAACTCCCCAAGGTTTTGAGGTGCCTCTCTTGCGGCAATGTCACCAAAAGGGGCAGGATCTGGGTTGGCAAGTTACTGATGATGCTGCTTTGTTTGAACGGTGTGGGTTGCCCGTTCGGGTTGTTCAGGGGGAGGAGACTAATCTGAAGTTGACGACGCCAGCGGATCTGGCGATCGCCGAGTTCATTCTTCGCCAACGGCAGAAGTAATAGGCAAGCACGCTTCGTGCTTACTACGAACGAGGAGACTCACGAGATCAGCGTAGTTCCTGCAATAGGGCTTCTGCTTTTTGCACGCTTTGAGTGTCTCCCTGACGGCGGTAGATTTCTAAAGCTTGAGATAAAGCCGCGATCGCTTCGGGAAGGCGATCGCGCATTAACAGGGCTTGACCCAGGTTATAATGGGCATCGGCATGTTGGGGCGATCGCGCGATCGCATCCCGATAGGCGACGATCGCCATAATGTAATCGGACTGCTGCATGTAAATATCGCCTATTGCTACATGTGCTTCGACTAGACTGGGTTGGAGTCCGACAGCCTTTTGATAAGCGGCTAATGCTTCGGGGTAATGGTTGTATTTCTCGTGAATTCTACCAACTTGAAAGTGGACAAGGGCATTAGCTGGAGCTATTCTGACTGCTTGTTGCAGGGTCTCACGTCCGGCCTCGACGTTACCCAGCTGCAGCCACGCAGTAGCTAATTTCAATTGCACGCTAGTTGCTCTTGGGTTCAGTTTAGCTGCATGCTGGAGCTGTTCTATTCCTTCGCTGTGTTTTCCCAGTTGCAGCAGGGCGATCCCGATAGATTCATAAGTCTGCCAATTGTTTGGTTCTAGGTCGCGCACCTGTTGATAGGCTTTCAACGCTCCTTCATAGTCTCGTTGACGCCATAGCACTACCCCCAGACCTAAATAGGCATCTTTGTTATCGGGATCGAGTTCGGTAGCCCGTTGATAGGCTTTCACTGCGGCGGCATTATCCCCGAGATTAGCTAGACTATATCCCAAGGCGTAGTGAAAATCGGCATTATTGGGGTCGAGAGTCACGGCTTGTTGATATGCTACCACTGCGGCCTGGAAGTTTCCTTGCAGAGCTTGCAGGTACCCTATGCCAGAATAAATTCGGGGGTTGTCCCTTACGAAGTTGAGGGCTTGTTGATAAATCCTCAATGCACTGGCATAATCTCCGGCTTCTACTAACTCGCTGCCTTTGTGCAGCAGTTCCCCTAGCTGGCGATCGTTCTGTTCTGCTATGGGCGGGGGTGCTGGCCAGATGGGCGGCGCGGCGATCGCCATCCCTATCCACAGCAAAAGGGCTGTTAAAAATCGAGTCTGTTTTTTCACGGCTTTTCCGATCATTAGTGTTGGGAGCGAATATTATGGTACTCTATTTTCGTCACTTTTTTCCAGAATCTTCCCATCTGGAAATGTCAGATCTATTATTTTTGGTTGGAGGAATTATTTATGATTACCACGACTACTCCTACTCTCCAAGGACAGGAGATTTCGGAATACCTGGGCATTGTTACCGCTGAGGTTGTATATGGCAGCAATGCTCTGCGGGATTTCTTTGCTGGAATTCGCGATCTGATCGGCGGACGTACTGGCAGTTATGAGAGCCTGTTTCACGAGGGGCATGAAAAGGCGATCGCGGAACTGGAAAGACGGGCCGAACGTTTAGATGCTGATGCGATCGTGGGCATTCAGGTTGACACTGGCACGATTACTGTGGAGGAAGGAGGCACTATGTTAGTCGTTACCGCTGTCGGTACGGCTGTGAAGTTATAATCGCCTCCGGGTGGGCACTGCCCACCTTACTAATTTGATTTCGTGCGGGATATCTAAAATTAGATTATAGTTGATTATCGGGAATTGCTATGTTAAAATTAGTCCCTCGCCGGAAAAATATGTTTATTTATCCCAATATAGATCGATCGGCGTTGCACAACGACGGGATGATGAGGGCTGCTAATTGCTTATACGAAGTGCGCGACGCAGGAGCGCTATTGTCAATGGTTAATTGAGATCGTCATTTGTAGTCATGAATAGATAGCTTTACTCTTTTCAATTAGCAATTAGCCATTAGCAAAGTTGAAAAATTGGCTGCTATCATCCCAAAAATGTGCAACATCAATCTTTTCAGTCAATAAACTTTGCAATCTTTCTAACTGAGAACCAACTTGATAAAGTAGATCGCCTTTCCCCAACAGATATGCTGCGGCTGTTTGCTTGCCACCTAATATAATAACTGAATCTGCTTCGCTAGCGGTCCGGAGTGCCACTCGCCCTGGTAAGTTAGAACGGACGATCGGGGTAACAACTTTAGCTTCAGGGCGTTGGGTAGCAACGATCAGATGAATGCCAGCAGCGCGTGCCATGGCCCCTAAGCGCTTGATACTTTGTTCTAACTCCGTGCGACTTTCCTTTTCCGCCATGAAGTCGGCATATTCATCAAAGATACAGACTATTCGGGGCAATTGCTTGACAGATTTGAGGTTATAGGCGTTAATATCGGCACAGCTTGCTGATTCAAATAGCTGATAGCGAGATTCCATTTCTGCTACTAATTCTGCCATGAGTTCGATCGCCCGATCGGGGTCTTTGACGACGGGCGCATACAACCAGGGCATCCGTTCAAACTCGGGAAAAGTTACCCGCTTGGGGTCAACTAGGGCGATTTTCAGACGTTCGGGAGAGTGGCGAACTAGCAGACTGAGGAGAAGCGATCGCAAGAACTCGCTTTTACCACTTCCGGTGGTTCCTCCCACCAAAAAGTGACAGGTATTTGGATCTCCTAGATCTGCTTCGGTGAGTTGACCATCTAAATTCACCCCTATGGCAATTCTGAGAGATTTCGGTGTTTCTCCAGGTTGAATGTAATCTGAGAACTTCGCCACTTCCCGATCGGGCCTGGGCAGATCTACACTTACATATCCTGCTTTCGGTGCAATTAAAGGACGAGATGCAATTCCTAACTGCACTTGTAAATCTTCCGATCTATTTAGCAGAGAAATAACTTTCACTCCCAGATGGGGTTTGAGTTTAACTCGAATAAAGGCGGGACCAACTGCTGCCCCTAGATAATCTACTCCTATATTAAATGATTGCAGGATTTTTACCAACTGTTCTCCTACGTTTGTAGTAAGCGCTTTAGCGCTTCCCTGCTGGGCGTTGCTGTTTGTAGTAAGCGCTTTAGCGCTTCCCTGCTGGGTCCTGCTTTCTTGATGGTTTGTAGTGCTTTCTCCCGGATGGTGGGCGGTGCCCACCCTACCAAACAAAGTAGTGCTTTCTTGCGGATGGTGGGCGGTGCCCACCCTACCAAAAAAAGTCTGACATTTTTCTTGCTGGGGGCAAATTTCACAGAGGTGAGACTGAGTTGTCGGGGGCGGCGGATCTGCTTGTGGCGGTTCCCAGTTTAACCATTCCCGCATCTGTTGCAATTTATGAGGAATCAACTGATGTACCGTTTCTGCTAGCTGTTCCCAGGAATATTCATGTACTTTGAATTCTGGTAAAACGCAGTATACTGCGGCATCAACTGGCACTTGCTGCTGCTGCCAGATCGTATAACTATAGAGGGCAACCTGGATTAATTGAGCTGATGGATCCATCGGTGCGTAGGTTTTGTAGTCTACCACACAGAGCCGATCGCGTTCAAAATCATAGATCAAACCATCAAAGTCTCCCACTACTTGCTGCTGCGTGCGATCGGGTAAAATAAAAGTATGAGTTAGTCTCTGTTCCGTGGCAATAAAAGTTTTGTCGATCGCTTCAGTAAAATTACAATAGCGCCTATTGCTAACTAGCAATTGGGCCCAGCGCCCAATCAATGCCGTTAAACCCTGCCAGATTTGCGGAAGTTCCGATGCCATCTCCGTCGCAGTCTCCATGTAGGCATAAAAAGCCAACTGGTAAAACAACTGTTGCATCTGGGAGGCTACTTCCTCTACATTAGCATCAGCAGAGGCCAACAAGGTTGAAAACTCCGATCGCTGCTTTGCTAGGGCCACAAATTGCTCGCATAGCTGATGGAATATCGTACCAATACCAGCAGCGTCCGAGGGCACAAACATTGTTTTGCCACCAAAACGCTGAGTTAAATAGAAGAGACGCGGACATTCGATCGCGACTCTGACGTTTGTGACGCTGAATGAAGTTTGGACAGTCTTCACTGTAGCACCAGGATTATCCTGTTTGATTAATTTTACTAAATGGCCGTGTACTTGAGCTAGATAAACTGGATCCATCTTAGCATATTGTAACTGTTTTGCCCTCAGGGGTCGCCGTCCCCAATCACTTTGCTGTTCTTCTCGGTCTATATTGGATATCTGGCAAAGTTCTGCTGCTAGGGTTTTCAGCTTCAGGTTCGATACCCCCAGGCGATCGCGTCCTATCTTTTTGGCCATCTTCAAGGTGCAGGTGACATTCTGGGCCCGTTCTTTATCCAGAAACCTGAGATCGTAACTAGCGTTGTGAAATACCTTTTCTATTTGGCCATTAGCCATGATATTGTCAACAAAATATTTAACAACATCATGCTTATCCAACACATCTAGGATATAAGTGCTTTTTCCCGTCAAGTCATGAGGATATGCCAACAGCTGAATTAAAGATAATCTGGGATGGGAAGTTTGCCAGTCAGCTACCTCCGTATCTAACCAAAGTATTTTACAGGATGCTAGTTGGGTGATGAGCGATCGGATGTATGCTGCTGAGGACAACATTACTAAATGATATCAGTTATTAGTAGAATAGGAAATTGGGCGATCGGGCCAAGGTTGGGCAGCTTCAATTTGGGCGGCCAAGGAGATAATCGTAGTTTCCGCTGCGGGACGTCCCACTAACTGCACTCCTATAGGTAAACCATTGGAGTCCAAACCCACGGGAATAGCGATCGCAGGTTGTCCAGTAGCATTAAAGGGAGGACAGGGGGCGATCCAATTAATTGCCCGTTGGATTATTTCTGCGGGATCCAAGGCCGCCCACTCGCCAATTTTAATCGGTCCATGCAGATACACGGGTAATAGCAAAACATCCACATCATCAAAAAACGCCACGATCGATCGGGCCACAGACTGCATCTTCGATACAGCCTGTAGGTACTCTCCAGCATCGCATTTTTGCTCCCACAGCCAAACATTAACTGGATCTAGCAATGATTGGGGGATACAGGCAGATGCAACCCCGGACTGCCAAACCTTCGTAAAAGGATCGACCAATTCCCTAAAATCAGGACAACCAGGTCTCACCGAGTGACCCAGATCTTCAAGCAGTCTGACAGTTGATAAAACTGCCTGTTTATAGTCATCAGATGCCTCGCCGATCGGTGGTATATTCGTGCTAAAAGCAATGCGTAAAGATGGTACAGGAGAACGGGCAGCTTCGGCAAAAGAAATTTCCGGATCTGCTAGCCAATAGGGATCCCCAGTCATGTAGCCCGCGATCGCATCTAGCATCGCCGCCGCATCAGCAACCGTGCGCGCGATCGGGCCTGCTATGGCAATACCGCTGAGTTTATCTCCCAGAGGTGCATGGGAAACCCGACCCCGAGATGGTTTCAATCCTACCAAACCACAGCAAGCAGCGGGAATGCGAATCGAACCTCCCCCATCAGAACCTTGGGCGATCGGGCACAGTCCTGCTGCCACTGCCGTCGCCGCTCCACCACTCGATCCACCTGAAGTATAATCGGTATGCCAGGGATTGCGAGTCGGAGGGAAGCCAGGGGGTTCAGTAAAAGGTAGAGTCCCCAATTGAGAAGTTGCCGTTTTCCCCAGAATAATAAATCCCGCTTGTCGCAGGCGCGTGACTATTCCCCAATCGTAGCTTGGTGGTTCTTCGTTTATTAGAGCCTTTACCCCGTAGCCGCAAGGCACCCCGGCAACCGGGATCAGGTCTTTGATCGCGATCGGCACCCCAAAGAAAGGTGGCAGTTGAGAGGAGTTTTGGGTTAATCTCTCACTTTTAGCACGGGCATCCGCGATCGCCTGTTCTGCCATCACAGTCACATATGCACCCAACTGGCCATCCAACAGCTGGATCCGTTGCAAGTAAAGTTCCACCAACTCCACTGGCGATACTTCCTTTGTGCGAACTAAACGCGCTTGTTCTAAAGCTGTGGTAAAAGCTAAATCTGTCATTTGTTAGTGGTTAGTTGTCAGTGGTTAGTTATAGCGGTCGTTCACCAGTTCCCACACCGGAGCGATCGGTCAAGATCTCGTAGCCCGACTCCGTCACCAGCACCGTATGTTCAAACTGAGCCGACAATTTATTATCCATTGTTTCTACAGTCCAGCGGTCTGGCAACACCCGAGTAAACTTAGAACCGGCATTGACAATAGGCTCGATCGCCAGAGTCATGCCCGGTCGCAGTTTAACATTGGGCAGGGCCCGGGTGCGGAAATGAAATACAGCCGGTTCTTCATGGAGATTGCGACCCACACCATGACCTGTGAAGTTTTCTACCACAGAAAAGCCATGTGCTCGGACGTGATCCTCGATCGCGCCCGCAATATCCAGGAGATGATTTCCTGCTTTGACCTGCTCAATGCCCCGCCAGAGCGCTTCTTCGGCCACCCGCATCAGCTTGAGGGCAGCAGGTTTGACCTTACCCACGGCAATAGTAATACAGGAATCGCCGTGAAAGCCTTGGTAGTAAGCACCCGTATCTACTTTTAACAGGTCTCCAGAACGCAGTACCTTCTTTGGAGAAGGGATACCATGCACCACTTGATTATTCACGCAGACGCAGATGGCAGCGGGGAAACCGTGGTAACCTTTAAAGCTAGGGGTAGCACCCATTTCACGGATGCGCTTTTCCGCATAGGCATCCAAGTCAGCGGTAGTCATTCCCGGCCTGGCCATCTGGGAGATTTCCTGGAGTACCGTGGCCACAATCTTCCCCGATCTGCGCATGATGGCGATTTCCGAGGGTGACTTGGTCTCAATTCTACTCCCTTTGGTCTTAAAGCGCGTCCCCTCAGAGGCTCTCGCAAACAGATTGGCAAAAATATTTTTCATCGGGCATCGGCTGACGTTAAGTTATATTGAATATTGTAAACTCATAATTACAAGAATACCCCAGATCTGCCCTCATCCAGTCCCTAGGCAGCTCTGACTGTCAGACCCGGGGTATCCCTTGACACCAAATGGTGCCATATCTGACAACTCCCTGTCAAAGGATATTTTGAAGCGCTCAAGCGCTTACTACAAACCCCTAAGCGCTCAAGCGCTTACTACAAACCAATTACCGAAAGCAAGTATGAATAAATTTGACTGGCAATTGTTGAAGAAGTTTTTGGCGATCGCCAAACCCTACTGGTTTTCCGACGAAAAATGGAGGGCCCGGGGTATACTAGCGCTGTTGCTGCTGCTGTCCTTATCAGTCAGCGGCCTGAACGTGTTAATTAGCTTCGTCGGTCGCATATTCCAAAATGCTCTAGTGAATAAAAACCCAGAGGAATTTTGGAAATATTTGTTGATCTATGCTGGGGTGTTCGTAGTCGGGACTCCGATCGTGGTAATTTACCGCTATACCCGAGATAAGCTAGGACTATACTGGCGAGAATGGCTGACCAAAAGTTTCCTGAACAAATATCTGCAAAATCGCGCCTATTATGAAATTAATAGCACCAAGACGATCGATAACCCAGACCAGCGGATATCTGAAGATATTAAATCATTTACGGTCACCAGTTTGGGATTTTTATTGGTAATTCTCAGTTCCCTCATAGATCTGATTTCCTTTACCGGAATTCTCTGGTCCATTTCTATTCCCCTGACAGTAGTCCTGGTGGGTTATTCTATCTTGGGCACGGTAGTAACGGTTCTGTTTGGCCGCAGACTGATCGGCCTCAACTTTCATCAGCTGCGCCGAGAAGCAGACTTTCGCTATGGGTTAGTTCACGTGCGGGATAACGCTGAGGCGATCGCCTTCTATCAGGGAGAAGCACAGGAAGGAATGCAGTTAAAATCCCGATTTAGGGAAGTAATCAGCAACTTTAACGCCTTGATCGGTTGGCAGCGAAATCTGGATTTTTTCACGACCGCATACGGATATTTTGTGATCATTTTACCAACAGTAGTGGTAGCCCCCATGTACTTTGCCGGGGAAATAGATTTTGGGGCCATAAGTCAAGCAGGTTTTGCCTTCTCTCAAGTATTGGGGGCCCTATCGATTATCGTCAATCAGTTTGAACAAATAAGTGCCTTTGCCGCCGGAATTAATCGGTTATCGGTGTTCACGGATACCCTGGAAGCACAAACAGCACGCAGGCAGATAGAGAGAACAATAGACTTGCGAGAATATGCACAGTTGTCTCTGGAACATATTACCCTAGAAACGCCGAACCACAAGACTCTAGTGGCAGACCTGTCAGTGGAGGTGCCAGAGGGGGCGGGAATGTTAATTGTCGGCCACAGTGGCGTGGGTAAAAGTTCTTTACTGCGCGCGATCGCGGGTTTATGGAACAGGGGTACGGGACTGTTAGTGCGACCCAGCTTGGATGAAATCCTGTTTTTGCCCCAGCGCCCTTACATGATCTTGGGTACCCTGCGGGACCAACTGCTTTACCCTCAAACCGATCGCACTCTCACCGACGCCGAACTGCAAGCAGTCTTAGAACGAGTGAACTTGGCAGATTTAGCAGAAAGATTGGGAGGATTTGATACTGAGTTAGACTGGGATGATGTACTTTCCTTAGGCGAACAACAACGCCTGGCCTTCGCACGACTGCTGCTCACAAAACCAGACTATGCTATTTTGGATGAAGCGACTAGCGCTCTCGATTTGAAAAATGAAGCGGAACTATACTGGCAATTGCAAGAGTCGGCTACAACATATATTAGTGTCGGTCACCGTGCTAGCTTGTTAAAGTATCACGATCTAGTCTTGGAACTGCAGGGCGATCGGCAATGGCGGGTGATGCCAGCGGTAGAATACAATCCAGATATCGGTGCATTTGCTTGAAATGATTGCGGTTGCAAGTTGGGCGATCGCGGGTGCGGATCCGAAGTTTTTGCCTCAGTAGCACCCACTGTCAGAAGTGGGTGTGATATTTTTTACCAACTGGTGCAAGACCACACCGGGCGATCGCCCCAGCACTGGGAAGGGAACGTGGTAGAATAGAAGGTGAAACAACCACGTACTTAGCGGTCACTATAGTTACTTGCTAGAACCCTATATACACTTAAATGTGCTCCAGAAAACAACGGTGCTAGCCCTGCAATTAGCTAGCTATGTAAAGAGTTGTAAAAAAAGCTAGGAAAAAGGGCTCAAAAGGTGCATTCAACCAGACTAAGAAGAGAAGATAGAATTAACGAAAGCTATGACACTCAATCAATCACTGCCTGTTGTGAATGCACCAGGGACCTTTACCGGATCCCAGGCCCTGGACGGACAACTGTTGCAACTGGAACGGGCGACCCCAGGGGTTAACCCGGCTTTCGATCTGATCGGACTGACTGAGTTGCGCAATGACCCCCAGTTTGCTGACATCCTAAGCCTGCCCAGTGGCGTGAGTGTGGCAGTTATCGATACGGGTTTGGACCGCACGCACTCTCTGCTGGAGGAAAATTATATCACGGGGGTTGATTTTGTTAATGGCGGCAATAATCCCATCGATCGCATCGGTCACGGCACTCATGTGGCGGGGATAGTTGGCGCTAGGGATGAAAATATTGGCGTCGCCCCGGATGTGGGTTTGATCGGACTGCAAGTGTTTGAACGTAATGGCAATGCTTACAACTCGACGATCGAGGATGCCTTGGAATGGGTATTAGACAACCGCGAGGAATATAATATCGTCGCGGTGAATATGTCCCTGGGCAGTGGGTTTTATCGTTCGGAGTCCGGGGTATTTTTTGATATCCTCAAGGATGATGTCCAGCGCCTGGAAGATGCGGGCATTACCGTGGTCTCGGCAGCGGGAAATGATTATAAGGACCATGAATATGAAAACTTGGCGGCCCCGGCGATTTACAGTACCCTGGCGGTAGGGGCGGTCTGGCAGGATGGTACTACTAGGGGCGTCCGTTGGCGAAATGGGGCACGCGATCGCTCGACGGATACCGATTGCATTGTCAGTTTCAGTCAGCGTCTGGATGCGCCGAATGTAATTTTCGCACCGGGGGCTTTCATTAATAGTACAGTGCCCGGTAACAGAACTGAAGAATCAGCGGGCACTAGCATGGCATCGCCAATGGTAGCGGGAACTGTGGCCCTGATGCAAGAGGCGGCCCTGGAGTTTGGCGGGCGTTTGCTGTCCCCTTCGGAGGTGCAGGAAATTATCACTTCGACGGCAGATAGCATCTTTGATGGGGATGATGAAGACGATAATGTCGATAACACCGATAAATCTTACCCTCGGTTGAATGTTTATGAAGCGGTTAAGGAAATTCAGCGCCGCTTTACTGGTAACGCACCCCCTCCAGTTACGGGGGGAAGTGGGGACTCTAATGGGACGATCGCGGGGGCGTTCCTGGGTCCAGTGTTGGATGGTTCTCCCGTGGCACCCCTGTTGGGGGCGATCGGGGTTGACGGCAATTCCACTTTTGTGGGAGATAAGGATGTAGATATCTTTCGCTTTGAAGTATCTTCTGGGGGGAATGTGACCATCGAAGTGAGTTCCCATACCCAAAACCCAGATAATTTTGATAGTTTTCTGCGACTGTTTGACGAGTTTGGTCGGGAAATTGCTGATGATGATGATGGGGGCGAGGGGACTTTTTCGCGCCTGGATGTTACTCTCGACCCAGGGGTTTACTTTGCGGGAGTAAGCGGTTACAATAATGGGAATTACAACCCCAATGTGGCCGGCAGTGCGGACTTGGCCGGAGATACGGGTAATTATTCTTTAGAGTTTAGCTTGATTAATGACGACCCCAATGGGACGATCGCGGGGGCGGTGGCAGTCAATTTCGGTACGGACACCGAACCGGTACAGTTTGATGGTTTTATTGGTGCGGACTACGGCGAGACTGTGGGGGTGGCAGATGTAGATTTATTTGAAGTGGTCGCCCCGGACAATGGGGTGTTGTTAATTGATATTGACACGCCCTTTAATAGCGATTATCTGGACTCCTATGTGCGGATATTCGATGCCGAGGGAAATGAGGTCAGGGTCAATGCCCGTCCCTTGGCCAGCGATGATGACCTCGCTACGGATGCTGAGGGAAATTTGACCGAGTTCACCGACACCGACTCAGACTTGGTGTTTGATGATTCCAATTTATTTAACGGACATACTACGGATAGTTTCCTGCGGGCCTCGGTAGAAGAGGGAGAGGTTTATTATATTGGGATCTCGGACTTCTTGAATCAAGATTATGACCCGACCAGTTCGGGCGATCGCCCTTTTACAGGAGATGGGGGTTTCTACAATCTGATCGTCAGCTTTGCCAATAGCGACCTGAATGGTAGCATACCTCAAGCTACTGCTGATGTGAGTTTGCCTTTCGTGCAACTGGAGAATATTGGGTCGGACAGCAACCCGGAAACGGGTCGATCGCAGTCAGTGGGCGATCGGGATGTGGACTTGGTCAAGGTGCGATCGCGGACTGGGGGCATTCTGGAAGTAAACATCGATGCTTACGAGGCCGGGGGCATTGCAGATCCTGCGGATACGGTAGCCTTGGTGTTTGATAGCGCCGGCAATCAGTTAGCCTTTGATGATGATAGCAATTCTTTCGACCCCCTGATCCAGTTACCCATTGAAGCCAACCAAGATTATTTTGTCGCGGTAACGGGTTACGGGAATGGCAACTTCGACCCCTTCCAGTTAAGTAGCGGTTCTGGGGGGGATGAAGGTGATTATATCTTGAATCTGCGACTGCTGTCCCCTAGCGAAACTGGCAGTCTTTCCGATGACAGGATCGACAATATCGCCGTGCAAGAACTGGCGATCGACTCGGAGTTGTTGGGGAATATTGGGGAAGATGAGGGTTTCGCGATCGGGCCTACGGACATCGACCTCTATCGCTTCCGCCCGGACATTACTGGGATGGTAGATATTCGCACCAGTACGAACTTACTAATATCCCCAGAAAATCCCAGCGCGGATACATTCTTGCGGGTATTCGACGCCCGGGGAAATGAAATAGCTTTCAATCACGATGAGAATAACGGGACTCGCGGCAGTTTTTTGCAGGTAGCAGTGACAGCGGGAACGGAATATATTATTGGCGTGAATGGATATAGTTCCGGGGCACGCAACTACGACCCTATCACCGGGGCGGGCGCTGCTGCTGGCAGTATGGGAGATTATCTGCTGTCAGTTACTTCTAGTAATGATGGTGGTTCGACGGAGACCGAAGGGGATCTCCTGACCGGGACTCCAGGGCGCGATCGCCTCTCGGGTCAAAATGGCAATGACACTCTTCTGGGGGGCGGGGGCAATGATGTTCTCGCAGGAGGTGCGGGTAACGATCTCCTCAATGGGGAGGCGGGACGAGATCTTCTCGTTGGCGGCACGGGTAATGATATCTTCCTGTTAGACTCAGCAGTTGCTAATGCCAGGCAGGCCGATCGCATTCGCGATTTTGAGTCTGGCATAGATGCGATCGGGCTTACAGAAGGACTGACAGCAGGGGATTTGAATTTGAGATTGGTGAGGGGCAATAATACTCTCATCAGGATAGAAGATTCCCGGGATATCTTAGGTATCGTTCTGGGTGCGACTCCCGATGAACTGAGTTTTGTCTAAGTTTTGTCGCTTCGTTGTTAGCCCGCCGGGGGTTCAAACCCCCGGCTAATAGCTAAAGTCGGTTAAAACCGACTAAGAGTTTTTTCGCGATCGTTACTAGCACGAAACCCAACAAAAACCCAACCATTTGAGGAACTGCCGACCGATGCGATCGGGGCATCTACCTTTCCCCTTACTTTACCCCATCCTATGATGATGGTGGCGGTGGTTCTTCGGGATTTATCAATAGCGGTTGGAGATTTTCCAGTAATTGAGGCAGGGCATTCTGGATGACATCCCAGACAATATCAAAATCAACGTGGTCGTATTCGTGGATAATAATATCGCGCATCCCTGCTAGATTACGCCAAGGTATTTCTGGGTGGTTCTGGCGAAATTGCATGGAGAGGCGTTT
>JBFRWI010000008.1:0-3487 GCA_051439505.1 Hormoscilla sp. | reverse complement strand
CAAACCCGCATGATTGCGTTCGGGAGATCCCCAACTACGAACTACGAACCGCGCAGCGTTGCGAGGTACGTTAGCGTAGCGGCGCGACGCAGGAGCGCTAGCAATCTCGAACTACGAACTCACGTTGGGGGGATCCGGCGACTGGGGTATGCGATGTTCGATCAACGGGTTTTGACCACACCCGCTACACATATATCAAAGATGACATTAAATTATTATAATCTAGAATCGACGCCAATTGTAGTCATAAAATATAGATATAGCCTAATTATGCCTGATGTTGTGAGAGAATAGTCGGTCGTATAGTAAAATGAGCGATTGCCTGTTACGCTCCATTGATAAGTATTATTGATGGGAAAGATAAAAAAACTTGGTCTACAGCTCAAGCCCTTACAGGATATAGGATCGACAATGAGAATTTCTGCCGATGGTAGTCGGGGTTACAACACGGTGAGATCGCTAAGTGTTAAGGTGGGATTATCACGATAAATTTAGGATTGTTTCTGTTATAAGTCATGGCTCAAATTCTCGATCCCCTACCCGCTAATCAATCTGGCCGCATTCTTTGCTGCTACGTAAATGCCACCAGTAAGGTGCAGATAGCTCGGATCTCCAATATCCCTAACTGGTACTTTGAACGAGTCGTCTTTCCCGGACAGCGCCTGGTGTTTGAAGCTGTCCATGAAGCAGTCCTGGAGATCCACAGCGGGATGATGGCTAGCGCGATCTTATCAGATAAGATTCCCTGCGATCGCCTGATGCTGCATGAATTAGAAATTCCCAAGGACAGCAATAGATCGGTAAAGGTAGAAGGATTTACACTGCCTAAACAGGCCACAAAGGTGATTAAAGCCCCAGCTCTGACCTCAGTCGATTAGAAATTTCAGTGGATGGATAAGTCACCACGGATTTTTTGGCTCGGGAATATTTTAGCAGATAATCCGACTAGAAAATACCTTTGAAAAAGTTTTTTAGCTTTACCCCACCCTCGCTTCTGGGCGCGAGGGTGGGGTAAAATGTAGATTGTCCACAAAAAAGATAAGAATCTTGAATTTACCTGATTTTCTCTGGTTGTGGAAAATCGCAGCCTGGTCGATGGGCTTCTCGCTGTTGGCCTATCTGTTTCTAGCTATCACTGGTGGCTGGATGTTTTGGGCCCGCCAGCATCGGCGATGGCGACCTCGGTTTCTGGTCCGCAAGCTGCATTATCTCCTGGGCGGGATTCTGGTAAGTTTAGTCTTACTGCTGCTTGCTATTGGCATCGTCGGCACCCTGGGTCACTATGGTAGCCTGGGCCACTCCATTCATCTGCCAGCAGGTTTGGCAGTGGTGGCTTTAGTGTTGCTCTCAGCCGGCAGCGCTACCCAAATTAGTCCCTACCGACCTTGGGCGAGAACTGTTCATATCACGACAAACGCCGTGCTGTTTTTCGGTTTGGTTCTGGTTTCCCTGACGGGTTGGACTGTTGTCCAGAAATATCTCCCTTGAATATGGTAAAGACTAAAGTCTTTACTACGAACCTGGAAATATCTCCCTCTCAATTATATGAATTCGCCCAGCATCTTTCGGATCTCCCCTGTGATTAGAATCACCCTGTTGGGGCTTTATATCGCTCTGACAATTCCATTACCATTTTTATCCAGGCTGAACAACACCACGCTAATACTAACTGGGTTCCTGTGGTTCGGTATCGGTTTGGGATTAGTCGCACTTTATGGGGCCTTGAGCGAACGAGTTATATTAGACGATCGGGCAATTCAGGTAACCTATCCTAACTGGGTGCCTAGTTTATTTCGCAAAGGTTGGTCCTTACCCTGGTCGGAAATTAAAGCTCTCAAACCCCGTACTACCGGACAAGGTGGACTGGTTTACTACTTTGTCTCTCAGTCAGGAGACGCTTATTTGTTGCCGATGCGAGTGGCGGGATTTGCTAAATTAGTCAGAGAAGTGGACGCTAAGACTGGTATCGATACTACCGATGTCCGTCCCCTGGCACAACCCTGGATGTACTTTATTTTGTTCGGCTTTACTCTGCTGTTGCTCTTGGTAGATAGCTGGACCATCTGGACATTCTTTCATCTTACCCGATCGTAATCTTACATTAAATTTCCAATTGCTTACTTGCATCAGCCATTGAGCACCATCCAAACCAGAAATCCCAAAATTTGCTCCACTGGGGGCAATGGATAATCCGTTAGATCGATCGCGACTATTTGTCCTTCTAATTTGAGAAATCGCCAAACAGTACCGCTAGTCACCGTTCCGTAGATGGTTGAAATCGGCTGCTGCTTCTGTTGTAAAAAGCGTTGAGCTGCTACCATCTCGGCTAAACATTGCCCCAGTGCTGGAAGATGGTCTTCTTTTTTTGCTTCTACCAAGACCACCGCCGGAGCTTTAATAAACAACTGCTCTGGAGAGCGACTAATCATAAAATCGACATACCCAGTTAAGTCAACCTCTGGTTCTACGGTAAAATCTTCTCCCGAAAAGACACTTATTTGTCCTTTCAGTTGACGTTTTACTTCTAGCAATACCGGATTGATAATTCCTTCTGAACGCGCTTTTTCGCTGCCAACTGCGATCGCCCAAGGTACCGTCTCTTTCAGGGTATCTTGGAGCAAAGCACTGGGATTAACTGCGGTGGCCTCTCCCAGAAAGCGATCGCCTTCAAGGAGAGTGAGTTGAAAATCCTCTATAGCTTTACTAAGGGTAAATTTACTATAAGGCATAATTATTTTTCCCGAACGGGTGATGGGGTGTGGTCAAAACCCCTTGGTAGGAGCCCCAACCCGTTCCCAGGCAGAGCCGTGGGAACGAGGGGTCCGGCTACATGAACAAAGCCTGCCTGCGCGGGCTATATACATGTATCATCGGCTATCAACTACTGGGAAATAGCTGTTCATTCTAGATTACCAGCATCTAGTATATCATGTCCGCTAGCTATTTTAATGGGCACAGCATTAAAATCCTCAGTTTTCGCCTTCAAATAGCCAGTTTGAGCATTTAAGTGACAATTATTAGCATCAACTTAGCTAGCTTGAGCGTTCAATTCGCCAGCTTGAGCGTTAAATTAGTCAGTTTGAAGCCTTAAAGTCGCCAGTTTGAGCGTTTAACCTGCCAGCATGAGTATTCAAGTCGCCAACTCAAGCATTAAATTTATCAGCATGAGCGTCGAACTGGCCAGCTTAAGCGGGTGTGGTCAAAAGTAGTTGGAGAGGATCCCCCCCAAACCCCCCCTTCCAAAAGGGGGGGTTCCGGAAGCCCCCCTTTCTAAGGGGGGTTTGGGGGGATCCGGCGACTAAGGTATGCGATGTTCGATCAACGGGTTTTGACCACACCCCCTCGGAGTAGGTATCACCGTGAGTTCGCCAACTTTGTCCGGGAAAATCAGGAAATCCTACCAAGAAGCAGTCATCTTCCCCAGACCACTGAATTACCATTTGATACTTAATCTTGCTCATCTTGGTTTTTTCCGCCCTCCTTTATG
>JBFRWI010000007.1:0-12265 GCA_051439505.1 Hormoscilla sp. | reverse complement strand
TAATTTGGAGAAGGCCAAGGAGCAATTAGAAGCCTACAGCCAGACTTTAGAGGAGAAAGTGGCAGCGCGGACCCAGGAGTTAAAGGAAAAAAATGTCCAATTGCACGATAATAATCAGCGCCTTGGGAAAACTCTCCGCGAACTGCAACGCACCCAAGCACAAATGATTCACACCGAAAAAATGTCTAGCTTGGGCCAGATGGTAGCGGGTGTAGCTCACGAAATCAATAACCCCATTAGTTTCATTTACGGCAATGTTAACCACGCCACCGACTATTTCGGTGACCTCCTCAAACTGATTGAAAGCTATCAGCAGTCCTACCCCAATCCTACAGAGGAAGTCTTAGACACTGTCGAAGAAATAGACATGGAATATCTGGTGGATGACTTGTCAAAACTGCTCGGTTCAATGAAGTCTGGTGCCGAACGCATCCGCAATATTGTCCTGTCCCTGCGGAACTTCTCCCACCTGGACGAATCATCCATGAAACCCGTGGATATTAATTCCGGGATTGAGAGTACCCTCCTAATTTTACAGAATCGCTTCGAGTCGCGCCGGTGCGAGGTCATTAAAGAATACGGTCAACTGCCCCTGGTGAATTGCTATGCTAGTGAGTTGAATCAGGTATTCCTGCATATTATCAATAATGCTCTCGATGCTTTGCACAATTCCCCATCGCCCCAAATAACCATTACCACTGAGGTGACCCGATCTGATACTGTGAAGATTTCCATTGCCGATAATGGACCGGGGATGAGTGACGAGGTGCGATCGCGCATATTCGATCCATTTTTCACCACGAAACCCGTGGGTAGCGGCACGGGTTTGGGGTTAGCGGTCAGTTATCAGATCGTGGTGGAAAAACATGGTGGCAGTCTCACCTGCATTTCTGGGCCAGGACAGGGAACCTCCTTTGCGATCGAGATTCCCATGGGCGCCAAAACATGATAAACAATTCACGGGGGAATTTTTCTTGGCGATTTACAAAAAGTTACGAAAAATCTATCGGAAGGTTAATTTAAATAGATGGGCTTGATATTTCATCAGATTTTGATATTGGTGTAGTATAATAGCTGGCAACCGATAGGGTAGTTCATGGGGCCTTCCCAGTCATCGGATCCCCCCAAACCCCCCTTAAAAAGGGGGGCTTTGAAGCCCCCCCTTTCGCAAGGGGGGGTTTGGGGGGGATCCCGGGAGCAACTACAAATGAGCCGCACCCAACCTATAAGAAAGACAGTTTTGATAAATTGCCATGACAAACACGATAACCACAATAGGTGGCTACAGCAACCTGCAACTACTGCACGACTCTCAGAGAACCATTGTGTATCGGGGACTGCAAAATGAATCCAAGCAACCGGTAGTAATCAAGCTACTCAAGTCAGAGTATCCTACCTTTAACGAACTGGTTAATTTCCGCATGGCATACGTCATTGCCTTAAATCTCGACTTGCCAGGAGTCGTAAAACCCCTAGCCCTAGAGAATTACGGGAATGGTTTCGTCCTAGTGATGCCCGACTTTGGGAGTATTTCTCTGGGAGACTATATTACTAAACAAAATCTCAGTTTGGGAGAGTTTTTACAGGTGGCGATCGCCCTAGGCGGGATCCTAGATGGACTGTATCGCCATCGAGTGATTCACAAGGACATCAAACCCGCCAATATCCTCATTCACCCAGAAACTCTAGAAGTACAAGTGATCGACTTCAGTATCTCCTCCCTACTACCCAAGGAAACCCAAGTTCTGCAAAACCCAGGGGTATTAGAAGGTACTCTTGCCTATATGTCTCCCGAACAAACGGGACGGATGAACAGAGGTATAGACTACCGTAGTGATTTTTACTCATTAGGAGTTACATTCTACCAACTATTGACCGGGCAACTTCCCTTTCCCTCGGACGATCCGATGGAGTTAGTCCACTGCCACATTGCCAGAACACCCACTCCTCCCCATGAAGTAAAACCAGACATCCCCCAGATGCTATCAGACATCGTGATGAAGTTGATGGCGAAAACCGCAGAAGACCGCTATCAAACGGCCCGGGGACTCCAACATGACCTGGAAGTCTGTTACTCTGAATGGGTGGAAATTGGTAGCATTACTCCCTTTGAATTGGCAACTAGGGATATATCCGATCGCTTCAGTATTCCCGAAAAACTCTACGGACGCGCCTTCGAAGTGTCAAGCTTACTAGCTGCCTTTAACAGGGTAGCATCGGGCAAGAGTGAAATGATGTTGGTGGCGGGTTTCTCCGGCATTGGCAAAACTGCTGTCGTTAATGAAGTCCACAAACCCATTGTCCGCCAACGGGGTTATTTCATCAAAGGCAAATTCGACCAGTTCCAGCGGAATATTCCTTTCTATGCCTTGGTGCAAGCCTTTTCTAGCCTGATGGGGCAACTGCTAACTGAAAGTGCGGCCCAATTGCAACAGTGGCAAGATAAAATAATGGCCGCTTTGGGAGAAAACGGTCAAGTAATTATTGATGTCATCCCGGAACTGGAACGGGTGATTGGCAAGCAGCCACCGGTGCCCGAACTCAGTGGTAGCGCTGCCCAGAATCGGTTTAATCTGCTGTTTGGCAAGTTTATACGGGTGTTTGCTACAAAAGAACATCCTCTGGTAATTTTTCTGGATGACTTGCAATGGGCGGACTCCGCTTCGCTGAAGTTGATGCAGTTGTTGATGAGCGCCAGCGATAGTCCCTATATACTGTTAATTGGTGCTTATCGGGATAATGAAGTAAATCGGGCTCATCCGTTAATGCTGACTTTAGATGAGATTGGCAAAACTGGCGCGACTGTTAATCTTATTACCCTCGCCCCCCTAGATATAAATGATCTCAACCGCCTGATTGCCGATAGCTTGATTTGTCCGCCTTCCCTAGCATTGCCCTTGACGGAACTGGTGCATCATAAAACTGAAGGCAATCCTTTCTTTAGCAATCAGTTCCTGAAATCTCTGCATCTTGATGGACTGATTACCTTTGATTTTGATAGCGGTTGCTGGCAGTGTGATATTGCCAAAGTCAAGGAACTATCCCTGACTGATGATGTGGTGGAGTTTATGGCCCTGCAACTGCAAAAGCTGCCATCGGCAACTCAAAATGTATTGAAATTGGCAGCTTGTATTGGCAACCAGTTCGATCTGGCAACCTGTGCGATCGTCTCGGAACAGTCAATGGCGGAAACGGCGGCATCCTTGTGGAAAGGGTTGCAAGAAGGGTTGATTATACCCATCAGTCAAACCTACAAGTTCTTTCAGTCCGCAGACTCAGGGGCAAAAGAGTCGGAGAATTTATCGGTTGACTACAAGTTTTTGCACGATCGGGTGCAACAAGCTGCCTATTCCTTGATTCCGGAAGTGCAAAAACAAGCAACCCATTATCGAATCGGCAAATTACTGCTATTGAACTTATCCGAGTCAGAACGGAACGAGAAACTTTTCGATATTGTCAATCAAATCAATATCGGGCAAACCTTGCTTCCCGACGAAATTGAGATAAAGCAGCTAATCGAACTCAATTTCATGGCTGGCCAAAAAGCGAAAGCTGCCACTGCCTACGCCGGGGCCAAAAATTACTTCAAGGTGGGGATTGGCTTGCTGGCCGAAAATGCTTGGATTACTGACTACGATCTGGCTTTTGAATTCCATCTCAATCTAGCAGAAACGGAATTAATGAGTGCTGATTTTGAGTTGTTATCTCAGACAATTTTTACCTTACTAAAGTTGGCAAAATCTTCCCGAGACCGAGCCCAAGTTTACGTTATAAAAGTCAATCAGTATGCGTTACAAGGATCCTATAGCGAAGCCATTCAAGCGGGTTTAGAGGGATTGCAAGGGCTGGGAATTACAGTTAGCAGAGATCTTCTCAAAGAATTGATTCAACAAGGGTTGACCGACCTTGAAGAGAAGCTGGAAAATCGCTCCATTATCTCTTTGCTTGATTTACCCACGGCAAGCAATCCCGAAGTGAAAGTAGCGATCGAATTGTTGATGAATATGCTACCAGCAGCATACATTACCTCGGACATCGACCTATACAGCTTCACTATTGTCAGAAACGTTCGTTTGTCGATCGAACAGGGTAATATGCCCGAGTCAATTACGGGTTATGTCAACTATGGTTTTCTTTTAGGACTGACGAAAAATCAGTACCAACGAGGGGTTGAATTTGCCGACCTGGCCCTGCAACTGAGCTATAAACTCAATAGCAAGTCTGAACGATCTAGTGCTTGCTTCTTGCTAGGTGGCTGGATTTATGTCTGGGCAAAGCCGATCCAAAAGGCAGCAGAGATCAATTACGAAGGGTTCTTGGCGGGGATGGAATCTGGAGAACTGCAATATGCCGGATATAACTTATTCGCCAATATTTATAATCGACTATTTCAAGGTGAAAACTTGGCAAGTATTGCCATAGACTTGGATAAATATTGGTCGATCGCCGAAAAAATCCAAAACGATCTAGCGTTGAGCGTGCTTGCTGCTTGTCGATTCTTTATCAATAAACTGTCTGGAACTGTAGATGAGCGAGATACCAGTCCCTTATCGGCAGAAGAACAAGCTTGGATAGAACGCCATCAAGCCTCACAATCCTATCTGCCCCTCGGCATTTATTACATTCTGCAAATGCATGAAGCTTGTCTGAGGGATAATTTAGAGCGAGGCATTCACGATGAAACAGAAGCTAGTAACTTTCTGATGGCTTGTGCGGGTTCCACCACCTCTACTGGTTATTACTACTATAGTTCTCTGAATTTGTTGGGGCTGTATTTCAGTTTGAGTGAGGTGGAACGGCGGGATGCACTACAGCAGATTGAAAATAATCAAGGGCAACTGAAAAGCTGGTCCGAGAGTTGTCCGGAAAACTTTCTGCATAAGTATCTGCTCGTAGAGGCGGATCGACATCGGGTGTTAGGGGAAAATGTGGCAGCAATGGAGCTGTACGAGCGGGCGATCACGGGAGCCAAGGAAAACGGGTACGTGCAGGAAGAGGCCCTGGGGAACGAATTGGCAGCCAAATTCTACTTAGACTGGGGCAAACAGACAATAGCTCAAGCTTACATGGTAAATGCCTACTACGGCTACGCGCGCTGGGGCGCAAAAGCTAAAGTCAAAGATTTAGAAGAACGCTATCCGCAATTATTAGCTCCCATTCTCAACCAGGAAACAACTCGCCTCAGCCCCGGCAGTACCTTGGCCCAAATGACTATGGCAACTGTTACCTCTACCAGTTCTGGGACTTCAGCCCTGTTGGATTTCTCTTCAGCCATTAAAACATCTCAAGCCCTTTCTGGGGAAATTAATCTGGAACAATTACTCTCCAAATTGATGCAGGCGGTGATGGAAAATGCCGGGGCAACCAAAGGCGCTTTGCTGTTGCCCGAAGCTGAGACGCTAGTAATTGAAGCTAAGGCAGATTATACTGAAGAGGCAGCTTCCATACTTGTAGGAGAGCGTGCCCTTGAGGAGAAAGAACTGCCCGTCAGCATCATCAACACCGTCTGGCGCACCCGGGAACCCCTGGTACTCAACGACGTGATGAAGTCAAGCAGGTTTGCCTCTGACAGCTACCTGATACGGTGTCATATAAAGAGCATACTATGTCTGCCCCTGTTGAACCAAGGCAAGCTCATTGCGATCCTTTACTTGGAAAATCACCTGACGACGAGGGCCTTTACTCCCGAGAGGCTCTCTTTGCTGCAACTCCTCGCCGGACAAGCTGCCATTTCTCTGGAAAATGCCCGACTCTATAATAATTTGGAGAAGGCCAAGGAGCAATTAGAAGCATACAGCCAGACTTTAGAGGAGCAAGTGGCAGCGCGGACCCAGGAGTTAAAGGATAAAAATCTGCACCTTGCCAAAACCCTCAGTGAACTGCAACGCACCCAAGCGCAAATGATTCAGAGCGAAAAAATGTCTAGCTTGGGGCAGATGGTGGCGGGGATAGCTCACGAAATCAACAACCCCGTCAGCTTCATCTACGGCAATGTTGACCACGCCAATGACTATGTCCAAGACCTACTGCACCTGATCGAGACCTATCAGGTATCATACCCCAATCCCACAGATATAGTTTCAGAGGCAACCGAAGAAATAGATCTGGAATATCTGGTGGATGACTTGTCAAAACTGATGGGTTCAATGAAGTCTGGCGCCCAACGGATCGGCAATATTGTTCTGTCTCTGCGGAACTTCTCTCGCCTGGATGAATCATCCATGAAACCCGTCGAGATCCATGACGGCATTGAAAGTACCCTACTCATTGTACAGCATCGCTTGGAGAGCGCTAATATCCATGTAATTCTAGCATACTCTCAATTGCCCCAGGTGACTTGCTATGCTAGTGAGTTGAATCAGGTATTCCTGCATATTCTCAATAATGCGATCGATGTTCTTCTGGTGGAAATGGAGTCACCCCAAATTATCATTACCACTTCTGTCACAGGATCTGATACTGTGAAGATTTCCATTGCTGACAATGGACCGGGGATGAGTGATGAGGTGCGATCGCGCATATTCGATCCGTTTTTCACCACGAAACCGGTGGGTAGCGGCACGGGTTTGGGGTTAGCGGTCAGTTATCAGATCGTGGTGGAAAAACATGGTGGCAGTTTGACCTGTATTTCGGCGCTAGGAAAGGGAACAGAATTTATCATCGAGATTCCCATGGGCCCAAAAAAAACCTGACATCATGCAGGGGGATTGTCAAAAGTCAGGTAGGTTAAATCGGCTGGAGAAAACCTCGTACTAGCAGCCTGTTTGAGAGTTTGGCTGCTGGTCTGCAATCCCTTTAAGGTCAGGATAAAGTAGAGTAGTGATAGGGTTCCCCACCCGATCGCAGGGAGGAGATTTCCCGTACTTAAGGCAGCGCTAGCCAAGCCTACTACAGTAAAGGTAATGCCATAGGCAGCCACGGTCCCAATAATGGTTATGAGGCTGACCATCAGGGTGGCATGAGGTCGGGCTAAGCGAATTATGCCTATAGTCAGTCCCGCAAAGGTTGCAGAGATGATGGCGATTTGTGGCTCTTTATCCGCGAGGATACCGCCATAATAAAAGCCTAGCAAGGCCCCAGTTGTCACAGCGGGCAAGAGGGTGACTCCTTGCACGGGCGGTGGCCATCGCCGCTGAGGCAGGACCGCGAAAACTGCGATCGCGAGGCTGACATACAGCGCTAATACAAATCTCCAAGCTGGATGTTGCGGGTTTGTACCCAAAGCACCAAACACCATATCGCTGATAGCATTAAATGTGAGGGCCGCGACAACAAGGGCGATCGCGCCATAGACCATAAGTTTACGGGGAGATATCCCTAGTTTCACCTGTCGGAATGTCGCCCCCTGTAGTTGAGCGCGTCTAAAGTCGCAACCTCTCAGGTCGCACCCCTCGAAAACGGCACCGCGCAAATCTTGCTTAGAAAAAGAGCGATCGCGCAGATCGCGATTGATAAAACTTGTCTCCATTTACTTATCCCCTCCAAGCTCATCCTCTGGTTTATTATAATAGGAGTTGCACAATTAGGGAATGAAGACTTTCTCAATTAACAGCAATTAGCAATTCACAATTAGCAATTCACAATTAGCAATTCACAATTAACAATTATGAAGCAGAAACTCATCTGGCAAACCCTATGGGTCGTGCTATTGGCTACGCCACTGGTTGGCTATAGCAGCTTGTATTTTCGTCGCCCCCCTTTAGTCAATGAAGAAAAAGTTTTATTTCAGGGGGTAACCTACCAACGCATGGTGCGGTCCGCGCCCCGTCCCCATGTTATTCACACAGTAGCTATTGACCTGCAAGCCCCTGGCATTGGAATCTTAGTGACGCCAGGGGCTCCAGGCGATGACGGTCAAGAAGTAGTTGCTAGCACTACTTCAGAGTTCGTGCAAAGTTCCGGCGTGCAACTTGCTGTCAATGCCAATTATTTTTATCCGTTCGCGGAAGATACCCCTTGGCGCTATTTCCCCCATTCAGGCGATCGGGTAAATCCGATCGGAGAAGCTATCTCTAGCGGGCAGCGTTATGCAGCGACTCGACATACGTGGCCTGCTTTATGTTTCGATACAGATCGCCAGGCTGAGATTGTTGAGTATGCTGTTTGCCCTGAGGGAACAGACCAGGCGATCGCGGGTGAACTGATACTCGTCTTCGATGGGGTTTCTGTAACTAAGCCCCAGGCGAAGACTACTAAAGGTAAGCCCTTTACGCCGTATCACTATGCGCGGGCTGCGATCGGGTTAAATGCCCAAGGAGACAAGCTTTGGATAGTAGTTATAGATGGTAAACAGCCGTTTTATAGCCGAGGGCTGACCCTGGCAGAGTTGGCGGACTTTTTTGTGACCCTTGGGGTGGATGTTGCCATCAATTTAGACGGGGGTGGCTCTACAACCTTAGTAATGGCAACTCCTTCAGGACCAAAGGTATTGAATGCACCAATTCATACAAAACTGCCGATGCGGGAACGTCCGGTGGCAAATCATTTAGGCATCTATGCCGCACCTCAACGTAAGATGGGGATTGAGAACCAACGGTAGTCAAGGAAAATAATACTGATGTCACAAATATTAGAAAAAGAAGTCATTGACTTACGTAGGCAAGTTAGATCACTTGAGGAAAAGTTAAAGGCCCAGAGAAAGGAAATTGAGCAATTGCAAAAAGCACACCGAACAGGCGATCGCCTATTTGCCCTGAATCTGGATATAATGTGCGTGGCCGGATTGGACGGCTATTTCCAACAATTCAATCCGGCCCTGGAAAACACCTTGGGTTACAGTAATCAAGAACTACTCAGCCAACCTTTTATCGAGTTCGTCCATCCAGACGATCGGGCTACCACCCTTGCCGCCGTTACTAGGTTAAGTGAAGGAAACGAGGTTGTGGGCTTTGAAAACCGGTATCGTTGCCAAGATGGTTCTTATCGGTGGTTATCCTGGAATGCAGTCTCTGACAGGGAAAACCAAGTTATTTATGCTACCAGTCGGGATGTGACCCAGAGCAAAGAAACCGAAGCTAAACTGGAAGAAAAATCACAATTCCTCCGTAGTGTTTACGATGGGGTGGAGCATCTAATATTTGTGCTTGAGGTTCTGGAAAATGGAGAATTTCGCTATGTGGGATGGAATTCACAAGCGGAAAAGTTTGCGAAGATCAGCAGTACGGAAATTGCTGGCAAAAAACCAGAAGATTGGTTGGGAGCAGAGGCGGGAGCAGAGATTCGCCAACGCCTGCAAGCTTGCGTGGAGACAGGAGAACCTTTAACCCTTGAGGAATGTTTGATATTTGAGGGAAAAAAAACCTGGTGGCAAACGACTTTTAATCCCTTACGCGATGGTCAGGGTCGCATTTACAGAATCGTGGGTACGACATTTAATATTAGCGACCTCAAACGCGCAGAACAAACATTACGGCGACAGGCCCTGCTGCTGGATCAAGTTAAGGGTTCGATTATCTCTACTGACCTGGATGGCATTGTCACAAGTTGGAGTCAGGGGGCGGAAGACTTGTTAGAATATTCTGCCCCTGAGGCGATCGGCAAGCACATTAGCTTTATTTACCCAGAAGAACTACATGATTTTTTGCTCAACGGTATCGTTGTCCCCTTGCAGCAGCAGGGACAACACGAAGTTGAAAGTAAATTGCAACGGCGATCGGGAGAAGTCTTTGATTCATTTGTTTCTCTGTCCTTAGAGCGAGACGAAGAAGGAACAGTCATCGGCATGATTGGCTACTCTACGGATATTAGCGATCGCAAACTAGCGGAACAAAAATTACAAGAACAGGCACGTTTATCTAAATTTAGGGCAGCGATCGACTCTACCCTAGCCCAAGGTCATAGCTTGCCAAGGATGTTGCAAGACTGTAGTGAAGCGATCGTCACTTATCTGGATGCAGCCTTTGCACGGATTTGGTTGCTGAATGAAAATGTCTTAGAATTACAAGCGAGTGCTGGCATGTATACTCATCTGGATGGCCCTCACAGTCGCATTCTGGTGGGTCAGTTGAAGATCGGGCTCATAGCCGAAGAACGTCAACCCCATCTGACTAATTCGGTGCAAACAGACCCGCGAGTGAGTGATAAAGAGTGGGCGAAAAGGGAAGGAATGGTAGCTTTTGCTGGATACCCACTCTCTGTGGGGCAGGAATTACTGGGAGTTGTGGCCCTGTTTGCCCGTCACCCCCTATCGGATTCAACTTTAGATGAGTTAGCCTTTATTGCTACCGAAATCTCCCTGGGGCTCAAACGTCAACAAACAGAAGCATCTCTCAGGCGATCGGAAGCTCAACTGAGAGAGACCCTGCAGGAACTCCAACGCACCCCTCAATTGATTCAAAGCGAAAAAATGTCTAGTTTGGGGAAAATGGTAGCGGGTGTAGCTCACGAAATTAACAATCCCATTAGCTTCATCTACAGCAATGTTGACCACGCCACAGATTATTTCCAAGACCTCCTCAAACTGATTGACAGCTATCAGCAGTCATACCCCAATCCCACAGAGGAAGTCTTGGAGACTGCCGCAGAAATAGACCTGGAATTTCTGGTGGATGACTTGTCAAAGCTGATGGGTTCAATGAAGTCTGGCGCTGAACGGATCCGCGATATTGTCCTGTCTCTACGGAATTTCTCCCGCCTGCATGAATCCCAGATGAAACCAGTGGATATTCATTCAGGAATTGAAAGTACTCTCCTAATTGTACAGAATAGCCTCCACAGCATGGAGGTAATTAAAGAATACTGTAAACTGCCCCTGGTGACTTGCTATGCCAGTGAGTTGAATCAGGTATTACTGCATATCCTCAATAATGCGATCGATGCTTTATCAATGGTCGAAACGACCTCACCCCAAATTATTATTCGCACTGAGGTGACAGGCGAAGATCGGGTGAAGATTGCGATCGCGGACAATGGTCCGGGGATGAGTGCCGAGGTGCGATCGCGCATCTTCGATCCGTTTTTTACTACTAAACCGGTGGGTAGCGGTACGGGTTTGGGGTTAGCGGTCAGTTATCAGATTGTGGTAGAAAAACATGGTGGCAGTCTCACCTGTATTTCCTCCCTAGGACAGGGAACGGAATTTATAATAGAGATTCCCATTCACCCAACTAGGACTTCCTGAATTTCCCCTGATGTAAGTAGTAGGGTGGACATTTTTCAGCTAATGTGTTAAAAGAAGAAATTAGGCGATCGCATGCAAATATATCGGAGATAACCGTCAAATATGGCTAATACAGTTTTAATCACAGGGGCCTCTCAAGGCACTGGCAAAGCCACAGCACTTCTGTGGGCGCGAAAAGGTTACAATGTCGTGTTAGCGGCCCGGAATGGCGATCGCTTAGGGACAGTAGCCCGAGAAGTCAGAAATCTAGGGGTTTCCGCCTTAGCTATTCCTACTGATGTGGGGGACGCCGAACAAGTAAAATCCCTAATTAACAAAGCCCTGGCTTTCTACGATCGCATAGAGGTACTCGTTAATAATGCCGGCATCTGTCTGACGGGAACAATGGCTCAAACCTCCTTAGAGGACTGGCAACAAATAATGAATACAAACTTGTGGGGTTACGTTTATACGATTAAAGAAATGCTACCCCACTTCCTGGAAAATCAAGCTGGGAGTATTGTTAACGTGGGTTCCTTTGGCGGGAAAATGCCTCTGCCCAACATGACTGCCTACTGTGCCAGTAAGTATGCCGTGACGGGATTAACCGAAACCCTGAAGCTGGAATTGGCACCCCAAGGGATTCATGTTTGTGCGGTGCATCCGGGGGCGATCGACAGTGATTTCATGGAACGGGCTTTGTTTCGGGGTTCTGACGAAACTGAGTCGGAAAGTCGTCGCCAACAGATGCAGGCAATGTTACAACAATCTTGGGTTTCTCAGCCAGAAGACATTGCTCAAGCAATTTGGGATGCGGTGCAGTTCAAGCAGTCGGAGAAAGTAGTTGGTTCCATATCTCTGGCCACTGAAGCTTATCGGTTGTTTCCGGGTTTAACTCAGTGGCTGATGGAGCAAGCTTTAATTGCTAATAGGTAATGGGCGATCGATTGTCCAAAAAACCTTCTAGATTAGTCTCACGGCCCGCCCGGGGTTCAAACCCCGGGCTAATAGCTGAAGTCGGTTGAAAACCGACTGAAAGTGGGTGTGGTCAAAACCCGTTGATCGTTCATGGCATCCCCCAGTCGCCGGATCCCCCCAAACCCCCCTTAAAAAGGGGGGCTTCCGGAGCCCCCCCTTTCGGGAAGGGGGGGTTTGGGGGGGATCCTT
>JBFRWI010000006.1:0-5200 GCA_051439505.1 Hormoscilla sp. | reverse complement strand
GGCTGGCGCTCACCCCTAGGTGTCATGACCCCCCTAACGTAGGTCTGATCCTGGACCTGCACGCTTGCATCTTCCCGAGGGAGATAATTTTAACATTGGTCAGAAATTACCGGATTTTATGCAAGAGATAAGTCACCCTTATATATTGTAATACACTACTACTCAAATGAGTAGGTCTAGGGCTATTTTACTTTAGTTTGTCATCTGTGGCATAAATTCTTATAGGAAAATACTTTCAGCCGTTTTAGCCCTGCGATCCCCTGTCACAGCTATACATATACTACATCTGCCGGGGATCGACTAGCATTCTCTACGTAGGACAGGCGAGACGCCTGTCCTACGGAAAGATTAAGCGGCAAGCAAGCTATCTTTCAGGGGTTGCCAGCGAAAGAAGCGATCGCCTCCCATCTCGACGACGATCTTCAGTTTTGGTTCCTTAGTCGGCAAAACTTTCAAATACTCAATCTCTCCAGAGGAAAGTATCTGCCCTTCCAGGATCCACAGCACCAGTCCTTTCGAGTCGGGAGGCAGTTGCTCCAGTTGGGTATTCACCACCGGCGGAACGTAATACACGTAACCGACTGCGGCGTCATTCCCGATCGTCTTTTTACCCAGGTGGGCGGGGCGAACGCCGTGAACGCCAGTCAAATACATGGGCAGATCTCCCAGGCCCCGGGCGGTGATGGAGAGACCTACATAGCCGGAGGCCCTGATGCGCCGCAAGTAGCGTCCTTCATGTCCGCCCTCTAGAGGGGCATAGACTGCCAGAGCACCGTTTTTCTCCAAGTCCCGTATCAGTTTCTTGCCACTCGTTATCAATGCCATAATCTGCTGCTTGCGTAATGGTTAATTGTTAATGGTAGGGTGGGGCACCGCCCACCGCTGGATGTCCTTAACTACGAACTATTATCCACGAACAAAGGATCATCTGGGTAGATCTGACTCTACTGCTACTGGTGGCGATGTGGCGATCGCCCGTGGGTGGGGGCCCCTCCAGAGGGCGGCAAGAAACCGGGTTTCTGTTAACAAATGTGCTCCTCTCAACTGGTATATGCGGCGCTTGACAAGGTCAGGCGCAGTACCCCAATAAACGGAAGACAGGACTCTACCGGAGTACCAGAAGCTAACGCTGGCAAGGCTGAGACGAGAATAATGTAAAATTTTGTAAAGATTAGGCTATCCTGCTTGACATTGGGTTGATAAGGAGCTAAATTGGATATAAGAAGATGTTTTGAGGAAGAGTGATGAGAGGAAATATAAATTGGGGGAAATTAGGGTTGTTTTTTTGACAACAACACTTGGTGGTAGAACTGGTTGATGTATAAGACATCCTAGAATAAGTTGCTCATCTGGAGCTATAGCCATAGGTGATACACGGGCATCCAGGGATTGACGATACTTGTGTGGTAGGTGAAATTATTAGTAAGGGTTAAAAATTCCGTATAATGTGAATGAGATTATTAATGTCGGCGACAGCAAAAACCCGGGCTAAGTAAAGCGAATAGCTAACAGTAAGCAACAGGGTTTCAGCTTCTAATTTACGTTAAGGCGTAAGGCGAGTTCAGTTCATATTGGGAGGTTCTGTATGAAAGTTAGAAACTTTGTCAAAATCCTCGCTTCCTGTACAGCTATATTGACTTCAGGGCTACTGCTAGCAGATGTTATACTGAGTCAGGAAGTCCCTGACGATCCGCATCGGAATCGGGGATTTAACTTAGTTCAGGGAGAGGACGATCGCGGTTATCTACACAAGCGAGACTACCCCTGGCGTGCGATCGGTAGATTGGATCTCCCTAGTGGAGGACATTGTACAGGAACACTGGTGGGAGAAGATTTGGTTCTCACAAATGCCCATTGTGTTGAAAACTCTGCTGGCAAACTAATTAAGGGAATTAGGTTTCGCCCCAATCTCATTGATAATCGCTCGGAATATAACATTGGTGTTTCCCATGTCTGGTGGGGCGATCCAGGAACCTCAGATGACTGGGCAATTATACGACTGAGAAGCCCAATTGGTTCTAGAGTTGGGTATTTTGGCTATAGAACTCCTTCAGCGAATATTTTAAGTAGCACGGGTTGGCAGGATCGTCTGATCTTAGCTGGTTATTCTGGTGACAAGTACAGCAAGACTCCTGGTGTTCATTATGGCTGTAGCATCATTAATGGTTTCAATCACACCTGTGATACTCATTATGGCGCTTCAGGTAGTGCAATTTTTGGCTTTTTTAACGGAGATCCCAGTATCGTAGCGCTGCATTGGGGTAACAATGGAGCCGGGCGGCCTAATAACTATACACCACCGGCTCGCTATACCGAGCTGATTACGAAGCTTCGTAATAATAACGAAGGTAAGCCCAACCGAACCTACGTACAGCTCTGTAATCGCTCCGATCATGACAATATTTACTCCGCGATCGCCTATTACGAAGCTCCAGGCTGGAGAAGTGAAGGATGGTACAAGCTTGAGAAAGGAACCTGTCGAGAAGTCAAGATTCCTGTCGATCGCCCCTATAATGGAGACATCTTCTTACATGCTAAAATAGGCTCGATAACCTGGGGAAGTGGAAAAAATCGCTTCTGTGTCCGGCGTGGCAGCAAATTTACAATTCTCAATGCAGATAGGAACTGCTCAGGGAGTACTAATGATGAGTATGCGCAGTTTGGCAAAGCTTTTGGTGTGCGTGCCAATCAGTTGAACACGTGGAATTTCAATCGATGATAACACAAACCCCCGAAAGCTTGTCATCCGCCCCGGCCAAGTAAAGAGTTGAGCAAGAAACCGGGTTTCTGTTGCTCGATGTCGCACAAGAGTCGATCTCCTCACGAGAAACCCGGTTCTGATATCCTTGACTACAAGTAGAGAGCGTGGCAAGAAACCGGGTTTCTGTTGACAAATGTCGCTTCTTAGTTGATAAACGAAGGAGAAACCCGGTTTCTAATATCCTTGACTACAAGTACAATGGCAGAATATAAGCAAGCATTGGTTAAGGACCGTAAAGATCCAGAGGGTTTAATTGTCTTTCCTGCCTTCATTACCCAGAAGGAAATGGATGCCCTTAAAGACTTTAAAGTGGGCGATCGGGATATATTTGTCGTCGCCTATCCTAAATCTGGTACCACATGGATGGAACAAATTGTTCATTTGCTTAGGTCAAATGGAGTGCAAGGGGACAAAGTCTTGAGTGAAGCAGTCCCTTGGTTAGAAGGGGCCGCAACTCGTTATGGAGGTTTAGAGAAACTTATCATAAAGCCTGGCGATCGCCGTTACTTTCACAGTCATTTACCCCTATCTCTCATGCCAATGTTTGGGGAAACTCAAGCCAAATATATTTATGTAGCTCGCAATCCCAAGGACAATGCTGTATCCTATTATTATCATGCCCGTAGCAAAATGGGATACGATGGGAGTTGGAGCGAATTTATTAAGTTATATCTTGAAGGTCAGGTGGCCTATGGCTCCATATTCGAGCACCTATGGTCGTGGTGGCAAGTGAGTCAAGATTCAGATAATGTTATGTTTGTCAAATACGAAGACATGAAAAAGGATTTACCTCGAATAGTTGCCGATGTTGCTAGCTTTATAGATATTCCTTTAACTGCCGATCTGCTAGATGCCGTGGTGGCCGCAAGTGAGTTTTCGGCAATGGCAATTAATCCCAAAGCTAATCTAGATTGGGTTCCCCAGCGATCGGGTGTTCCCAAACACATGCGTAAGGGAATTGTCGGAGATTGGAAAAACCACTTTTCTGACGCAGAGAATATGATTATTGATGCTCTTTATCAATCACGCCTGGTACCATATGGTCTGGAATTTGAATTTGAATTGACAGAGATTTAAGAGCCTGGCAAGAAACTGGGTTTCTGTTTACAAATGTGCTCCTGAGTCGATCGGCTAACTAGAAACCCGGTTTCTGATATGCTTGACTAGGTCTATGAGGCGACGAGCGCCCTATTCCTGGGCCTCTGCCAGCACTTCCTGGTAAAGCCCGGGACTGATGCGTTTACCTTTGGATCGAAGGTTGTCCATAATCTCTTTGATGCTAGTAATTAATCCCTCGTCTTTGGCAAGTAACAGTGTGCCAATTGTACCGATAACAGGCAAGTTTCGAGACTCGGCTACTAGCCTGGCCTTGCGATCGTCTAGCAATATTTGATTTACGCCCAGTTCCTCAGCTAGAACAATAGCAGCGGTTTCACCTAAGTGAAGCTTTGTCTCAGCTTGAAGATCTAATATTTTCTGAGGATCCCTAACTGTTCGCACCGAAATCCAGGTTATTGACTGCACTGCACTGACTGCGGGATGATTTCCTCTCCTTACTTCGTTGTAGACCTCTTGAGGAATAATAATCTCTCCAAAAACATCTCGTAGAAGATCCAGTTTTCCCACTTTTGCCAGTTCGCTCAGAGGGGTAGTATCGGAAACAACAATCATTTCTTTTGGTTCTTGTACTTCTCTAGGGTACGCTTTGCTTGGGCGACCTCCTGCTGTAATTCTTCCCGCGTCATGTTTGGAAACGGTGAGATGTCATACAGATCCATCAAGTCGGAAAGTTGCCACCGATCGATCCCTAGCAGGTGTGCTGCCAGTCCGGCGCTGATATCAGCATGTCGCAGCAAGGTCATCACGTAGGCTTCCTTGGCTTTGCTCTCAGCTTCTAACCTGATGGAGTCGGGGATATCGCCAATGGGTAAGGTAAATTTTACCTCTGTATGTTGTTGTATCTTTACTGTCATAGATCGCGATCGGGATAAGGATTTACCTTTTCATTATAGTTCTCTTCGAGTGCTACATCAGTGGGCGAACATCGCCTCTGTTCTATGTGTCGATCCCCTCGTTCCCATGCTCTGCCTGGGAACGCGCAGTTGAGGCTGCCGCCTCTGGTTACAAGCCGCTCTAGGGGTCTTGCTGATGTCACGCAGGTGGGGAGGCAGAGCCTCTAGGATCCGTTCCCAGCCTACCGCTGTACCAAAAGAGTTCTCCCCTTCATCGCTAATTGAAAATTGCCAATTGAAAATTGCATTACTCATTCTAGGTGGGCCTCGGCGCTATGGGATATCACGGATGACTTACCGGACGATCGCCCTCGGGTCGGTTTGACTTGGTGGGATAATTGCTTTGCGACATATGATATTTGCTCTGGGGCATATCAAATATCATATGGGCCATATCAAATATCATATGAGCCATATCAAATATCAT
>JBFRWI010000005.1:0-5644 GCA_051439505.1 Hormoscilla sp. | reverse complement strand
GTGTCATGACCCCCCTAACGTAGGTCTGATAGCGCTGCGCGCGGGATTTTTTTCCAATTGGCGTCATGCCAATTGGAAAAAAATCCCTCCTGGACCTGCATCTTGCATCTTCCCGAGGGAGATAATTCAAACACATGTCAGAAATTACCGGATTTTATGCAAGAGGACGTACTCAAGGCAGAACATCTAATCTCTATAATAGACTGAAGGAACACAAAAGGTCAATTGAAAAAGGCGATGGTCTTTCAGTCAGCGAGTTTGAGTTTAAGGTAGTAGCGATGGAAGTTGATTTAGTATCTTGGGGAGAGGGGGTAATGATTCGCCATTTCCAACCCGTGTGGAATCAGATCGTAGACTGGTTTGGTAATCACGACCCGGGTCGGGGAAGATACCAGCAGAAACGTTCAGTTTGGGATTTACTGCATCCCGGTCGCGAGTGGGCCCAGAAGCTAACTAATTACGACCCTTTGGATTATACTGCTATTTGCCTCATGGCTGGTTGGGTTTCCTCTACGCAGTGCGCGTAGCGCTATGTCAACCCAACCTACGAAACCCAACCACCTTTATTGTTTGCCTGATGGCTGGTTGGGTTTCCTAATGTCAACCCAACCTACGAAACTTCCCCAGACTCCATTCCTGCTACACCCAAATCAGCCGCCTGACGACTAAACAGCTTAAAGTACAAACCAACCCAGAATTCTTTAATCGGAAATGCTACCAAGGTCAAAGGATTGATGGTAACAATGATATTGCGCATGTCCGCTTTCGCAGATTTAACAATTTGCTTGGCTACCCAGTCAGCTGACATTACCCCAATAGGATTCAGGTTACTCTTAAATGGTCCTAAAATTAGTTTCCGCACTACACAGGGTGCATCTAAACGTCGCAGAGTTACCAAATCCCCGATCGCCCGTTTAGAGAGTTCGTAGAGGGGACTGAAAGCGGGACCAACTTCTGCTTCCGAAGTATTGACCCAAACTTCCTTACGGGCGATATCTTGGTTACTGCGGACCGTGGAGAAGAACAGTTCCATCAGTCGCCAAACCGAAAAGGTATTGACTTCGTAGGATTGCCCGATCGCCTCTTTAGTCCTCTGCCCGTGAACATTAATCCCGTGATTGAGAATCAGAATATCCACCTTTGCTAACAGGGAAGCTAACTCATCTTCTCTACCAACTTGCCAAGTAATAGTCCGAACCTCTAAACTGTCACCATCAACAGTTAAAGTAACGGGCCGATCTTGAGAAGAGAGGGCGATAACTTTCGCCCCCGCTTGGTGGAGATGGAGGAGAAGCGATCGCCCGAGAGTGCCCGAAGCGCCCGTAACCGCAATAGTTTTGCCCTTGAGGGAAAGTGCCGTACCCATAAGTTTATCTACGAAAGTAAAAACACCGCAAAAGTAAGCATTTTGGTTATCAAAGTGATGCCGCCAGTGATAAGGTCTATTTACCAACCAAAGAGAAGGAGGAGTAATAAAAGGTCCCGGTTTATGAGTGGTATCCGTTATTTCATCCATACCAGGAAATCCAATACCACGGGCGATCGCGCCCATCACGAAGCTGAAACTATAGACCGCACCCGCGATCGCGGCCAGATGCTGTCCGGGAGTGCCAATATAGGCCAAATACCAGAATAGCAGACCCAACAGCAGCATCACCAAAGATTCTGGGATATCGTTACGCCAGTTAGCTTGTCGATAGATCCGATCGCTAACAGGAGTTAGGTCCGGACGGAAGACGCGATGATGCCAAACATGCAACCGATAGAGGGGTTGCCAAGAATGGGAGAAGACGTGGTACAGGTCTCGGACCAGTTCTACCCAGAGAACGGAACCGACTCCCCACGCCACCATGACTATCCAAGCAGTTACCATACCTTATCCTACGTCAGAGCAGTTGAAACAATCTAATTTTACCTAAGTTTACAGTTTATGATAGCAGCTTTTTCTTAAGAAACCCTGTTTTTTTGGCTTTTCCGGGTTTCACCATCTTACTCAGGTCCACAGCTAACATTTCAATGAAGGCGATCGCCCCTTTTGCCATAATCACATATTAACCCGATCGCCCTTAAATTCAATCCCTCAAAAGCCCCTCGCCTTTGCGCGAACTCTGTCCAAAAGCAGAACGCGCAAAGGCGATCGCCCCCTAATTTAATCCATCAAAATATGCTATAGTTCCGGTTGAAGTGCCGCTGACAGGGTGAGATGACCAGAAGCGATCGCCAGACAAATACATTGATAACATAGGTAATTGGCGTATTTACATAATGTTTTTAGTCTGTTTTCAACCGACTTTAGCCTCTAGCCTTTGGGTTTGAACCCCCGGCGGTGTAACGGGACAGATACAAGATCTCACTCTAGCCCAGCACCGCCCAGAAATGCAGTCACCACAGAAAACCCCCAATGAAAATCTTCCATTGGGCGACATTCAATTATAAAATAAGATCTCGATAGTTAAGGAATGTCCCCAGAAGCGTGAAGCTATTCGTTTACCATACCCCAGAACTGACACCGACTGACAGCGTACCAGATTGCGCGATCGCAGTCGATGTCCTCCGCGCCACGACCACAATGGCAACCGCCTTGGACGCCGGTGCAGAAGCAGTCCAATTCTTCAGCGACATTGACAAACTGATGCAAGTCAGCGCCCAATGGCCAGCTGACAAGCGACTCCGGGCTGGCGAACGGGGCGGGGCCAAAGTAGAAGGCTGCGACTTGGGTAACTCGCCTCTGGACTGCACTCCCGAAGTGGTCCTTGGACGCCGCTTGTTCATCAGCACTACCAACGGTACCCGTGCCTTACAGCGGATCGAAAAGGCGAAAGAGGTGTTAACTGCTGCCTTAATTAACCGTCAGGCAGTGGTACAATATCTCATAACTCATCAGCCAGAAACAATCTGGATTGTCGGCTCCGGTTGGCAAGGCAGCTACTCCCTGGAAGATACAGTCTGTGCTGGCGCGATCGCCCAAAGCCTGCTCGCAGAACTTACCTGGTCTGGGCCCATATCTGAAGTTAACGATGAAGTCCATGCCGCGATCGCCCTCTATCGCCAGTGGCAAGAGAAATTATTAGACCTGATGGAACAAGCCAGCCATGGCAAACGCCTCATCGGCCTCAACTGCTACGAAGACCTGAAATATTGCGCCCAACTCGACATTCTCAACGTCTTGCCCATCCAGCAAGAACCCGGAGTTTTAGTCAAGCACCAATAAAATGAAAGCAATAGTCATGACCGCCCCTGGCGGTCCTGAAGTTCTCCAACTTCAGGACATCCCAGACCCAGAAATTTCCCAAGACCGAGAAATCTTAGTCCGACTCAAAGCCGCAGGGGTCAACCCCATTGACCGCAAACTGCGCACCAGAGGCACCTTATATCCCGATGCCACCGGACCCGCAGTCCTGGGATGCGACGGTGCCGGTATCGTCGAAGCCGTCGGTGCAGCCGTGCAAAATTACCAAGTCGGCGACGAAGTCTATTTCTGCAATGCTGGTCTGGGGGCACAAACTGGCAACTACGCCGAATTAACAGTAGTAGACGAACGTTTTGTCGCCAAAAAACCAGCATCTCTCAATTTTGCCCAAGCAGCAGCAGCGCCCTTAGTCTTAATTACCGCTTGGGAATCGCTGTACGATCGGGGGCGTCTGCAAGCAGGGCAAACCGCCTTAATTCACGCTGGTGCCGGTGGAGTCGGTCACGTAGCCGTACAGTTGGCTAAATTACAAGGTGCTGAAGTTTATACCACAGTTGGTTCCCAAGCAAAAGCCGAATTTGTCCAGGGGCTGGGTGTTGACAAAGCCATACTTTACAAACAGACCGACTTCGTGGAAGCTGTACTAGATTGGACATCAGGAGAAGGAGTAGACCTCGCCTTCGACACCGTAGGAGGAGAAACCTTCGCCAAAACCTTCCCAGCAGTGAGAATATATGGCGATCTGGTGACAATTCTTTCTCCAGATCCAGCTACAAATTGGAAAATAGCCAGAAACCGCAACCTGAGAATTAGTCTCGAACTGATGCTGACCCCAATGGTAGAAGGATTAGTGGAAACGCAGCAAGACCAAGCAAAGATTCTCCAACAAGCTGCCCGTCTGATCGACCAAGGTCAGCTAAAGATTCAACTTACCGAAACTTTTCCTTTAGCAGAAGCAGCAGCCGCCCATCGCTTGCTAGGATCGGGAACGATGACAGGTAAAATTGCCTTGCTGATTGATTGAGAGGTTGTTAATATGACAGGCTGGGGTTGCTATCCAAGATCTATGCGTCCAATCACTAGCCATGAGGAATTCGACAAAATTGATGAAAGGACCAGGGGACACCACTCACAACTAACCACTCACTAGCTTTTAAACAGACGATTAAAAGGAAAGGCCGGTTTTTCAGGAATTAATTGCGGGTATGACTGCACTTTCAGCAGCTGCATTCCTTCTCGTAAATCACCTACAGTAATCGAAACCCGCCGATATCTAAAGATGATTTCATCATGCTTGCGATCCTTCCATCCATCATTCGCGCAAGCACAGATCGCATCCCCCAGTTCTGCACGCTTCATCCTTAATTCATCAGCTTTTCGGTAAAACTCCTCAAAACCTTCATGGACTACAGGTGGTATAAACCAAAAGAAATGTGCTTTTTCCCGGGGCAGGGCCAGCAGATCGTAATTTGACATCCACTTGGACTTAACAGTCTCTCGATCGACAGATACGCCTGTAGAGCGCAACAGGTTTTGACATACCCTAAAGAAACCAGACCGTTCCACCTCCTGTCTGACCGAAGACCGCCAACTATCCAGTCGAGTGCGATAGAGGAAATTCTCTTTCGTATCTTCGAGCAAACCAACCTTCTGGGCAAAGAACCAATCCCGGTTCATGCCATCGCACAGCACGACTTTTGCTCCTCTTCTCAAGTCTGGGGCAGTTACTACCCGAGTTTGTCTGCGCCATAGCAATAAAAATTCGCTATTCCGTTCTACCCTAATTTTATTTCCCTGCTCCAATTCTACTAGATAGTGATCCTCTAAATTTTTCAAGATCCAGTTAATTCCCTCGGTATCCTCATCGAGGCCCGTTAAGCTATTGAACCTTGCCTCGATCCTCGATATATTCAGACTTTTATACTCTGTGGATTTTGCATTACTCACAACCTGCACCGATGTCGGCTGTTCGCTATAGCCATAACGGACTATCTGGTCTTTTCCCGTTATCTCCAGCCAAGTTTTTCGATGCCAAGCTCGCGCATCAACCTCCAAATTACTCCACCACCGATCGGCACGAGCCGCCAGAGCTGACCATAGCAGCACCTCTACTTTATCAAAGAAAGATCTTTGTAACAAGTCCCGGTGAAAAACCTTGGGTTGACCCACCACAATCAATTTGGAGCCCCCTAAATCTTTAATCTGGCCCAGCGGTAAAATTTGCGGCATCAATTCCCGAGAGCGACTTGCCATTAAAAACTCTTCTAACGCCTGGGCCCGTTCGGCATTTTCGATCGCCACTACAGTTTCTGGTTCAGTTCTCGAAATTATTTCCAGGAAAGGATTTTCATTCATGTTCCCTAGCATTTGGGCCAGATTCTGAAGCATTTCCTGCAAGCGTCTTACTTGAGGTGATCTACTCGCCGCATTTTCTAAACGCGCCCACTCCCTTGA
>JBFRWI010000004.1:0-9525 GCA_051439505.1 Hormoscilla sp. | reverse complement strand
CTATATCCCTTACTGGCACCCACTCCGGAGCAACAGTTGCTGGAAGTTGAGAACCGAACCGATGGAACCCACTCGCCCTAGGGGTCACGGGCGATCGCACCCTCGAACCATCATCCCATAACATATGCTCTACATCAACAGTCGAGACATCGGAAAGTTTTCGGTCCACTACCACAGGGGCGATCGCATTTGCAGCCCTTACCGTTCCCCCGGGCGAGCGGGCGGACCCATTTCCTAGAGCGCGGCGTCCCTGAGAAACCGGGTTTCTTTTACTATCTCGGTCCCCATGGAAAAAAACTTCACAGAAACCCGGTTTCTGCTCTGCTCGCGACAACAACAGTTCCCCACTCGCCACAGGGGCCCGTACTGGCGTGCTCGCGTCCAACTGAGTACAAACTGGGGTACTCTCATGCTCGACAATAACCTGCACGACACCCATCACATCGTCAGCCGATACCTGAGAAACATCCTCTAGTATATTCTGCTTATCTACCATAAAAAGAGGGGTTGGCTCAGACATTTGCGCCAACCCCAAAATACTTTCTTCCTTCCTAGAGGAGCTAACAGGAGCCAAATGCTCCCCAGCACCAGATATTAAGTCCAGTTTTTCTTCCCCTACGCAGTCCTTCCCTATCGATAACTTGGCAGAGTTCAACTCTTTCTCCACCATGTTTTCCTCCACATCAGCAGAACGCTCCACTGCGCCATCCTTAAAGACCAGCAACCCTTCCCCTACCACGCCGTCTGAAGCAGTCGATACAGTAGTCAACTCCAACTCCAACTCCACTGGGGACTCTATCTTCCGCTTTTCTACTCTCCCCTGTGGCGTAGGAGATTTTTGGAGTTTTTGCTCTTCATCACGGAAATAGCTCTGTAACGCCTTCTTCAACCCTTGGCGTGCCAAAGATAACCGCTTGCAGACATTATCGTAGGATATTCCTAGCCGTTCGACAATTTCTTTATGCTTAAGCCCTTCATAAAAATGTAAAATAAATGTATCCCGCTGCTTTTGAGGTAACGAAGCTACGGCCCGTCGGATCTTCTCTGACGTCTCGTTTGTTTCCAGCACCTTCTCAGGTAATGGCACTGAAGAAGCCGTACACAAAGCCCCATCATCCCCCACCAATTCAATATCTTCTACCGCCGCCGGGCCCCGAGAGCGTTTGTCGATGATATCTTTGCAGAGGTTGATCGTCAACTTTATCAGCCATGCTTTTAAGTTTCCGATCTTGCTAGCATGCTTTTGCACCTGTTCCCAAGCCTTAATTCTTGCCTGACTCAGAGCATCTTCCGCCTCCGTTACGTTCCCCTTCATACAACCGAGACAGCGGCGATAAAGCTGACCTTCCAGTTCCAGCCATACAGGCCAAAACTGCGAGATGATATCTTCCTCCCGATCGCCCAGTGTCAAACCACCTGCACATGCTGTCACCATCAAAGTCCTTTAACCCTAAGTTTTGCTCAAACACCATGTAGATGTATTTTCCCTTTGGCCCATTGGGACCGACGCCAAAAATGCGATCGGCCACATCGGCTCTTTCGAGCGAGAGTATAGCCTTCCTCATACTAGACGATATGACTGTAGCTTTTCTGACATTTTTTTCTGAATGACTATGGCCGGGCGATCTGCCAGCACTGTCCGACCGTTCCTCATGATCTAGGCCGGGCGATCGATCTGTCAAGGCATTGGCGCTCTGAGGAGGGACATCCATCCTCTCCTTAGCAGGTTCTACCGGTTCTACCTGCCAACGGTCATCAGAACAGACCAGCACCGAACCCAAGCGTCAGCAATCACCGGCTGTACTATAAGCAAACACCGATAGCGATCGCCCCAAAAAATTTCCCCTACTGCATAAAGCTCCCGCGCCCAAGCATCGCCCTAAAGCCAACCACGAGCCAACCACGAGCCAACCACGAGCCCCTAAAAGGGTTCAGTTGCCCCATAACTTCAAGAACATACCTATACGTAAATAACCGGAAAGGCATTCCCATAGCACCGGTCATATCGCGTCCCCTTCTGGCGGGACTATCCCAATTGTGAATTGTCAATTGTGAATTGTCAATTGTCAATTGCTTACAGATGGTCAATCACCGAGTAGGGACCTGTTTCCCTCAGACGTGCGTGGACTTGCTGCTGCCAAAGGGCCAATTCATCGGGAAATGTGGGGCTATTTAGGCCGCTACGCCACATAATCAAGCCATCTTCACCTCTCTCCTGGTAATAATTGGGGCGTCGTCCCGCCACAGCAAAGCCAAATTTCTGGTATAACGAGAGTGCCGCCAGATTATCGGCCCCGAGTTCCAGAGTTGCCCGTTCCAACCCCCGACGCCATGCCTCTCTGAGCAGAGTACACATCAATAGCTGACCTAAACCAAGATGCCGGTACTCTGGATGAACTGCTACGAGGGTGATATGAGCTTCCTCTAAAATCGCCCACAGACAACCTAGTCCTACTAAAACTCCTTTGTCAACCTTGCTCCCAGATCCCTTGACAAATGAATCAAGACAGTAGAGAATCAGTAAATCACTATTGATGCTACGCAATTCTCGCTCATATCCTTCCCGGCTCCAGAACTGGCCAAAACACAGTCGATCTAGTTCGACTACCGCCGGTAGCAACTCGACTGTTAGGGGTTTGAGTTCTAGTATGGGCATGTATGGCGGCAATCTCACCTTCTGTTAGTGGTCAGTGGTCAATTGTAAGATAATTTAATAGCGTATAATGAATCGATAAATCTATCTAAAAAGGGTATGTCAGGCAAGCAGTATATATCAGAAGCAACCGGAAACGCAAGGTCCGAACGTTCCCCCAATCAAGAAATGTTACCCCTAACAGCTCGGGTAAATAGCAAGGACTGTCTGGAAATAGGTGGCTGTGATGTGCAGGATTTAGTCAAGCAGTTTGGCTCTCCCCTATATATACTGGATGAGGAGAGTCTGCGCACGGCTTGCCGCCAGTATCGGGAAGCATTGCAGCGCTATTATCCAGGCAAGTCATCGGCGATCTACGCTTCCAAAGCTTGGAATTGTCTGGCAGTATGCGCGATCGTCGCCTCGGAAGGCTTGGGAATAGATGTAGCATCCGGTGGGGAACTATACACGGCCCTAAAAGCCGGCGTCAGCGGGGAAAACCTGTACTTCCACGGCAATAACAAATCCCGGGCCGAACTGGACTTCGCAGTGGAAAAGGGCTGCACGATTATGGTAGATAACTGGCTGGAGTTGGAAACTTTAGCTGAAATGGTGGCCTCATGTGCCAGTCCGATCGCGATTATGGTGCGACTGACCCCGGGAATAGAGTGTCACACTCACGAATACATCCGCACGGGCCATATAGACAGCAAATTTGGCTTCGATCCCAACCAACTCGACCAAGTGTTCGCTTTTATTTCTAAGCAGTCTGGCTTGGAGTGCATAGGTTTACATGCTCATATTGGCTCTCAGATTTTTGAACTGCAACCCCATGAGGATCTGGCAGAGGTGATGGTAGACTGGTTGGTGAAAGCTGACTCCTACGGTTTGCCCACGAGGATACTAGATGTAGGTGGTGGTTTGGGGATTCGTTACGTGGAAACAGACGATCCTCCCAGTATAGATGCCTGGGTGCAGACGGTGAGTGAGGCGATCGTCCGGGCCTGTAAGGAGAGGGAATGGCCCCTGCCGGAACTGATGTGCGAACCGGGACGTTCCCTGATCGGTACGGCCTGCTGTACGGCATATAGGATCGGTGGCCGCAAGGAGATTCCGGATATGCGGACATACCTGGCAGTTGATGGGGGGATGTCAGATAATGCCCGTCCGATCACCTATGGGTCAGTGTATCGGGCTGTAGTAGCTAACCGGATGTCCGAGGATTGTACCGAGACAGTCACGATTGCTGGCAAACATTGCGAATCGGGGGATATTCTGATTAAAGAGGCTCCTCTGCCAGCAACTAAACCCGGAGATATCCTAGTGACGATCGGTACGGGTGCCTACAATTATAGCATGGCGTCTAATTACAATCGTCTGACTAGACCAGCAGCGGTGTTAGTGTCCGATGGGGTTGCCCAGACGATCCTGGAACGAGAAACTTATGAAGACTTGATTCGGGGCGATCGCCTACCCGATAGACTTGGGTCTGGCTTATCAAACTAACAGGTTAAAGAGCTGATAATGGAGAGGCTTGTCAGGAGGACGCATCGGGACTGAGTCCTTTTTACTTTTAACATTTGCCAACGCGGATCGCTGATGGGGGATTTTTCTAAGCAATGGCTGACGGACTTGAGCAGGACTCAGTTTTTGCTAGTTAACATCGTTGATTTTGGGTTGGTGCTCGTCCTCACATATATGGTGCTCATGGTGATTGGTGAGCGCCGGACCCTGTGGATGGTACGAGGGTTCATCATGCTGATGCTAGCAACAGCTATATCTTCATTTGTGAATTTAAAGCTGCTAAATTTTGTCCTGAATAAGTTGGTGATTGGCTCAGCTGTGGCAATGGCGGTAATCTTACAGTCGGAGTTCCGGCGATTTTTGGAACAATTGGGGAAGGGAGAGGTACTACAGTTATTTCAACCAGCTACTCTTACCACGATCAACCCTGACAGCGTTACCGATGAAATTGTCGATGCAGTCAAGGAACTCTCCCAAAATCGGACTGGCGCTCTGCTGATTATAGAAACTACCGGACCAATTGACGAGCGGGATTTTTCTGTCCCCGGAGTGAAGTTGAATGCTGAGGTCTCGAAGGAATTGTTGCAGACGATTTTTCAGACAACAACATTGTTACATGATGGGGCGGTTTGGATTAGAATGCCAAGGGTTGTGGCTGCTGGGGTGATTTTACCCCTGTCGGAGAAGACGGCTTCGCGGCAGTTGGGGACGCGCCACCGGGCAGCCATGGGCATTACCGATCGGGTGGAAAATTGTGTATGTGTGGTGGTCTCCGAAGAAACAGGCTCTATTTCTTTAGCGGAACGGGGAGTCCTGAATCGGCCTTTGACTAGCAGTAAACTGAAGGAACTGTTAGAGGCGAAATTCTCTCAATCTGCGGAAAGGGAGGCGGTGGCCCCGGATCTGCTCAATCTCGGTCGCCAGCTCAACTCTAAAGGTACGGCATTGGTTGCCCGTTTACTCCGTTTGCCATCATCTGCTCCTCAGAAGAAAAAATGACACTAATGCAAATGCAATTGCAGGAACTGCCTGCGGACCTGAAGCGAGAAAGACTACCCCGACATGTGGCGGTGATCATGGATGGAAATGGTCGGTGGGCTCAGGGTCGAGGACTGCCACGGATCATGGGTCATCGGCGCGGGGTGGATGCCCTGAGGGAATTGGTGCGCTGTTGCGATGATTGGGGACTAGAAGCCCTGACGGTCTATGCTTTTTCTACGGAAAACTGGAAGCGACCCCAGCAGGAAGTGATCTTGATTATGACTCTGATCGAGCAATTCCTGCGGGCGGAACTGCCGGAAATGATGGAGCGCGATATTCGGTTGGAGCTGGTGGGTTCTTTGCAGGAGTTACCCCGATCGCTACAAGCTCAGATCTCGAAATCGACCCAGGCGACCCATGCTAACGGAGGTCTTCTGTTTAGAGCGGCGGTGAACTACGGGGGACGCCAGGAAATTTTGGATGCTTGCAAATCTCTTGCTACTCAGGTACAGATCGGTGAGATCGAACCGGATAAAATCGATCAGGCTTTGTTTGAGCGCCACCTCTATACGCCCGATCTTTGCCATCCAGATCTGCTGATCCGTACTAGCGGGGAGATGCGCATTAGCAATTTTCTCCTCTGGCAGGTGGCCTACTCGGAAATTTACATCACTGATACTCTCTGGCCTGATTTCGATCGGGCTGAGTTTCATCGGGCTCTCTGGACTTATCAGCAGCGCGATCGCCGCTTTGGTAAAGTTAAAAGTTAGTTGTTAGTTGTGGGTTGATAGTTGTTAGTTAACGACTGACGACTGACGACTAACCACCTCCGGACAGGCGAGACGCCCGTCCTACGCGGAGAAAATGGATTAAGGTCCTGCGAAGACGGCATCTTCAATATCTTTGCGACTGAGGGAATATTTGAAGGCCCGTTGAATATCGCCGCGTCCTCCGGAACTGGCATTGATATAACGAACAGTTAGCTGTTCGATATCCAGGCTGATTTCTGCTTGCCAGTCAGGTCGCTGGACGTACCAGCAGTGGAGTTGTTCTCGGTCTTGCTGGCATCCCTGGTTAGCGAGCCAGCGCTCAATTTCTGGGAGAGGATGGTTGTATAGGGGGGTATCAGAGGTCGGGATAGTCATATTTTATTCAACAACAATAAAGTTAATTAAATGTGCTGGGCAGTTCGATGGGTGCGAAGGCCGTCTCTGGCCGGGTGAAGGCAACTGCGATCGCTAACATCAGACAGCCGATAAAGGTCAGGGCCAGAATGAACAGGGCAAATATTTCCCCGGCAGATAGGGGGCGATCGCTTGGATCTAAATAGGCCGAGTCTGACCTGCTTGGTTGTTTATAATCAGTCCGACGAACAGCAGGGGATGGCCGTACTACGTAGACGCGGGAGTAGCCAATTTTCTGGTCGTATATTCGACGTTGTTCTGGATTACTTAAGGTAGCGTAAGCTTGGTTGAGTTGGTGGAATTTTTCCGTGGCCAGTTTTGGGGCCAGGTCTGTGGTATCGGGATGGTAGCGTTTCGACAGTTCCCGATAGGCGCGGCGGATCTCTATTACGGAGGCGGAAGGGTGGACCCCTAGTAAGCCGTAATAGCTGTTAGCCAGCTTGTCAACTGCTGGCATTTGACGATTGGAGTTGGTTGCCCGGTTGCTAGTCACGTCTGTTCTATCGTAGGACGGGCGTCTCGCCTGTCCGGGTTTGGTGATGTTTGCAGATATTTTAACTGGTCTGAGGGCTCTGCGGCTGGGACTTGCTAATTATGACACAGTTACTGCCCAATGTTCAATACTTTTTTGAGGCTACAGATATAAGATAAGATATAATTGTTGTTCAAGCATCATCGAACGTTATACCATGCATGAAAAAATATTGCTACACTTTGACTAATATCGAATTTTCTGGCTTCGTTGTCAGCCCGCAGGGGGTTCAAACCCCCTGCTAATAGCTAAAGTCGGTTAAAACCGACTGGGTAAGATAACGCGGATTAACTGTAGCTAGGTTTTATGAAATTGCTTTTTGGTTTTGTAGGCTGGTTTAGCGGAATTATAACCCAGAGATGCCTCCTTTTGATAAACAATTAAAAATCTGCTACACTTAGTGTAGAATAAATGTCTTAGTTAGTATAGCGCCAGCAGGAGGGTTTTAACCCCCACAGATTAACTCGAAGGTCGGGAAAAACAACAATTAAATATAATGTGAAATTATTGTAGCATTGTTTTTCCAAAACGGTATTAGTGCTATGACGGCTACAATTGCTCCATTCATCCAGACAGAACGGACTCTGCATCAGTGGCAACCCGCTACTTGGTCAGATTATTTGGCCGCCTGTGAAGATCCGACAAATGAAAGGATGAGGATTTTTTTTCATCGCGATCGCATTTTACTAATTGACATGAATGAAGAAGGAATTGAAAACGCGATCGTCGGTGACTTGTTTACGATGTTGTTTTATATTTGGATTAGTCAGAAACCAGAACAAATATTCAGTTCTCTAGGGGGTTGCTGGCTGGAAAAAGCTCCGTATAGTGCGGGTGCGCCGGATCTGGTACTGTACCTGGGGGAGGACTACCCGCGTGGGCAAGCAGGAGAAAAAAGTCCTATTGATTTGCATCGCTGGCGAGTTCCTGATTTGGTTGGGGAGGTTTCTGATAGGACGCTGGCAACAGATTTGGATGAGAAGAAACAACTATATGCTGAGTGGAAAGTTCCTGAGTATTGGGTAATAGATGTTCGAGGAGAACGGGTGATTTGTTTTCTGTTACAGTCTGATGGTAAGTATAGAGAAGGGGATAATTCCTTAGCCTTGGCAGGATTACCTATGTCTCTGTTAGAACAAACTTTGGCACGGGTGAAGCAGGGACATAATGGGAGTGCAGCTTTGTGGTTTTCTCAACAAATTGCTGCGCTGGCGGATAATTATTCCTAATTGTTAGGAAATTAGTAGGGTGGGCACCGCCCACCACGCTGCCAGATCGCGCGATCGGGTCATAAAATTTAGGTTGCCATCGGGTAAAAATCCGATTTAGATAGCTTTTTTGTGGCAAATAAACTATCATAAAAATATGGGCAGGACAAACCATATATGAGGGAGGTAGGCAGTAAAGAAGCAATGAAATTTGACAAAGAGTTTTTCATTCCTATCACACATCAAGACCGTTTTCGTGTCCGCGTGAAAACCAGTGGAGGAGATAGACCTACTTATGTGATTCAACTTGAGTGTCAGTTTGCAGAAGAAGAAGGGTGGTTTGCGGTAATTCGTGCTGATGATTTTCACGATCGTCCTCACCTAGACATCCTTTACCCCTCTGGAGAAAAACAGAAAGTTTGGCTAATGGATCTGGGTGATGATAAAATGAATATGAAAGAAGCACGACGAATTTTGATTGAACGTTGGCAGCAAGAGAGGTCACGCTATGAACAACAGCTTAATAAATGAACAGCAAGAGATGGCGACTGTAAATATGGAGGTTGCTTTCGACTACCTAGAATTTTTGCTTGAAAATCCCGCAGCATGTCAAGAGATTCCTGATGGTGCAACAGTGATTATACCTACAGGAGTCAGGTGGGTTGATGAGGAAAATCAGCTTCTTGCCAAGGAGGTAGAATCTTCTGGTGGGGTTGTCTACCATGTGCCAGAATTGGGTAAATCCGATCGGGTGAAAGAAGCTGCTGGAAAATTATCTCATTTTTAATGGGATTATAGGTCATAAGGGAGAGCGCTGGTTTCTTCCTTATGCTTGAGTCAAGATAGCCAAAAATTCTAACACAGTACCATGACGCAATTGAAACACAAACCCATAACCTTTGACGAATTCATAGCCTGGTACCCAGAGAATTCAGAACACCGCTACGAACTACACAACGGAGTTATTGTTGAGATGCCGAAACCAAGGGGTAAACATTCAGAAATTGCGGGATTTATAGTCAAGAAGCTAAATGTTGCAATTGACAACCAAGGGTTCGACTGCTTTATTCCTAGAGAATGTGTCGTTAAACCATTTCGCTACGAATCAGGATACGAACCAGATGTGATTGTACTCGATCGCGCGGCGGTGAGCAAGGAACCGCGCTGGGAGGCGGAATCAATTATTACAATGGGTGAGTCGGTCCGTCTAATTGTAGAGGTTGTGAGTACCAATTGGCGTGATGACTATGTTCTTAAAGCTACAGATTATGAAGAAATGGGTATCCCTGAATACTGGATAGTTGATTATCGCGCTTTAGGTGGCCGGCGGTTTATTGGCAACCCCAAGCAACCAACTATTTCTGTATATACACTTGTGGACGGCGAGTACGAAGTCAGTAAATTTCGGGAGGATAACCTCATTGAATCTCCTGCATTTTCCGAACTGAATTTGACCGCAGAACA
>JBFRWI010000003.1:0-15440 GCA_051439505.1 Hormoscilla sp. | reverse complement strand
CCAGCACCCAATCGTTGCAGTGGGACGTCCGGGGGCGTAGATACCGATTGGATTTCCAGCCAGTCTGGCGGGCTGGAAATCCAGTTTCTCACTATTGTTGGGGCAACGGAAGCCCCCAGTTCATCGCACACTGCTTGGGGAACGAACACGCGATCGAATAATTGTGGCAATAGTTCAAATTGGTCAATCAGTATCAAATAACGCAAAGGTGACGTATTAGAAATAACAGTCATTTTCCCCTCACTTTGCGAATATTCTGGACATCTTGCTCTAGATCTGCTAGGGTGTAGTTTAGATAAGCGCCTTCTTTCTTGAGAAACCCATCAACTTCATAGCGGCCCAAGCCAAGTATCCGCCCCACCTCAGCATGAGTAATTGCCTCATCTCGATAGGCTTCGGCAGCGGTAATTTCCAACACCCGCTGTTCCAGATTACCCCATTTCTCTTCCATATACTTGGCGATTTTGTCAGGTATTTCAATCGCGATTTTCATGGCATAACCTCCTAGACCCTCTGCTTGAGTATAGCAAATCTTGACCATATTTTTCCTCGTCAGTTACCTACCTACCTATCTTGTCCCGATCGCCCATCCCCCTTTCTGTTTTCATATATCGATATCCAGTCTGTATCGGTGTGGTGGCGCCAGGGATGGCAACCAGTAGCTGGCGATCGCCATCAAGTCACGGGAAACCTGAGAAGGTATTCAGGATGTTGGCATCTTTACATTTTCATTTACTTTTTGTCTTCAAGATACAGATCGAAATCGGACCATAATCTTTCATTACGCTTTTTCACCTTCTCTATGAGTTCGCGTTTCGGGCTGTATTTTTTCCCTGGATGACAAGCTAAACCAATAAATCGTTTTCCTTTATTGCCTAAACCATTAACACCCCATTCCGTGAGCATCTGCTCGTGACTCATCTCCAGTTGACTGAGATGCTCAATCAGTCGATCGATATCATATCGGTAAGTTGTAAACTGAGCCTCAAATTGGATTTCTTCTGAATTCTTATACCTCCATTGCAGAATGTCTATGTTCCCTTCTAGAGATTTCTTCCATTGGTAACCGTCAAGAACACTGGTAGCTGGCAACCAGTCCGCTACCAGTGAGTTTTTGGCATCAATCCAATCCGTGGGTCTCGAAGCGTACAGCAAAGGTGCTTGGTCAATAACAATAAATCCTTCTTCACTTAAATGTTCTTTGGCATTTTTCAAAGCGGTAAGTCGATCTTTATCCGTACTTAAATGTTTTAATACGGACAAGGCAAACACAATTAAATCATATTTTTTATTGAGTTGGAATGAACACATATCTGTATTCACAAATTCAACAATTGCGTTCTCTACCTTATGTTCGGCATAATACTTCCTTCCTTGAGATATCATTTCATCACTTAAATCAATCCCGGTTATCTCCTTTGCTTCTTTCATAAATATCCCGAACAATCGACCCATTCCGCAACCCAGCTCTAATACAGATTTCGGCTTCAATATTTCAACCAAATCCTCATAGAGAGAAAAATCCATTTTGAATTCATTAAAAATCTCATCATAGAAATCCCTCGATTTGTTATACTCAGATTTGCTTAGTTTCATTTTCTTCTCTGATTTGCCTAATTGAATTTCATTTGTTGTCAATAACGACCTTGATGCTAGCGGTGCTTTATACCCCACATCCGCCTCCACTGAATGGTTCGGCACGGCAAATAGCTGCCCAAGCCTATTGCCGGTGGATATCTTGTGGGCGAACAGTATGCCGCCGCCGGAGGTGGTCCAAATCGCTCTGGACCTATTTCCTGAGCCTAGCATAACACGCTCCCGTGCCAAGGTAGCCTATAAGGCAAGTTAATTTTTGTTAACTTGCCTGAAAGCCTCTCCCATAAAGAGATTCAGCTCTTTGAAATTTCGCACGGCTGTGCCTCTTTCTGCCTACCTGCCGATCTTGTACCGATCGCCCCGACGACCCCTTTCTGTTCTCATATATCGATATCCCGTGGTGGCGCAAGGGATGCAACCCGTACAGAACTGTACGGTAACCACCGGTCTGCATGAAGAATATGCCGAGACAGTGGGGGCGATCGGCCTTAAGTTTTTACAGAGTTAATTCGGCATCATAACAACGGCTAAATTGAGCGGCGGAGATTATTCGGGAGCATCTCCACCAATATCTCGCGCCCGTCCGCTCCAACGTCTTGTTCTACCGGGCTTTCGAGATAAATTCACAACTTCCTTGCCGCTTGCCGCTTGCTGCTTTTGTAAATCAGCAAATATGGCTTTTAGATCGTGATTGAATGAACGAGAGTACTCTTCACGGATTCTGTGAATTTCTTCGACAATCTCATCGGGATACATAATTAACCTCCAAGCAGTTCGTATGGGGTACAAAATCAAGACTTATTTCTGCAAATTTTATCTGAATTTGAGCATTAGCAATATGCTTGCAGTTCCACGTCAGCAGGTAATCCATGCCATGAACAGTTGCGGCTGCGATATGAATAGCATCAACATCAGCTTTGGCAGGCAGGTTACTGCGTCCCAGCAACTGCTCTGCTAGATCGATCACAGATTGGTTCAAATCGAGTAACGCCAGATCGCGAATGATTGCGAGTCGTTGAGATGCTATTTGAGCATCTCCTTGTGACGTTTCTTTGACGACGGCTTGCGAAGAGTAGAGTTGGAAGTAACCACGGCGCGTATCCCACCACTCCCTCGTAATCTCTATATTGGCAGCCACGACAAGATCTCTGCTGGATCGAGCAGTAAGATAGCCTAAGATACTCGTTTCAATGTAGACAGTTTCACTCATGCAGGAAATGGGCAGTAACTTTTTCTATTTTAATCCACACCGCTGCTCGTCCGTTTCAGAGGCTATGCCTAGTATAACACGCTCGCGTGCAAAAGAAGCTGCAATTGCCTGCTTGCCAGGATCTCGCGAATCATTAACGTCAATTCAAATGTTCGTGTCAACTGCGTTCATGGAACATATCTCGCGTAAACAGAGGAGCATTTGAGGGAATAGGGTTTTGTTGCATTCGTTCGACAAGTCGCCTTAAAAAATCCTGTCTAGCACCAAGATCGGCGATCTTGGGGGGAATGACTTGAGGTAATTTTACAAAAAGTTCAACTTGAATGCCTTCAGGCAAATCGCAAGCTGTCTGAAGGATGAATGTACCACTAAGCAATTCAAAATTCAAAATTCAGAATTCAAAATGGGGAAAGTCCCTTCTCGGCGAAGAATTATCGGCACCCGTGGCAGGCGATCGAACTCATTCACCAGAAGTATCCCAGGTAGAATAGTAGGATAGATCTCGTTGGCAGGTAGAACCTGCCAATGCTGTTTTTGAGGCTCTGCCTCCCGTGTCATTAACCAACAGGAGGCAGAGCCTCTGTTGACGGTTCCCAGGCTGAGCCTAGGAACCAGGTTACCTTATTCTAACCCTTAAGTTTTTTACCCAACAACTGATTTGTCAACTTGGGATCGGCGCGACCGCTAGTTTTCTTCATCACCTGTCCGACAAAGAAACCTTGCAGCTTAGTTTTACCCTTGCGATACTGTTCCAGTTCCTTGGGATGAGCGGCAATCACTTCATCTATTATAGCTTCCAGAGCGCTTTGGTCGGAAATTTGGATTAAACCCTTACTTTCCACCAACTCCTTCGGCGACCCTCCTTTTGATAATAGCTCGGGCAAGATGTCTTTGGCAATTTTGCTGCTGATGGTTTTATCTTCAATCAAGTTTACCATCTCCGCTAGGGCCTCGGGGGTAATGGCAATGTCGGTAATGCCGAGTTTGTTCGCATTCAAATAGGCCGCAATGTCCCCCATCACCCAGTTTGCTGCTTGCTTGGGATTGGCATTTGCCGCGACGGCAGCTTCAAAATATTCCGCCACCGCCCGATCGTCCGTCAGCACCCGGGCGTCGTAAGCAGAAAGTTCCAGTTTACTTTCATAGCGATCGCGCTTTTGGGCGGGCAGTTCCGGCAATTGAGATTTCCATGTTTCCCGCTGTTCTTTCGATACTTCAATCGGCGGTAAATCCGGTTCCGGGAAGTAGCGATAGTCGCTAGAACCTTCCTTGCTGCGCATGCTAATAGTCCGTTGAGAACCTTCTTCCCAGAGGCGCGTTTCTTGGACGATCTTCTCCCCTGCTTCCACCGCCGCAATTTGCCGATCAATTTCATAGTCGATCGCCCGTCCGATGGCATTAAAGGAGTTCATATTTTTAATTTCCACCTTCGTGCCAAATTCCTCTTGACCCACAGGACGAACGGAGATATTCACATCGCAGCGGAGGGAACCTTCTTGCATGTTACCATCGCTAACCCCCAGGTAACGCATAATCCGACGCAGTTCTTGGGCGTACTCAGCAGCTTCCTGTCCCGATCGCATATCCGGTTCCGAGACTATTTCTACCAGGGCCACTCCCGCGCGGTTATAGTCTACCAGAGAATAGGTCGAACCCGAGAGGCGATCGCTGCCGCCATGGACCAACTTTCCGGCATCTTCCTCCATATGGAGGCGAGTAATGCCAATCTTTTTCCGCACGGGGTTGCCATCAGCATCCATCAGTTCAATTTCCAGCCAACCATGTTCCGCGATCGGGAGATCGTACTGAGAAATCTGGTAATTCTTCGGCAGATCTGGATAGAAATATTGCTTGCGATCGAACTTGCTGTATTTAGCAATCTCGCAATTGAGGGCCAAACCCGCCTTCACCGCATATTCCAGAACCTTTTCGTTGAGGACGGGAAGGACTCCGGGCATTCCCATACATATGGGGTCGATATTGGTGTTAGGAGTACCACCAAATTCCGTCGAAGAATTGGAGAAAATTTTCGTTTTGGTACTCAGTTGACAGTGAGTTTCCAAACCAATAATGGCTTCGTACTCAGTTGTTACAGCTGCAGCATTAGTCATAATTCAATGATTGTAACTGAACAAAGACTTCTTTCTATTTTAACTCAGATATTGCACCATTTTAAACTAGAGACTCCCGCCTCGATAACTCCTTCTCAGGTTCCCGCCGGGGAAGGAGAAGAAAACGAGAGAAAAACCTGGACCTTACCCTTTCTATATAAGACTGGAGAGTGGGTTTTAACCCACTTGAGCTATTAGCCCGGGGTTTGAACCCCGGGCGGGCCAGGAGACGTTCCTGAGAATGGTGCATTCCGGTCAGTTTTAACCTTTTGGCCGATGGGTCGGATTTATGCAACGATGACGTTAGCGACTAGCATAAGCACCGATCGGCTCTTTGATAAAGCGGATATAGAGATGCTTGAAGGTAGATTTGATTACCCTCGGCATGGCAAAATCGATCGGGACGAGAGATGCGGGCAATTTCCAGTCATCAACCAGCAGTTCTTCGGGGTGCAGCAGGGGAAAATTAATATCTGCGATCGCCTGCCATAGTCCGAGTCGCTGGGAAGCTGCTGCCGTGGGCACAGTTGTGGGGTCTACCTGCAGAATTGCCAGCATTGAGCTATCGATGGCAAATACGTTAGTAGAAGCGCCCAAAATTCCCAAATGACGGGGTTCCCCATTACTCGGACCATTCCCTTCATGACCAATTATCCCATCAATAATGGTCAAATTTGGGTTAATTGCCCGGGCCGTTTCCACCAACATTTCCCCAAAGCGGGCACTATCTTTACCTGCTTCCAGGTGCCACCAAGCTTTCATCTTCCCAGGCACGCAACCGAAAAGGTTTTTCACCCCCATGGTCATGGTCAACTGCACGTGAGATTTGACCTTCGGCAAGTTAATCACCACATCAGCATCCATCGCCTCTTTGCATAGGCGCAGATGATTGAATTCCTCGCTGACAGTCTCGTAGCGCTGGCCGTGAAATTCCACAATTGGCAAATTCAATTCTGCTATCAATTCCAGATAACCATTTGCCTTCGCCACCCCTTTAGCACTGCCAAATGCGGGACTATCTCCCAAAAACGGCTTGCCTCCTGCTGCTTGCACCAGTTCGGCAACGCAGTACACCAGTTCTTTCCGCGTCACGCATTCATTCTGCGGACGAGACGCCGTCAAAAAATTGGGTTTCAGCAACACCCGATCGCCCGGTTTGACAATGGCCTCTATCCCCCCCAAGGGTTCCAGCAGCTTTAACACAGACTGCCGCAGTTCTTGCAACTCATAGGAGGAGGCCCGAATTAAACTGACAGTAGACATCAATGTTACTCCTACAATAATTAACAACAAACTAAACAAACCTGCCAGTAGCACCCCGCTGCATATTCGTCACCCGATCGGCATTCGGGAACACCCCGACTCCCACTATTTCCGACAGGGGAGGCTTCACCTCCACCTTCACCACCCGGGCCATGCAGACAAATACTGTTTGATCGAACAGATGGAATGTCAACCAGGGTCTTTCCAACAGCAGATTGACTTGCTTCTTGAATTCTGCTGGCGGAACTGGTAGATTAAAGGCTTCTGACTCTCCATTGTCATAATAAAATGTGACTTGCGTTGTGTTCTGTTGACTTGTTGGCATCACTTAAGGGCTCCGAATTGCTTTATACTATAGCTTAACATAAGATGTAGCGTTACGTTTCCGACAGGGCCGCCAGTAAGATCTGAGCCAAGGGATGGTCGATCGCCTGTTGCAAGGCCGCCGTACCCCCTGCCTTCAGGATATCCACAACCCGTTGCAGGCGCGTGCGATCTGATTCGATCGCCCTCACGGCCTCGGCGACTGCCATCAGCTTCTCCACCGGGGTACTGGTCGGGTAAGTCTGGGACATCTGGCAGAGGACTTGCTGAATTTCACCTGCTGTCGATGCTAGGGGTATCGTTTCCGAGGGGCGATCGCACTCCGTCGGGTCGGACCCATCATCTATCAAGTTATCCTGCAACTGTTCCCGAAGATCTTGCACAGTTGCCAGTCCATTTTCCTGTGCGGTTATCCCTGCGGTCCCCGCTCCATTTTCCGCTTGAGTTACCCCTTCAACCGTAATGTGACTGCTGGCCAATATATGAGCAATTTCTCTCAGGTCCGTACTGCGATCGGGATCCTCCGCAGTCTCCTCATCTACATCCATTAACCCAATGGCGCGATCGGAGGCTTTCAATTCCAGTTCGTATTCGCGTTGCAAATATTGTTGCACCCTTGCTTTATTAGCATCAGCAGGAACATACACCCGAATAGCGAGAGCACCATCGCGCTTTTTCTCAAGGGCCTGAATAGATAGTGCGGCGTCTCGCCGAGTTTGGACCTTGTTAAATGAAGAAAAAAAAGCTTTCCAATCAATCCCCTGGGCAAAAATCAACTCGACAATTTCCGACTCCCCCCCAAACATCTGTCTAAATTCTCCTGGAGCCAAAGAACCGCTCTCGGGGCGACGTTCGCGATCGGGATACTGTAAATAAAAATATTCGCAAATCACCCCATCAAGTTCAGTAGCGCTGTTAATCTGCCAATCTTCCAAACAGGCTCCAGTCAAAAATGCCTCCTTAAAGTTAGCACCCAATGCATGGGTTCTGGTCAGGAATGCCCCCCTGAGGTCTGCCGAACTCAGGTCCGTCCTGCTGAGGTTCGTCTCCAACAGGTCGGCCCCGAACAGGTCGGCCCCGAACAGGTCCGCCCCACTCAGGTCGGCCTTACTCAGGTCGGCCTTACTCAAGTCCGCCCTGCTGAGATCGGCAGAGTTCAGGTCTGCGGAATTCAGGTCTGCCTTAATGAAGTCTGCCCCACTCAGGTACGCCCCGGTCAGATTTGCCTTGCTGAGAATGGCCTCGCTGAGCGTGGCCTCGCTGAGGATGGCCCCACTCAGATTTGTCCTGCTGAGGTTAGCCCCGATCAACTCTGCTGATTGCAGATTGGCCCCGCTGAAGTCCGCCCCGCTGAGGTTGGCCTCGTTGAGATTGACCCCCCTGAGGTTGGCCCCAGCAAGATTGGCCCCCAAAAGGTTAGCCCTAAATAAGTCTGGCTCGATCTGGGGGTTTTGCTTTCTCCAGTCATTCCAAGCGTCCACCCCAAGCTTGAGCTTCGCCAGATGTTCCTGATTTGCCATCGAGTGCTAGTCTCTTGCCCAGCCTGAGAACACCTCAAGTATAATACTAAATGTCGGCAAATGTTCCCATACTTCTTCCGCGAAAGTTTTCTCACTTCGCTGTCAGCCCGCCGGGGGTTCAAACCCCCGGCTAACAGCCTCTTGTCGGTTGAAACCGACTAATAATCTAACTTCAAGTAATTTTAGCATTTTTTGGCAAAATGGTATAAAGCATAAGCAATCCCAATTAAAAATGCACCCATTAAAAATTGCCATTCCACCCAGAGGCTACATTTTATGGAAGTTCTGCTAACTGCTGTCTCACCCAAACTTTGAAAGACTCCATCATGGGCAGTTCTCCTATTTCCCAACTTTTTTCTAGAAACCTGGGTATTTCTCTTAGGGGCAGATTCGCAAAGGTAGGAGATCCCGTGCAGGGTACATATCGTCCTGCTTGCAGTTGGTAAATTTGCATCACTTGTTCCTCGTAGCGCCACAGTTCGGGAACTCCCAAAGCAGCATAAATTAGCTGTCTGTCAACAGATGAGCTGGTATAATCTACTTCTAGCACTAAGTCAGGAGGGGGGTCTTTGGTCAAATCAAGTTCTTTTTTGTTTCTCATCAGCGGTTCGTTTTGAATGTAAAATCCCGAGTCTGGTTCCGCCCCCCGCCTTAAGTCTGGACGATTACAGGTTACGGAACCTACGCTTTTCAGGTTGAGCTTTAATTCTGTCGCTAATATCACTATCAGGTTTTCAATCACTCTTTTCCAATTTTCGTGACGTAAAGAAGGACTCATTATTTCTAACATTCCTCGATCGTATGCAACTCTAGTGACCCGATCTTCTCCCATTTCTGCCAGCATGGCTACATATGTCTGCCAGCTGATGTTTTTCAATATTACCCGATCGGATGTTGTTTGGCAAGTCACGTTTATAGCACTTATCATCCTCTTATCATCCTCTTATCATCCTCTTAGTCGGTTTTAACCGACTTTAGCTATTAGCCGGGGGTGGGATACCCCCGGCGGGCTAACAGCGAATATTTTCAACCCCCGGCGGGCTAACAGCGAATATTTTCAACCCCCGGCGGGCTAACAGCGAATATTTGAGTTTTAACTTGTCGCCGCCGCAGTCGCAGCATCTGACTTTTTAGTCAGGCGAGAAAGCAACCGCCCGATTTCTCCTATCCACAGCACTACGGAAGTGCCGCCGATAATTACCAACCAATCATGCAAGGATATTGGTACGGTGCGGAAAAAGTCGCCCCCAACTTGTACCATCAATATTTGCCCGACGAAAATCAGTAAGGCAATGGTGATAAACCCTCGGTTTTCCCATACCTGGGAGAAGGCGGAATTGTTCAGGCCAAAGCATTTGGCATTGAACATATTCCAGAATTGTAACATGACGAAGGTGCTGAAGAACAGGGATAGTTCGTAGGGATTTACTTCTCCATCTTGCTGGATCTTCAGCAGGAAGCCAACTAGAAACACCAGAAAGATGATACCCACAGTGAAGATCCTCACGGCCATCGGTTTGGAGATGATAAAGGCTTCTGGATCCCGTGGGGGCTTGTTCATCACTTTTTCACTGGGTGGTTCCGTTGCTAGGGCTAAGGCCGCAAAGGTATCCATGATCAAGTTTACCCATAATAACTGCACCACCGTTAACGGCAAGTTGATGCCAATGAAGGGCCCTAGCAAGGCGATGAAACAGGCCGCTACGTTGATGGTAGACTGGAATAGGATGAATTTCTGGATGTTCTGGTACAGCGATCGCCCCCACATGACGGCATTTTCGATACTGCCGAAGGAGTCGTCCAGAATAATGATATCGCTGGCTTCCTTGGCCACGGAAGTGCCAGTTTTACCCATGGCTAAACCAACTTGGGCTTGATTTAATGCTGGGGCGTCGTTGGTGCCGTCTCCAGTCACTGCTACCACTTGACCGCTATCTTGCAGCAGCTTCACTAACCGCAGCTTGTCTAACGGACGCGATCGGGCTAAGACCTTTAATTTCATGGCCGCTTCTTTAGCAGTTTGGTCGTCCATCGCGGCAAATTCGGGACCGGTCAGGAAGCATTCTTCAGGATCGTTTTCCTTTGCCAAACCGATCTCCCGAGCAATTTCCTTGGCTGTGGGTAAGATATCTCCAGTGACTACCTTTACCATCACCCCGGCCTCTTGGCAAACAGCCACAGCAGCAGGTACGTCCGGACGCACCGGATCCGCGATCGCGGCAAACCCCAGCCAGATCAGATCTTGTGCTAGATTATCGATCTCGGCACCTTCAACATACTCCACATTTTCCCGATAGGCAAGCCCCAAGGTCCGCATTCCCCGTTCTTGATAGGATTTAAGTTCTGCGACAATGGACTGTTTGTCTTCTAGGGGCTGAATGCCGTCCGGGGTGAGAATGGAGTTGCAGCGATCGAGGATAATTTCCGGGGCACCTTTAATATGGAGGATGCTGTTATCCGTAACCAGGGAATTTCCCAGGGTGGCCATGTACTTGCGTTCCGTGGAGAAAGTCCATTGATAGGTAATGGGAAACTCTTCCCGCTTTTCAAAGTAGGGGACTTGCCGAGTATCCAACCATAACAGCAGGGCCCCTTCCGTGGGGTTTCCCAGGACTGTTGGTGCAGCGTCCGGTTTTTTCTCTAAATTAGCGGTCGTGTTGACAGTAATGGCTTCTACTACTAGCTTGCCCCCATCCTTGAGAGTATCTGCGGTAATTTCTCCGGTCAGGTAGGGAAACTTGATGTCACTTACCTGCATGGCATTCTGGGTGAGGGTGCCCGTTTTATCAGAACAGATGACCGTCGCTGCGCCGATGGTTTCGCAAGCATTCATCCGCCGCACCAGGTTATTCTGCTGGGTCATCTTGCGCATGCTATAGGCGAGAGAAAGGGTCACGCTTAGGGCTAAACCTTCCGGGACGGCGACTACGATGATCGTCACCGCGATCATAAAGTAGGTGAGGAATTCCGTGGCCACATCAGTGGGGATCCAATCGCTGGGAGACTGGGGTATCCAGTTAAAAGCATAACCCAGACCTATGCCCGCACCAAAGACCGCTAATGCTAAACCGATATTGATCGCCCATCCTACCAGGCTTTCATTTTCCAGCCATTCTGGGGGTTCCGCCTCTCCACCCGTTAGTTCGATCGCATCGTAGACAATGGGTAACCAAACCCGCACTAACCCGATGACGATCGCGCTCACGACCAACAGTCCTGTAAAATACCATTGTCCCGGAGTCAGGTTCAGATCTCCGGTCAGGATCCCCCGTACTACCAGGGCAATGTCGATCAGGACTGCGACCCCAAAGCCCAGAACACCGATCAGTCGGCTGAGGCGGTCCAGTTGGATATTCAGGGGCGTATCTTGGTCCGACTCGATGGTCGCCGCCTGGGAGGTTTTACCAATTTCCGTGCCGTCCCCCACTGCCGTCAGTTCGATCGTGCCATGTCCGTCGGCAATAATGGTGCCTCGCAGGGCTCGATCGGGGGGATAGGCCGTTTCGTGTTCGGCGGCATATTTTTCCGCCATTTCTGTGGCCACCTTGGTGACGGGAACCCCTTCCCCAGTTAAGCTAGCTTCATTTACTTGCAGGGAAACCGCTTCCAGGACTTGACCGTCTGCGGGGACTTCTTCACCAATTTCCAGAAAGACGATATCTCCCACCACCAGGTCTTTCTTGGGGACCGTGGTAAAGTTACCATCCCGAACCACCTTGATGGGCACCTCATCGTTAACTTGGTTGAGGATCTCGAATTCCTGGTTGGCCTTGTATTCGTTAAAGAAGGCCACGGTGGTTGCCAGCAGGATGGCGATGACAATACCTATACCTTCGGTAATATTACCATCGAAAATCCCGACCACGATCGCCAGGAAAGCGGCGACCATGAGGATGCGGATGATCGGGTCTTCAAATTTTTCCAGAAACAGTTGCCACCAAGGGTCTCGTTCTGGTGGTGTCAGGAGGTTGGAGCCATATTTTTGTCTAGAGGACTCCACTTCCGCCGCCGTGAGACCTTGGAAGATTTTGGGATTGCGTTCTACAGTTACTGTCATGCTATTTTCTTGTCTTACCCTGGGGTAATGCCACAGGTGTCTTATCTTACATCGGTCTGAGTGCCGTACATTCGCTAGCATAAACCGCGACTGTCAAGAATGCCTAGTGTTGACAACCGATGGGGCCACGGGGTAGTCCGCCCTACAGTGCAGCTATATTATCTTCATGCCGCTGCTGTCCTGCACAGCTGCCCATACCGGGAGTAAGGGGCATGTCAGAGGGGGTAAAGGAATTGTCGGTTGGGTAGAGGCCCGCAAACCTCAACAGGCATTTCGGGCGATCGGGGTAATGTCAAACAGATAGAGGTGATTATGATCCAAGCAACAGAACATTGTTACATTGTCAAGGATAGTGAAATTCTCAGTGGGGAACCAATTATCAAGGGAACGCGCACCCCAGTACGGGCGATCGTTGAGACCTGGAGGTTAGGAGTATTGCCAGAAGAGATTCCCCAGGGATTACCTCACTTAAATCTAGCACAGATATTTGATGCTTTGAGCTATTATAGCGATTATCAGAGTGAGATTAACGACTACATTGAGCGCAACCGAATTCCCGATGAGTTAATCGATCCGTTGGTAAGAGACTCGTGAATAGATTGTTTATTGAACTTTATCTCGATGAGGATGTCAATGTACTTGTGGCAGACTTAGTGCGGGCAAGAGGCTTTGACGCAACTACTGCGCGAGAAGCTAATCAATTGCAAAAAAGCGATGCTGAGCAGTTAGCATATGCTATCAGCCAACACCAAGCTATACTAACTCACAATCGGGCCGACTTTGAAGCCCTCGCTCAGAGTTATTTCGCAAAAGGGCAAAGGCACTATGGCATTATCATAGCTGTCCGCAACCCACCCCAGGAAATTATGCGCAGACTCCTACTAATTTTGAACCAAGTGACGGCTGATGAAATGGAAAATCAGTTACGCTATATCTGATATCAAGTCAGGGTAATCACCCACAACATTTTCACCTCTGACTTTCACCTGTGAGTTGACCGCGAAAGTCAAGTGGGTGTTGGGTAAGTAGCGGAAACCCAACCTACAGATGATACAATTTTTATTATGGGCATTCAACCCGACATGATATGAGTTGTAGGTTGGGCAACCTGGGGAAACCCAACGGTCGGGCGATCGCCATCGACCTGGCGGTTAGGAGTATCGCCAGAAGAGATTCCCCAGGGATTACCTCATTTAAATATAGCACAGGTCTTTGATGCTTTGAGCTATCTTGATGAGTGGCTAATTGCGAATGGAAAATATAAAATGGATAAATTTTGAATTAACGCTGCTCAATTTTCAATTTTCAATTTTCAATTTTCAATTTTCATCAATTCATTCCTTGATGGGAATCTCGATCGCGAACTCAGTCCCCTCACCTGGTTTAGAGGTACATTTAAGTTTACCCTTATGCTTTTCTACCACAATTTTGTAGCTGATGGAAAGTCCTAAACCCGTTCCCTTACCCACAGGCTTTGTGGTGAAAAACGGGTCGAATATGCGCGATCGCACTTCTTGAGGCATCCCCGGACCATTGTCGGCAATGCGGAGGAGAACCCGATCGCCCGCGACTTCCGTGCGAATGATAATTTGCGGGTTATTGGTGGCCGACTCTGACAAAGCATCGATCGCATTACTGATAATATTCATAAACACCTGATTCAGTTGAGCAGCATGACAGGGCACCTCCGGCAATTCCCCGTATTCCTTAAGGAGGGCAATATCAGGAGAATTACCATTGCCTTTCAACCGATTTTGTAAGATTAACAGCGTACTTTCCATGCCTTCATGGATATTGACTGGCTTCATTTCCGCCTCGTCCAGGCGGGAGAAGTTACGTAAGGATAACACGATCTGACGAATGCGATCGGCCCCCACCTGCATGGAGGCGAGAGTTTTGGGCAAGTCTTCAATCATAAAGTCAAGGTCGATGGTTTCAGCAAGTTCTTGAATTTCTGCTGTTGGGTCAGGATAATGTTTCTGGTATAGTTGCACAAAAGAGAGTAAATCTTGGGTGTACTCGCTGACATGGACCAGGTTGCCGTAGATAAAGCTGACCGGGTTATTAATTTCATGGGCGACACCTGCAACCAACTGCCCCAAACTGGCCATTTTTTCATTTTGAATCATCTGGCTTTGGGTTTGCTGCAAATCCTCTAATGCATGGACCAGTTCTTGAGCTTGCTGTCGAGTTTGGTCGAGTAACTCCGCTTGTTGGAGTGCCACTCCCAATTGTACTCCCACCTGGGTCAGCAAGTTAATCTCCTCATCTTGCCAATAACGGGGCTGGGAGGTCTGAGACGCCATTAGCAAGCCCCAGAGTTCAGTCCCCTGTAAAATAGGTACAAAGGTTTCGTTGCGCGGATATTTACTTCCCTTGGCTGTTTTGAGCACAGTCTGGTCGATCGCGGACTGTTTCTTGACCACGGGAGTCCAATCATCGACAAGAGAATCTGCTACAAACTCGCCACTCCAATCCGAATAGAAGCGATAAATGGCTACTCGTTCCACTTGCAACAGTCGCCGCACTTCTTGAGTGGTGGTCTCAAAGATCGCATCAATATCGAGGGACTGGCGAATTTTCTCTACTGTAGTAGCCAGGGCCCGCTGACGTTCGGCAGCTTTAGCCAGTTGGGCTGCTTGGGCCTCAACTTGCTTGAGATACTCCGCTTGCTGGATGGCGACCCCCAGTTGCGTGCCAATTTGAGCTAGCAAGTCTACCTCCTCGGCTTCCCAATCCCGGGGACCGGAGTTTTGATAAGCTGCCAATAAACCCCAGAGTTGTTTTCCTTGTAAAATCGGCGCAATTATATAGGCTTTGGCTTCAAACGTCTCTAATAGTTCTACATGACAGTCCGCATGACCTACCTGGTAGATGTCGTTAACTGCCAAGGATTCATTGCGGACATACCTGCCTCCGGAGGTTTCTTGGAAGTGGGTATCTGTCACCTGCATCCCTAACAAGGGCGTCCACCCCGACTCCAGAGATTCGGCGACAAACTCTCCACTCCAATCAGGATAAAAACGGTAGATCGCTACCCGATCGGCCTCTAGCAGTTGCCGGACTTCTCCAGTCGTGGTAGCAAAGATAATGTCGATGTCCAGGGACTGGCGAATTTTATCCACTGTTTTGGTCAAGGCTTTCTGCCGGGAAGCCGCCTTTTCCCGTTCTGCTGCTTGGGCCAGTTCTGCTGCTTGGGCCCGCATTTGCTTGAGGTACTCCCCTTGCTGTAGGGCCACCCCCAGTTGACCGCCAATCTGGGCTAGCAACTCTACTTCATCGACTTGCCAAGCACGGGGACCGGAGTTTTGATAAGCTGCTAGCAAGCCCCAGAGTGTTTCTCCTAGGAAGATGGGCAC
>JBFRWI010000002.1:0-117594 GCA_051439505.1 Hormoscilla sp. | reverse complement strand
ACAGTCCTCGGACTGCGGCGGGGAGATCCTCGGACTGCGGCGGGGAGATCCTCGGACTGCGGCGGGGAGATCCTCGGACTGCGGCGGGGAGATCCTCGGACTGCGGCGGGGAGACGATCCGACCAAGGCGGGGAGACGATCCGACCAAGGCGGGGAGACGATCCGACTGCGGCGGGGAGACGATCCGACTGCGGCGGGGAGACGATCCGACCAAGGCGGGGAGACGATCCGACCTAGGCGGGGAGACGATCCGACTGCGGCGGGGCGACGATCCGACTGCGGCGGGGAGACGCTCCGACCAAGGCGGGGAGACGATCCGACCAAGGCGGGGAGATCATCCGACTGCGGCGGGGAGACGATCCGAGGCGGTATCGATGTTATAAGTAGTTGTGCAAAATTATTTGTTAATTTGATTAGTTAGTCAATAACACTATAACCCTTGCTCTGTGGTCATTTGAAGCTCTCTGCTGTCCAACTACGAACTACGAACTACGAACTACGAACTACTGAAGCTCTCTGCTGTCCAACTACGAACTACGAACTACGAACTACGAACTACCCAAGGCGGGGGGATCGGTGCGACTTGCGGTTCGACTACGCTCACCGCAAGCAGTGAGCGCAAGTCGAACTGCTCGGGAGATCCCATGCACGCGATGGCGGGTTTTGGCCACACCCCCAACAGGAGAAAAACGGGGTTTTAACCCTAGAGTGCCTTCGCCTGAGCTACCACATTATCAACCGTGAAGCCAAACTTCTCCATGGCCAAGCCACCAGGAGAGGAAACGCCAAACCGATCGATACTGATAGTAGCACCTTCAGTGCCAACATACTTGTGCCAACCGAAGCTAGAACCAGCTTCCACCGCCAAGCGCTTGGTGACAGCTTTGGGGAACACAGACTCCTGATAAGCAGCATCTTGCTCTTCAAACAGTTCCCAGCAAACCAGGGAAACCACGCGGACTTTCTTGCCTTCTGCACGCAATTTCTCAGCTGCTTCCGTGCAGAGATGCAGTTCGCTACCCGTAGCCATCAGAATCAAGTCAGGAGTGCCATCGCTGTCCGAAACAATATAACCGCCTTTCGCGACACCTTCAATCGAAGTTCCGGCCAGGTTCGGTATATTTTGCCGCGTGAATGCCAGCAGAGACGGGCGATCGCGATTTTCGATCGCCACCTTATAGCCCCCAGAAGTTTCATTTCCATCTGCAGGGCGGAACACCAACAGATTGGGAATAGCCCGCAGAGAGGCAATAGTTTCCACAGGTTGGTGAGTCGGGCCATCTTCCCCTAGGGCGATCGAATCATGAGTCATCACCCAGATCGCCCCAGCTTGGGAAAGAGCAGACAGACGAATCGCTGCCCGCATATAATCAGTAAAGATCAGGAAAGTCGCGCCATAGGGAATCAAGCCCGAACCATGTAAAGCAATACCATTACAGATGGCGCCCATACCATGTTCCCGCACCCCAAAGCGGACATTGCGGTTCTCGTATTGTCCCTTTTGGAAATCTCCCGATACCTTCAACAACGTCAAATTTGAAGGAGCCAAATCAGCCGAACCGCCAATCATTTCCGGCAGCACCGGAGCCAGGGCATTCAGAGTTGCTTGAGAATGCTTGCGAGTCGCAGTTCCCTTATCGGGGCTGTAGGTCGGCAGCACCTTTTCCCATCCTTCCGGCAGAGTCCCGCTAGTCATGCGTTCAAATTCCTTCGCTTCTTCAGGATACTTAGTTTTGTAAGTAGCAAAGGTTTGATTCCACTCTGCTTCGGAGGAAGCCCCCCGTTCTACAGCTTTGCGGAAATGCTTCAGCGCGTCATCGGGAACCACAAAAGGTTCGTATTCCCAACCCAGATTTTTGCGAGTTGCTTCCACTTCGCTTTCTCCCAAAGCCGCCCCGTGAACGCCGTGGGTATCTTTTTTATTGGGAGAACCATAACCAATGATCGTGCGGACCTTAATCATCGAAGGCTTGTCCGTCACCTTCTTTGCCTCTGCGATCGCATCTGTCAGCGCTTGGAGATTTGTGTCTTCATCCAGATTAGGATTATCTACAGTAATCACGTGCCACCCGTAGGCTTCAAAGCGCTTACCTACATCCTCAGTAAATGATATATCCGTATGACCATCAATGGAGATATGATTGTCATCATACAGAGCAATCAGCTTGCCCAGACCCCAGTGTCCTGCCAAAGAACAAGCTTCACCCGAAACACCTTCCATATTGCAACCATCACCCAGGATCACATAGGTGTAATGGTCTACAATCTTAGCATCAGGCTTATTAAACTTGGCCGCCAGGTGAGCTTCAGCTAGAGCCAAACCGACCCCATTAGCAATTCCTTGTCCCAGGGGTCCGGTGGTCACTTCCACCCCTTCGGTCATGAAATTTTCTGGGTGACCGGGGGTTTTCGAGTCCCACTGACGGAACTGCTTGATATCGTCAATCGTGACACTATCGTAACCTGTCAGGTAGAGCATGGCGTACTGTAACATACAGCCGTGACCCGCTGACAGCACGAAGCGATCGCGGTTAAACCACTTGGGATTTTTCGGGTTATACCGCATAAACTGGTTCCATAGCACGTATGCCATCGGTGCTGCCCCCATTGGCAGCCCTGGGTGGCCGGACTTGGCTTTCTCTACAGCGTCGATCGCCAGAAAGCGGATAGAGTTAATACAGATTTCTTCGAGTGATTGGGTTGCTACGGCCATAATTTCTCTCTTCTTGACAATGATTTAGCGCCTGGGGTGAACAATAGTCGGGAGCGCGCTCAACCGCCTACCCTCCCTACCCTCTTCATCTTCCCATTAGGCGCTGCATGGGGCAAAGCATTTTTTTCTTTGAGATTGGGAATTTTATTTGCTTGACAAATTCTTTTTTTTATGCTCTCTCTTTTCCCAATCTCAACTTTCAAATCACGACTCAGTCGGAGGGGGAGGGGGCTTTTTGAATGCCAGGGTAACATTGTGACCCCCAAATCCAAAGGAATTGGACAGGGCCACCTCTACTGGCATTTCCCGGGACTGGTTGGGGACATAATCCAAATCGCAATCTGGATCTGGGTTCTGTAAATTAATCGTCGGCGGCACTTTGTCATGGGCGATCGCCATCACCGTAGCCACAGCTTCTATGCCACCGGAGCCTCCCAATAGATGACCGGTCATGGACTTAGTCGAGCTAATCGCCACCTTGTAAGCACTTTCACCCAAAGCCTTTTTAATCGCAGCGGTTTCCGTGCTGTCATTTGCTGGGGTACTGGTCCCGTGAGCATTGATATAACTTACCATGTCCGGAGTTAAACCAGCATCCTTCAACGCGAGTGCTATGGCCCGAGCAGCTCCCGTGCCGCCCGGGACTGGCTGAGTCATGTGATAGGCATCGCAAGTCATGCCATAGCCGACAATTTCCGCATAGATCTCGGCCTTTCGCTGGCGGGCATGTTCTAGTTCTTCCAGCAACAGGATACCGGTCCCCTCACCCATGACAAAGCCATCCCGATCGCGATCGAAAGGACGACTAGCATGGGTTGGATCGGAATTCTTGCTAGTACATAGAGCCTTAGCGCTGGCAAACCCCGCCACCGACAAAGGCGTAACAGCAGCTTCGGTCCCCCCACAAATCATCGCCTGGGCCAAACCTGCTTGAATCAAGCGAAAGGCATCTCCCACCGCATTAGAGCCAGAAGCACAGGCTGTTACCGGGCAACTATTGGGTCCTTTTGCCCCGGTGTGAATAGCAGTTAAACCTGCGGCCATATTAGCAATCATCATCGGAATCATGAACGGGCTACAGCGAGAAGGGCCCTTTGTCAGGTAAATCTCTTGCTGCTCTTCCAGAACCTTGAGACCGCCAATCCCCGTACCAATAATCACCCCCACCTGTTCGGCGTTCAAGTCATTAATCTCGAACTGGGCATCTTTTAGGGCTTGCTTGCTAGCGGAAACTGCAAACTGGGCAAAGCGACTCATGCGCCTTGCCTCTTTGGCGTCCATGTAGTCCAGGGGGTCGTAGTTCTTTACCTCACCAGCAATTCTACATTTATGCTTGGAGGCATCGAACAAGGTTATCGGGCCAATGCCATTGCGCCCGCTCAATAATCCTTCCCAATACTCGGCGAGATTATTGCCTATTGGCGTAATCGCGCCGAGACCGGTGACTACAACTTGTTTACGCTGCGCGAGAAATCGTGAAGTCATTTGTCAAAAGTCATCAGTTTTCGTCATCCGTTACATAAGAATTGCCCAAAGCTACCCATCACTGGACATCTCTGGAACTTACTTCCTGCTTCACTCTGGTAGTGTCGGCACTGACCAGTCCACAGGCTAACACCACCTAACTGGCGGCTAGATCCAAATTAATGGAGGCATTTTGATGAAGATCTATTTCCAGACCGCAGTTGTCACACCGGAAGACTCTTTGAGATAACGCCATGTTGTCTTTTACTAAGTGTCACAACTTCACGATTCCATACTATTGTACTGGTACACAATATAGACTACACCACGATAGAACCCCATTTTGGGAATAATGTCCAAAGGGGTCCAATGATTTAGCTACAGCTTCTTGCCCTCACAAACTCATTTCGACAAGCAGCGATCGACGTCAACGCGAGTCGCTGCTGCGCGCTCATCAGGCTGGAGCTTGCAGTTTTTCCTTAATATGCTCTACAGCCTTGCCCACCGTGTCTATTGTTTCAGCGACTTCGTCAGGGATTTCGATCTCGAACTCTTCCTCTAGGGCCATCACCAGTTCCACCGTATCCAGGGAGTCTGCCCCCAGATCCTCAGTAAAACTGGCTTCTGGTTTGACTTGGTCAATCTCCACACTTAGTTGCTCCACTACGATTTTTTGGACTCTCTCTAAAGTTGTTTCTTGGCTCATAACCTCTTCGGGGGTAATATATCAACCTAGTCCGCAACGGCTTGCCGACTGCGGTTCGATGTCTCGGGGGAGCGCTACTCGCACTACCCCCGAGACATCGACGTACAATTCTAAAGCATTTTTCGATCTTATCGGAAAGGGATCCTGCGAAAGGTAATTTGTCTCTGTAATGGCTGTGATGGTACGGTAGGCATGGGATCGATGGCCAGGGACCAGGACCTGTAACCACTCACAACTAGGAGATAATATCATGTCCGCATTAACCCTAAAATATGCTTATTTTCCCGGTTGCGTTGCTCAAGGAGCTTGCCGGGAACTATACATGTCTACTGGGGCCCTCACCCAAGCTTTGGGGATTGAACTGATTGAGCTGAAACGGGCGGCCTGTTGCGGTTCGGGAACTTTTAAGGAGGATTCCCAACTGCTGGAGGATACTGTGAACGCCCGTAATATTGCCCTGGCAGAGGAACTCAACCTGCCCCTGCTGACCCATTGCAGCACTTGTCAGGGGGTGATCGGTCACGTAGACGAGCGCCTCAAGGGATGCCAACAGACCGACCCGGCCTATGTAGAACAGATCAACGGTTTACTGACAAAAGAGGGCGGCTGTTCCCCCTATCGGGGCAGTACGGAGGTTAAACATCTATTATGGGCCTTGGTGGCTGATTATGGTCTAGAGACTATACAAGCAAAGGTCACTCGCCGGTTGACAGGACTCAAATGTGCGGCTTTCTATGGCTGCTATCTGCTCCGGGCCCAAACCCACATGCCCTATGATGACCCACACCAACCGGAGTCAATGGAGAATGTCTTCCGAACCGTTGGGGCTGAACCAATATATTATCGGGGGCGGACTCAATGCTGTGGTTGGCCAATTTCTAGCTATGCTACTACCGAGTCATTTAAGATGGCGGGGATGCATATCCAAGAGGCGATCGCCGCTGGTGCTGATTGCATAGTAACTCCTTGTCCCCTATGCCATTTGAATTTAGACTCCCGTCAGCCAGAAGTGGAAAAGGTAATTGAACGCAAGTTGGGCCTGCCAGTGCTCCATTTGCCCCAACTGGTGGCTTTGGCCCTGGGAATCAGTCCCAAGCAGCTGGGGTTAGACAAGCATGTTGTTTCCACAAAACCGGTGCTGCAAAAGCTAGGACTTTAACCAGCGTTTCCGCCAGTGAGTTGTTGCCTCTAGACCCGATGCTTTCTGTTCCCGACACCGTCGCTCTATAATCACCTCGGCACTGTCTCTCAGGTTGGGGTCCCGGTAGGGAATGGCGGCACGGGTAAGCAGGTGTTCTCGTTCTTGAGGTGATAGTGGGGGCAACGTGAGTTCGTAGTTCGTAGTTCGTAGTTCGTAGTTGGGGATCTCCCGAACGCAATCATGCGGGTTTGAGGCATTTTCAACCGGATGAGAAATCAGGGTTTTCCCATCCGTCGAACTCACGTGGGGCAAATGTCGATCGGTTATGCTAGCAATGGTACTGGGCGATCGCCTGCCTACCGGTGGCACGGAGCCAATCTTTAACCCGGCCAACAGCAGTGCCTTTCTGACTGCTGCGGCACTCGAATAGGTGGCCAGCAAGCCAGAGGGCCCCAGACATTTGGCCAGGAGATTAACAAACTCCACAGTCCAAAGTTGAGGACAGTGGGGTGGAGAAAAGGGGTCGAGAAAAATGGCATCTGCTTGGAAGCCACTGTTGTAGACTGGTACAATGGTTTGGCGGGCATCCCCGACATGCAACTGAGCTTGCAAGCGGTCCGTTTGCAACATGTGAGTGGTTGCTAGTTGGGCAAGCAGTTCTGGAATGGGGGACTGCCAGCAGTCCAGAAGATGATGGCCGATCGCCTTTTGGGGTACAGTTGGGTCTAACTCCAGTCCCACCCATTCCACCAGGCAGTTCCGATTAACTGTCCAAATCTGTTCTAAAGCTGCTGCGGTGTTATAGCCCAGACCATAACAAATATCTAACAACCGCACTTTTGGTTGTTTAGCTACTGCTATCAGTCGGGTGGGGACGACAAACTTCTGTATCGCTTCAGTACGGGCCCCGTAGTGAGAGTGAAAAGACTCGTCAAACTCCGCACTAAAGAAGGTACAGGAGCCATCAGCCGTTGGTTGTGGTATAAAGTGATCGTTAAACATCTAGATATTGACAAATGATTGAGACTGAGAAAATCTTTGGTGCTGCCTGGCTAAAGGATCATCTAGAAGATCCCCAGGTAGTAATTGTCGATTGTCGTTTTTCCCTAGCAGACCCTTCGGAGGGACAAAAGCTCTATGAGATTGGTCATATTCCCGGTGCCTACTATCTGGACTTAAACAAAGACCTATCTGGCCCAGTAAGTAGTCATAGAGGACGTCACCCCTTGCCCAACCCAAATGAATTAGCATCTAAGTTGGAAGCGATCGGGGTCTCGAAGGACGAAACTCTAGTTGTGGCCTACGATGATTCCCGGTTTGCTTTTGCTGCCCGTCTCTGGTGGTTGCTGCGTTACTTGGGTCATGACCGAGTAGCTGTACTGGATGGCGGCTTGACTGGGTGGTTGGGAGCTGGATATCCTGTTACCGATCGGGTCTCGCCGCCGAGGACTGGTACTTTTGTACCGCAAGTGCGATCGCAATGGGTGGTGGATATTGAAGCCGTCAAGGCCAGGAAAGATAACCCAAGTGTAATGCTAGTCGATTCCCGGGATCCGGATCGCTATCAGGGGCTACGGGAACCGATAGACCCGATCGCCGGTCACATCCCGGGCGCTGTCAATTTCCCCTGGAAAGAGGTAACGGACGCCGACGGGTTTGTGCTGCCCTTGACAGAGCAAAGTCGCAGGTGGGAAAGTATCTCCTCAGACTCCGAAGTGATAGTATATTGCGGTTCGGGCGTCACTGCCTGTGTGAACCTCTTATCTCTGGAACTAGCGGGCCAGAGTGGCGGTAAGCTTTATGCTGGTAGTTGGAGCGATTGGTGTTCTTATCGAGTATAAGCGATCGGGTAGTCCGGCAGCAACAGCTTACCAATGACTCGCAATCTGAGGCGAGTTTCTAAATTTATGTCATAATAGACAAAAGAGTCCGGGTAAGAGCAGCCGACTGCCTTTACCACCTTCCCAGCTGATTCCTTCAGCTAGACATTTAGTTTAAGCTCTTAACTTCGTTGTAATGTATATAGCAATAGTTACGTAGCCTGATTACTTCATATGATTTCAGCAGGCAGCAAATATTTCCATTAGCTGCTGCATACATATAGAGAGCTGAGTAAATCAATTAGCTTCAAAAAGCAACTATCATAAGGAAAATAATCGAAGATTTGCCGCTCCGCGCCCCGTCGCGGACGACAATAGTCACTTGTGTTGTACAAGTTGGCGCATTTGATTGCTCTGTTTAAGTTATCAACATTGAAAGTTTAGGTATAACCTACTATGGTATCATTGAAGAACCGTGTTTCTATATTTGTAGACGGGAACAATATGTTCTATGCCCAGCAAAAAAATGGCTGGTTTTTTGACCCGAAGCGGGTGCTGCAACATTTCACATCAGATCCCACAATAGATTTAGTTAATGCCTTTTGGTACACAGGAATAAAAGACCCTCAAGACCAAAGGGGATTTCGAGATGCCTTGATTAGCTTGGGTTACACTGTGCGGACGAAAATCCTCAAAGAGTATTATGATGACAATTCAGGTCGCTTCTCGCAAAAGGCGAATTTAGACATCGAAATCGTGATCGATATGTTTAATACGGTAGAACAGTACGAGCGAGTGATCCTGTTCAGCGGGGATGGCGATTTTGAACGGGCAATTGAACTATTACGCTCTAAGAACACTCACATTACTGTGGTGTCAACAGAGGGGATGATTGCCAGGGAGTTACGCAATGCTACAGACCGGTACATTGATTTGAACGACATTCGGGATACTATCGAAAAAGTGGAATTTTAAGATGGTTGCTAGGCAGTTGGTGGGCAGTGCCCACCCTACAAACTAGGCAGTGCCCACCCGACAAACTGACAACTATTCTTCATCGTGAAAAAGCAAGACGTGACGGGCAAAGGGGATTTCAATTCCCTCCCGATCGAATGTTTCCTTAATCATCTTACGGATAACTCGCTGTATCTTTTCGTAGGTACCGGGTTTGACCTTGGTGATGGTGCGGATCAACAGGTCATACTGTCGGAAACTCTCTAACCCATCCACATGGGTGGGTTCTAAAACTTGGGTGTAATTCTCTTTTAGCTCCTTTCCGATCGCCTCAATCACTTGGTAGACGCGATCTAAATTGGAGTCATAGGCGACGCCAACTTCCACTACCGCATATACATACTCTTTGGAGTAATTAATGACGTTATTGATCTCGCCGTTGCGGATAATGCAGAGTTGACCATCGTCATGGCGAAGGCGAGTAGTTCTCAGGTCGATCGCCTCCACGTCGCCCTCGATACCGTCAATTTCCACGTCGTCACCCACTAAATAGTAGTTGTCAAACAGAATAAAGAAACCAGAAACCAGATCGTTGACCAGGTTTTGGGCCCCCAAACCGACAGCTAGACCGATGATGCCAGCACCGGCAAGGATGGGAGTAGGATCGATGTTGATTGTTTTGAGGATGCCAATGCCAGCACCAAAGTAGATCAGGTATTTGAAGGCACTCTGGATCAGCGGGATGATGGTCAGGCGTTTCTGTCTCTGTGTTTCAGTTAGAACCTGGTTATGGAGGAGTAATTCAAAGATTGCCAGGTTACTCACCTGGATGAAGACGCGGGACAGGAAAATGATGCCGATGATCTTGACGGCGATCTGACCGTAGGTTGCTAAAAAAGCGATCGGCTCCACCTGCTCGATCGCCAGGCTCGCCATAGAAGCATAGATGGCATATTCCAGACATCGTTTTAGTAAGGGAACTAGGTGTCTGAGATCGGAGTAGAACCGCAGCAGGCTGTCAGAACTGGCGTATTTATTACTGAGGGAATCTAAGCTGTCGATGAGGGGGTCCTGGGCCTTGACTGCGAGCATCCCGGCAGCAATAATTGCGTAGCTTTTCAGAAAAATGGACAGATATTGAAATACTATTTCAGGCAGTCCCAGAAACTTGGTACACCACAACACTGCCAACAGCCAGATGCAGTTAGTCAGATGTTTTTTCAGGAAGCCAAACCAGAGTTCAATGGGGAGATCGTTGGCAGTAATGTCATCCAAGTGCTGGGCGCGGACCTTCCCATAGTCTAATAAACGGTGTAGAGGTCGGATAGAGACAGCTGCCAAAGTCACAGTGACAATGCTTTGGACGACCCTAGTACCTATATTTTGCCAGAATGAAGCTGGCAGTCGGCCCATCAAGGCGAGGGTGTATTCGTGAAGATTTTCCCCTTGATAGATCAGCCAGCCATTGGCACCCACTACGAGGAGGCATAGCACTACACCAATGAGGATCGAAATCTTCTTGATTTTCCCATGCAGACTCTTGGCCTTGTTCCCCAAATTGAGCTGAGAAATCTTGCCCATCTGCTTGAGGAGTTTGCTACTGACCCAGTTAATCAGATACAAAACAATGATGATGAGGCTGACTTCAGCCAAGATCGTTAAGATGTTGATAATTAAGAGGTTACCGTCTGGCATTCTCGTCTACCCCATTAAATGCAATTTTTATGATACTATACCATTTTGTTTTGCTCTTTCCCATATAGTAAATCGAGAATAGAAGAGCATAAATCACGGGCGATCGGGAGTTTTTTTCTCCCTTAAAAGCCGCACGCGCTGGCCCATTGGAATTTGAATACCCTCGCCTTCAAAGGCTTCTTTAATCATCTGGCGGAGCCGTCGCTGGATCTGGAGGTGCTTTCCGGGCTTTACCTTGGTGATGGTGCGGACTAACAGATGAAAATCCCCGAACTCTTCAAGTCCCTCCACTATAGTAGGTTCGAGCACCTCTGGGTGATTCTCCTTTAACTGCAATCCGATGGACTCAATAATTTTGTAGACGCGATCGAGCTGCTCGTCATAAGCCACACCAACGGCCACTTCAGCGTAAACATACTCCTTAGAGTAGTTAATCACATTGTTAATTTCCCCGTTACGAATAATGCACAATTGACCGTTCTGATGTCGGATGCGGGTGGTTCTCAGTTCGATCGCTTCGACAGTTCCCTCAACTTCCCCAAGGTTGATATAGTCTCCCACCAAGTAGTAGTTTTCAAAGAGGATAAAGAATCCACAAACCAGATCGTTGAGCAGGTTCTGGGCACCCAAACCGACTGCCAAACCGACGATGCCCGCACCGGCGAGGATGGGAGCAGGATCGACATTGATGGTATAAAGGATGGCGATGCCCGCACCGAAGTAAATCAGGTATTTCAGGAAACTCTCGAGTAGGGGGACGAAGGTCTGCCGTCTCTTGCTCTGGAAGTCAGTCATCTTCGGGTCGTGGAGCAGCATCTCGGAGATCGCCAGTTGGGTGATTTCGATTAAGACGCGGCTGATGAAAACGATGCCGATGAGCTTGACTGCGATCGGGCCGTAGGTGGCCAAGAAGGCGAAGGGCTCCACTCGATCGATCGCCAGGGCCAGCATTTGGGCATAGATCGCGTACTCCAGACATCCCTTGAGCAAGGGGACCAGGGGTCGTAGTTGTGAGTATAACCGCAGCAGGATCTCACTTTGGGCATATTTCTCGCTGAGGGCATCTAAGCTATCGACGATCGGCTTCTGGGCCTTGACTATCAGCAGTCCGAGTACCACGATCCCGTAGATCTGGAGGGCGATCGCCAGATTCTGGGACACTACTGCTGGCAGCCCCAGGAACTGGGTACAGGCCCAGACTGCCAACAGCCAGATGCCGTTAGTCAGGTGTCTTTTCAGGAAGCCAAACCATTCTTCAATGGGGATATCGTTGGCGCTGATGTTATCCAATTCCTGAGCGCGGACAGAGGCCAAGTCTAGGAGCCGGTGCAGGGGGCGGATGGCATAAGCCGCTAAAGCAATCATGCCGATGCTTTTGGCGAGCTCCGTACCTAGGGTCTCCCATGGCAGCTGGCCCAACAAGGCAAGGGTGTATTCCTGGAGGTTTTCACCTTGATAGATCAGCCAGCCGTTGGCACTCACCAGCAGCAGACATAGCACCGCACCAGTGAAAATCAAAATACTCCTGATGTTCCGGCGCCAATTCTTGAGAGTCCCTGTCTCCACCTGGAACGGAGAAAATATTGGCAGCTGCGACAGGAGAGCGCTAGCGATCCAGTTAAGTAGATAGAGAACCAACAGCACCAGGCTGAGTTCGGCTAAAATGACTATAATATTCGCGCCTAGCAGGGTAGTAGAGCCCATAAAAGTAAATGTAGGAGTAGAATAAATCTTAACCTAAAACTCATGTTAACTTGTCGCGATCCTATAAAAGCTCAAATGGAACCAAATCAAGACCGCATCATTATCTTCGATACGACCCTCCGGGATGGAGAGCAATGTCCCGGGGCCACTCTGAATGTGGATGAGAAGCTGGCGATCGCCCGGCAACTGGCACGACTGGGAGTGGATGTGATTGAGGCAGGCTTCCCTTATGCTAGCAAAGGCGATTTTGCTGCGGTGCAAAGGATTGCCTCTCAGGTGGGGACTCCCGATGGCCCGACGATCTGCGGGTTGGCCAGGGCTACGGAGCAAGATATTAAGGCTGCTGGTGAGGCGGTCAAACCTGCGGCGCACCCCCGCATTCATACCTTTATTGCCACCTCTGACATTCACTTGCAGTATAAGCTGAAAAAGTCAAGGGCTGAGGTGTTGGCAATTACTTCGGATATGGTAGCCTATGCTAAGTCCTTTGTGGAGGATGTGGAATTCTCTCCGGAAGATGCGGGCCGTTCGGATCCCGAATTCCTCTATGAGGTGCTGGAACGGGCGATCGCGGCTGGGGCAACGACGGTGAATATCCCCGATACAGTAGGTTATACCACGCCTGCGGAGTTTGGGGGTTTGATTAGAGGGATAAAGGAAAATGTCCCGAATATCGATCGGGCGATAATTTCGGTTCACGGTCACAATGATTTGGGCTTGGCGGTGGCCAATTTCTTGTCAGCCGTGGAAAATGGGGCCCGACAGTTGGAATGCACGATCAATGGGATTGGCGAACGGGCCGGAAATGCTGCCCTGGAAGAGTTGGTGATGGCTTTGCACGTGCGGCGATCGTATTACAATCCTTTCTTTGGACGGCCAGCGGAGTCTACAGAACCCCTGAGTAATATTAATACTCGGGAAATTTACAAGACTTCTCGCTTGGTTTCTAACCTGACGGGGATGCTGGTGCAGCCAAATAAGGCGATCGTGGGGGCGAATGCTTTTGCCCACGAGTCTGGTATCCACCAAGATGGGGTGCTCAAGCATAAGCTGACTTATGAGATTATGGATGCTCAGTCCATCGGTTTGAATGATAATCAGATTATCCTGGGCAAGCATTCGGGTCGGAATGCTTTTGGCACTCGCTTGCGGGAATTGGGCTTCGATCTCTCGGAGACGGATGTTAATAATGCGTTTCTCAAGTTTAAGGATTTGGCGGATAAGAAGAAGGAAATTACTGACTGGGATTTGGAGGCGATCGTTAATAATGAAATCCAGCAAGTCCCGGAAATGTTCCGCTTGGAATTGGTTCAGGTTTCCTGCGGCGATCGTTCGAGTCCGACGGCCACTGTTACTGTCCGCACCCCCGCCGGGGAGGAACTTACAGATGCGGCGATCGGGACTGGTCCTGTAGATGCGATTTACAAGGCCATTAACCGGGTGGTAAACGTGCCGAATCAGTTGATAGAGTTTTCGGTGCAGTCGGTGACGGCGGGTATAGATGCGATCGGGGAAGTGACGATCCGATTGAAGCATGAAGAACAGGTGTTTTCCGGTCATGCTGCCCATACGGATATTATTGTAGCGAGCGCCCAGGCTTATGTTAATGCCCTGAATCGCTTGTATACGGCCCAGCAAACGGGCGATCGGGTGCATCCTCAATACGAACAAGCGGTTGAGGCGATGGCAGCAGTATAACTGTAGGGCATCGCCCACAACGAAATGAGGCGATATAACTGTAGGGTGGGCATCGCCCACCTTACGCAACCAGTATGGACATCGAAGATTATATATGCCTGCCAAAGACATCTACCACAAGACCGTTAAAACAGCCCTAACGAAAGATGGCTGGACCATTACCGAAGATCCGTTCAAGTTAAAATGGGGATTGAGGGAATTATTCGTCGATCTGGGGGTAAAACAACTAATTGCTGCCGATAATGGCGAAGAAAAAATCATCGTTGAAATTAAAAGTTTTCTCAATCCTTCTCAAGTTTATGACTTACAACAATCTCTAGGGCAGTATCTTCTTTATCGAGCTATTATAGAAGAATCAAGAATGAATTTAGCTTTATATTTAGCTATTCGCAAATCTGTCTATGAGCAGATATTCTCGGAAGCCATCGGTACACTTGTGATTAAAAAATACCATCTGCGTTTGCTGATCTTTGACTCAGGTCGGGAGGAAATTGTTCAATGGATAAACTAGCAACTTATCGCCAGACGATAGAAAGGGTATTAACCGAATATGCAGAAATACCCTATAGTTACGCCGATCTCAAATCCAATGTTATTGTCAGTAGGGACGCAAATCATTACTTGTTAATGACTCTGGGATGGGAAGAGGATGTCAAAGTTCATGCTTGTATCGTCCATGTTGAAATTAGCAACGATAAAATTTGGATTCATCGCGATGGCCTCGAAGATGGCATGGCCTTAGAATTGGTGGCCGCCGGGGTTCCTAAACATGACATTGTTCTCGCTTTTCAATCTCCAGAAATTCGCCCATATACAGAATTTGCTGTCAGTTGAAAAGTGATATAGTAGGGTGGGCATCGCCCACCACACAAGTAATACCTATGACTAACATAACTGAACTACTAAGATCGCGCTACGGGACAAAGCCGTTTGAGCTAGAGTCTGAGTTGAATGACTGCCTGAAGACAATTCTGGCACATCGATCGATCCGGGGTTATCTGCCCGATCGCGTGCCGCCCCAAACTCTAGAATTAATGGTAGCAGCGGGTCAATCTGCATCCACTTCATCTAATCTTCAGACTTGGAGTGTGGTAGCTGTAGAAGATCCTGAACGGAAGGCGAAGTTGTCAGAACTGGCGGGAAACCAGGCCCATATCCGACAATGTCCGTTATTCCTGGTTTGGTTGGCAGATTTGGCTCGCCTGGCGGATATTGCTGACAGTCGGGGTCTTCCTCGCGAAGCTTTGGACTATTTGGAAATGTTCGTGACGGCCACAATAGATGCAGCTTTGGCTGCTCAAAATGCTGCTATCTTCGCTGAGTCGAAGGGTTTGGGTATGGTGTATATTGGTGGGATTAGAAATCACCCTGAAGAGGTGGCGAAGCTACTGGGTTTGCCTCCTTTGGTTTTTGCTACTTTTGGCATGTGTGTTGGCTATCCCGACCCTGCTAAATTTACTGCTGTGAAGCCCCGTTTGCCTCAGTCGGCGGTTCTCCACCGGGAATCTTATCAGTTGGCTGCCCAAAGTGATGCGATCGCCCTTTACGATGGGGTGATGAAAGATTTTTATGGGACTCAAAAAATGCCTGTTGACGGTGACTGGTCGGAACATTCTGTTGGGCGCATTGCTACTGTAGCATCTCTTTCGGGGCGCGATCAGCTGCGGGAGGCGCTGAAAAACCTCGGCTTTCAGCTACGTTAACCTCAACTATAATACAGCAATTTCCAATGAACTATGTATTGGCGATCGCGGGATTCCTGATGGCATCCTATTCTATAGTAGCAAACGACGCCATTCAAACCTTGGGAACATTTTTAAGTTCCAACTCACAGCGTCCCTGGTGGGTGCTGTGGCTTTTTGCCTGCTCAGTTTTGACCGCAGTTTTTCTGATTGGCTGGTTCGCTGGCGACCTGTCTTACGGACGCCTGGAACTTATTCCCTTTCCGACACCATTTACCTGGATTTATCTAGTTCCGCCTCTGGTGCTTTTGCTGTTAACTAATTTTGGAATTCCGGTCAGCACGACTTTCCTCATTTTAACAGTTTTTGCCCCCCAAGCATTAGACAGTATGCTACTCAAATCACTGCTGGGTTATGTAGTAGCATTTATAGTCGGGATTATTGTTTACAAGGGGTTAACCCAAAATTTGGAAAAGGATTTCCTGGCTACCGCTAACTCGGACCCGCCGCTATACTGGGTGGTTTTGCAGTGGTTGTCAACGGCATTCCTGTGGAGTCAATGGTTGATACAGGATTTGGCAAATATATTTGCCTACCTGCCCAGGCAGATGAGTGCAGCATGGCTGTTATTTTCCCTGTTGGTGATGCTGGCTTTGCACGGAATTATCTTCTACCGTAATGGCGGGGAAATCCAGAAAATAGTTACTAGCAAAACTAATACCCAGGATATTCGATCGGCTACATTTGTGGATTTTATCTATGGGTTAATTTTATTCTTTTTCAAGGAATTAAGCAAGATTCCCATGAGTACAACCTGGGCGTTTCTGGGACTGTTGGCCGGACGGGAACTGGCCATGACGATCGCCTTCGGGCAGCGATCGCTCAATGAAACCGGACAGATAATCTTAAAAGATGGTCTCAAAGCAGTTGTGGGTTTAGCTATAAGTGTTATCCTCGCCTGGGCACTTCCCTTTATAGAGCGGGCGATCGGTTAATAAGTAGGAATTGTGAATTGTTGATTGTTAATGGCAATCCGAGATTGTTCGAGCTGTAGGTTGGGTTGAGGTACGAAACCCAACCTGTTGCTGCGGTATGGGTTGGGTAACAAGCGACAACCCAACCTACAGCTTTATTGCTTATAATAATAGTATTTGCGATACACCTACCAGATACTTATGAGTACCAAAAGCTCAAGAAACGGACTTAACCCATTTGTGGTAGCAACGGGAATTGCTTTGCTGGCAGCAGCGGGGGCTGGGGTTTACTCTTTCTTTAATGGCGGACTCTTAGTCAGTCGCAGCAGCCGCTTTTATTGCCAACTTCGACAGGACAAAAGCCTCGGAAGCGATGTCTACACGGTCATGTATCGTCACGACTTGGACAGAAAACCTTGGCTGAAAATGGTTTCCACTTTGGGCGGTGGCTATACGCCCGATAGACGCGATCGAGCTGGGAACGGGTATTTGGAGGCTCCTGCCTCCCTTTATTCCCGGGAGGCAGAGCCTCAAAAGGGGCGTTCTCTGACTCCGGCAGGGAACGAGGAAGGGACTGATATAACGACTAATCTCCGCTAATCTCTACTAATGCTTCGCCCGATCGCAGAAGTTCCAGAGCTTCTTGCAAAGTTGCACTCAGGATTGAGCACAACCTATAATTTGATGTATTCCCACTCGTCAACCAGATAATTTGGGGTGGCGGACCCAGGCGATCGACCAAATCAACAAAATCTCTGTCTTTGGTCATGATAATCGCTCCTTGGGCCTTAGCGGCCTCAAAAATCTCAATATCCTCAGCATCTCTAAGTCCGACATCTCGCAATCCTACTGCGGTTACCCCGAATGTATTAGTCATCCAGGTGGCAATTGCAGGGGATAGTTGTGCATCTACCCAGATAATCATGCTACCAAAACTGGATGATTGAGTTTACGTGCAGCATAAGCAAGTGCCGCTTGCAGATCCTCCATTTCCAGGTCGGGCATTTCTGCTAAGATTTGTTCGGCACTCAGACCTGCTGCAAATAAGTCCAGTACATCAGATACACGAATTCTCATCCCCCGAATACAGGGACGACCTCCACATTGTCGAGGATTAACTGTGATTCTTGCCAGTAATTCTAACATTTGCCTTATCCGCAGACATCTACTCCTATCTTACATTAGACCGATCGCGTTTGTCAATAACAGAGGCTCGACAGCAGATCGGCGATATCCTGTTACAGGTGATAATAAAAAGGGGACTAGAGAAAAGAGATCGTCCTTTGCCATCTTCTCAGCAACAGTTCTCTCGTACTTGGTGGAAGGTGACAACGACCCGACTCTGTTCCCCTTGATGATAGTTGACTTCAAAGCGACGCTGGGGATACAGTAGTTTCAGACGACTTTCCCACATTTGAGAGATCGCCTTTCCCAGATAAAGGAGATTTTACGTACCTACGGCCTCGGCAGCTGGGAGCATGTCATCTATGTGCTGATGGTTGATTACCTGCTCTATTGAGGTAATGTCGTTTCCTAGCTTGGCTTTCCACTGTTCGTAGATCTGGATATCGAACCCTGATGATAAAAATATACCACCTTCATGCTCGATCGTATCGGGCCAGAATAGTTTCGTGAAAGCGATGGCAAGTTCCACATTAGCGACTCCAAACAGATAGTCCCAGAGGGAAAAGTCATCATCGTTGACTTTTTTCCACTGCTGGAAGTCCGGAAGCTTGTCTGGGTTCAATGTTGTTCTCTGTTTTACTGTTATCATAGGATCTCATCTATAATAAAAAAGATCGAGCGCGTAGGTTGGGTAGAGCGCTAGCGAAACCCAACAGTGCCGCGCCTTGTTGGGTTTCGTGCCTCAACCCAATCTACAGATGCGACTATATGATTAACCATAATAAAAAAGATCGAGCGCGTAGGTTGGGTAGAGCGCTAGCGAAACCCAACAGTGCCGCGCCTTATTCCCTTTCCGACACCCTTTACCTGGATTTATCTAGTTCCGCCTCTGGTGCTTTTGCTGTTAACTAATTTCGGAATTCCCGTCAGCACGACTTTCCTCATCTTAACAGTTTTTGCCCCCCAAGCATTAGACAGTATGCTACTCAAATCACTGCTGGGTTATGTAGTAGCATGTCTAGTCGGGATTATTGTTTACAAGGGGTTAACAAAAAAATTGGAAAAGGATTTCCTGGCTACCGCTAACTCGGAACCGCCGCTATACTGGGTGGTTTTGCAGTGGTTGTCAACGGCATTCCTGTCGAGTCAATGGTTGATACAGGATTTGGCAAATATCTTTGCCTACCTGCCCAGGCAGATGAGTGCAGCATGGCTGTTATTTTCCCTGTTGGTGATGCTTGCTTTGCACGGAATTATCTTCTACCGTAATGGCGGGGAAATCCAGAAAATAGTCACTAGCAAAACTAATACCCAGGATATTCGCTCTGCTACATTTGTGGATTTTATCTATGGGTTAATTTTATTCTTTTTTAAGGAATTAAGCAAGATTCCCATGAGTACAACCTGGGCGTTTCTGGGACTGTTGGCCGGACGGGAACTGGCCATGACGATCGCCTTCGGGCAGCGATCGCTCAATGAAACAGGGAAGATAATATTAAAAGATGGTATCAAGGCAGTTGTGGGTTTAGCTATAAGTGTCATCCTCGCCTGGGCACTTCCCTTGCTCGATCGGGCGATCGGTTAACCGGAGCGCGATCGCAGAGTTTGCCATAAAAGGCGGGCGATCGGCGTGGAATTTGAGAAACCGGGTTTCTGGGAAAATCTCGGTGGGAAAGCTAAAATATCGGCAGAAACCCGGTTTCTGGTCCTCTCGCGCTCGGGAGGCGATCGGGGTGGAAGTCTCGTACCGGGTTTCTGGGAAAATCTCGGTGGCAAGGCGAAAATCACCGCAGAAACCCGGTTTCTGGTCCTCTCGCGACCCGAACGCCAACTTGCTCGACGTTCTACCGTGCAGGTAAGATAATTCCAGGCAGTTAGCATTTCCCGGCCTCACGCCTGGAAATGCCGATCGCCCAGGGGTGTGGTCAAAACCCGTTGATAGTTCACGGGCCCTCCCAGTCGTCGGATCCCCCCAAACCCCCCGATCAAAGGGGGGCGAAGACAGCCCCCCCTTTCGCAAGGGGGGGTTTGGGGGGGATCCCGGGATCAACTACAAATGAGCCGCACCCATCGCCCAGTATTGCATCACCGCTAAAGAATGAACATACACAGTATATCCACGCAGCCCTTTACAGACCAAAAGCCCGGGACATCGGGACTGCGCAAGCAAGTCCCAGTCTTTGCGCAGCGTCACTATCTGGAAAACTTCGTGCAGTCGATATTTGACAGCTTAGAAGGCTATCAAGGACAAACCCTAGTTCTGGGGGGTGACGGTCGCTACTACAACCGGCAAGCAATTCAAATCATCCTGAAGATGGCAGCTGCCAACGGCTTTGGGCGAGTGCTGGTGGGTCAGGGAGGCATCATGTCAACCCCGGCAGTTTCCTGCGTAATTCGCAAAACTCAGGCATTCGGTGGCATCATCCTGTCAGCAAGTCACAATCCCGGCGGTCCCGAAGGAGACTTTGGTATCAAATATAATATTAGCAATGGTGGACCTGCTCCCGAAAAAGTCACCTCAGCCATTTACGACCGCTCAAAGGCGATCCAGGGCTATAAAATCTTGGAAGCAGCAGATCTGGATTTGGACAAGCCCGGAAGTACCCAACTGGGTACCATGACCGTAGAAGTGATAGACTCAGTGGCAGATTACGCCCAGTTGATGGAGTCTCTGTTCGACTTCGATCGCATCAGCGAACTGCTGAGTGGTGGCAAATTCCGAGCCTGCATGGACTCGATGCACGCGGTGACCGGTCCCTACACCCATGCCATATTAGAACAGCGGTTGGGGGCCGCAGCAGGAACCGTCATCAATGGTAAGCCCTTAGAGGATTTTGGAGGCGGTCATCCAGACCCCAACTTAGTCTATGCTCATGATTTAGTAGAGATACTCTATGGAAAAGATGGGCCAGATTTTGGGGCCGCCTCCGATGGAGATGGCGATCGCAACATGATCCTGGGGCGGAAGTTCTTCGTCACACCCAGCGACAGTTTAGCAGTCCTAGCAGCAAACGCCAAGTTGGTGCCGGGTTACAGTGCAGGTTTGGCAGGGGTGGCGCGATCGATGCCCACAAGTCAAGCAGTAGACCGAGTCGCGGCCCAGATGGGAATAGACTGCTACGAGACCCCCACAGGTTGGAAATTTTTTGGCAACCTGTTAGATGCAGGCAAAGCGACCTTATGTGGAGAAGAAAGTTTTGGCACGGGTTCCAACCACGTCCGGGAGAAAGATGGACTGTGGGCGGTGCTATTCTGGTTAAATATCCTGGCAGTCAAGCAGCAGTCCGTGGAACAGATCGTGAAAGAGTTCTGGCAAACCTACGGTCGCAATTACTATTCACGCCATGACTATGAAGGAGTGGAAACTGACCCGGCCAATACCCTGATGGCCAATCTGCGATCGCAAATGTCAGGCTTAAAAGGGCAGAAATTCGGCGAATATGAGGTGGAGTATAGCGATGACTTTAGCTATACCGACCCCATCGATGGTAGCATCAGCCAAAAGCAGGGAATTCGGATTGGCTTTACGGATGGTTCGCGGATCGTATATCGACTTTCTGGGACGGGAACGAAGGGCGCAACCCTGAGACTGTATCTGGAAAGTTACGAACCAGACTCTGCCAAGCATGACCGCGATCCCCAGGAGGCATTAGCTTCATTGATTACCATAGCAGATGAAGTTGCGCAAATTCGTACCCTCACAAAACGGGATAAACCTACCGTGATTACATAATTCCGGTAGCCCGCCGGGGGTTCAAACCCCCGGCTAATAGCTCAAGTCGGTTAAAACCGACTGTAGAGATCGAAGATTTTACCTGTCGGAATTACTATGCTATAATCATAAAAAAGAGGGAAAAATATATGGTACAGTCTCCAGTTGAGATTTATCCCAAGACTCTTAGCTTTGTTGTAAATACTGCACAAATTTGGAATCATGTCATTAGAAAAATCAACTTCCCCCAAAAGATCGCGCTTAGGACTGTTAGTCGATCGGGTCATGGCACTGGTAATCTTAGTCAATGTAGGCTTAGTGGTGTTTGACCTCACTTATGTGAAAGCCCGTCCAGTTTATCTGCGGGCCCAAAGCTACTGGACTCGATCGCGTCAGACTCGCCAAAAGGACTATGTGAAAACGGTAGCCGCCCTAGAACAGGAGTTAAAAAAAGGTGGCTTACAATTGCCAAAAGTGGAAGTATTACTACAGGAGTTGCGCCAAAAAAGCATCGAGATATTGTTCGAGGATCCTCCATTTGAAGTGACAGACAGCAAGGGAAGTTTAGCAACAATCAGACAAAAGTTCGCATCTTCGGTTGGCACAGAAGATGCTAAACAAGCTGTAGAGATTTTTTGGAGTCGGGAGTATTTAGTAGCCAAAGGATGGCAGAGTCAGTTAGCTTTCTTTAATCGGGAAATTCGCTTTTTGTTCTTGTTTAACGAGCCCGGTTTAAACTATGATTTTATTAAGGGGATTGAACCCTATCGCGATACAACAGGATATCTCAAAAAAGTAGCCAAGCTGAAAGCAATATTAGCAGAACAGGGAATGTCAGATCCCGAGGTAGATACTTTGCTTCAGGAACTGCGCGATCGCAGCAACAAACTGCTTGACAGTGATTATTTTCAGTTATCCCAACAGACTGGTACAATGTCACTGATCAAAGACCGGATGAAGCAACATATCTACGAGCGCGAACCCAAGAGCGAGGTCAAATTAACCGAGCGCATCGAATTGCTAGACTCCTTGGGTGTATTAGAATATCTGGCTCCGGAAGTACTCTGGGCAGAAAAATCATCTAAACAAGCATTTAATAGCTTTTGGACTCGCAAGAACTTGGAGACAGCAGGATGGCAAAAAGAGTTGGCGTTTTTTGAACGGGAGATTCAGGGGTTAATGCGCCAGATTTACTATCGCCATATGGGATACAATAACGAATATATCGATAGATTTTGGCTGCTTGACTTGCCTTGGCTCGTGCTGTTTTGGGTATGGTTCCTGCTGCGGACGGGGGCGATCGCGCGCCGCAGCCATATAAGTTGGTGGTCGGCAATGAAACAGCGCTGGTACGATCTATTTTTGCTACAACCTTGGGTGCCATTACTGCGGATAATCACAGCAGTGATTCGTCTGGAACGAGCGAAATTGCCCAGTCTGGAGCAAATTAGAAACCGCATCGGAGTGGGCTTGATTGCTAATTACGCTCAAGAAATCACCCAAACTGTGATTAGTCGAGGTATAGACCAACTCCAGGGGTCTGTCAGGAGTGGTAGCATCAAGCGGGCAGTCCTGAAGCGCGACCAGAAACCCAAGCGAAGCTATATAGATATTAACGATACTGATGAAATGCAGGCGATCTCTAGTCGTCTGCTGCAAATCACTACTTGCAAAGTGCTTCCCGAAGTCCATGCAGATTTGCAAGCCTTCCTTGAGTATCAGGTGAAAAAAGCGATGCACCAGACAGCCATCTATAAGCAACTTCAGCGTCTGCCCCTGTTAGGGCGCTTGCCTAACCAAATTGCTGATAATTTGGTCGGGCAAATTTCTAAGGCGATCGCCCAGAGTCCCCAGAAAGCCTACATCGGCAGTCAAACCAAAATACCAGACCCCGCAGCAGATAAACTCAAAGAACGGTTAGTGGGGAATTTAATTAACACCCTGCGATCGGAACTCCAGCAGGGGGAGACGATCGACGAAATTGAAGCCCTGTTAGTTGATTGGCTGGAAGAATTCAAGATTAATTATGTCAAAGGTACATACGATCCGGCCCTCCAACCCTCATATAAACCAGCGGCCAAGCAAATCATGCCTGCTAAGGAAGATGGTTAATCGAGGGTGCCCCGTGGTTGTGGTTGGGGACAAGTCTGGGTCGAGACAAGACCCCGATCGCTGGCCCAGCTTTCATGCTAGAATATCCAATATTGAAATTGCGAGCAGGTCTAAAAACCGGTACAATGGCTGGGATTTACCCCCACTGTGGAAAAAGTCTCTTTCTGTTCACTGGTTGGGAGATGAGGGTCTTTAATCGGGTGCAGGAGACCATACTAGCAAAAATCTGGTAAATTACCATCAGCATCAAAGGGAATATTACGAGGTTCCGTTAATGGAGATAAATCATGATAATAGCCGATCGCATCCTGGTAAGCCGGAGAAACTTCGATTTCAGACAAGTCAAGGGTATTTTTAATCCAGATCATCTTTGCCCGTTGGGGTTCTTCAATTCCTAATAATGAAAAAATCGCGGTTAACACTTCTCGATCGCTCTCGAAATGGATGGGAATTTTGGCCACCCGGATATCTTGGGCTGCGATCGCATTGGTATAGGTTTTGTGAAAATTAATTTTATTCACCAGTCTGGTGGTGGTAAAATCCGCCAAGCCGACTCCAATGGCATTTCCTTCGGTAGCGGGGGTTAAATCACGCACAAATATTTTCGGGAGTTTGACTTTTTTGCGGTGATGCTTGCCGATTAAAATTTCTTTTTGTCCAGTGACATTCGGATCTAAACCCGCCCCACTAATATCTTTACCTATTTCGTCAATAATCAGAATATCGCTATCTGGAAACGGAAGTTGCGGACACCAGGCTTTGGCTTTTGTTAATAGTTGCGGTTCTTGGGTTTCAATCTCAGCGGCAGGAACGATCGCAATTTCAGCGGTTTGATGAGCGCTATTTTCTAAGATAGCCACCCCAAAGGCGATCGGCATTTTTGCCAAAATGACTTTGCCCACATCGCGAATCATTTGGTAATAAGAATATTGTTGAAAAGCGCGATGATAAATCTGGGCACCGCGATGTTTTCCTAACCCCACGGTCATCATTTTTAATAGCCCACTTTCGATTTCCCCGCTAAAGTGAGTATGAGGCTTAATTCTATTGACAATTACTAGCCGATCGGCTTCACTGGCAAGGCGATCGCACAACACGGGAATGCCTAAATCAGTAGTGCCAATTTTGACCACATCCATTGATGAACGAACCGGAATCGCGATCGCCGCTTCTGTAATGCCATAACTCGCCAAAACTGCCGCTTGTCCTGCCGCTGTTCCCCCTCCATGAGACCCCATTGCTGGGACAATAAAAGGATGTGCCCCCAAAGCGATCAATTCATGTCCAATGGTCTGAACAATTTGGGCTAAATTGGCAATCCCTCGACTGCCAACTGCGATCGCGACTGTTTGTCCTGGTTGAATGAATTTTCCCGGGGCTAACTGTTGAATTCCCGTTTTAATGGCATCGGGAATATCTGTTAACTCAGGTTGACTGCAATTTTGCCGGATGCGAATAAATTTGAGAGAATCCATATCAAAAAATTCAAATTTTATCTTCATTGCTTGTCAAGGGTAAGTGAATTATGCAGGTATGAGGTAGACACCGGTACTGTACAGTTTATCTCCTCGGCACCGGTTCCGTTTGGTTCCGATGCCTTAATTTCTTGTAATTATAGAATAACTTGTTGATAGAAGTCGCGCAAACATGAACATGGCTTAGCTGCTAATCTTAGCATAACATGCCGTTGTGGTTGGGGGCAAGTCTGGGTCCAGGCAAGACCCCGATCGCTGGCCCAGCTTTCATGCTAGAATATCCAATATTGAAATTGCGAGCAGGTCGAAAAACTGGCAATGGCGAGAACGTCGGTCAAGAAACCGGGTTTCTCTGGTAAAATCATTGATTTCTCGTTGCTGCTATCACGAGAAACCCGGTTTCTATTCTACTTGACCGATGATCTAGAAGCGATCGCCCGTTTTTGAGCGCTGTTTATAACTGTCATGCAAGTTCGCGCCTTAAGTCAGCACCGGAGCGCGCGATCGCCTCATATCCTCCCTGTGGATTTAATTTCTACCCGATCGACAACTTCCATCTGTACTTGAGCTGAGGATATTTCCTGATAAATTGGTACATTAGCTTGGATCGCTTCAAAGCTAACAACTAGAGAATAGGGAACGCTAGCATCCGGATCGTTGTTCCAACCTTGATGTCCAACCACTGCAATGCAGAAAGATTCTCGCAGTTCAAATGACTTGACAACAGTCCAATCCTTCTGAATAGTTCCTGCACCCCGAGAAACATCTTTAATTATTCCGTAATTCTTTTGCTTTCCCAGGGTCCACTTGAAAATACTTTCTCCTGGATCCGCATTTTCTGGGGCGTCATGTTCTTGCAAAAGTCGGGAAAGAAAGCTTTCGGGGTCTTCTCCTCTCTTGCTACAATCCCAGTCAAGCCAAGTTGAAAGATATTTGCGTCGATGTCGTCTGGTTCGACGGGGTTGAGCTTTGTATGACAGGGTAACTTCCACTAAAATCTCTAACTCATCTCCTTGAGAACGCAATGAATTAGGTAGTTTTACTTCGTAAATCTGAGCTTGTCGAGCTTTAATTCGGCGTTCTCCTGTAGTAATCATCGTGATCCGATTGGAATAATTGGCTAAACAGCGTTCAATATTGGGAATACCATAACCTATTTGACGCAATACATGCAGTTGATCCACATTATCTGCCATTGTCCATTCTGGCCAGCGTGCTGACTGAACTATTAAGGCGCGGTACAAAAGACAACTTTCATCAGGTAACTCAGAGGCGAGACGAGCTGCAATATGGCTGACTTTTGGCGCTGCAAATGAGGTTCCTACTTGGTCCGAGGCAATTGCATGACCACCGTTTAATGTCGATCGCACTAATTCAGGACAAATGCTTTCATGGTAAGTAAGGTTAGGTGGTACACTCTCATCCTTTACCAGATCGCCCCCATATTCAACAACTTCTGGCTTGATCGTATCCCAAATTCCCAATCCCGAGCAGGAGAAGGCTGAAGGCATATCTTTCTGCGCTATTGAAGAATAAGGCCGGGCATAATAAGAATTATGAGCAATCGATCCCACCGTTAAAGCTTGGAAACTTTGTGCCGGGTTCGCAATTCGGCACCCTGCCTTTAAAAGATAATCTGGATAAGGTCGATTTGCTGCCAGATGTTCTGGAATAGATAATCGGGTTGGACCAATTCTACTGTATAAAGGCAAGTTACCAGCCGCCACAATCAAGAGAATATCCTTTTGCCACGTCAGTTGATCGATCGCCGCTGCCCAAGCACTCATGTATTGGGTGCGACATGGAAGCGCTCCGGTAATAGAATGATTAAATATTCTCGTTCCTTTATATAACTCTACAATCTCCCCCAACATATTAGGGGGAAATAGATTTTCAGGTAGTTTGCAGTTATCATTAAGGACTCTCGCATTTTGAATCCAGCAAATAGCTGGTTGCTTCCCACTCCGAGGTATAGTCCGAGGATAAAGTACCGCCCCAGCGACCCTGGTTCCATGTCCACCATTTTCAACATAATCAGCAGTTTGTTGATTTCCAGGCAACCAAGATCGTGAGTTCTCTGAATCAATTGCTGCTTTCAGAAGAGGATGTCTTTCCTGAATCCCACTATCAATAACACAGACCTTGGGAGCATTTGGGCCAGGTGGTTCTAGCTGAAAAGAGGGGTCTTCACCATCAGATAAACCTTGCGGTTGCACGAGTTCGGCAAACTGATCGGGTTTGCTGACATCAAAAATATAGGGAAAGTTATAAACTAAGTCTTTTAACCCCTTACCTGAAATTTGTATGCGACAGGAAAAACTATCTGGTAACTTGGCAGACTCTGGAATCCGATCTTCCTCTAAACTAAGTAAATTTCCGTTATAATTAGAGATCAACTCTTCCAATTCATTTTCTCTTGCCATAGCTAGTTCATCCCACTCTTGATATTGTAGATCGCGTTTATCGCTCCATGTTTTAAGTCTTTTTGCGTATTTATCATCACTTTCATCTGGTTCTCTAACTGGAGGGTCGGAAAGCTTAGATTGAAGTCCTAAACAGGCAATTCCTACATCAATATTGTATATCTGTTCGTCATTAACTTTATCCCAATGCTCCCATAATTCAGGAGACAGAATAAACTCCGGGCTTTTAATTCCATCAATTAGCTCCCAAACTTCAGCAACATTACCTCCTCCTCGCTCATCATTGATGAATTTCTCGATCTTTTCTTGCAACTTAGTCAGTTCTAAATCTGCTGACGCTCCGATTATATACCCATTTTCTAATTCTAAAATTACCTCAATGCCATAAGCTTTTAGCTTATCTGGATCGAAAGATTCAGGATCTGTCAGTAAGGTAAGACGCCTAGCTTCAAGTAGGGGTTTTCCTTCTTCTTGCCGTTGATCTTGGACATTTTCCCAGTCAGCAACTATAGAGTCAGCGACACCCTTCAGCCTACTGCCATGTTCCCCTCGGTTACTCTTATTCCACTCTGTGCGAGAATTTTTCCTTCTCGATCCTCCGGTCGATACAGCAGTGCCCTCGGCTGTCTGCCTAAGCTGAATATGTGGAAACATTTCATAACGTTCAACCATTTTATTCTCCTCGGAATTTTCCTAAACAACCTTGATTTCGGCGATCGCCTCTTCTAGATGTGGCTGAATTACGAGTTCTTCTCGATCTAGAATAGCGCGTTTCGCGGCATCTTGAGCTACTTTTTCTGCTTGAGCAGCAGAGAAGCCACTCATTTGCGCAATTATCCGCGACCAGTCGATCGCACCTACTTCCACTGTCGAGAATTTTTCTGACAAAATCAACCGCAGTTCTTGCTCTCCCGGTAGTGGCACTTCAATTAAATCATCAAATCGCCTCCACAGAGCCCGATCGAGGGACTCGTTGAGGTTAGTGGCTGCCACTATCATACCAGAAGATGGGGAGTAATCGTCAAGTAGTTGCAGAAAAGTATTCACCACACGCTTAATTTCACCAACTTCCTGGGGGTCTGACCGTGACTTAGCCAGGGAGTCACATTCATCCAGAAACAACAAGCAGTCCATCTTGTCCACTTTTTCAAACACGACGCTCAAATTACTTGCCGTCTCCCCCAAAAAAGACGACACTATGGCATCAAATCGCACCTTGACCATCGGTAAACCGGTGTGCCAAGCTAAACGTTCAGCTCCTAAGGTTTTACCACAGCCCGGAGGACCGTACAAAAGAATTTTTTGTCTGTAGCGCAAGCCATAATGAGCTAACCTATCTCTGGCAGCATACTCCCGTTCAATTCGCCGGAAACGTTTCTCAATTTTCTCCGGCAGCACCATATGATGCCGTAATTTCTCTGGAGGTACGATCGTAATTAGAGGAAAATCAAATCGCTTATTTGTTGGCAGGGTGCTTAGATCCTGTAGAATAGGCGGGAACGCCTGTTCTTCCATCGCAGGTTTAGTCGTGCTACAGGCGCTTTTATCCGATTTTTCCCGCAGCGATCGCTCTGTCTGTGGTACCCTTTGGGAACCATTTGACTTTGACTGGTGCTTAGTAATATTTTCTAACTGATCGGCTAACAATGTGTGTCCCTTCTTACGCTCTTCTGAAATTACTATGTACGTGAGTTTGTCGATCGCCTCTTGGTCTCCACTAGCGATCGCCCTAAACAACCTCTTAACAAGCTCTGCTTTCATAGTTCCTGGACAGCAATGCGAGAGTACAATACTATTTTAACTTGATTTATTCATCAACATCATATTTATCTTCATTGCTTGTCAAGGGTAAGTGAATTATACAGGTATCACCGGTACTGTACAGTTTGTCTCCTCGGCACCGGTTCCGTTTGGTTCCGATGCCTTAATTTCTTGTAATTATAGAATAACTTGTTGATATAAGTCGCGCAAACATGAACATGGCTTAGCTGCTAATCTTAGCATAACATGCCGTTGTGGTTGGGAACAAGTAGGGGTCCAGACAAGACCCCTTGCCAGATTGGAAAGCAAAGCAATAACAGAATTCAAACTATCGTTCTCCGCTCGATCGGGAGATAAATATATCTCGAAAACCGGGCAACTTTCTTCAGATCGCCTAAGAGAAAATTTCCGTCAAGTCCAAAACAAAGCCCGGTAGTACCGCTTCTCCCGATACAGTCTTGGGCGACTGCAACACTTCCGCATCCTGTGAGGGCCTATAAACCTCCACGACTTGCCGTTTGGGGTCTATCAACCATCCCAATTCTGCCCCATTTTCTATGTATTCATTCATCTTTTGCTGCACCTTACTTAAGGCATCGGAAGGAGAGCGCAATTCCACCACAAAATCAGGGCATAAGGGTACTAATTTGGCCTGCTGTTCTAATGTTAAAGCATTCCAGCGTTGCAGTTTCACCCAAGAAGCATCGAGAGAGCGATCGGCCCCATTGGGTAACTTAAATCCGCCGGATGATTCAAAAACTTTTCCCAGCTTTCGATCGCGATTCCAGGCCCTGAGTTGAAAATTAATATCCGAGTTGCGATCGCTAGTTATTCCTCCAGTTGGTGACATAATGATTAAATCTCCAGTTGCATTGCGCTCAAATTTCAAATTACGATGCTTTTGACAAAGCTCAAAAAATTGCTCGTCCGTGAGTTGCAGTTCTAATTCCAGAGGCGATTGTAAATATACCATGAGTGCAAAAATTAGGGGTTTATTTCTAGTATAACATCAATACCTTTCTGTGAAGCCACAAGTTATAGCATTCAGGATCAAAAAATATGGGTATAAATACCCTGAGAGCGAAAATAATTGTTTATCTATCTGCGATGCCACCTCAAAAATGTTATCATGAAAAGATCAATTAAGGAGGAAAAATTATGTTTTTAATCTATTTAGATATTTGTTGCCTGAATCGGCCTTTTGACGATCTGAGCCAAGAACGGGTGAGTCTGGAAGCGCAGGCGGTAGAACTCATAATAGACCGTTGTCGAAATGCTCAGTGGCACTTGTTGGGTAGCACGGCGATTGATATAGAGTTAGCTCGGACCCCTACGGTCGAAAGAAAACAGCAAATGATGCTCTGGGCGGGTTTAGCGAAAAATAAAGTTACCTTAAGCGATGATATAATCACCCGAACGCAGGAATTGGCTGGCCTAGGATTTAAATATTTTGATGCTCTACATATCGCCTGTGCCGAAAATGGCAATGCCGACGTATTGCTGACAACCGATGACAGAATGTTGCGTTTGGCAGTTCGGTCTAGCGCTATGCTAAAAGTTAGAGTAGAGAACCCGGCTCGGTGGAGCGAGGAGGTTATCAATGATAGAAGCAATGATAGAAGTTAGCCCGGTAACTCACGAAGATATTATGGAAGCGGGAAGAGAAGCTCTAAGTCAAGCTCTGGGGTCGGTGGGTATGGTGCGATTTATCCATCAATTTTCCAACGGCAGTGGCGATTATACCCGAGATAGGGATCAACTGCTCGGAGATATTACCCTGGCGGAAATTGTGGAATTAGCCAAAGAGCAAGAGCAGCAAGAGGAACAGGTGGATCGCAAAAAGCAAAAGGATTTAGCACATCACCGGTTGGAGACGGCTCTCGATACTAGCAAGCTGACTCAGGCCCAGATTCGGCAAATGGGAATTGAGGCCCTTCGGAAGGCTCTCGGACTGGCAGGAACCAAGCAATTTATCCAGTCTTTCGATCCCGAAGGTGGAGACTTTATCCGCGTCCGCCAACCTTGGTTTGATTCGATGACGATCGAGGAAATATTCACTTTTCAATTGCAAGAATGACACCGGACTAATTGTGAATAGTTAATTGAGAATGGAGAATGGAAAATCGCACAATTCTCTATTCTCCATTCTCCATTCTCCATTTACATTTCTGGATGGGCCATTTTGCTAGGCACGACAATCCGATCGAACTCCGTTTCCGAAACATACCCCAATTCCAGACAAGCTTGCTTTAAGGTCATGTCTTTTTCCAGGGCGAAGTGCGCCACTTGGGCAGCTTTGTCATAGCCAATGGTCGGACTTAATGCCGTCACTAGCATCAATGACTGTTCTAAATAATACTCGATTTTCTTCCGATTCGGCTTTAGTCCCGCTAGCAGAAAATCCGTGAAGTTGTTGCAGCTGTCCGCGATCAGATTGATGGATTGAATGACGTTAAACACCATCATGGGTTTATAGGTGTTTAACTCGAAATGTCCTGACGAACCCGCGATCGCCACTGCGGTATCATAGCCCATGATTTGTGCTGCTACCATTGTCATCGCTTCGCATTGGGTGGGGTTTACTTTGCCCGGCATGATCGAAGAACCGGGTTCGTTTTCTGGTAAGATCAGTTCACCTAAACCGCAACGAGGACCACTTGCTAAAAAGCGAATGTCGGAGGCAATTTTCATTAAAGCACCAGCGAGAGTCCGCAAGGATCCGCTGGCCATCACGATCGCATCATGGGCCGCGATCGCAGCAAACTTATTGGGGGCTTCGGTAAAGGGTAATCCGGTAATATTGCTAATGTGCTTGACAGCAGTGGCAGCGAACCCCTTGGTCGCATTCAATCCCGTGCCCACCGCCGTTCCCCCGATCGCCAGTTCGTAGAGTTCCGGCAATACCCGATCGATCCGCAGCAAAGCAGCATCCAGTTGGGCTACATAACCGGAGAATTCCTGTCCCAAAGTCAGAGGTACGGCATCCTGGAGATGGGTGCGACCGATCTTGACAATCTCGGCAAATTCTTCCGACTTTTGTTGCAGGGCGTCCCGCATCTTTTTCACCTTCGGAATCAATCGCCGATCGCATGCCACTGCGACAGCAATATGCATCGCCGTTGGGAAAGTATCGTTGGAAGATTGAGACATATTCACGTGATCGTTGGGATGAATGGGGTTCTTACTTCCCATTACTCCCCCCGCCAGTTCGATCGCCCGATTCGAGATCACTTCATTCACATTCATGTTACATTGGGTGCCGCTACCCGTCATCCAGACATGCAACGGGAAGTTACCATCCAGCTTACCATCAATTACTTCCGATGCCGCCTGCACGATCAGTTTAGCTTTCTCTTCTGGTAGTTTACCCAATTCTGCATTGCTGAGGGCTGCCGCTTTTTTCAGAATCCCGAAGGCCGCAATTACTTCTGCCGGGATCTTGTCTTGCCCGATCGAGAAATATTTTAGCGATCGCTGGGTTTGGGCCCCCCAATAGCGATCGGCGGGGACTTCTATTTCCCCCATGCTGTCCGTTTCTTTGCGCGTATTTGTCATTATCACCTCACCCGCCGGGGGTTCAAATCCTCGTAGTAGTAGTTACCCCGCCGGGGGTTCAAACCCCCGGCTAACAGCTAAAGTCGGTTAAAACCGACTGCAATTATTATTCTATCATCAGGCAGATCGTCGATAGCATGCCATTTTTCATTTTTAGATCGCATGGAAAATCGCCGCGAATATACCTCAATCAATTTTCCATTCTCAATTTTCCATTTTCCATAGCGCTACGCGCACTGCGTATACGCCATTCTCAATTCACCATTCTCAATTCACCTCCAGTATCTGCACTTCATCGCCTACCTGTAAAATCTTACCCGCTTCCGATCGGGGGATGCGCGTGTTCACACTCACTCTGTAAAAATGCTTGAAGCGAGATGCTGCAACCCACTCCGGCAAAGTTTCTTTCCGCTTGGCCGCGAATATCTTTTGGAAATCTGGGTATGCTTCCCCAGTCAGAGAGTTTCTTGTGGGTACCACGCAACGCTGACAGGGATTTACTCCTTCGAGTAACACATCTGAGATCTTAAACCATATGCTAGCATTACTGTCGGCAGCAAACAACCGGTCTTCCCAAAATGCTGGCACCCCCTCTATTTCTATATTGGCCCGCAGGCGCGATCGCATCTCTTCGACGCCCACTCCCGGAAACCAAGATGCTACTTGGGCGATCGTCTCCGTACTAATTACCGTCGGGCCAAAAGCCTCAGTATCATCTGGAAAGCCCTGCTGTGAGTTTTGCTGCAAATGGACTGACAAACCCAAGTATTCACTCAACCATGTTTCCATCTGACTGCGTTCCCGATGCAGATGAAAAACATGTTCTGCTTCCCCTGCCTGAATTGCCACCTTTTCAAATGAGCCATCAAATTTAGTCCTCAGTTCATGAACCTTAACATTGCGCTTGGCATTGACAAACCTGTTGCGAGCGTCAAACATAGCAAATTCTCGGTCATGTTCTAGCGCCCCGCCAGTCATTACCTTTGCTTGCTTGACAGCAACTCCATCCAAAGCTTTAATCGGGTAAATTAAAATTCGGGCTAGGTAAGGCATTTTCATTGTTAATTGTTAGTTGTTAATTGTTATTTTACCACTACCCACTGACATGGTGGGCAATGCCCACCCTACCAACTGACTACTGACTGCTGAATTCACCAGTCCCCCCCCAATCCCTATTATTCAATTTCTGTTGACAGCGTTCCAGATAGATGTGAGGTACTTTATCCTCTGGGTTTTGGCCCAGACAATCTGCAAACAATTGGGCCGCCTCAGTGAAAGCCTTCATATTATATAGCACCACAGCTTGTTCAAATGCTGTTTTTGTAGTTAACTTTCCTTCTTTGATTTTTTCCGCATCCGCATCAAACACCTCATATATAGTCACCAATTCTGATTTCCCCTTCACCTTGACCTTATCTATTATCCGCAGATTATATTCGCTGGAATTTTTCAACCCCCAGAAAGTATGATGGGTGATTAACAAGGACACCGGATATTTTTTCGTCATGCTTTCCACACGAGATGCTAAATTAACAGTATCACCAATCACCGTGCTATCCATGCGGGATTTTCCCCCCACTACACCCAGCATTAAATCACCTGTATTGATGCCAATTCCGATCGAGAGCGGTGGTCGTTCCGGCCTTTGCCTAGTAGTATTATATTCCCTCAGGATGTTCAGCATGGCGATCGCGGCTTTAACGGCATCATCTGCCCCGCCGCTAAATAATGCCATAATTGCATCGCCAATGTATTTATCGATAAATCCATTATTTTCGTTAATCGCCGGTTCCATGCGCGAGAGATAGGCATTGATCAATTTGAAACTGTCCGAAGGTGTCATGCTTTCACTCAGGGTAGTAAAGTCACGAATATCGGAAAATAGTACCGACATCTCCTGCTGGACATTATCGCCTAATTGGACATCGACAATGCTTTCACGTCCCAGAAAAGAGATAAACTCATCAGGGACGAAGCGATCGGCAGCAGTAGTTAACTCCGATTCCGCTTGCAGGGCCAGTTCCAAATTACAATTAACTTCAAATAAGTCTTCAATAAACTTTTGCCGATCGGCTTCCGCTTCTTGGCGTTCCGTGATATCTTGAATAGCATTAATACCATAGACAATGTTGCCCGCCTCGTCATAGATAGGAGTTGCCCAAATTTCTACAGGAATAATCTTATCTCCTTGGTGAATTTCCAGATCGTCAGATGTGACAGTTTCCCCCTGCAAAGCCCGCACGATCGGCAACTTTTCCGACGGGTACTGCTCCTTTGTGCCTGCTTGATAAACTTGATATACCTCTGACAATTGTTCCATAGTTGTATCTGGCACTACTCCTTTGCCAAATAACTCCTTTGCCCTCTGATTGATGTAGTAGGGTTTACCATTAACATCCAGCACTCCCACACCCACTGGCATCGCTTCTAAGAACTGTCTCAACCGACTCTCCTTTTCATGTAGTTTGGTAATTAGTGCCGCTTGTTCTTGGTTTAATTGTTCCAGTTTCTGATTCATTTGCTGAAGTTGAACATTTTGGGAAGCCAGTTGTTTATCCCGCACATAGCTATTTACCGCTTCTCTGACCGTCAATTTTAAGTCTTCTGGCTGCCAAGGCTTGGCTATGTAACGATATAACTTAGCATACTTAATGGCATTACCGACTGCTTCGATATCTGCTTGCCCTGTCAGCATTATTTTCAGGCTGTTCGGCGATATTTCATGGATGCGCTTTAAGACTTCATCTCCTTTCATCTCGGGCATGATATAATCAGACATGACTAAAGCAACTTCATACTCCTCCGCTAGCAACTCTGTCAATAACTCTAAGGCTTCGTCGCCGCTTTCCGCTGTTTCAATCAGACATTGCTCTCCTATGTATTTATTTAGTTCTATTGTGAGACTATCCAGTACTGTCGGTTCATCATCGATACAGACGATCACGGGTTTATTCATATTTTTGCTAACTCCGCCTGTTAATTTTCGGATGCCCTTAGCGTAATACAATATTACAATATAGTCATGGCTTGACAGGCATGAGAAAATATAAAATCATGTCTGTCAAGGGACAAGAGATAGTAAACTGACAATTGCCACGGGGTGAAATTATAGCAAACTATAACCCTAGGCAACAGGTTAGATCGGGAGATTTAAGGGAGTTTTAAGTATGAGCACGGAAAATGACCCGGTAAAAGTAATGAAACGGGAAGTCGGAAAAGCAGCAGCAGCCCGCGTCCAGTCTGGTACGATCGTGGGGTTAGGTACCGGATCGACTACGGCCTACGCGATCGAGCATTTGGGCGCGAGGCTGAAATCAGGAGACCTCAAAAACATCCAAGGCATCCCCACATCCTTTCAAGCGGAAGTGCTGGCCAAGCAATACGGCATCCCCTTAACCACCCTGGATGCCGTTGACCGCATAGACATTGCCATTGACGGCGCCGATGAAGTAGATCCGCAAAAGAACCTGATCAAAGGCGGCGGCGCGGCCCACACTCGGGAGAAGGTGGTGGACTCTCTGGCAGACCAGTTTATCGTCGTTGTAGACGCCGGAAAACTGGTAGACAAGCTAGGTTCCACCTTCCTGCTGCCAGTAGAAGTGATTCCCATGGCCATGACACCGGTGATGCGTGCGATCGAGAAACTGGGCGGTAAAGCAGAACTGCGGATGGGCGTCAAAAAAGCCGGACCCGTAGTCACCGACCAAGGCAATATGGTGATCGATGTCAAGTTTGACTCTATTGATAACCCCGCAGAACTGGAAAAGACCCTCAATAACCTTCCCGGCGTTTTGGAAAATGGTTTATTCGTCGGGGTCGCCGACCTAGTCCTAGTGGGCGAGGTTAAAGATGGAAACCCAGTAGTGAAGGAAATGTGATTTGTTGATGGTCGATCGCTAATTGTTATTGCCCGTAGGGTGGGCACCGCCCACCTGTTAAACTCCGAAGCAACAACCAACAACCAACAACGTTCCAACTGACAACTAACAAATAACGGCGTCTTGGGAGCTAAATAATGCTCCCAATTCCTAATCTGCTATAGCTTAGACTGCTCTGGAAGATTGGTTTAAGTGGCGAGCTAGGAGTTTAGTTTTCAGACCTAACTCAATAACTTCCAACACTTTAGTCATGCCTGTAGTGTTAATCATTTCGGGAGTTATGTCTGCACGTTGGGCCGCTTGAATCGCTTTTTCTGTTAGGGAGTGACTAGCATAACCAGTGACAATCAAAACCAAATCGGCATTAGCAATGTGATTTTCCGCCTGTTGAGCTAGCTGTAATCCATCTTGAGCCGTACACCAGATCAGATTGACCTTAGAATCCCGCAGACGAGTTTTCACAGCTGTAGCCAGTCGGTCATGTCCGCCAAAAATTACTACCTTACCCTCTAGATCTATGTAGGGGTTGGGTCGTTTTTCTGATATGCGATGGCGGGTGCGCGGTTGCACGCTGCGAACTGTTTCCACCCGCGCTCGGTTCTCCATCGCTCTGTCGTAAATAAAGCTGAGGGTTTGCTCGTAAGTACCCCGCAGGCGGGCAACGGGTCCCTCTTTAGAATGGGTATTGATCTGCTCAATCAAGGTATCGACGACTTCTTCTAGAGCACCAATGGCTTTGAGGTCATCCATATAAGCCCGGATCGCGATCGCCCCATCGGTAGCGCTATAGAAATCTTGTTGTTCGGCAATCATATCGAGTAAGTCAGATTTGAGTTCGTGCCGCCATTGGTCAGTTTGCTCTGCCAGTCGCTCGTCTAGTAAGCGTTCCTCATTGAGAATCAGCTGACGGTCGGCAATCTGAGCTGCTAAGACGGGAGCATCCTCTAGCTGTCGGTGCAGAGCTGCAGCTTTGTCCTCTAGTTTCTTGCGAATAGCACTACCATTGACACTCATATTATCGAACTGTGCGAGGGTTTGCTCTACCTCGGCCAGTAAAGGTTCCACTCGCTTGCGAATTTCGGCCACAGCTTTTTGGACCTGTTCGTCTCGTTGCTGCTCTAGGCGAGTTGCTTCCAGCTCTAGCTTAGCCGTGGCCAGCAAATCTTGCACGGAACTTTCCAAGTGGTCTAGTTCAGAAATATCCATTTGCACATACGTGAGTTAAGGTACAGTAGGTCTGGTATGGTCATAAGTCCCCAAACCCGGCCCATCAGATGTGTCGATGAGGGGGACTTGAGCTGATCTTATCGCGCTTTCTTGCTGCACTAACGGACAGACTACATAGGATTGAACTGATTCGGAACCCACTCAAACCCATGCAATACAGACGATTTGGGCGCACTCAATTGCAAATACCAGTATTCTCCTGCGGCGGTATGCGCTATCAATACAAGTGGCAGGATCTGCCAGCATCGGAGATTCCCCAGGACAACCAGCGCAATCTGGAAGCGACTATTCGCCGGTCTGTGGAAGTCGGCATCAATCACATAGAAACGGCTAGGGACTATGGCACCTCGGAGATGCAGCTGGGCAAGATTCTGCCCCAGTTTCCTCGCGAACAGCTGATTGTCCAGACCAAGGTTTATCCCAAGTCAGACACAGTCGAGTTTCTGCGTCTGTTTGAGCAGTCCCTGGCTTTCCTGAAGCTGGACTATGTCGATTTGCTGTCCCTACACGGTATCAATACTGATGAGTTGCTGCACGACAGTATCCGACCGGGTGGCTGTCTGGATGTGGCCCGCAAGCTGCAAACCGAAGGCAAGGTGCGGTTTATTGGTTTCTCGACTCACGGTCCGACAGACATTATTGTCAAAACTATTGAGACTGGCCAGTTTGACTACGTGAATCTGCACTGGTACTACATCAATCAAGTTAACTGGCCTGCGATCGAAGCTGCGGAACGCCAGGATATGGGTGTTTTTATCATCAGTCCGTCCGATAAGGGGGGCAAACTTTACGCGCCGCCGCCCAAGTTGGTAGAACTCTGTAAACCCCTTAGTCCGATGCAGTTTAATGACCTGTTTTGTCTTTCTCACAAGCAGGTACATACTCTCAGTTTGGGGGCGGCGCGACCCACAGATTTTGACGAACATTTGGAGGTTTTACCCCTGTTAGACCGGGCGGAGGAGATATTGCCGCCGATTTTAGGGCGATTGGAACAGGAGGCAATTACTACTCTGGAGGAAGATTGGGTGAAAACCTGGCATGTCGGATTACCCGAGTACGATCGGACGCCTGATAACATAAATATTCCCATTATCCTGTGGTTGAGAAATCTCGCCCTGGCCTACGACATGATTGACTATGCCAAAAAGCGCTATAACCTGCTGGGTAACGGAGGTCACTGGTTTCCGGGAAATCAGGCTTCGCGGGTGAGGCAACTGGACTTGCGCGAATGTTTGGCGAATAGTCCCCACGGGGACAAAATCCCTGCTTTACTAGAAGAGGCCCATCAGTTGCTAGGAGGTGAAGAAGTAAAACGCCTTTCTCAGTCGTAATTGTTAATTGAGCAATTGTTAATTGAGCAATTGTTAATTGAGCAAAAGATTATAAGATAAATTGGCGATCTATAGCGGGCAGACTACATAGGATTGAACTGATACCCAACCCACTAAAACCCATGGAATACAGACGATTTGGGCGCACAGAACTACTTATGCCAGTATTCTCCTGCGGTGGCATGCGCTATCAATATAAGTGGGAGGATGTGCTAATATCTTCGATTCCAGAGGAGAACCAGTGCAATCTGGAAGCAAATATTCGTCGGTCTTTAGAAGTCGGCATCAATCACTTTGAAACGGCTAGGATCTATGGCACATCGGAGATGCAACTAGGCCAGCTTTTGCCCCAGTTTCCTCGCGAACAGATAATTGTCCAGACCAAGATTAGTCCCCGGTCAGACACTGTCGAGTTTCGGCGTGATTTCGAGCAGTCCCTGGCTTTCCTGAAGCTGGACCATGTTGATTTGCTCTCCCTGCAAGGTATCAATACGGCGGAGTTGCTGCACGAGAGTATCCGAGAGGGTGGCTGTCTGGAGGTGGCCCGGAAGCTGCAAGAGGAAGGCAAGGTGCGGTTTATTGGCTTCTCGACTCACGGTCCGACGGACATCATTGTCAAAACTATTGAAACCGACCAGTTTGACTACGTGAATCTCCACTGGTACTACATCAATCAAGTTAACTGGCCTGCTATAGAAGCTGCGCAACGTCACGATCTGGGTGTTTTCATCATCAGTCCTTCCGATAAGGGGGGGAAACTTTACGATCCGCCGCCCAAGTTGCTAGAGTTATGTAAACCCCTTCTTCCGATGCAGTTTAATGACCTGTTTTGTCTTTCTCACAAGCAGGTACATACTCTCAGTGTGGGGGTGGCACGACCGACGGATTTTGACGAACACTTGCAGGTTTTGCCCCTATTAGACCGGGCGGGAGAGATATTGCCGCCGATTTTAGGGCGGTTGGAACGGGAGGCAATTACTACTCTGGGGGAAGATTGGGTGAAAACCTGGCATGTGGGATTACCCGAGTGCGATCACACGCCTGGTAACATCAATATTCCCGTTATCCTGTGGTTGAGGAATCTCGCCCTGGCCTACGACATGATTGACTATGCCAAAGGGCGCTATAATCTGCTGGGTAACGCAGGTCACTGGTTTCCGGGAAATAATGCCTCGCGGGTTCGGGAAATGGACTTGCGCGAATGTCTGGCGAATAGTCCCCATGGAGACAAAATCCCTGCTTTACTAGAAGAGGCGCATCAGTTGCTAGGAGGTGAAGAAGTAAAACGCCTCTCTCAGTCAAGATCTGCCTAATTTATTTGGCAATGCCAGAATTGAGCAATTGTTAATTGAGAATTGAGAAAGATGTAATTATGGTTGTAAATCGTCGGAATTTCTTGTATATGCTGGGAGTCGGGGTCGGTGCCATCACTTTCGGTGCTTGCCAGGCATCTGGGGACAATTCAGGGGAACAGAACGCGGGTAGTTTCGAGTTACCGCCTCTCCCCTATGCCTACGATGCCTTGGAACCATACATCGATGCGGAAACGATGAAGTTTCACCATGACAAACATCATGCTGGTTACACCCGGAACTTGAATAAGGCATTAGACAAATATCCGGAACTGAAAGGCACCAGCGGAGAAGAACTGCTGCTCAATATTAAAAGTATTCCCGCAGATATCCAGACAACGGTGCGCAATAATGGCGGCGGCTATGTGAATCATAAGATGTTCTGGGAAATTATGGCTCCTAATGCTGGCGGGAAGCCAACTGGGGCGATCGCCTCTGCCATGGATGCCGCGTTTGGCAGCTTTGCCAAGTTCCAAGAACAATTCAACGATGCTGGCAGCAAGCGTTTCGGCAGTGGTTGGGCCTGGTTAGTTTATACTGCTGATGGCAAGTTGGAGGTGATGAGTACCCCTAACCAGGATAGTCCCTTGATGGAGGGCAAATATCCCATCATGGGAAATGATGTTTGGGAACATGCCTATTATCTCAACTACAGGAACGATCGGGGTGCGTACCTGAAGGCGTGGTGGAATGTGGTGAACTGGGATGAAGTGAATAAACGGTTTGCCCAGGCGCGTTCTACCTAAATTCATGTAGGTTGGGTTGAGGTACGGGATGCTGTTGGCGAATTACCAATTCGGGGGCGTCTGAGGGGGTGAGGGAGGGAGGGGGGGAGGGGGGGGGAAAGTCAAGCCCAATCAGCATTTGAGGCTGATAATGGGTCATACCCCCCAATTAATTGGCCAACAGTATCAGGTACGAAACCCAACAGCAGCAATGCAAGTTGAGTTTCGCTTCAATCTATGTTATAATAGAAGTATAGCTAAAATTTAGCGTTGCGTTAGCGTTGAAGTAAAAACAGGAGAAAGAATATGTCTGAGTCGGTAGCTCTTGCATAAAATCCGGTAATTTCTGACCTTTGTTGGAATTATCTCCCTCGGGAAGATGCAAGATGCAGGTCCAGGATCAGACCTACGTTAGGGGAGTCATGATACCTACGGGTGAGCGCCAGCTCGTAGCTCTGTCGTCTAGCTTTAAGGAACGGAACGAATGGATTTTGTAGGACCGCGTGAGTTAGATGTAAAAAGCACCCTTAACATGACCGAGGCAAACTTTACCCCTTTTTTGGGAGTTGCTTAAATGCAAAATTGTGTTTTCGTTTTAGATGCCAACAAGCAGCGGCTCAATCCTATTCACCCTGCCAGGGCGCGAAAGCTCTTAAAGCAGGGCAAGGCTGCGGTTTTCAGAACCTATCCGTTTACGATTATCCTCAGAAGAACTGTTGAAGATCCAGGCTTAGAACCTCATCGGATTAAGTTAGACCCAGGAGCTAAAGTGACTGGTATTGTGCTAGTGAATGAGAAGACTGGTACAGTTGTATGGGCAGCGGAATTGACTCACAGAGGCGACTCGATCAAGAAAAAGTTAGCAGACCGTCGCGCTGTTCGTCGCAATCGTCGTAACCGTAAGACTCGTTATCGTCCTGGGAGATTCAATAACAGGAAGCGCCCCCTTGGATGGCTAGCTCCCAGCCTGCAACATCGAGTTGAAACTGTCATGACCTGGGTCAAGCGCCTGCGGAAGTATTGCCCGATAACGGACATCTCAATGGAGCTAGTGCGGTTTGACACACAAAAGCTGCAAAACCCTGAGATATCAGGGGTTGAGTACCAGCATGGAGTCTTGTTTGGATACGAGTTGAGGGAATATCTCTTGACCAAATGGCGACACCAGTGTGCCTACTGCGGTGCCAAAGAAGTCCCGTTAGAAATCGAACACATTCATCCCAAGAGTAAGGGAGGTTCCGACCGAGTTAGCAATCTGGCTATCGCTTGCCATAAATGCAACCAGAAAAAAGCAGCCTCTGCTGTCGAGCAATTCCTAAAAAAGAAGCCGGAAGTTTTGAAGCGGTTGCTAGCGCAAGCAAAAGCCCCCCTAAAAGATGCAGCGGCAGTCAACTCTACCCGATGGGCATTGTTTAACCGCCTTAAGGAAACTGGATTAGCCATTGAAACTGGCACGGGTGGTTTGACAAAATACAACCGAACTCTTCAAGGATTGCCCAAAACTCATTGGCTCGATGCAGCTTGTGTGGGAAGAAGTACACCCATGTTAAAAATCGCAACTACTCGGCCACTACTCATTACTTGCAAGGGGCGTGGAGGTCGTCAAAAAGCTGCTCTTAACAAGTACGGATATCCAATCCGTCACAATCCATTAAAGCCCATCAAGGGATGGCAAACTGGCGATATTGCCAAGCATAAAGTTCATGGAATAGGTAGAATTACTCCCAGAAGTCGCGGTAGTTTTATGTTGACCAAACCTGACAAAACCCAGAAGTCAGTCAAGCCAATAGACCTAAAACCTATCTTCAGAAGAGATGGATATGCGTATAAATGGGGATGATTTTCCGGAAATTACCAGTTTTTTAGTATGCTGTTCGGATGGTCAAGCAACAACCCGCGCACCTCACAGAGGCGATAACAGGTTTGCAAGCGCTTGAGCGCCGTTTGTAGTAAGCGCAAAGCGCGCTTTCCTCTGTGAGTGTTGCCGTTACAAGCAATTACCTAGAGGAAACTTCAATGAACCTAGAGGAATTAGGTTGGAAAAGTTTTTTTGCCGCAAGTTTTGAAAGCTACCAACAAGCAGGATACGCGGCGGCGAGAGTTGCCCGGGAACACAAAAACAGTTACATTGTCTACAGTGAGTTTGGAGAACTGTCGGCAAAGGTGACTGGGAAACTGCGATACCAAGCATCCGGTCAGGAGGATTTGCCAGCGGTAGGAGATTGGGTCGTTATTAATGTCCCAGAGGAAAAAACGGCAACCATCCATGATGTTTTGCCCCGCCAAAGCAAATTTAGTCGGAAAACGGCGGGTGCGAAAACAGCAGCGCAAATTGTGGCGACGAACATTGACACTGTCTTTTTGCTGTCGGGATTGGATGGGGATTTTAATCTCAGGAGGATCGAACGCTATCTGATTCTAACTTGGGAAAGTGGCGCTAATCCTGTCATTATTTTGAATAAGGCTGATTTGTGCTCAGATGTTGACGAACGGATACTGGCAGTAGAGGCGATCGCCCCTCTGGTGCCGATAATTACCTTAAGCGCAGTTAACCAACAAGGATTGGATGGACTGCTTTCTTACCTGCAACCGGGACAGACCGTAGCATTGCTGGGGTCTTCGGGGGTCGGAAAGTCCACGATCGCCAATCAATTAACCGGGAAAATGCTGCAAAAGGTGCAAGGAGTGAGAAAAGGGGACGATCGGGGACGCCATACGACAACCCATCGGGAATTGATAAAGTTACCATCGGGTGGTTTGCTGATCGATACGCCGGGAATGCGGGAAATCCAAATTTGGGCCCAAGATGTTGGGTTGGAAGATACCTTTGCGGATATCGAAACCCTGGCCCAAGCATGTCGTTTTCGGGATTGTCAGCACGATCGCGAACCCGGATGTGCAGTCCAAGAAGCTATCCAGGAGGGAATGCTGGAACTCAAGCGCTTTTTGAGCTATAAAAAGCTGCAAAAAGAGTTGAAGCATCTGGGAGATCGCCAAGACAAGAACGCTGCTTTAGTGGAAAAGGAAAAGTGGAAGAAGATCCATAAATCCATACGCAACCACAGCAAACGCTGATTTTCAGCGAGCAGAATTAAGAAACCCGGTTTTCTGTAAAAACCGGGTTTCTGGGCGACCATCGCTGTCACAAAATCAATTTCGGGGGAATCTAACCCAATACTTCAAGGGATACAAGCTGTCATTGCGAGGGGGGAAACCGAAACCGATAATTTAGGTATCTCCGCCTTTATCCCCCCCCCCGAAGCAATCTCACCTCCGACGCCGAAGTGATCTTCATCTCATACGGACGGGGGGATTGCTTCGGGGGGGTTAACTCAATTGGTGCATAAGTTAATCGCGGAGTATCCCCCCTCGCAATGACAAATATCCACGCCGTTGTGCAAAACCTACGAAGTATTGGAATCTGACCCAGAACAAGAAGCTACTCTCAAGGCAGTTACACGAGACATCATTAGTGGCAAAATTGATGTATCGCCCTCAGATTGCACTACCGGAGAGCTTCCAAGATTGAAAATCGCGAACCAGTTAAGAACCAGTTTCCTGTTGCTAGCAGTGTTCAGCTCCCTGCTCGCCGGGGGACTGCTGACGAGAGTCAGTTTCCAGACTCAGTGGCAACAGTCGATCCGCTTGCAAGAGGAAAGAAGCAAGTCAGCGGCCCATGAGATAGAGGTTTACCTAGATGACTTACAGGGAAAACTCAACTATTTGGCCTTAGTACGAGGCTTGACGGAGCTGTCCGGTACAGCGCAGCAGAAGTTACTCGAAGCTATGACTCGTCACAACGAAGCCTATGAAATTGTCGCCCTATTAAACCCCAGGGGTGAGGTGGTGGCCTCAGCTTCGCCCCATGATAATTTATCCCTAAATGTCGGGGCTGATTCGCCTCTGTTTTTACGACCATTCCAGCACCAGGAAGATTATGTCAGCCCCGTAGAAATAGATCCGGTTTTAGGGTTGCACGTGGTAAATCTGGCAGTGCCAGTACGCAACGATCGCGATCTTGTAGATGGGGTCTTGGTGGCCAGGATTAATCTGGAATTTCTCTGGTTTGTGGTCTCCCAAGCGGATTTGGGATCTACGGGTTATGCTTACATCATTGATAACCGCTTGCAGTTAATTGCCCAAAAAGGAAGTTCTCCGGAAACTGCCCAGCTACAAGACCTCTCAGCCCGGGAGTTTATTCTGGATTTAACCAAGGGAATGCTAACTGGCCAGCAGACTGTGAGGAAATATCAGGGGTTAAGGGGAGTGGAAGTGCTGGGGGCGATCGCGCCCGTGCCTAGGGTCAACTGGAGAGTCATCGTGGAGTTGCCCGTAACAGAAGTCTACGGGCCAGTGCGTCAGGCGATCGGCATCATACTGCTCACCCTGGTTTTCGTGATCCTTGTAGCTGGAGCCTTGGGCATCTTCTTCTCCTATAAAATTGTATCGCCCTTGCAGCGCTTAACCGCCGCCGCGATCGACATTAGCAGCGGCGACCTAGATATCCAGGTCCAGATTGAAGAGCGCAACGAAATGTGGGTGCTAGCAAACACCTTTAATGAGATGACATTGCAGCTACGCCAGCTAATTGCAGAAGTAAAGGAAGAGCGCAACTTCGCCTCAGCGGTGATCGAGACCGCTGGTGCTTTAATTGTGGTGCTAGACTTGCAGGGGAGAATAATCCGCTTTAACCATACCTGTGAGCGTACCACGGGTTACTCATTTAGTGAAGTTCGAGATCGGCATTTCTGGGATTTCTTTTTAGTTCCCGAAGAAACGGAGGCGGTAATGGCAGTCTTTGAGGATCTACAAGTAGGCACTTTTGGGAGTGAGTATGAAAACTACTGGCTGACAAAAGATGGCGATCGGCGGCTAATTTCCTGGTCGAACACGGCTCTCCAGAATAGTGAGGGAGAAATTAATTATATTATCAGTATCGGCATTGATGTCACGGAGCAGAAGCAGGCCGAAGAACTGCGCAAAGCGAAGGAAACAGTGGAAGGGGCCTTGCGCAAGTTGCAGCAAACCCAGGCCCAGTTAATTCAGAGTGAGAAAATGGCTTCTTTGGGGCAGATGGTGGCTGGTATTGCCCATGAAATCAATAATCCTACGAGCTTCATCTATGGTAACATTACTCCTGCTAAAGAATATGCTGCTGACTTGATGAATTTGCTGGAATTATATCAGCTACATTATCCAGAACCTGACTCGGAAATAGCAGCGTCAGCAGAAGCAATAGATTTAGAATATATTAAAGAAGACTTTCCGAAACTGTTATATTCGATGCAGATGGGGGCCGATCGCATCCGGGCTATTGTCCTCTCTTTGCGAAACTTCTCGCGTCTAGATGAATCAGACATGAAGCACGCCAATCTGCATGAAGGTATCGATAACACTCTCCTAATTTTACACCATAAACTTAAACCCAAGGATGGTAAAGTTGAAATTGAAGTGATTAAAGAATATGGGTTACTGCCAGAAATTAACTGCTATCCCAGTCAGCTCAATCAAGTGTTTATGCATATTATCGGGAATGCGATCGATGCTTTACATTCTCAGGGGGATCGAAAGGACAGATCGCCTACTATTACGATCCGCACGGAACTGCGGGACAAAAAATGGGCGATCGCGCGCATTGCCGACAATGGTCCTGGCATGACTACCGATGTTTTAAATAAGATCTTCGATCCCTTTTTCACTACCAAACCCGTAGGTTCTGGTACGGGTTTGGGGCTATCTATTAGCTATCAAATTATAGTAGATAAACATGGGGGTAAACTCAACTGCATTTCGTCACCGGGAAAGGGTACGGAGTTTATTATTAAAATCCCGATCGCTCATTGAAAATTGTGAATTGCCAAGATCTATAACTTATGAAAGCGTATAACTTATAGTGAAGTCATGGTTATAACAATGTAACAATAATGCTTGCGTTCGATCGCATTGACAATCTTGGCTTCAGATCGTCAACACCGAGCGCACTTGGTGGGCGGTGCCCACCCTACTTATCAATAACACCGAGCGCATTTGGTGGGCGGTGCCCACCCTACTTCCCAACTCGCAATTAGCAATTAGCAATTAGCAATTAGCAATCGCCAATTAAAGTGCTTGGGCCCGCAACCAGGCAACGGGCAAACTCAGGAACTTGCGGGGGGTAGAAACATAGGCTCTTTTACTAAAGACATCGTACTGGTTGCGCTCGATCGCATCTAAAATCTGCTGATAAAGCATCAAAGCGGACCAGACTGGCCATTTCGCGTCGGGAATCAGGAAACGCAGACCCGTTTCTGCTTGAGTGAAGAACTCGCGGGCCCGTTCGATTTGGAACTGCATGAACTGGCGCCAGCGCTCGTCTACGACTCCATTCAATAAATCCTTCTCGGTATAATTAAACCGAGCTAAATCTTCTTCCGGCAGATAAATGCGGCCCCGGTGGGCGTCCTCCCCCACATCTCGCAGGATATTTGTCAGCTGGTTTGCTATCCCGAGGGCGATCGCCTCTTTAATAGGAATATAGGGTTGAGAGTTGCGCTGCCAGGGTGCCGCGTAGCCCGAAGTATCCACACCCATAACAGTGGTAGACATCAAGCCTACCGTACCCGCCACCCGATAGCAATACAAATATAACTCCTCAAAGGTCTCGTAACGACTCCGGTACAGGTCCATGCGCTGACCGGCAATCATGTCTCGAAAGGGCTGAATCTCCAAGGGGAATTTTTCCAGGGTATCCACCAACGCTAGGTCACAATCATCGATCGCTTCCCCTGCAAAGACCCCTTCCAGCTGTTTTTCCCATCCATCAAGGGTTTCCGGCGTCGTCATCACGGCATCGCTGCCATCTACCAGTTCATCCGTGCGCCGACACCAAGCGTAGATCGCCCAAATTGCCCGACGCTTGGCTTCTGGCATCAATAACGTACCCAGATAAAACGTCTTCGCGTACTTGGCCGTCATCTGACGACAGATTTCATAGGCTTCCTCTAGAGATACCAGCTTTCTCATGCCAGGTGAGTTCATTTACTGCTTCAGTTGCATTCGTAGGGTGGGCACCGCCCACCCTTCGCGGGTGTGGTCAACAACAACCAACTGTTTTTTGACCACACCCTTGTCGGACAGGCATCCAATGTCATCAGTCAGGCTGACCCACGGTTGCTATTGATCGCTTCCGATGTCAGTTTACCAGAAAGTACCGCTCCTTCCATACTCGCCAAATAACGTTGCATGGTGTAATCCCCTGTCAAATAGAAGTTAGCGATCGGGGTAGTCTGGTGCGGACGGTGCTGTTGGCGTCCGGGGGTCGCCTTGTACACGGACCGGGGAGTCTTGACAACGTGATATTTTAGCAGTTTGGCTGGGTTATTGCTCCCGAAGTGGTGGGGGAAAAGTTTTTCTAGTTCCCCGAGGGTGGCCTCTACTATCTCCCGATCGGATTTACCGATCCAATCTGCTGCTGGTGCCAGCACCAACTCCAGCATGGACTTGTCTGGGTTAGCATACTCCCGACAGCTGTTACTCATGTCCGCATAGACGCTGAGTAAGGGCGATCGGGAAAACAGCAGATGGTCGATATCCGTTAGCTTGCGATCGAACCACAGATGCAGGTTAATCACCGGAACCCCTTCCAAGCCGTCCAATTGCTGAAAATATTCCATCTGCCGCCAGGGTTCCGGTAGCATCAGCTTCAGGGGGTCAACTGGCATGGCACTAACATAGGCATCCGCAGTCAGGACTTCATCTCCTGGGCCACCGCGAATCAGAAATCCCCTGACCCGATCGTCATCATCCAGCAAAAATTCCTTCACTGGTGCTTGCAACCGCACTTCTCCACCGCCGGAGGTAATGTAATCAACTAGGGGTTGACATAACCGTTCTGTGGGGGAACCATCCAGAAATGCCATCTTGGAGCCATTTTTCTCTTGCAGGAAGCGGTTCAGGGCCGTTAGCACCACCGTCGCCGAAATTTCCGAAGGGTTAATGAAGTTCAGCGCCTTGGACATGGCAATGAAAACTTCGCGTTCCACTCTGGGTGGGACTTTCTGCTTTTGCAGCCACTCGCTAAAGGAGTATCGGTCCATTTCCTCCACGTAGGACTGTCCTTTGAGAATAGCTGGTATCAGCCCCAGGCCAAAGCGAATCTTCTCAGGCCATGTCAGCATATCGTTGTTGCGCAGGATGGCGACAATACCATTCCAGGGGGCGGGAAGATCCGGGAAGTCGAAGCGGGAGTAGGTTCCCGGTGCAGTTGGCTGGTTGAAGATCATGGTATGTTCTTTCCATTGCAGCCTGTCCGCGATGCCCAATTCTTGCAGCAACTGTAGCATGTTGGGGTAGGCCCCGAAGAATATATGTAGCCCCGTTTCATACCAGTCTCCGTCCGAGTCTTTCCAGGCGGCTACTTTACCTCCCAGGACATCCCGGCGTTCTAGGACGATCGGGGTATGGCCCCGGTCTATGAGATATTTTGCGCAGGATAGTCCTGCTAGTCCGGCTCCGGCGATCGCTACTCGCATTTGTTGTTGGTACTACTCTGTAATATTTCTTAAGGTCTGCTTGTCTTTGTTAATTATATAATGCACCCAGCCATACTCCTGCTGCGATCGGAGCCAGATCATCGTCGAAAAGAGCGTCCGCCCCGAACCCTAAAGGGTCCGGCTACTCGAACTAAGCCCGCCTGCGCGGGCTATATATGTATCGGGCGATGCACCCGACTATCAATTAATTATGACCACACCCCCGATAACGGCAGGTTGCCGCAGGATGACGATCGCATGTTAGAATACCGGGCAGGAAAAGCAACCAACCCAGCCAGAGAAAACGATGTCAAACTCCACCGAGATGAAGGGTCCGCCCCTGTTGCTGTTAATAGATGGTCACTCCTTAGCCTTCCGTTCTTACTATGCTTTTGCTAAAAGTAGGAACGGCGGACTGAGAACTTCCACAAAAAATCCCACTAGCGTCTGCTTTGGTTTTCTAAATAGTATGCTAGAGGCGATCGCATCTCACCAACCCCAGGCGATCGCGGTAGCATTCGATCGGGCGGAACCAACATTCCGGCACCAGGCAGATGCTAACTATAAGGCAGGGCGGGCGGAAACGCCAGCAGATTTTATCCCAGACATGGAAAATCTCCAGGAACTGCTACAGGCATTAAATATGCCCCTGGTAAGCAGTGCGGGATATGAAGCAGATGATGTCTTGGCAACATTAGCGCAAGAGGGGAGTGCAGCAGGTTATCGGGTAAAGGTGCTGACGGGCGATCGGGATTTATTCGGGATAGTTGACGAAGCCAAAAACATCACGGTATTGTACATGGGTGGCGGTTACAACCAGCGATCTAGTAGGGCCACCGAGTTCGGAACAGAGGAAGTGATAGAGAAATTAGGCATTCCCCCAACACAGGTAGTTGACTATAAAGCCCTCTGCGGGGACAGTTCCGATAACATTCCCGGAGTCAGAGGGATAGGGGCAAAGACGGCGGTCAAGCTGCTTAAGGAATACGGCAGTCTCGACAATATATATGCTGCCTTAGACAATATTAAAGGAGCCGTGAATAAAAAGCTAGCAGAGGGGAAAGACTCCGCCTATCATTCCCAGTATATGGCCCAGTTGAAGCTTGACGTGCCGATAGAAATTAGCCTAGAAGACTGCCAGTTGACAGGTTTTGACATGGGGCGGGTAGAACCGATACTGTTAAAATTAGAACTCAAGAAGTTTTTGGATAAAATTGGGAAGCTACAAGAGATATTGGGCGGGACCGTAACGGAACTGAGAACAGAGGAAAGCCCTCGCGGCATCCAGCAGCAATTAGAACTAGATCTCTACAAAGACAAAGATGTAGGGCCGCCCATCATTGATACCGAGGCTAAACTAACGGCATTGGTAAAGCAATTGCAAGGTTGCAGGGATGTACCGGTAGCCTGGAAGACGGAAACTACAGAGTTAAAACCGCGAAACTCGCAACTGGTAGGAATAGGTTGCTGCTGGGGAACGGATGCCAATGATGTTGCTTATATTCCCATTCATCACGTAACGGGGGATAATTTGGATATGGCTATGGTTCTAGAGGCTTTGCGTCCCATTCTCGAAAGTGGAGATTATCCCAAAGCGTTCCAGAATGCTAAGGGCGATCGCCTAGTCCTGCGATGTCAGGGAATAGAACTGCAAGGGGTAGGTTTTGACACCATGCTAGCAAGTTACGTCCTAGATCCAGAAAAGCCTCATAACCTCAAAGACTTGTCAATGAGGAATAATCTGGTGCTGAAGATGAAAAGCTACTCTGAAGTAGTGCCAAAGGGGAAAACAATTGCGGAGGTAGATATCCCGACAGTAGCATATTACTGTGGCCAGCAGCTGCAGGCAACCTTCCAATTGGTAGAGAAGTTGAGTGCTAAACTCCAGCAAGTACCAGCTTTGCAGAAGCTGCTGCTAGAGGTAGAACAGCCTTTAGAACCAATTCTAGCAGCCCTGGAATATACCGGGATCAGGATTGATAGCAAATACCTGGAGGAACTCTCGCAACAGTTGCAAAAAGAGTTGGCAAAGATTGAAGAACAAGCATATCGGGAAGCGGGAGATAAATTCAACCTGGGTTCACCTAAACAGGTGAGTGAGTTGCTGTTTGAGAAGCTGGGTTTAGATAGCAAGAAATCTCGGAAAATTAAGACGGGTTATTCTACTGACGCCGCTACCCTGGAAAAACTGCAAGAGGATCACCCGGTGGTCGATCTGATTTGGCAATATCGCACCCTGGACAAGTTAAAATCAACATATGTGGATGCCTTACCGCAGTTGGTGCGTGGGGATACCCAGCGGGTGCATACAGATTTCAATCAGACGGTGACGGGAACGGGACGACTTTCTTCTTCCAATCCTAATTTACAGAATATTCCCATTAGAACGGAATTTTCGCGGCAAATTAGAAAGGCGTTTTTACCGGAACAGGACTGGTTGTTGCTATCGGCAGACTATTCCCAAATAGAGTTGCGGATCTTGGCACATCTGAGTCAGGAACCGGTGTTAATTGAGGCTTACCAGCAAAATGCAGATATTCATACAGTCACGGCCCGACTGCTATTTGAAAAGGAAACAGTAACGCCAGCGGAACGAGGTGTGGGTAAGACGATTAACTTTGGCGTTATTTACGGCATGGGGGCGCAAAAATTTGCCCGATCGGCGGGAGTGACAAGCGCAGAAGGAAAAGAATTTATTCAGCGGTTTTATCGACGCTATCCAGGCGTGTTTGCCTATTTGGAGAGGGTGAAGAAGGAGGCGATCGCCCGTGGATATGTGGAAACAATATTAGGGCGGCGTCGCTACTTCGAGTTTGAAAATGGAACCTTGCAGAAGATGAAAGGAAGGGATCCCGAAGAGATCGACTTAAACAAATTTAATTTCGCTCTCGGTAGGAACGATGCTGGGATGTTAAGGGCCGCAGCGAATGCGCCCATTCAGGGTTCGAGTGCGGATATCATCAAAATAGCGATGGTAAAACTGGATGAACGGTTACAGAAGTACCAGGCGAGATTGCTATTACAAGTGCATGATGAATTAGTATTTGAAGTTCCCCCAGAGGAGTGGGAAGTGTTACAATCGGAAATCAAGACCGCGATGGAATCTGCTGTGGAGTTAACCGTGCCGCTGGTGGTTGATATTCATGCAGGCGATAATTGGATGGATGCTAAGTAGAACCGTTAGTAGTAAGCACTTTAGTGCTTTCCGGGCAGTTAGTAGTAAGCACTTTAGTGCTTTCCGGGCGAGAAAGCGCCTAGAAAATTATTTAGAAGGGGATGAAACAGTCCCATCCCCCCAAACCAGCTTAATCGGTCTTATTGAGAATGATACAAGATATCAAATATATAGAGGAGATAGTAGATAGCGTTCTGTCCTCTCTGGTTGATGCTAGCAAGGGAAGATAAGCGCGCAAGGCGCTTACGTAGAACCTCAAGTTGATTCTCAACAGGTTGAATCATATTAAAAGCGATCGCATCTTCCCCGGCAGCAGTTGAAGCGTCTTTTTTACCGTTCCTCCCAAGGATCATCATCATCCTCGGTACGAATTTGGATGACTTCACCGCTACTGCGAGAAATAGAATAAGCATCGAAATCATCGTCGTCGTATTCACCCACAACCGTCACTCGTTCCCCGGGAGTGAGATTAATTTCTTGCCTCCAGCGCGGTCCCGCATCTACGATAATTTCTCCACTGCTGTCGCGGAGAATAAACTCATTACCAACTACACTCTTTACGGTGCCGGAAATAGTAACGCCATGAGGGCGCTGCAAATCTCCAATGGGGGTTTGACTTCGCACTCCGCTAACTGGCAACAGAAAAGAAGCTGCACATAAAGCTATGGCAATTGTCTTGTTCATGATTATCGTTCCTGAATTAGTTGGCAAAAGTTATTTTTGGGTAGTCCTATTCTGACGTTAACTCCAGAATGTGACAAGAAAGTGACATGCATCTCAGATTTTTCAATCGCTCATTAAAATTATTCATGCTATTTGCACGTTACCGAACTGGTTATCGGTTTGATTAGCTTCAGAAAGTTTCAGCTTCATCCATACTTTATAACCCAACGGAGAGTAAGTTAGGCAGATATCCATTCCCTTTTCAGCCATTTCGCATCCTAACTCATAAGCCTGCGCTCTTCTATTCAAGGGGTATGACCCCACATAAGAATACAATTCACCTTGATGATTCACCATCCCTTCTTTGATGCCTTCATTCCAGTATTTGAACGGCTGCACTAGATTTTCCTTGATTAGTAACGGGATCATGATTTGCTTTCCTGAACGACATCTACTTTAGCCAGTGAAAAGTGAAAGAATATGTCCGAAATATTACTGACAAGAGGTGTCCGGAAAATTTTACACATTACAGAGATGACAGCAATCAGGTTACAGCAATAGTGCGATCGCCTCAAGGGTGGGCGGTGCCTACTCTATCCCGAAGATAAAAAGTAAATGTGACAGAAAAATGACAAGCAGAAAAAAAATGGTGTCACATTCATGTCACTTTCTTTTTTTATGGTGAAACCATCACGTTCGAGGAGTCTTAAATATGATTGACCCAAATCCATTTCCCACAGTGGGAGTTCAACCAGGAGCCATCATCACAGGAATCGTCGGTGGTTTCACGGAGGATGGAGAGGATTTTGTCCTCAATTTTGGTGGCGGCAGTGCCATTGTAGATCCTTCACCTATTCGTGCTTCAGGGTTGGATTTAACAGTCGGCGAATCTGTCAGCGTGTTGGTAGATGAATTTGACAAAGGGGAAATCGATACCCGATCGATCGCGAGACCGGACGGTTCGATGATTTTAGATCCGGTGACAGGGGAGAGTCTAACCGGCGAGATCTATCGGACAAGCGATCCTTTAACTTCTCCAGGAAACAGGACTTTTTCCACAAGCACCATCTCCGGTCAGGTTATCCGGATAGTGAATAACGATGAGTTTTTGCTTCAGACCAATAATGGTCCCATTCTGGTGGATGCGGATTTACCAGATTCCCAATCTCTCAACCTGCAACCAGGAGAACGGGTGAATGTAGTGGGAGAATTTGACGATGGCGACTTCGATGCTTCTGCCATTACTCGCCCGGACGGTTCCCCCATAATTTCCACAGATACACCGGCACCGGCAAATACTATCTCCGGTCAGGTTATCCGGATGGTGGATAACGATGAGTTTTTGCTGCGGACTAGCAATGGTCGAGTTCTCGTTGATGCGGATTTACCCGATAACCAATCCTTCAATTTGAGGCGCGGAGAACGGGTGAATGTAGTGGGAGAATTTGACGATGGCGACTTCGATGCTTCTGCCGTTACTCGCCCGGACGGTTCTCCCATAGTTCCGACGACAGATGCACCGGGAACGGCAACTACTATCTCCGGTCGGGTTATTCGGATGGTGGATAACGATGAGTTTTTGCTGCGGACTCGCAATGGTCGTGTTCGCGTTGATGCGGATTTACCCGATAATCAATCCCTCAATTTGAGGCGCGGAGAACGAGTAAATGTAGTGGGAGAATTTGACGATGACGACTTCGATGCTTCTGCCATTACTCGCCCCAACGGTTCCCCCATCCTTTGAAACGATTAATCATCACGCATGGCCCTTATTTGGGGGTTTGACTTTTGCTGTCAACGGGAGAGAGATAGTAAAAGTTGACCCCTGACCCAAGACGCTTTCCACTGTCAGGAGACCGTCGTGGAGGTTGACAATTTGCTGGGCGATCGCCAATCCCAAACCAAAACCGCTGCGCGATCGCCTTTCCACCCGATAAAAGCGCTCAAAAATATGAGGTAAATCTGCCTCGGTAATTCCCACTCCCGTATCTCTGACCAATATGTCAATTTGACCATCGTCGGTCTCCATTTTTATCTCAACTGTACCCTCATCCGGGGTATATTTGCAAGCATTTTGCAGCAAGTTTACTACAGCTTGCTGTAGGAGATTCGGTTCCACTTTAGCCATAACTGGAGTAGCCGGTAAATTTACTATCCAATTAAGGTTTTTTCCTGCTGCTAGCAATTGACATTCATCGCTAATTTTTTGCAGGAAAGATTTTAACTCAATTTCTACCACAGTTTCCGGCAAGCTTTCGCACCTAGCTAAAAATAGTAAATTTTCCACCAAGGTCTTCATTGACTTGGCAAGTTCGACGATTTTTTCCAAACGCTGTCGGGGTTGAATATTATCGCTATCCGGTGCTAATAATCCCACCTGAGCGTTACTTAAAATAGCTGCCAAAGGAGAACGCAATTCGTGGGAAGCATTAGCAGTAAAGCGCTGTAATTGTTCGTAAGCATTTTGAAGTTTTTGATTGGCCAGTTCTACCTCAGTTCGAGATAACTCCAACCTCCCATTAGTTTCGCGCAAGCATTTTCTCTCCTGGGACAATTCTCGCTCCAACTCACCGAAAAGATATAGAGCAAAAATACCTCCAGCCAGCCCCAGAATAATAGCAACCAATAAAACACCAAAACTTAGCAGTCGATCGAACTCTAAATGCTGTTTGCGTTCCGCTAACAAGCGTTCTTCTTCGGCGGCAAAACTGTCAATTTTTACTCTCGTTGTATCCACAAGAGTTTTACACTGTTCTAGCCAATCATAAAGTTCGCTAGGAGAAAATTGCCCTTGTAGTGGCGATTGATAATAGGATTGTTCGCCTTCGCGTTTTTTCCAGCCTCCCCGTAGCACCAAGACATTCATCTTCGCCAATTTCTTCTCCATAATGGCGAGAGTTTCTTCTGTTAATTGTCTAATTTCTGTCAGTCTGGCAATTTGTTGGGGGTTGTCGGAAATTAGCCGCCCCAATTGGGTGAGGGATTGGGGAATTTCTGCGATCGCCTGACTATAGGGCGCGAGAAAATCCGGTCGTCCGGTCATGGCATAACCTCGAACTCCCGCTTCGGCATCAATTAAGGCCGCGAGTAAACTTTTGGTTTCTAAACGCACTTGTTGAGTGTGCTGTACCAAATCTTCATCTTCTACCAAATCTAGTTTCAAGCAATACACTGCTGCCAGGGTAGCAATGAAATAAGTCACGGGAATGGCAATAATAAACCTGCCCCGTCGCCGGACTGGCATGTGCCTCCAGAAACTTTGCAGCTTTTGGGCGATCGATTTTTGCATAGTTGCTCAAACTGAGGATGAATGTGGTCGTTGCCAGCGATACCCCATGCCGTAAACAGTTTCCACCCATGAAGACGCCCCTATGATTTGTAGTCGCTGTCGCAGTCGGCGGACCAAGGTAGTAACGGCATTGCTTTCCGGTTCTTCTCTCCATTCCCAGAGATACTGTTCTATTTGGTTGCGGGTTAAAACTTGTCCTGGATGGCGCATCAGATATTCTAACAATTGAAATTCCCGCACCGAAAGCTGCACGACAGATGACTGCCGTTCGACCTTGAGAGTGGTTAAATTTAATTGTAGGTCTTCGTAGCAGAGGGTATCTGCCGTCCATAAAGGCGATCGCCTGCCCAATGCCCTCACCCTTGCCAGCAATTCCAGCAAGTCCACGGGCTTGACTAAGTAATCATCTGCACCAGCATCTAAGCCTGTAATTTTATCTATAGTAGCATCCTTAGCAGTCAGCATTAATACAGGAGCAGTTTTGCCCGTTTGTCGGTAATAGCGACAAACTTCTAGGCCGCTGACCGTGGGCAACATCCAGTCAAGGATTAGCAAATCGTAGTCTTTTTCCGACAGCAACCATTTAGCCGTTTCTCCCTCCTCCACCCCATCGACAATATGTCCCACTTGGGATAATGCCGCATGCAAAGGTTCTAGTTGTTCGGGATCGTCTTCTACCAGCAATATTCTCATAACCAATTTCCGGTCGGAAGTCAGCTAAGGATTAGATAATTAAGACCGAGTATTGCACAATTATTCTCAAAAGCTCAACCGCAATTATCTTGACTTTTTTCAACAAAATGCTACAGGTCGGGAAACCCAATTGAAGCATCACATGAAGATAACGCCTTACAACCGGAAGATTACGATTATGATTCTAAACCCTTTTTCGCTTCTGTCGCAACTTGCTCGACTTCATCTTTTGCTAAACTTTCTAGAATAGACCGAGCTTCTGGGCCACCCAAGCGGTTCAGCGCTAGCACGACCCGGTAACGGACTTGCCAATCTGAATTGCTAGCAAAAGGAATCAACAGAGTAACCCCACGGGAATCTCCTAATTCTCCCAAGGAACTAATAGCAGCAGTTTTGACAATGTCTGTTTCTGATTTGAGACCATCAGCGAGGATATCAAATGCACGGGGGTCTCCCATTTCCCCTAAAGTGGCGACGATGCTGAGTTTCAGTAGCCACTCTTCAGTACTTTGGTATACTTGTTCTAGGTCGCTGAAAGCTTCCGTTAACTTGAGAGCGCCCAAAGCGTCCGCAGCAGCTGCTTTCACATCAATTTCCGGGTCGTTGAAGAGCCGATCGCGCAATATCTGCAAAGACTTCTGTAAATCTTGCTGCCCCAGAATCGCCATCTGGCTCACTGCTGCATAGCGGATTCTCACATTATTGTCAACAATTAAAGGTTGAATCATCTCAAATGCGATCGCCTCTTCCACTTGGCGCAGTTCGTTAATGCCCCGCAGGCGATCGCCGTAATCTTCAGAACTCAGTAACTTTGCCACTGACTCAGGAGTTATTGTCATTTGTTAATTGCTAATTTTTAATTGCTAATTGTGGGTTGTTAGTTGTCAGTTGTTAGTTGTTAGTTGTTAGTTTGAACCTCGATCGCTGACCACCTACCTCTAATACTACTGACTACTGACTACTGACTACTGACTACGAACTATTCTTCACTGGTCGCCATTAAGCGGATAATATCACCACGGGTGAGAATACCAATCAATTTACCCGCATCGTCCAGTACGGGCAAGCGATGGATGTGGTGTTTTTGCATCATCTGGGCCGCTTCCCGCAGGGGTTTATCCGGTTTCACCGTTATGGGGCGATCGCTCATCACCTCCTTAACCGTCAGTCCCATCGCCTTACGCAAGTCCTTTTCATAGGTAGCGGGATTTTCCAGATAAATTATGCTATCCAACAGCATAATATAGGCAGGAGGTTCTACCCCTGTTTCCTGCCATAATAGATCGCTGTCGGAAATTACCCCCACCAATTTTCCTTCCCCATCTACAACCGGCAGACCACTAATATGTCTGTCTGCGATAATTTTAATAGCCTGCTTCAGAGAAGTTTCAGGCTGGACCACGATCGGATCGCGGGTCATGACATCGGCAACTGTTTTAGGCATCTTCTCTATTCGTGAATTGTTAGTTGTTAATTGTTAGTTGCTAGTTGTTAGTTGTTAGTTGCTAGTTGTTAGTTGTTAGTTGTGGGTTGACCACCGACCACTGACCACTAACCACTAACCACTGACCACTGACTACTGACCACTGACAGTAGGCGTCTGTTCTTTGCTGCGAGCAATAGCGATCGCCTCCACAGCAGATATACCATCACCTTGATAGCCAAAATACCATAGAGACGCCGCCGCCTCAATAGCGCTAACAGTTTTCGTCGGCTGAAACAAATTAGTATAACCGAAAGACCGGCGGATATTCGCCTTCTCTCCATTCTGATAATCTGCCAAAACTGCGCGTAACGACTTCGGGTCAATCTTAGCAGCATCTTGGAAACCCCAGGTTTCCTTCACCGTATCGATCGTAGCCGTAGGTAAAGCTCTACGGATATCCAGAGGCACTTTCCAGAGAATCATTTCGGCGCGGGTAAGGGCGGTATCTGGGCGAAACAAAACTACTGTCCCATCACCAGTTAACCTGCTTGGCAGTATACCCGCCTCTGCTAAACCTTGAATTAGAGGGAAGTCCGGATCAGTACGGGGCACGTCCTGAAAAACTGGTTCAGCAGATTTTGACGTTGACGGACGAATTTGTTTACCTGGGTTGTGAGCATACATTTTATTGTTAGCCAACATTAGCCAACGGACGTACTGCCGGCGCATCACTGTTCGATCGGGTGCCAAATCTGCTGGAGTTAAAACCCCCAGTTCTATCAAGTCGGCCACGTACTGACGCAATGGTTCGGGTATTTCCCCGTCCGACCAGGTACTCAATACTGTCTCAGCGGTCTGTGCGGCAATTTCGGGTGGATCCTGGGGAGGATTTAACGGCTCCGGAGTATCGATCGGCTCGCGCTCTACTATTACATTGTCCCGATCGGACGTCCGATCGGGAGGCGGGGATTGGGTGGCGGTCCCGTCCGGCGTCCGAGTCGAGGCGTTTTTCTGAAGATTGGGGTCTGCGGCCAAGGATTGTTCAACGGCAGAGCCCATTTCACTATTGGCACAGGCACTCAATGAAGCAGTCAGCAGGCAAGCAGCAAGAGCAGCAAAAACTGGTTTCATCCTGGCAATACAGATGGATATCATCTTCCAGCATAGCAAGTTCACCGTTCTTCCGTCTCAGACTCCTGACACTAGCACCGCTACCGGTCTACAGGCCAGGGTCGTTCCCAGTGGATGTAGGATAGACAGTAAGGAGCCAGGGCCACCCGGAGCGCGTCCTCTTGACAGTCCAGCTACCGAACACCTCACCAATAAATAGTTCGTAGTTCGTAGTTCGTAGTTCGTAGTTCGTAGTTCGAGCCAGAGAGCTTCAAATTATTACAGTGCAAGGGTTATGCGCTTGTTGACTAAAAAAACAAATACTAAAATACTTTTGCACGACTACTTAATTGATAAATCAATCATCATGCGCTATACCATTGAGAGTCGATTTCAAGGAGCCTTCCTCGGGGCAGCTGTCGGAGAAATGTTAGGCATCTCCATCACTAGCCGGTCTTGGCACCAGTTGGGGTCACCACCCGCCAACTGGTGGGATTTAGATATCGGCCAACTCTCACGGTTCTTACCTGGATGGGGAAGCTACGCCGTGCGTGGGTGCAAAAGCTTGATTGCAGGCGGTCCCCTAGAGGGAAACATGCCAGTAGGTAACGAAGCTACGGCCACCACCCTCCCCTACGCCCTATTTTTTCACGAAGATGCCGAAAAGCTGCGCCGGAAGCTCAATCAACTTGCCGCTGGCCAATTATCTGGTTCTGTCGGGGAGACAAAAGATGCTACTCTAGCAATTGGCTACTGCTTATTGCAAATAGCTCTAGAAAAATTCGACCACCGAAGCATCATTCCTCAAATCATTAACTATATCCAGTCAGACGGGGAACTTACCTCTGAGCTAGAGCAAGTGCAAACCTTACTCTTAGTGGGGGCTAGTCTAGAAACCGCCAGTTCCGTGCTCTCAAATAGTATCGCCAAAGCATTATACTGCTTTGCGACCACTCCAGAAGATTTTCGTCTCTCTGTTATGCGGGCCTTGAGAATTGCTAGGGCCCAGCCACAACTGGTCGCAGCTCTGACTGGAGCAATGTCAGGAGCATATAATAGTATTGTAGGTATCCCAGTCTCATGGCGGATGGCGATGGCACAGATGAGCGATAAAATCCTTCTTCCTTGCTGGGGCGTCACCTCAGGAGCGGAAATTGTCCAACTCGCTAGTAACTTATTCGCCGCTTGGTCTGGTGTCTATTGGCCCACCCAGATCGCTAAATCCCCTCTGGGAAATGCTGTTGCTGTACCGAGGATCCAACCAGCGAGGACCACATAAGTAGTAAGCAATTGGTAAATTATCTTATTAAATATTAAAAATTCCCGAAGCTATCGATCGCAAGGGTTTGGTGCGTTCGTCGTAGCAATTTAATAGGGCAAAAGCTTATAACCCCCAATAAAATAGGCTCTCAAGTATGCTATGTTAGAGCAAATGATCGACCTCGCTGCCATCAAAGCAGGAGAGGCGTTCATAATAGATGAGGAGTAAACCCAGGAAATTGACAAAGCCAGTATGAGTTATCATTAAGCAAAAGGAGGATTGGATAATGATATTTAGATACTCAAGACTCAGTTCTGGCTCCCTCGGCACAGAGTCTGATACTATTAGAAAAAGCCGATCGCATGGTCCCTGAGCGAAGCCGAAGGGTGGCAGTATTGACTCGGGCGCGGCGGCTACCAAAATCACGACTAGCTAAATCGTGCGCGATCCAAAGATATCCCGGAGGTGTAGTCAGGAAGGTTTGATGGTAAAAGGCATTAATTGAAGGTTGCGGCTGTTAAGTGGGTGCTAAAATGAAAACAATTCAGTATTTGACAGGCCAGGTAGATCGGTGGTGGCGAGTCCACTTCACGGAAGCCCCGAGATCGCGCCAACCAGTACAAAAGAAGCTGTCCAGTAACTATAGTCAGACGGGATTAAATGCAGGAGGAAAGCCAAAACTAACCAGGGGTAGCGGCAAAAAACAAGCCCATCCAGGGGCGGTATTGGTGGTAGCAGTGGTGTCGCTGACGAGTACAATAGGCTACCGCTTATACAACGCGCCGAAAATATCGTCGGGAACGATCGCCCCAGAGACGATATTGGCTCCCCAGAAGGCGGAGATACCTGATAGCCAAGCGACGGAAGCAAAGCGCCAGCGAGAACGCACGGGTGCAATCCCGGTCTTGATGATCGATGAAGTGGTAAATAAACAGGTTTACCAGAAGATAGAGGAAATTCTGGACCGGGGAAATGAATTGCGGCAGCAGGCGGGTGGATTTCCATTCGTGGAACCAAAGTTGCTCTCGCTAGAGACCCAACAGTACCTTCGTCAAGCCCAGGAGTGGGAGTGGCGTATGGTACTGCTGGGGGTAAATAAAGCCCCGACAGAGGAATCCCCAGAGACCGGATCTCCCGGGAACGCTATTTCCACCAAAAGGGAGCAAGAGTCGGCTCCATTGTCCGGTGGGGAGGGGGCTAATAATAGCCAAGCAGCGCCAGAGGATAAAATATCCCGCACAGAACAAGAACAAGCGATATTTGAACTGCGATCGCTCAAGGAGTCGCTTCTTGAGTCGGAAAAGTCGGAAAAGTTCCAAGCATTGCTCGATCGGATAGCCCAAGTGCGTCAGAGTTACGCTCTGTCATTAAACTCCATTAAAACGCAGAGGAGCAAAGATCCAGAAACAATATATGACGAGGAACTACTGGAACTGTCCGATGCAACTTGGAACGAAACAGTTAAAGGCATCCAGGAAAGCACCAGGAGAATGATGGCCCAAGGGATCCCCAAAGGATTGCCCGATAATCTCCTCGCCGAAGCGATCGCCTTACAGCTGCAGGACTCAGTGCCAGAGTCCACAGCTTCTTGGGCGAGGGAACTGCTAGAACAGGTGGTTAAAGCAAATCTGATCGAAGATGCAGAAAAAACCAGGTTACAAGCAGAACAAGCGGCTTTATCTGTGGAAGCAGTGGTGATATCAGTCCAAAAAGATGAGGCGATCGTGGAGGCGGGCGATCGCATTACCAGAGAGGAATTTGTGGTCATAGATTATTTTGGCCTTTCTCAGCGGCAAGTAAACTGGAAAGGGTTGCTGGGGTTTGGGATGTTGGTCAGCGGGGCGATCGGGGTGTTTTGGGTGGTGCAACGAAAATTTCACCCGAGAATGCGCCAGCGAGACATGATATTAGTGTTGCTGCTGAGTCTGAGTGCGCCATTGCTAGTAGTCTTAAATTTGGATGCTGCTAGCTTGCCAATAACAGGGCTGTTGATGGGTAGTTTTTATGGTTCGGCCTTGGGAGTGACAGTAGTCAGTTTACTGGGTTTGCTGTTGCCCATAGGAATGCCGATCGGCCCGGAAATAATTAGCCTCAGTGATTGGCTAGCAAGTGTCGTGGGGGGTATTCTGGGCGGTTTGATGGCAGAAAGAATGCGATCGCGCGAGGAATTTGCCCTGTTAGGGGTAGCGGTAGGATTGACTCAAGGAGTGGTCTATCTGACCGTTACCTTAATTATCCTTGCCGCTGCTCCTGTGGTCTGGCCGCCCTTGCTAGTTGCTGCTGGGCTTCGCAGTCTGGGAGGTTTAGCTTGCAGCATTGTAGCATTGGGTTTGAGCCCCTATTTGGAACACGTGTTCGATCTAGTTACCCCGGTGCGTTTGGCAGAGTTAGCTAACCCAAATCGCCCCTTGTTGCAGCGCCTGAACTCGGAAGCCCCAGGAACATTTCAACATACGCTGTTTGTGGCAACGCTAGCGGAAGCAGCTACCCGAGTTCTGGGTGGCAATGTTGAATTGGTGCGGGCGGGAACCCTGTATCATGATATCGGCAAGATGCACGACCCGTTGGGGTTCATTGAAAATCAAATGGGGGGTCCCAATAAGCATGATGAAATTAAAGATCCCTGGAAGAGTGCGGAGATTATCAAAAAGCATGTCAGTGAAGGACTGGTAATGGCTCGCAAGTATCGGTTGCCTAAGTCCGTTGAGGCGTTTATTCCAGAACATCAAGGAACAATGCTGATTGCCTATTTCTATTATCAGGCGAAGCAGATGGCGGAAAAAGATCCGAATATAGTGGTGCGGGAGTCGGATTTCCGCTACGATGGTCCGATTCCTCAGTCCCGCGAAACGGGGATTTTGATGCTGGCTGATTCCTGTGAGGCCGCCCTGCGATCGCTCAAGGATGCTACCTATCAGGAAGCCCTAGGAATGGTGAATAAAATCCTCAAAGCCCGTTGGCAAGACAATCAATTGGTAGATTCTGGGTTAACGCGAGAGGAAATGCCGATCGTTGCGGATGTTTTCGTGCGAGTCTGGGAACAGTTCAATCACAAACGGATTGCCTATCCGAAAGGGGCACTAAATTCTTCCCTCTGTAAAGACAAGGACCGCGAACCTGTACGTCCTAAGTAACTGTGTAAGGTATCATCTCACATTTGCGATTGCCAATGGAAAATTGCCCTTGCGGGCTAATTGCCTGCGGTAGCGTAGCACTAGAGCGAAGGTAAAGTGGAGCAATTTTCAATTAACAATTGCTCCGTTTTTGATTGTGAAATGCCAGCCAAATGTCAAGATTTAATAAAAATTTTGCCAGGATATTTTTCAGCTAGATATTGTTGCGAGAAACAATTTACAATTAACTATTTGCCATTTCCAAGAGGCCATTAACCATGCTACTACTGCAATTTAGTACATCGCACTATTGTCGCAAAGCCAGACTAGCCCTAGGCTACAAGCAAATTTCTTACCAGGTAGAAAACCTCACTCCTGGTCTCCATGTCCTCAAACTAAAACCCCTCACCGGACTGACGACGATGCCAGTGCTATTGCCCCAACTAGAGGGTCAACCACAGGCGATCGCCGACTCCACCCGAATATGGCAATATCTGGAAAGCTACAGCCCCGATCCGCCCCTGACATTACCGGATCCGCAACAGCAACAGGAAGCCCAGATGCTGGAAGACTGGTTAGATGAAAGCATCGGTACTGCTACTCGTTTTGTTTACTATCACTTCCGCGCCGGTGCCGGAAAGAATATCGACCCCTCTTGGTTCAGTCAACTGGTCATACAAGTAGTGATTCGTCAATACTCCATTACACCCGCAGCAGTAGAATTAGCCCGATCGCGCCTCAATTTAGCAATGGATGTGCTAAAATCCCGATGGCAAGACAGCCCCTATCTGGTAGGCTCAAATCTGAGCGTAGCCGATCTGGCCGCTGCGGCCCTGCTGAGTCCCCTAGCCCTGATCCCGGACTACCGTCAGTCCTATCCCTGGCTATTCTCACGCATTACCGAGGTACACAAAACTTGCCGCGAACCCTTACCCCCTGGACTCGCTGAAGGATAATCAATGTATAGATATACAAGAGTGGCCCTACTTTCGGCTATCTATCTGGGAACCCTTTCCCCCGCTAGGGCCTTACCGCCGCCGTCCGATGTCCCCGAAGAAATCTTGCGCACCGAGATCCTTACCGAAGCCCGATCGCCAGTTGACGGTAAACCCCTGACCGCCGCCGAGTACGCCCTCTTGCAAGGGAAGCTACAGTCGAGACCATCCACAAGGATCGACCCCCAAATCTCCGAACTGATTTTCCTCCTGCGCATACGTCGCGCCGTTCGTACTATCATACCCTTCTAAGGCCGATCGCCTGTCTGGGCTGAGATGGCCTATTGATTGCCCGAGAATGTTAAAATTCATCCTCTAAAATAAAGAAACATAAATCAAACCACAGCCAGGTTCCTGGGCGTGGATATTTTTGTAACTTGTTCAGTAACTTAATGGAGATAGGTAGGATAGCCTCATGTCAACGACCATCGCCCCCGATCAAATAGACCGGATTGTCTGGAATCAGCATCACGACCCCTTTGAGGTACTAGGGCCCCATCAGATAGAAGATAATGGTAAAACAAGTTGGGTAGTGCGAGCCTATCAACCGACTGCAGAGGCCGTGTGGGTACTCTGCCCGGACGATCGCAGCGAACACCAGATGCAGTCGGTACATAATCCCCACTTCTTTGAATGCACGATCGAGAAGCAGGAACTGGCCAACTATCAGTTAAAGATTAAAGAAGGAGAACACGAACGGGTGATCTACGATCCCTACGCCTTTCGTTCTCCCAAGCTGACAGACCTTGACATTCACCTGTTTGCCGAAGGCAACCATCACCGCATCTATGAGAAACTAGGTGCCCACCCCACGGAAGTCAACGGTGTTAAAGGGGTTTACTTTGCCCTTTGGGCACCCAATGCCCGCAATGTCTCACTGCTGGGGGATTTTAACAACTGGGACGGTCGCAAGCATCAGATGCGGAAAACAGGTAACGGTGTCTGGGAGTTGTTTATTCCCGACGTGGGTGTGGGCGAACATTATAAATACGAAGTGAAAAACTACGAGGGGCATATTTACGAGAAGTCCGACCCCTACGGGTTTCAGCAGGAAGTCCGACCCAAAACCGCTTCCATTGTCACCAACTTAGATTCCTATAGCTGGCATGACGATGACTGGATGGAACGCCGTCGCCACACTGATGTCCTGAAAGAGCCGATCGCAGTCTATGAGGTGCATTTGGGTTCCTGGATGCATGCCGATGCCGAACAACCTGCCCAATTGGCTGATGGTACGACAGAGCCTGTAGTAGTAGTCTCGGATTATAAACCCTATGCGCGTTTCCTCACATACCGGGAACTGGCGGCCAAGCTAATTCCCTATGTCAAGGAACTGGGATTTACTCATATTGAGTTGATGCCTATAGCAGAACATCCCTTTGATGGTAGCTGGGGTTATCAGGTGACGGGGTACTATGCATCTACTTCCCGCTATGGAACTCCGCAAGATTTCATGTATTTTGTGGACCAATGTCACCAAAATGGCATTGGGGTGATTGTGGACTGGGTTCCGGCCCACTTCCCCAAGGACGGTCACGGTTTGGCCTTTTTTGATGGCAGCCATCTTTACGAACACGCGGACCCCCGCAAAGGGGAACATAAGGAATGGGGCACCCTGGTGTTCAACTATTCCCGCAATGAGGTACGGAATTTCTTGGTGGCCAACGTGCTGTTCTGGTTCGACAAGTACCATATCGATGGCATTCGGGTGGATGCGGTGGCCTCCATGCTGTACCTGGACTACGCCCGCGAGGATGGAGAATGGGTAGCAAATCAGTACGGAGGCCGGGAAAATATTGAAGCTGCTGATTTCCTGCGTCAGGTGAATCATCTATTATTTAGCTATTTCCCCGGTACCATGTCGATCGCGGAGGAGTCCACAGACTGGGCGATGGTATCCTGGCCTACCTATGTAGGGGGTTTGGGCTTTAACATGAAATGGAATATGGGCTGGATGCACGATATGCTGGACTACTTCAGCATGGATCCTTGGTTCCGCCAGTTCCACCAGAATAACGTGACTTTCAGCATGTGGTATCACCACTCGGAGAACTACATGCTAGCCCTATCTCACGATGAGATAGTCCATGGCAAAAGCCCCATGATCGGAAAGATGCCGGGGGATGAGTGGCAGAAATATGCTAACCTGCGCTGCTTGTTTGCTTACATGTTCGCCCACCCAGGCAAAAAGACTCTGTTTATGAGTATGGAGTTTGGTCAGTGGAATGAGTGGAATGTCTGGGGGGATCTGGAGTGGCATTTGTTGCAGTATGGGCCTCATCAGCAACTGAAGCAGTTTGTAAGTGAGTTGAATCAACTCTATCGCAGCCAACCAGCTCTTTATACCCGAGATTTTGAAGAAGAAGGGTTTACGTGGATTGATTGTACCGACAATCGCCATAGCGTGGTGTCGTTTATCCGTCGTGGCAAAGATCCGAATGATTTTGTCGTAGCGATTTGTAACTTCACGCCTCAGCCTCATTCTCATTATCGCATTGGAGTACCAGAACCGGGATTCTACACGGAGTTGTTTAATAGCGATGCTGGTAAGTACGGTGGCAGCAATATGGGGAATTTGGGTGGCAAGTGGACTGATGAATGGTGGTTCCACAATTATGCTTATTCCTTGGATTTGTGTTTGCCTCCCTTGGGCGTGCTGATCTTGAAGCTCGATCGCCAAAAGACCCAGGAAGCTTACGCATCTTAGGATGATTGAGAATTGCGGGCTTGCTAATTGCTAATTGCTAGCCAAGACTCGTTCCCGGGCTCTGCCTGGGAACGCACAACAGAGGCTCTGCCTCCAGCTAGAGATGTGTTAGCTACTTCGATTACTAGATTAGGCGGTGGATAGATATCTAGGTCGATGATGGTAGTTCCCCAAGGGATTGCATTAACGTTTTCTCCAATGTAGTAAGGCATCTGGTTGAGCCTCTGGCATACCAGTTTTTCGGTAGGTGCAGTTATCCTTTCCGTTGATATCGAAGCCTTTAATGCTGGCAAACAGATTAACAGCAAACATAATAATTGTGTGGTCGCTGGCGTGGTCGTTGCCCACAGGTGACATTTCTATCCGCAATTTCCCATCATAATAGTAGCCTTTGGCTTTTGACTCGGGAGCTATTACTTGGATGTATTCATCCCAGCTAGCTGCTATCCAGATATCAGTTGGTAATTTTGCCTGGACTTTGTTCATAGTCTACCTCTGCTTGGCTGTCATTCGTTCCCGGGCCGCTCCAGGGAACATCTGAGGCTCTGCCTCAGGCCATCAGGCGCTCTTGGCCTTGGTCCTTCTATACTAATAGATTTTTTCTGGCAGATCCATAGTCCCCCCCTCGCAATGACCTCGCAATGACAAGTTATTAACCGAGAAGTATGAGGAGTGCTGATGATGGCAAGGACTAAAGTCCTGACTACGAACGGCAAGGACTAAAGTCCTTACTACGAACGGCAAGGACTAAAGTCCTTACTACGAACGATCGACATTAGGACTGTTTAATTGGAATATCGATGACAAACTCCGTCCCTTGTCCCGGTGTAGAAAAGCATTGCATCTGACCGCCGTGCTTGTCCACAACTATTTGGTAGCTGATGGATAATCCCAAACCAGTACCCTTACCCACCGGTTTGGTGGTAAAGAAGGGGTCAAAGAGTCGCTGCTTGACGCTTTCAGGCATGCCAGGACCATTGTCAGCAATCCGAATCTCCACCCGATCGCCCGCTTTGACTGTGCGAATTGTAATCTTGGGATTGCGGATATTGTCCCGAGAGCAGGCCGCGCCATGCTTACATTCTTCGATCGCATCAATGGCATTAGCGAGGATGTTCATAAACACCTGATTTAGTTGTCCTGCATAACATTCAACTGGGGGTAAATTGCCATAGTTTTTGACCACCTCAATTGTCGGATGACAGGGTTTAGCTTTCAAGCGGTTCTGAAGAATCATCAAGGTACTATCTATTCCCTCGTGCAGATCGATGTTTTTCACCTCCGCTTCATCCAGACGAGAGAAAGTCCGCAGGGATTTGACAATCTCGCGAATCCGTTCGGCACCAACTTTCATCGAATTCAGCAAATTGGGCAAGTCTTCTGTCACGAAATCTAGTTCCATTTCCTCGATTTCGGCAGCTATCTCTGGGTGAGGTTGGGGGTAGTGACGCTCGTACATCCCCATTATTTCTAACAGATCGCTGATATAATCTTCGGCATGGGTAAGGTTGCCGTAAATAAAGTTAACAGGATTGTTGATTTCGTGGGCTACACCTGCAACCATCTGACCGAGGGAAGACATTTTTTCGGCTTGAATTAGCTGTGAATGGGTGCGTTTCAAGTCACCCAGAGTCTGGTTGAGCTGCTTATTTTTCTTTTTCAGGAGTTCCCCCGATCGCCGTCGGGCCTCTTCCGCCCGTTTGCGTTCGGTAACATCGCGTCCTTCTGCGATCAGCAGTACCACTTTCCCACAAGAATCAAACACGGGCTTGAGGGAAAAATCGATGGTGACTATTTTTTCGTCGGCCCCCAGAATCTCGGCTTCATAGCGGACAAATTCACCAGCCACAGCAGTAGCAATTGCCTGTTGCAAACGATTTTGATGCTGTCGGGAAGTCTTACGTTTGAGCTTGAACCAGGGAGTCTCCCAGAGGGGACAATTCACCACATCTGCTAGTTGGACGCCTGCGAAGTCCAGTACGGTCTGATTTGCCTGCTCAATTTTCCCCTGAGGCGAAAGGATCGTGATAAACCCAAAAGCCGAGTTAAAGATCGCCCGGAAGCGTCGTTCGCTCTCCTTCAGGGCTCTAGCGGCCTTTTTGCGATCGCTAATATCGGTGACTACCGCCAGCAGAGACTGGGGATCTCCCGTGGGCCGACGCACCAGCGACACCCTCATATGCACCCAAGTAAATTCCTTTTCTGCGGTAGCACCTTTGCGAAGATAGCGTTTTTCAATCGAGTAAGTCTGAATTTCACCTGCCAACAGTTGTTTGAGATAGGCATCATCAGCTACCCGGTCATCCGCATGAGTAATATCTGTATAGGAGAGGGCTAGTAGTTCCGACTGGCTGTAGCCCACAATATCACAAAACTTTTGATTGACTTGTTGGACGCGACCGTCCAGGGTACATTCGACAATGCCGACATCCGCTTGCTCAAACATGGCCCGGAACCGTTGTTCCCTCTCTATTTCTGCCGCCGCCGCCCGTTTGCTATCGGTGATATCGGTAATCAAGCCATAGCAGATGATGTCGCGGTTTGGCTGCTGTTGAGATTTAACTGTAATTTGAATCCACTTGAGCCCAGCTTTAGGAGTGACGATCCTGCCTTCCCAATGGCATGGATCTCTCTCCAGGGCCACCGCTGTCATTGCTTCACGGCAGGACTGACGGTCATCGGGATGGACTCGCTTCCAGATCAACTCCTGATTCTGCTGAATTGCTGCTGGTTCTAGTTCAAAGATCTCGCGGACATAGTCGCTCATGTAAACAAACTCCTCGCTGCCATTGGCATGGAGGACATATTGATAAAGCACTGCCGGTGTATGAGCCACCAGGCTTTCTAAAAATGGGTTGTGAAATTCTGGGTATTTTAAGGCGTACATCGATCTATTGCCCTTTCTTATTTATTTTTCTTAATTTACATTCATCTTAGTCCCTTGTTAAATAATTGTAACAAAATTTAATCTCTTGCAACTATTAAGCAAATCTTAAATTTATAGCAGATAACTGACATTCTGTGATATATGTATTGAATCATACAAAATATCAATGCTATAAGCCCAGAACGACCGGTGTGAAAGACTTGGGGAGGCTTGGGGAGGCGATCGCCCGCAGGTAGGATCGGAGGGCTGCCGGTGGTAGGCTGGGGAAATTACCTCATAAATCTTGAGTTAGTTCTCTCATAATAGAGGTGCTACCCAACAACCGAAAATAAGTTCCATGACTTTAATCCGCGTACCAAAATCCTGGGAAATTCCCGAACGAGAGGCAACGCCCCAAGAGGCTTTTTTTAACCGACGCCGGTTTATGAAATCCTTGCTTGGCGCTGGTTTGACTGGCAGTATCTTGCCCGTAGCAGGTTGTGACCAGTCTCCGGCATCATCGACGGAAAGCTTCTATAAGCCTTACCCTAATCTAGTACGCAATCCGGATTTTGCTAAGGTCGATCGACCGATCACCGCCGAGGAGTTGGCAGCGAAGTACAACAACTTCTATGAATTCGGCAGTGGGAAATCGATTTGGAAGGCCGCACAGGCGTTGCCAACGGCAGACTGGAAAGTGGAAGTCGGGGGTTTGGTACACAAGCCCCGACTGTATGATTTGGATGATATCCATAAAAGGTTTCCCATAGAGGAACGGGTTTATCGCTTCCGCTGCGTGGAAGCTTGGGCAATGGTGGTACCCTGGGTAGGATTTCCCATGAGGTTGCTAGTAGAAGATGTGGAACCTACCTCCAAGGCAAAATTCGTGCGTTTTACCTCCTGGTACGACGCCAAGATTAGCACGGGGGGATCTGGGTTACCTTTTGCGAGATATCCCTGGCCCTACACGGAAAGTCTGCGCCTGGATGAAATGATGAATGAGTTGGCGTTTTTTGCTACGGGGATCTATGGTCACACTCTGCCGAAGCAGCATGGTGCGCCAATTCGAGAGGTGGTTCCCTGGAAGTATGGCTTCAAGGGCGCTAAGTCGATCGTGAAGATTGAGTTTTTGGAGTCACAACCGGCAACGTTCTGGAATACTTTGGTGGCAAATGAGTATGATTTCGAGGCGAATGTGAATCCGAATAAACCTCATCCGAGATGGTCCCAGGCGACGGAACGGCTGATTACTTCTGGTTCGCCTTTTTCTTGGCCCAGGCGCCCGACTTTGCCTTATAACGGCTATGGCGAGTATGTGGCCCAGCTTTACATTTAAGCAGCTACCACCGCCGACCCCACCGCCCCCACCATTTATGGTGGGGCTACAGGAACAAAGCCCGCCTGCGCGGGCTATATTACTTACATCGAGATGTTCCCCTAGGATTCGTTTTTCAGAGTATATCCCTGAACTTCAATATCAGGTCGCAATTTCACTTCAATTCTAGTTCTAGCCTGCTCAATATCAGCTGCTACGACAAAAGCAAATTGTCCTCGATCTAAATCGATGATTTCAATAGCATCAACTAACTCAAAGCTGAGAGTTACTAGGGATAAACCAGAAACTTTTAGGTCTATCTGAACGGACTCCTGAATTACATCCATGCCAAAACGGATGACCCTACCTGCATCATCTGTAGCTTCGTAACACCAATAACCATCTTCACGATCGGCAATTTTTGGTTCGGACCAAAACAGTTCTAGTAAAGTCAGTTCGTCAATTTTTTGGCGTAGTTTCATTTGCATTTTAACCTTCTCGGGAAAATTCGGCACTTACAAATTTTCGACTACCATGGGACACTCCACCGAGAAGAGATTCGCGTACTTATATTCTATGTCAGCTTGTCCTATTTTACCCGATCGCACTCTAAAAGTCAGCCCGCCGGGGGTTCAAACCCTAAGGCTTTTAGCTAAATTATAGAGGTAAATATTAGGAAAAAACGCGCTGGAAATGCTGGCGAAGCATCCGATCGATATAGCCTACTTGTCGCCATTGTAGGGCTGCGCCACCAAGCAGCTATTATGCTAATAAGGGAGAAGGGAGAGGGAAAAGAGAGGGGGAGACACGGAGAGGGGGAGACACGGAGATGGGGAGACACGGAGATGGGGTGTCACCGCGTCCGGTGCGTCCTCCCTGCTCCCCACTCTCCCGAGGAAGTTGTTGCAAAACATACGCAGTATTGGGGGCCCGGACAGTCGCCGGATCTCCTCCACGGGGGGGGTTTGGGGGGGCTCTGAGTGCAATAAATGCTCCTACACACCCATTTACATTGGCTTTGGGTAAGCTTACATTGGCTTTGGGTAAGCTTACATTGGCTTTAAGTAAGCTTACATTGGCTTTAAGTAAGCTTACATTGGCTTTATGTAAGCTTACATTGGCTTTATGTAAGCCAGTAATAGTTCGTTGTCAGCCAGCAATGGCTTATTGTCAAGCTGCGTCTATGCTTGCGTTCCATACCATCTGCCGTTTCCAAACCAACTGGTGCAAGACCACACCCGTCCCCCCCTCGCTCCGGACAAATAAAATGCTGTCCTTTGAAGTATCGCCAGCGGGGACATAACCCCAGCTGCGGGAATACCATCGAGCTGACGGGAGCAACTGCATGAGGCGGGCGATCGCATCTGTGATGTAAAATTCTCTGGGGAAGGCTGCGCGATCGTCACTCAGATGGGAACGAGATGACTAGACCGATATTAGAGGAGTTATCAGATCCTATGAGCGAAAAAATTGCCGAGCGCTATAGACAGCAAGGTTATCGAGTTTTAGTGAAGCCGCGCGTCGCTCCATTGACTGAATTTATTTCCCGATCGGATCTCGATTACATTATCCACGCGGAAAAAACGGCAGTGATTGTGGCCTTAAAACCTCCAGAGATTACGCCTCAAGTAAAAGATGTATCTGATGGCGAGCAAATAGCAAAATTATATGATTATCCAGTTAGAGATTTGACAGATATTTATATATATCTGTAGAGAGCAGGTAAACTAATAGCAAAAGGAGATTTTGATGCAGCGGTTTGTGGTGCTGTGTTTATAGCTAAAATAGTAATGCGCATGATAGCAGAACAGAACTCAATTGACTTTGAAACGCAAAGTCCCACAGAACTAGCTCTCACATTCTTTGCTTGCGGCTTCCTCACCGAGTCAGATTACGATATCCTGGTAAAAGCAAAGGCGATCTCAGACCGCGTGATAGAACAACAGGAGAAAGTAGCAGTTGCCCGAAATTTTGCTGGCCAAGCCATTGAGGTGGTGCAGCGTCTTTTTGACTTATATTCCCAAGTATGATATAAGTCGGTCCCACGAGATTAGAGAAGACCCCATAATGATTCTCTCCTCTCGAACCGCACCATCAGCTAGCTATTATGCTAAAATTAACACGATCGCCATGTTCATGTCGGACACCGATCCGAAACGATAACTATGTCTCTGGAAAATTTGCGCGACCTCTATCAACAAGTTATTCTAGAACATTACAAGAAGCCTCGGCATCGGGGCAAAACGGAACCGGTGCATCGGTCCCAGCGGGGATATAACCCCAGTTGCGGGGATACCATCGAGCTGACTCTGCAACTGAATGATGCTCGCGATCGCATCTGCGATCTAAAATTCTCTGGGGAAGGCTGCGCGATCGCGATGGCGTCGGCGGACTTAATGGCCGGGGCCTGCATCGGCAAAACAGTTGCAGAAGCTCTGGAAATGGTAGAAAGGTTCCAAGGGATGATGAAAGGAGAAGTAGAGTTTCCCAAAGAAATGCGGAAGTTGAACGCCATGCAAGGCGTTTCCCAGTTCCCAGTCAGAATCAAATGTGCTAATCTGACATGGCATACCCTCAAGGCAGCCCTAGAAAATCCCTTAGGCACTCAGCCAGAAGCAGGGTTTGTCAGCAATGAACTCGATTAACACGTAATCGCTCTTCTGTCAAGATAAAAACCCAAAACATCGGACAAAATCTCATGCCAACAGCAAGTTTATTTGTGCTAGCAGCTAAGTGGGTAGGAATTGCTACTGCCCTCTGTGCTGTCGTGACAGTCCTCAGTTGGGTACTCAAATGGGGCATCAGGTTCAGACTGGTGGGCGTTACTAGCTTTATGGTGATATTGACCGCTGGTTTGTTCACCTTGAGTATAGCGGCAGTCCCCCAGATAAAAATACCAGGTGCAGTACCCTTCTCTCGGGTATACGATAATGGCGCAGCCCAAACGGCGATCGCAGTGCCCCCGGAGATTACAGAACCCCAACTGGAAGCTACCCTCCGGCAAGCAGCTTACGATCTGTTTTCCCCAGGACGCAGTAGTAGTACAGATACCCAACTGACGATCCGGGCCCGGACGATAATTCATCCCCAGGAGAATGTATCGCAACCAGTTTACCTGGGTTATGTCAAGCGATCGCTGAGAAGTCGAGCAGACGATAATATGGAGATATTCATAGACTCGGAAAAATTAGCCTCCTTGCCAGTATTGCCGAATTCCACAGAGTGACTGGGGATCGGGTACGGGCGATGGGCAGGATGACGGAATGGAAAAATATACCACAATGATGTCTGAGGAAGCTTTATTACCTAAATTAGCAGCGGCAACAGCCAATAAGCCCTTAATATATATGAGTGTTGCCCCAACCAGGGTGATGCGAGGGGAAAACTGTCTGTCCCAAGCAGGAGAGGAGATCGCCCGTTTGGGTTCTCGTCCCCTGATCGTAGGGGGCGATCGGACTCTAGAGGTAGTGCGATCGCCCTTGCAACCAGTCCTGGCACAGCAGCAACTAACTGCGGCGGAGGCGAACTACTCTCCTGATTGTAGCGAAGCAACAATAGAGTCCCTCAAGCAAGCTGTCAGCACCCATGCAGCAGATCTGATTATTGGCGTCGGTGGTGGCAAGGCCCTGGATGCAGCCAAATTGGTGGGTCACTATTGTCAACTGCCAGTGGTAACTATTCCCACATCAGGGGCAACCTGTGCCGCCTGGGCAGCCCTTTCTAATGTATACTCTCAGGAGGGTGCGTTTCTCTACGGTGTCGGCCTCGCCCAGTGTCCGGAGTTGCTAGTGCTAGATTACAATCTAATTGCGACAGCCCCAGCACGGACTCTGGTGGCAGGCATAGGAGATGCGATCGCCAAATGGTATGAAGCATCTGTCAGTAGCGGTCACTCCACCGAAACCATACTCATTGCTGCTGTCCAAGAGGCGAGGATCCTGCGAGATATTTTATTCCAAAAATCAGCAGAGGCCCTCAAAGCTCCAGGGGGAGAAGCTTGGCGGCAAGTGGTAGATGCTACAGTACTCCTAGCAGGGACGATCGGGGGACTGGGAGGTTCTCAATGTCGCACCGTAGGGGCCCATGCTGTCCACAATGGCTTAACCCACATTCGGGAGGTCCGTCATACTTTACATGGAGAAAAAGTGGCCTACGGGATTCTAGTGCAGTTGCGCTTGGAAGAGACGGTGCAGGGAAACCAACTGGCAGTTACGGCCAGACAACAACTGTTACAGTTTTACACGGAGATTGGCCTGCCGAAAACCCTGGATGACTTGGGACTGGGGAACGTCACCCTGGCAGAGTTGCGTAAAGCAGCGGAAATTGCCTGTAGACCTGCTTCTGACATTCACCGACTCCCCTTCCAGGTGGGGCCGGACCAACTGATGGCAGCAATGGTTTCAACCACGACGCCATTAGCAGTTAACGAGAAAAATGAACGATGAATCTAGATTGGATAAGCCCAGCTGAACGCCTGAAAAGCTTGCCTCCTTATGTATTTGCCCGCCTGGACGAACTGAAAGCAAATGCCAGAAAACAGGGACTGGATCTGATAGATTTGGGCATGGGAAACCCCGATGGGGCCACGCCCCAACCGGTAGTGGAAGCGGCGATCGAGGCTTTACAAAATCCCGCCCATCACGGCTATCCTCCCTTTGAGGGGACTGCCAGTTTCCGCAGCGCCATTACTAGCTGGTATCACCGTCGTTATGGAGTGCAACTGGATCCAGATAGCGAAGCTTTACCTCTATTGGGTTCTAAAGAAGGACTCAGCCATTTAGCATTAGCTTACATCAATCCGGGGGATTTAATTTTAGTCCCCTCTCCGGCCTATCCGGCCCATTTTCGCGGCCCCGCGATCGCGGGTGGAGAGGTCCACACCTTAGTTCTGAAACCAGAAAACGACTGGCTGATCGATCTAGCTAGCATTCCCGAGGATGTAGCCACAAGGGCCAAGATATTATATTTCAACTATCCCAACAACCCCACCTGCGCCACGGCCCCCCGGGAGTTTTTTGTGGAAATGGTCGCTTTTGCCCGTCGCCATCAAATCTTGCTGGTTCACGACCTGGCCTATGCAGAATTAGCCTTTGATGGCTATCAACCCACTAGCTTACTAGAAATTCCCGGTGGCAAGGAAATTGGGGTTGAGTTTCATACCATGTCCAAAACCTATAATATGGCTGGGTGGCGCATAGGCTTTGTGGTGGGGAATTCTAAGATCATCCAAGGTTTAAGGACGCTGAAAACGAATTTAGATTACGGCGTGTTTGCGGCCCTGCAAGTTGCAGCGGAAACAGCGCTGGGATTACCTGATTCCTATTTGAAAGAGGTTCGGGAACGCTATCGGACTCGCCGAGATTTTCTGATTCAAGGTTTGGCAGAGTTGGGGTGGGATGTTCCCAAAACCAAAGCCACCATGTATCTGTGGGTTCCTTGTCCCCCTGGAATAGGTTCGACAGATTTTGCCCTGGATGTCTTGCAGCGGACTGGAGTGGTGGTGACGCCGGGAAATGCTTTTGGTGCTGGTGGTGAAGGCTATGTGAGAGTTAGTTTGATTGCTGAGTGCGATCGGCTAGGGGAAGCCTTGCGACGGCTCAAGCAAGCTAATATATACTACTCAGTCTTCAGTTCGTAGTAAGCACTTTAGTGCTTCCTATGCGCTAGACAATATATACTACTCAGTATAGCCCACAGCTATGATGCGGGATACAAATCCAGCACCAAATCTAGGGGGATGATGCCCATCCGCTTGATTAGTCCAGCATCAAGAACAAATCCCCCTTGACCATTTTCGGAGGAAAAACCGCAAAATATTTCTATGTCGCATACCGACATTAGTTTTTTGAACCGCTCAACTTTTGACTCAATCAACAACAGTAATTGGTTAATATGTAAGTTGAGGGGTTCCGATTCATCCAAGCCACTTTCGAGAATCCACTTCACAGGTGTCCCGATCGCGTAAGCACGAGTTGGTTCTATTCCCAGAGTTTTGGTAATTCCTGCTGGAGTTATAGTCTTGCTAACGATCCGCAGAGATGCAGAATCCCATTTTTGGTCTATTTTGAGGTCCATTATTTACAAATTTAGAGTAAGTATTCAAAGATATTTCCAATCGAGTCACCAACTCCTCCACCCTCGATCGGGAACTGCATAGTTGGTGGCCGGGAAATTTAACGTTCTGGAATTTGCCAGATTTTGATGGTCTTGTCAAGACTGCCACTGACGATCGTTTTCCCGTCCGGGCTGATAGCAATTGCTGCAATTTGCTCTGAATGCCCAGAACCAGGAATGATGCCGATCGACGACCCGGTTTGCAGATCCCACTGCTGGATTTTTCCGTCATTACGGGCACCAAAAATGGTCTTTCCGTCCGGGCTGATGGCGACGGCACAAACATTACTTGAAGGCTTTTCCAGGTTACGGCGCAGTTGACCATTTTTCAGATTCCATAGGTTAATTTTCTGGCTACAACCGCTACTGACAAGAATCTGCATATCTGGGCTGATGGCGACGGAATAAATTACCCAATTCTCAAATAAAGTATCGAGTAGCTGTCCGGTGTGCGGGTTCCACAGCTTGATGCTGCTGTCTCGACTGCTACTGACAAGCATCTGACTATCTGGACTGATAGCCACTGCTTCAACCCCGCCTGTATGTCCTGTGAAGGTGCGAATTAATTCCCCAGTATTCAGGTTCCATCGCTTGATAGTATTGTCGGAGCTGCCACTAACAATAGTCTCACCATCAGAACTAATGGCAACTGAGGTAATTGCATCAGCATGTCCTGTGAGAGTGCGAATTAATTCTCCTGTCTTCCGGTTCCATAGCTTGATAGTATTGTCGGAGCTGCCACTAACAATAGTCTGCCCGTCGGGGCTAATGGCTACAGAATTGACTGGGCCTAAATGTCCTGAGAAAGTGCCGTCCCATTCACAGGTTTCTCTGCTCCATAACCTAACGGTTTTGTCCTGACTAGCGCTGGCTATTGTCTCACCATCCGGGCTAATGGCAACGGCATATACTTGCGATGACTGTGCAGTGATGGTTTGACATGGCGGAGGTGGTTCTGGTTCAAGAGATTGCCGGGAGGTAAAGATGCGCCATCCTATTACTCCTCCTCCTGCTAATCCTAGTAAGATTAAAACAATCAAAAATATCAGTTTAGATTTAGCACCCATAGAATTTCTCGTTTTTTTCAGAGCTTGCAGTGCTTCAGTTGCTGACTGGTAGCGTTGGCTATCGTCCTGGCGCACCATTTTGTCTAAAATGTTTGCTAGCTGAGGGTTGACCTGTGCCCGATTTCGCCAGATGACTTCCCCTGTGCTAGAGTCTATTGGGAGGTTGGTAGGCGGCGACCCGGTGAGGGCTTGGATTCCAACCATTCCCACGGCATATATGTCACTGCTATAATTGGGATAACCTTTCTCTTGCTCGGGGGGCATATAGCCCCTTGTGCCAATAATAGTCGGACTCTGGCCTTGAGGTGTGGCTACGGTGGAGCTGATTTGCTTGACTGCCCCAAAGTCGATCAGAACAATCTTGTCATCCCGCTGGCGTCGCCTTAAATTGGAGGGCTTAATATCCCGGTGAATGACACCCTGTTGATGGACGAACTCCAAGATGGTCAGAATCTCTACCAGAAAAGCAATGACTCGATCCTCGCTCAACTTACTGCCGGCAGGGAGTTCTTGGGTCAGGTCATGTCCGGGGATAAATTCCTGGACTAGATAGAATTCTTGATTTTCCTCAAAGTAAGCTAACAGTTGGGGAATCTGGTCATGCTGGCCTAGCTGGTAGAGGGTTTTGGCTTCCCGATCGAACAGGCGTCTGGCCGTTGGCAGCAGCGCGGGATCGTTGGATGGAGGACTCAGCTTCTTGACGACACAGTGAGGGCGATCGGGTAAATGCAGGTCTTCAGCTAACCAAGTCTCGCCAAATCCGCCTTGGCCCAAGAATTGAATAATGCGGTAGTGGCCACCGATTGTTTGTCCTAGCATTGCGCTGATTGCCGTTGCTTCCATCAATAGCCTAAAGCAATCTGCCACTAACTAGCCAGGGAGAGTTCAGCACGAAAAAATTTTTTGTCATGTGCGTACCATGAGCGTACCATGTGCTAGACTAAGAAAATAGCGGTTTGCATTGGGGTGTGGTCTTGCACCTGTTGGTACTCGGCCTTCCCGCCCGAACCCTAAAGGGTCCGGCTACAAGAACAAAGCAATGTCATTGCGAGCGCAGCGTGGCAACCGCCTGCGCGGGCTAGATTACATGCATCACAGATACATCCGGCTATCAACTAGAAGTAGGCGCACCCTTGACATTGGGACGAGGCAAAGAAAAACGAGATAGCACCGGCAGACACCAGCTTGAGGTGTACTTGACTCAGGTGAAAACTGCTATACTAGATTCGGCATCAAGGAGCATCAAGGAGATAGTCTTATGAAACAGATGACATTGACTAAAGTCCTGGCAGCGCTGATGTGCGTGCTAGGGGCTACGGTGGCTCTAGACAGGCCGAGTGCAGCTGAAAGTGCTCAACGCGACGAGACTTTATTCTTCTGCCGTAAGAGGAATGGTATACAAACGACAATGTATAAAGCCTCCCGAGGACCAATTCCTCTGATTCGCTGGCGTTCTGAAGCTTTTGCCCTGTCAGGCTGGACACCGGAGAAGCGCTGTAAAGAGGTTTCTAAGAGATTCCAGCGTTTACACGAGTCCGAGGAGCTTAAATATTTTAACATTGGAAAAGTGGGAAATTATTATGTCGTGTGTGGTACTCAAGAAGTAGGCGTACCATGCAACAGGATCAATATGCTATTCACGATATTGCCGGACGAGAGCGAAGATCCAAACGCGGTTCTTGAAAAGCTACTTGATGCGCGCGATCGGAGTTCGTCTTTCAATCAGTCCCAGCATATTAAAATATACGACTGGGAAGGTAATTTATACATTGATGTGGAAGAACTGCTCTACGACAATCAGGCAGAATAGTAGAATAGTTTCAGTAGCAGGGAAAAATCAGCAAATTATAACTTAAGCTGAGATGATGATGAACTGGAGCTTAGGGATCGCAGGGGTTTGTGTTGGCATTTTGTGCATCCATCTGCCAGCACAGGAACCTGCTATCCATTACTTGAAAAAAAATATCACCTTAAGCAACTCATTCCTAAAACAAACTGAATTATCAGAGAAGCAAGTGTGCGATCGGGCTGAAAAATTCACTGTCAAGATATTGTCAGAAAATCGAATTGCTGAGGGTACAGGAATTCTGATTGAGAAAAAAGTTGAGGGAACACAAAGGCTTTATAAGGTTCTGACTAATGCGCATGTAGTTGGGGACAATAGGGCGCATGTAGTTGGGGACAATAGGGATTATCAAGTTCAAACTCATGATGACAGTTTATATGCGGCGAAATTGATAAAACGCTACGACGAGAACGGTTTAGCTGACGATCTTGCAATATTGCAGTTCAATAGTACAAGTAAGTATGAGATAGCCACTTTCAGAGCCACATCTACTCTAGAACCGAGTCAAATAGTGTTGGCAGCGGGGTTTCCAATCATAGCAGATCCGTCTGTTTCAAGAGGATTTAAATGCGAGTCAGGGGAGATTTCTTTGATCCTCGATCGGGAGATGGAAATGGGCTACAGAGTGGGATATTATGTCGATATAGAAAAGGGGATGAGTGGGGGACCACTGCTCAATAGCAATGGTGAGGTTGTTGGGATTAATGGTAAGCATAGCCATCCTATACCTTTTGGGCAAGGAAATCGAGATTTTTATGTGTATAGGAATGGCGACCCAGTTGACAGGTCAAGAGACCTGCTCGAAAACTCTAGCTGGGCGATCGCGATTGACAAGTTGAGAGAGCCAAAGTATGCTTCTATAATCAACCCTCCGATAGCCGGGGTTCCCCCATCTATACCTTCACCTGTTCCTCTGCCGCCAAAACCAGCGCCGCCGCCAAAACCAAAGCCGCCAACGCCGCCAGAAACAACTGTAACAGACCCCAGAGAGCCAGCGTTACAGTGCAATTCAACCGGGGCACAGTCCGGAAAATTCCCTCTAGTATCTACATATTATTTTAATGAGAATGATGATAATTGCTCTCAACGTGTGCAGGCAATAATATCCGGATCTGTACGGGAAAGGAACTATAGTTTAGAAATAGAAAGAAGAAAAGCTCAAATAGATACACGCAATGTTACAATTGAAGACGAAAAGCCAGTTGCAGATAGAGGCAAAGTTTGGGCTATTGAGGTTCGAGATTTAGATGGTGAAAACGAGACTAGAGAACCAGAAGTAATTGTTGGATTGATCGATCCAACGAAAGAAGACAAGAGATATTACTTGGTATATCACTATGATGAAAAAGTTAGACGTTATAAAAAAGACCCGGAGCTTATTGAAGACCGGGAGCTTATTGAAATCTAAAACAATGTTGAAGAAGGAGAAGATTGAATGAATTTATCCAATAAGCTACCAGCAGCATTGATCGGCACCGCAATAGTCATGCTTTCTCAGGTGCCAGCGCAATCAGCACTCACTTCTCGTCAGGTCGAGAATCGTGCTAAAGCGATGGCGGTAAAAATTAACAGACCCAACATACTATATCCGGGGCGATGGAAGACTGAGGGAACAGGGGTGATAATTGCTCGGGACGACGAAACTTACTACGTCCTCACAGCAGAGCATGTGGTAAGAGAAAAACAATCATATCAGGTTGAGACTCCTGATGGCAAAATCTATATGGTTAGATCTAGCAAGATTGACAGACGGAAAGGCGTGGACTTAGCAGTATTGCGGTTCGAGAGCACAGAAAACAATTATGAAGTGGCGAAGCTAGGACATTTTGGCAAACGAACTGGATCTATATACGTTTTTGGTTGGTCAAAAGGGGAGAATACTTTTAAGCTTTCTCATCTGAACATGGTGAATCCTAGATATGTAGATCCAGAAGTCAATGATTACCGTTTGCTCTATAATGCAAATAATACGGAGGAGCAAACAAAAGCAGGTATGAGTGGTGGACCAGTCCTCGATAATAACGGTCACGTAATAGGGATACACATACGTGAGAAACCTTGGCAAGGTTTCATCGGTATTCCCACTACGATTATTTTCAACAAATTACCATCAAAGATAAGACGTTTAATGGAACTTGGCGATGCCTTCGCTGCGCAGATATCCCAATGATGTTCTCGAACAGATGGAGGGTATTTCCATAGGTATATCCGAGGGAATTTTGAAAGAAGCAACGCTCTCAAAAATACCCATCACGAATATCCGCGTCAAGAGGCAGCTTGCGGGGCGATGTCAAGAAGGTGCAAGAAAGAAGTGCGCGAGCAATTATTGTACCTGCGTGAGAATGAACCAGAAAAACTGTCGGAGAAGCTAAGAGCCTTCCTTGGCACTGAAGGCAGAGCCTTTAATAGACGTTCCCAGGTTCTACCTGGGAACGAGATGCAATGAGATGCCCCGTCCGACTCAACTTTTATTAGGACATGGACGTTAAAATATCCTGGGCGTGGGTTGCAGTTTGCACTTTGTCGATGACTTGGGAAATTTTGCCTTCACTGTCGATAATGTAAGTGACGCGCTTGGCATAGCCGCCCCCATCGACATCGTAAGCCTTCATAATTGCACCGTCGGTATCGGCCAGCAATTGGAACGGCAGGCCGAATTTCTCGGTAAACTGCTTGTGGGATGCTTCGTCGTCCGTGCTGACTCCCAAAACGACCATATCCTTGTTCTGGTACTCCGCATAGTTATCTCGGAAGCTTTGGGCTTCCTTGGTGCAGCCGGGAGTGTCGTCTTTGGGGTAAAAGTATAGCACGACGGTTTTGCCCGCGAAGTCGGATAGCTTGACGGTGTTGCCGTTGGTGTCCTTCACGGTGAAGTCGGGCGCGACTGTACCTGCTGTCAGGGCCATGGAATAATGCTCCTATTATTGTTGTTCAAGAGTAATTTTACCATTATGGACCCTAACGCAAGTAAATTTTGCTCTTCATTCATCGTGAAGTTGTCGCGGCAGCGGCAGTGGCGAGCAAATTTGGCGCTACAGCATGGTGGGCGGTGCCTACGAACTAGCATGGTGGGCGGTGCCTACCCTACGAAGAATGGCACTGACTTAAGGGATCAAGTTGTTAATGTCATTGCGAGGGGGGGTGCCAAAGCGAATCATCATCATCTTACACTAGCATCCCCCCCGAAGCAATCTCAACCTCCAGCCGTTAGTAGGGAGATTGCTTCGGGGGGTCTGTTGGTGGAGTTTTCTTTCATCTCGGTTGGGGATCCCCCCACGCTGCGCGAAAAATCGCAATGACAGCTTCAGTCAGTGACATTCCACCCTAGGAACCCAATTAAAATTGGTAGGTTACCCCAATCTGTAATATCGGGTATACTTGAATCTTATCAACCTCATCTTGAAGGTCATCTTCCTCCCTTTCCAGTTGGGCGTTAATTCCGGCGGATAGCGCTGCTGGACTCGGATTAGTGGCCCTCAGACTTACATCTCCGGCACCTTGAAACATTACCCCGATATCTATTGAAAAACCAAAGCTTTTTCCCGGTCTCACCGGATTTCCGAATCCAATCCCAATGTACGGGGCAATGTCGTTATATTCTACATCACCCTTGATATCTCCCACATCCCTCACTGTAAAATCCCGATCGCCTATTCTGATACTCCCGTCCTCATCCCGACCCTTGGCATCCACCTCAATCTTGTTATTGTTGATCACTAATCCACCCGTGACCCGAAAGCCACTAAAAAGTGGATAAAAATCTACCAACAGGGGGATACCTCCCAGATTTACATCCCCCTCATAATCAATGTTATCAGAACTGATATCTACTCCTATATCCAAGCCGCTTAACCCGACTCGGGCATTCAGATTTGGCAGGATACTTTTGACTATATCTGCACCTAATCCTAGGGTTCCGGCTTTTGGCCCGATCGCCCACCCACTGAGGCCCAAAAGCGGCACTTGGGCGATCTCTTCTGGGTCATCAATCTTCCGATCGAACTGCCAACTTTCTGACAGGATTATCTCGGTTTCTCCAGGCATCAATAAGTCTTCTGCTTTGATACTGTCAACTTCCTCTGCATTTGACTCAATACTTGCTGCTATTGACCCAGTCAAACCCGAGGATATTCCCCAACTCACTATTGTAACTGGGATAATTTGCAGCAACTTGACATATCTAATCATCTCAGTAATCCCCTTACTTCGCTGTTAGTCCGCCGTCCCACCCCCGAGTTACCAGGCAGGAGCCAGGTAACTCGGCTCAAGTCGGTTAAAATTGAGATCTTGCACCATTGTCAAAAAGCCCGCTACCCCGCCAGGGGTTAAAACCCCTGGCTAATAGCTTAAGTGGGTTAAAACCCACTGTATGCCTTGTCTAGATAAAGATTTCCCCTCGGTAAAACGAGGTCGCCTGTAGGGACGAGAGGAACGAGGGAAAAAACTTTATTTATAAGGTAGAGAGTCGGTTTTCAACCGACTTCAGCTATTAGCCGTGGTTTTTAACCCACGGCGGGCCAGGAGACTAATCGATTAATTGACAATGGTACAAGATCTGAGTTAAAACCGACTAAGACGACGATCCTTAAACCAATTCTAGCATTGTTTTTCCCAAATGGATCGCAGCCACTACGAACTCTGGCAAACGCGCTTCGCGTTTACTACGAACTCCATCAAAATTGGTAGGTTACCCCAATCTGTAATATCGGGTACACCTTAAAATTATCTACTTCATCTTGAATGTCATCTTCTTCCCTTTCTAGTTGCTCATTCAGTCCCAGATCCAGTGCTGCTTGAGATGCATTAGTTGCCCTGATATTTACATCTCCTGCACCTTGAAACATGATGCCCAGATCCACCGTAAAACCCCACTGTCTTCCCGGTTTTACCGGATTCCCGAATCCAATGCCAATGTACGGCGCTATGTCATTAAATTCAACTTCCCCCTCTAGATCTCCCACGTCGTTAACCGTAAAGGACCGATCGCCGATTGTAATCGTTCTGTCTTCATCGCGACCCTTGGCATCCAAATCAATTTCGTTATTGTTGATGACTAATCCACCCGTGACGCGAAAACCACTCTTGGCAGGATACCAATCAAGCAACAAAGGGACACCCCCCAAATTCACATCTCCATCATAATCTATTTCATCTGAACTCACCTCTACATCTATCCCCAAGCCGCTTATCCCCACTCGACCGTTCAGATGCGGTATTATCTGTGCTACCACATCTGCACCCAACCCCAGAGTACCTGCTTTGGGCACGATCGCAAAGCCACTTGTGCCCGCATCATCTCCTAATTGGGCGATTTCCCTGCGGTCATCTATTTTCTGATTAAATTGCCAAGTTTCCGACAGCAATATCTCTGTTTCTCCAGACAGCAATAAGTCTTCGGCTTTGGTACTGTCAACTTCTGCCATCTCCTCTTGAGAGGATTCCAGACTCCATGCTATTGGCCCAGTCAAACCCCAGAAGATTCCCCAACTCACTATTGTCACTGGGATAATTTGCAGCAGCTTTAAATATCGAATCATGTTTTTTGTACTCCTCATCACCTTGGCTGATTTGTGTTGTGGCCCACAGACTCGCGCCCACAGCATACTTGTCTAGTTTAATCAAAATAGCAGCAATTATCCGACCAGCAATGAATCTTCACAAATAATTCATAAAGCTTCCCCTCGCGGAGGGATTATCCGATCGAGGGCAGCAACTAACTGATGCAGGTGAGTTGCTTCATGGGTCGCCATCAGTGAGATGCGAATGCGACTGGTACTGACGGTGGGCGGGCGGATGGCAGGGGCAAAAATCCCCGCAGCTTTCAGTTTCTCTCCCACTGTTAAGGCATCTGCTGCATTCTCTAGTTTAATGCAGATGATGGCAGACTCAGAGGGAAAAAGTTGGCATAGGGGCAGTTGTTGGGAAATTAGCTGTTTGGTGTAAGTGATATTCTGCCACAGTTGAGCGCGCCTTTGGGGTTCCCTTTGGCAGATCCCGATCGCCTCATAGGCAGCGGCAGTATCTGCTGGAGTTAGTCCAGTAGTATAGATCCAGCCTGGGGCGCGATTTCTGAGAAAATCAATTAGCATTTCACTGCCAGCAACATAACCGCCCAAACTACCCAATGCCTTGCTGAGGGTACCAACCTGTATTAATTCTCGTCCCCGCAGCCCAAAATGTTCTACGCAACCAGCACCGGTAGCACCCAAGACCCCTGTGGCGTGGGCTTCATCTATCAATAGCATACAGCCGAACTCTGCTGCTAAGTCTAGCAGCTCGGGCAAGGGACATAAGTCCCCATCCATACTGAACACGCTATCGGTGACGATCGCACAGCGGCGATATTCCTCTCGATGCTGATGCAGCTTACTTTTGAGATCCTCTATGTTACAGTGGCCATAGTCAAGCACCCTCGCACCGCTGAGTAAGGCACCATTTTTCAGACTAGAATGATTGTACCGGTCCGAAAGAATCAAATCTCGCTTGCCCACCACAGCGGCGATCGCCCCCAGGTTGGCCAGATACCCCGAACTAAATACCATCGCATCTGCTGTTTGCTTAAAAGAGGCGATCGCCCTTTCGGTGTCCCGGTGCAACTGTCGATGTCCGCTGAGCAGTCGCGAACCCGTACTACCCGTCCCCCATGCTTCTGTGGCGCTAACGGCAGCTTGAATCAGGCGTGGGTCTCCTGCTAATCCCAAATAATCATTGCTAGCAAAATTCAGCACCGACCTGCCTGCCAACTGTACCACTGGACCGGGCCGACTGTCAATCGTCACCACCTGACGATACCAGTTAGCGCGGTGTATGGTTTCCAGAGATTTTTCCAGCCATCCATAGGGATCGCTTACCATCTTAGTTAATCCTCACCTGAGAACGATATGATTTCCGAGCTGTTCAAAACTATTTTCTCGCCCAGTCAATACATCCCTCACGGTCACTGTTACCTGTGGCAGTCACCACTGGTATGGCTGCATGCCCTGAGCGACTTGCTAATCGCGATCGCCTATTTTTCCATTCCGGCGATGCTGATCTATTTTATCTACAGGCGGAGGAACGTGCCCTTTCTGGGAGTCTTTGCCTTGTTCGGAGCCTTTATTATCCTCTGCGGCCTGGGTCACCTGCTAGAGATTTGGACCCTCTGGCATCCTGCTTACTGGCTCTCCGGTGTCGAGCAAGCCATTACCGCTTTTGTTTCCTGCTACACTGCTGGACAAATGGTAACTTTGCTCCCACAATTTCTATCCCTGCGCACCCCTGAAGAATTAGAAGCTCTCAACCAGGAATTACAAACCTTAAATGCTTCTCTAGAGCATCAAGTTGCCAAACGCACTGAAGAATTAGAAGCCCTCAACCATAAATTACAAATTTTCAATGCTTCTCTAGAGCATCAAGTTGCCGAACGCACTGCCAAATTGCAAATAGCTAACCAGAAAATTTCCGCCCTCAACCAGCGCCTCAAAACCGAAAATATGCGGATGACTGCCGAGCTAGATATTGCTCGCCAACTGCACGCCATGATTTTACCCAATCCTGGGGAACTCTGTCAAGTTAATAGCCTAGAAATTGCCAGTTTTGTGGAAACTGCTACCGAATTTGGCGGCGATTACTACGATGTCTTGTACTGCGACGACCTGGTTAAAATTGCTATTGGCGATGTCACGGGACATGGCTTAGAAAGTGGCGTGTTAATGATTATGGTCCAGACAGCTGTCAGGACGCTATTGGAAGTCAAGCAAACCGACCACAAGCTGTTTTTATCTGCTCTTAACCGCACCATTTATAAAAACATACAGCGAATGAATTCTGATAGAAACATGACCTTGTGCTTGCTGGACTATCTTGATGGCACACTCTATTTAACAGGTCAACATGAAGAAGCGATCGTCGTGCGATCTAACGGCACTGTCGAGGAGATCGATACGATAGATTTGGGATTTCCTATTGGCTTAGAGTATGATATCGCTGAATTCATAGCGCAAACGGAAATTCAATTGAGTGCGGGTGATGTGGTGGTGCTTTATACTGATGGCATTACTGAAGCTGAAGATATTAATAAGCAGTATTACGGGATGTCGCGGTTAGTTGAAGTAGTACGCAGCTATAGAGAGCGATCGGCGGAAGCTATCAAGCAGGCAGTAATCGCTGACTTACAGCAACATATTGGCGCGCAAAAGGTTTACGATGATATTACCTTGCTAATCCTCAAGCAAAAATAGGCGTTGCACATTTTTACCGATGATAGCAGTCAATTGTTGCCAATTGCCGTTCCCAGGCGGGAGCCAGGGAACGAGGAAAATTGCAAATTGAAAAGCCAGGATTTGTCTATTGATGAACATTTATAACTATTTAGATTTACCATTCACAATTTTAAATTGTCAACCCCGATCGTCCCGTTGTTGTGCAACGCCAAATAAAAAATGCCAAATTATTGCATATATGATGTAGGGTGGATAGCTCCCAATATCGAAGATCGCACGAGAAAATAAGATTAGGGTGAGCACCGGGTGTGGTCAAAACCCGTCGATCGTTCGGGTGACCCTCCCAGTTGCCGGATCCCCCCCCTAAGAGAGGAGAGTAATTTGGGGTGTGGTAGTTGTGTAAGTGGCAACTAGAGTATAATATAAAAATCTTAGATCGTAAAGGGTTCTTAATGACAGGGAAGATGGTAAAAACTAACGTAGACTTGCCCTATTTTGACGGGCTGTTAGCAGAATTTGATAAAGGGAACGAGCATATGCTCGGAGCATTTGGCCGCCATGTCCATTGGGGCTACTGGGATAACCCCAATGCAGCCGATGGTACGGTAGCAGACTTTGCGGCAGCGGCTGAAAATTTGTGCAGGCGGGTGTGCGATGCTGGTGGTGTTGATGCGGCCTCACGCATCCTCGACTGCGGTTGCGGTTTCGGCGGCACGATCGCCAGTCTGAACGAACGTTTCTCCGATAAACAGTTAGTTGGCTTGAACATTGACGATCGCCAGCTAGCCCGGGCCAGAGAAAAAGTACAACCCCGCAATGGCAATCAGATCGATTTTATACTCGCCGATGCCTGCGCCATGCCTTTTGAGGACAACTCCTTTGATGTGGTGCTGGCAGTGGAGTGCATTTTCCATTTTCCCCGTCGAGAGCGCTTTTTCCAAGAAGCCCGGCGAGTTCTGGCCCCGGGAGGAAGATTGACCATCTGCGACTTTGTACCCCTGCCAGTGCTCCTCTCCTTGGGCCAGCTGGGGGGGGATTGGCTCAAATATTCTGTCGATCGCACATACGGACCAGTTGACAGTAGATTCACCCTGGAGAAATACCGGAGTTTAGCTGCAACTACTCAATTTAAGCTCAAGCAGTCCGAAGACATCACAGTCAACACCCTGCCAACTTACCCGGTAGTACGAAGGCTACAGCGTCAGGCGGGAGACCTGGCGACGGAGAGGGTAACCTCCGGGACAGAGTGGATGACGCGCTTGGGACTGTTCCGTTATCTGATTGTGTCCTTTGAAGTTGTTTGATCTTTGATTAAGATATCACATGCGGGTGATCGATCGGACAACCGTTGCCCCCAGGACAATAATCAATCAAAAATGACAGAGAATATGGTAGAAAATAACGTGGATTTGCCCTATTTTGACGGGCTGCTCGCAGAATTTGGCAAAGGCAATGAGCAGGCGATCGGAGCATTTGGCCGCCATGTCCATTGGGGCTACTGGGATAACCCCAATGCAGCCGATGGTACGGTAGCAGACTTTGCGGCAGCGGCTGAAAATTTGTGCAGGCGGGTGTGCGATGCTGGTGGGGTCGATAATGCCGATCGCATTCTCGATTGCGGTTGCGGTTTCGGCGGCACGATCGCCAGTCTGAACGAACGTTTCTCCGATAATCAGTTAGTTGGCTTGAACATTGACGATCGCCAGCTAGCCAGGGCCAGAGAACAAGTACAACCGAGTAATGGCAATCAGATCGATTTTATACTCGCTGATGCCTGCGAATTGCCTTTTGAGGACAACTCCTTTGATGTGGTGCTGGCAGTGGAGTGCATTTTCCATTTTCCCAGTCGAGAGCGCTTTTTCCAAGAAGCCCGGCGAGTTCTGGCCCCGGGAGGAAGATTGGCCATCTGCGACTTTGTGCCCCTGCCAGTTCTCATCTACTTTAACCAGCTAGCGGAAAATTTGATTAAACCTTCTGTGGCTAGCACCTACGGACCAGTTAACAGTAGATTCACCCTGGAGAAATACCGGAGTTTAGCTGCAACTACTCAATTTAAGCTCAAGCAGTCCGAAGACATCACAGTCAACACCCTGCCAACTTACCCAGTGGTACGGAGGCTACAGCGTCAGGCGGGAGACATGGCGATCGAGAGGGTAACGGCTGGGGCCGAATTTATTAACCGCTTGGGACTGTCTCGTTATTTGATTCTCTCCTTTGAAGTTGTTTGATCTTTCTGTCATTTTATCCGGATTATTATCCAAACAACAATCTGATTGTTCGTAGTGAGGACTCAAGTCCTCACTACGAACCGATAATAAAATGAGGACTAAAGTCCTCACTACGAACCGGTTCTTAACCAGTTATTTCGGGATCTTTCATATAGCTTAACAGCCAGTTAGCTGCTGTTGCCCGCCGAGTCAGCCTGGGTTTCAATTCACTTATTTGATAGCCCTTAAACCCCAACTGTTCCTTCAATAACTGTTTATTCTCTTTGGGAATGGAACGAGTTAACTTCACTGTTGGCGGTCGGTTTTCGATAAAATCCGGTGGTTCTGGATATGCTTCTCCCCAGTCCCCTACAACTCCAGTGATGTCCCATTTGCCCGTCCCCTCTTCGTAGCGATAACCCAGGCAATGCCAAACCAGTTGGTTCACTGTGGCATCATCAATGCTATCGTTAACGATCGCCCAAATTGTCTCTGTATTCAATGGTGGTAAGTCAGACATAAGCAATTCCATATTCAAAACAACAAACGTCAAATAAAAGCCATGAGTACAAATCTCAGGGCGAATACTGCTGCTAAAATCCATATAGCTGGGCTAATTTCACGGGCTTTCCCTTGACATGCCTTCAGCAGAGGATAGGTAATAAAGCCGACTGCTAATCCTTCGGCAATGGATGCGCTCAAAGGAATCAGTAATATGGTTAAAAATGCCGGAATTGATTCCGCTGGATCCTCCCAGTGAATCTGTCTGACAGTACCCGCCATTAACACTCCCACAATTACCAGGGCGGGTGCCGTGGCAAAAGGGGGAATGGCCCCGATCGCGGGTATGAAAAAGATGGCGATCGCAAATAAAACTGCGACAACCACGGCGGTAAAACCACTGCGTCCCCCTTCAGAAACTCCCGAAGCAGATTCAATATAGGTGGTCACAGTGGAGGTGCCCAGAAATGCCCCCGTAGTGGTGCCGATGGCGTCTGCCATTAATGCTTGAGATGCACGCGGCATTTCGCCTCGTTCGTTCATATATCCCGCTTGTATGCCTAAACCAGTCAGGGTACCCACGCTGCCAAACAGATCCACGAACAGCAAGACAAACAGAGTTGCCAGCAGATCGAAGATATTGCTTTGCCATACCTGCCCTAATCCCACGATCGCTTGCCCCAGTAAATGTCCCGGCCATTGAGGTAACGCTACGAGTCCCGACGGCCAAGGAGCAATTCCCAGAATCCATCCTAGCACAGCCGTAGCTATTATTCCCCAGAGTAACGATCCTTGAAGTCGTCGCGCTACAAAGGCCCCTGTGATTAATATACCCGCGATCGCCACTCTTGTCGCACCATTCTTCAAGTCCCCCAATGCCGTCGTAGTTGCCTCGTCTGGGACAATAATACCCGATTGGGTGAGACCGATGTAGGCGATGAATAGGCCAATGCCTGCGGCGGTGGCGTGTTTAATGCATTCGGGAATTATTTTGACGATTTTGCTGCGCAGGTTGGTAACAGTTAGAGCAATAAAAATTAGTCCCTCGATGAATACTGCACTTAACCCCACCCGCCAATCTATTCCCAATCCTAACACTACCGCAAAGGCAAAATAGGCATTCAGTCCCATTCCTGGGGCCAAGGCAAAGGGATAATTGGCATACAACCCCATCACCAGAGATGCGATCGCCGAGGATAGGGCTGTCGCGATGACCAGTTCTCCAAATAAATCTCCCGACTCTTGTAGAAAAATAGCAGCGGACAAAATCTCGGGATTGACCACTAGAATATAGGCCATGGTCACGAAGGTTGTCACCCCTGCCAACAGTTCCGTGCGGGTATCAGTTTGGAGTTGGGCAAAGGAGAAAAATCTGCCTATAGTTACCTGCTGTTCTGTTTGCTTATTCATCCGTTTGTAGTGAGGACTAAAGTCCTCAAGCTGTTTCCCCTTACGTACTAAGAACTATTGCCAATGCCCAGTTGCTTGGTTGTGCGTTCCAACTGTTCCCAGAGAACCTCAATTTGATTGTAAGATTCTTCTGGTGACAGCTTGCCACCGGTTTCCAAAGCGCAGATCAAACTCACCCGCTGGGCAAACTCCTGTAGGTTAGCGTTGAAAATCAAGCTTTCTGGCGTGATTTTACCATAATAGCGGCTGCGCGGATAGAGAAAATCTGAGATATCTTTCATTTTTCCCCCCTAGTCATCCCTCGGATCCGACCTAATGACTTCAAATTCTGACTCCTCTAAAGACAACAGCAGAGGATCTTCATCATCTTCGATCGGGTTATACTCTAACTGCACTATCCACCTACCGGATGGTTCGTTATCCAGAATTCTCCCCAGGATACCCGCAGCATATTCTGGGTACAGCACCCGCACCAAGCTTCCGATCTTCAGCATTTGTCAATAGTAGAGCTTTTTACTAATTATTCTCATACTTAATCCTATTTTAACCTCGATTTAACCTTTTTCTCCTACTATTTGCCAGGATTTGGGCGAGATCCTGCGCCACAGATGCCAGCCATTTGTTGACATTAATGGATGTTTATCCTATAATGACTTTGTCAGTTGTTAGTTGCTTATTCGCAATTCCCAATTTTCAATTCCCAATTTTCAATTCCCAATTTTCAATTAATATTCATGACTGAGCGATAATGGGCTTCAATACTACTTACCCCCTGGGATTGACGATTGCTAGTCCACTGACTGTGCTTAAATAACTGTTGGCGCAAATCATCCACATTAATGTTGGCGATCTGCCCGGAGGTAATGACTGGCGCACCATTCACCCAGGCGCTGTCTACGACTTGGACGGGACGCCCCAGAATTAATAACCCGATCGGGTCAGTGCGAGGCAGCAAAGATAAAGAAGTTAAGTCATAAACTACTAAATCTGCTTTTTTGCCGACGGTAAGAGAACCTAGCATATCCGACATGTTGAGACCGATCGCCCCGCCGAGGGATGCCATTTCTACGGACTGCCTGGGGGTGATCCAATGACGATAGTCTAAGTCCGTGATATTGTGCAACATTGAACCTATTTTGATAGCTTCTAGCAAATCTTGAGAGTCATTACTCGCCGCCCCATCGCAGCCAAAAGAAACATTAACTCCTGCTTTTCTGAATTTCAAAATCGGCGCAATACCACTACCTAAGCGCAGGTTACTGAGGGGATTGTGAACCACGGTGGATTTAGTTTCTGCTAAAATATCGATATCGGCATCACTCAGCCACACGCAATGGGCCAGAGAAGTGCGCGGACCCAAATAGCCGATTTCTTGCAGGTGGGCCACCGCACTACAACCGTATTTTTCTTGCGCTAGCTTCTCTTGGGCGGGCGTTTCTAAGAGATGGGCGTGGCGGCAAAGTAAGGCCCGATCGCTCAATTCTATGCAACCGGCAAACAACTCATCGGAACACAGATGTATCCCCGTTGGTGCCACCATAATATTCACGCCCTCTTCAGGGCGATGGAAGGCATTCACCATCTCTGCCATCAGTTCCAAAGTTGCAGTGGTCGAACGAATATAAGGTTCCTGTTGCAGTTGACTTTCTCCCCCCGATGGAACCCCTGCTGTCAGAGATTGGTCTTGAATTAGGGGACCGATAAAAGCACGGATACCTACCTCTTTATAAGCACGCACAGCAGCAGCGACTGTCTCCAGTTCCTGTCCCGGAATTAATACTAAGTGATCTACAATGGTCGTCCCCCCCGAAAGTAAAGTTTCCACAGCAGTCCCCAGGGCACTCAGGTAAATATCCTCCGTGTTTAAGGGGGTAAAATCGTAGAGTTCGGCTATCCATAATTCTAGCGGTAAAGGGGGAATGATACCCCGCTGCCACATCTCCGAAGAATGACTGTGGGCGTTGATAAAACCCGGCAGTAATAGTTTGTTGCGCCCGTCGATCACAGTGCCGATCGCCTCTAATTTCGGGGCAATGGCCGCAATGCGATCGGCCTCCAGTAACACATCCACCGTTTCGTAACCGGACTCTACTGGAATTAACACATTTTGAATTGTAAAACTCATATCTAATACCTTTGTGATTTCCTAAATTGAGAATTGACACGGGATGGGGGAATGATGAGAAAAATTCATCCCCCCAGTTGTTTAGATATCTCCGGACAACCCTACTTCTGAGTCTCTGATGCTTCCACTGTTGGCGTATCTTCAGCCGCCTCGGCATCCACTTCTATTACCCTGGGGACAGGGGTTTGCTTTTCAGAAGATTCTGGTGATTTAGCTTTCTCAACCACCCGATCGGCTTTCTCCTTGAGTTGACTAGCGGTCTCTGTAGCGGTTTTTTTGGCTTGTTCGGCCACAGTGCCAGCGCGTTCCTTGAATTGATCTGCTTTCTCTTTAGCAGTCTCTTTGGCCCGTTCGGCCACAGTCCCAGCGCGTTCCTTGAATTGATCTGCTTTCTCTTTAGCAGTCTCCTTGGCTTGTTCGGCTACAGTCCCAGCGCGTTCCTTGAATTGATCTGCTTTCTCTTTAGCAGTCTCCTTGGCTTGTTCGGCTACAGTCCCAGCGCGTTCCTTCAGTTGACCAGCAGTTTCTGTAGCGGTTTTTTTGGCTTGTTCCGCCACAGTCCCGGCCCGTTCCTTCAGTTGACCCAGGGCCGCTTGCACCGCTTTTAAGTCCTTATGAGTTTTTTTGGCATCCTCTTGCAGAAATTCTCCGGCCTTCGAGATTTTTTGCCCGACCCCTTCTTCATGTTGCTGACTGTCCCCCACAGCGGCCTCGGAAACAATCACCCGCTTGCTGCCCACGTTGTCAATTATCTCAGGAGACAGCAGGTAACTGCCATCGACTATTCCCGTCAAGCCACTGGAAGTGAATATATAGTTAATCACTTTTCCCGTCTGGCGATCGAATAGATAGTCCAGCAGCTTACCGGCCTTGTTACCCTTATCGGTCCACAGTTCGTGACCAATTATACGATCCAACTGGTCTGGCTTGATTTCCTCTACCAGGCCAGCACTCATGTCCAGCATGATACTATCCCCGATCGCGGCCACCTGAGTCCACTTAAATATCTGCTTCTTGCCACCCAGCAAGCCACCTGACTTGCAAAGCAATCCTAAAACCTCGTGGGTCTTAGTGTCTAGCCAGAGTTGCTCGACTTTTCCCACTTCTTCGGTGGTACTCCGGTCTAGCACTAGGCGACCTATCAACTGACTTTGCTTGATCGTTTCGGTTTTTGTTTCCATGTCAACCCTCCTGTGGTTAATAATTATAATTTAGCGGATCTGATTCACGTTTTGTTCCCAGTTGGCTCCGTCAAAGGGAACGATTTCAAAACGAGACGTCACCTCCCCATCCAGACAGGGTCGGTTGACACTAATGCCGTCGGGATGAGAACGGGGTCGATAAAAAGAATGTATACCACATATCCGGCAGAATGTATGCTTGGCAATCCCCGTGTTAAAAGTATAAGTGCTCAAAACATCCTCTCCTTGCAGCAAGGTAAACTGCTCTTGCGGTACAATCACATGCAAAAAACCCTTCTTTGTGCAGATCGAGCAGTTGCAGTCGATCGCCTCATGCTTGTCAACCTGCACCCGCCAGCGGACGGCCCCACAGTGACAACCTCCTGCATAGATTACCATTTCTTTAATCATTCTAAACAACTGTCTCCTACAACCAGGTTTGCTGATAACTTAATTAGCTAGTCTTACAGGAGAAAAAACGGATGAATAAACCGCTGCGTAGTTTGGGAGTGCCGCCGAATGCTTGGAGAGTCGATGGCGAAACTGCCGATATCACTCGTGCTGCCATCACTCCTCGATGTGCGATGCGTAGTGCGAATAGCGCGCGCAGAGCACATCGAAGTCCCGTCACCCTGGCCACAGAAACTAAGACGGTGCGCCTGGACTTAGCTAAAGCAGCTATCTTGGTCATTGACATGCAGAACGACTTCTGTCACCCCGATGGCTGGTTAGCACATATTGGGGTAGATGTCAATCCTGCCCGAAAGCCGATCGACCCCTTAAATCAACTCTTACCAGCATTGCGGGCAGCAGATGTCCCGGTAATTTGGGTAAACTGGGGGAATCGTCCGGACTTATTAAATATTAGCGCTGGTTTGCGTCATGTTTACAATTCTACGGGAGAAGCGGTGGGACTGGGAGACCCCTTGCCCAAAAATAATGCGCCAGTCTTGACAGTTGGCAGTTGGGCCGCTGCTGTAGTTGACGAATTACAGCAGTTACCAGAAGATCTTAAAGTGGATAAGTACCGGATGAGCGGTTTTTGGGATACTGGATAGCATTTTACGGAATCTGGGCAAAACAAGCCTTTTATTTGCGGGGGTGAATGCCGACCAATGCGTGATGGCCACCCTGCAAGATGCTAATTTTTTGGGTTATGACTGCATCTTGGTCTCGGACTATACTGCTACGACTTCCCCTGACTATTGCTGGCATGCTACCCTTTATAATGTCAAGCAATGCTTTGGTTTTGTCTGCGATTCCAAATCGATTATTAAGGGCATCAATAACACTGAATATAATTAATTATGGACAAGAATATTTGCATGATCCCGCTGGTTAAATCACCCCGGGATTACCATGTTTTTAGAATAAGTACAACCGATAGAACCCGGTTGGCGATCGTCTTCGATCCGAAGTCTAGTGATTTCTCCTTGACTTACTGCATAGAAATCTTTGACGTGGGGGGTAAGACACCTCCTAACCGACACGATATGGCAGTAGAAATGTTTTTTATCCTCAAGGGGGAAGGACTGGCAAGTTGTGACGGGAAAAAGGTGCCCATTCAAGCGGGAGATAGTCTGTTAGTGCCGTCCACAGGCACTCACCTGATTGAAAACACGGGGAAAGAACGGTTGTATGCTTTGTGCATTATGGTGCCGAATGAAGATTTTGCCGAGTTGATCAGAAGTGGAATTCCGGTAGAATTGGATGAGGAGGATATGAGGGTTTTGCGACGATCGGATGTCCTCGTGCCATGCTAAAATGAGGAATAGTTAGCCCGCCGGGGGTTCAAACCCCCGCGTTACCAGGCGGGAGCCAGGTAACGCGGCTTTGTGTCGGTTAAAACAGAATAATAAATAATTTCAAAAGTAATTGTATAATTTTTTTTAAATGGTGCAAGAGGGTGCAGAACACGCTAAGCACGGGGGAATCATTTCGAGAGAAAATATGTAAATTGATGAGGGAAGCGATCGCCGAAATGCTTCGCCCCTACAGATAGATGCTTGCGGAACAGATGCAGCCGTGATGCTATAATGGCTAAGGAGCCCTCACCCGGTGGGGCCCATCTTTTCAAGGAGAGTGACATGACTAGCAAAGGCTTATTTGTGCAAATGCTGGCGGTATTGGCCCTCGTCCTAGGTGCAACTACCCCTAGCAAGGCTCAAGAACAACAGTTCTTCTGTGGAACGGATTATAATTACAGATACGACACCACCGTGCCAGCAACGATCGCCCGCACGACTAGGGGGGATGTGCCGATGATCCACTGGGTGTCCTATTGGGCTAGCAATTCGGGATGGACTCCCCAACGCCGCTGTCAGGCGATCGCCAACAGATTCCAGCGGTATTACGATAATGGCATGCTCAAGTACATGCGCACGGGAATTGTTAACGGTTACCGGGTAATTTGCGTTGGCACGAGTACGGGGGGTAGTTGTCGTCCCCGGGATGTCTTGGTGACGCTAAAATGGGGAAGGAACCCAGCTTTGATTCTAGAGCAAATGACGGATTTGCGCCGTCGCGCTCGTGGTGAAATATTAGAATTGAATTACGATGGGTCTGAAACTGCTGTTAGAGAACAGGAAGAGAATGAGAACCCCGATGGAGTAAGCAGAGAATCTTTATTATTGCAGGAAGAATTGTTGTCTGAAGATGAGGTGCTGTTCTATGTGGATGGGGAAGCATACCTCGATATGGAAGTTTTCCTCAACCAGGAACCTCTTCAGTCCGCTGAATAAGGAAGCTGAAGGGAATGAGAAAAAAGCACAATTTATGCTCGTGCGGAGTATACTGGAGAAGAGCAATTGACCGATCGTCGGAGTTGACGGAGGGTGAAATGACTAGCAAACGCTTATTTGTCCGAGTGCTGATGGGATTGGCACTGGCCCTAGGCGCAACGGCAACTATATCCACAGGGCCTAGCGATGCTCAAACCCGGGGGTTCTTTTGCGGGAGGGATATTAATTCGAGATATGGGGAAGTGCCGACAAGTATGGCTCGCACTGCCCGGGGAAATGTCCCCATGATACACTGGGTTTCAAATTGGATTAAGAATCCCCGTTGGACTCCCCAGGACCGCTGTGAGGAGGCATCCCAACGATTCCAGCGGTACTACGAAAATGGTATGCTCAATTACATGAGAACGGGAAATGTCAATGGTTATCCAGTCATTTGCGTTGCCAGTCGCGAGGGCGGTTCTTGCCGGGAACAAGATGTATTGGTCACGCTGGAACCGGAAAGTGACCCTAAAGATGTCCTACAGCAAATGACAGATTTGCGCTATCGCAGTCGGGAGGAACCTTTGATGCTGAGTGATGACCTCCTTTTCTATGAGGATGGGGAAGCTTACGTTGATATTGATGTTTTTCTCAATAAGGCAACTGTTCAGGAAACCCCTAGTGAAGACCTTGAAGAACTCTGGTAAAAAATATTGGCCCAGTAGGGTTCGCGGAAAATCTCGGGCAATGATGCTGTTGGCCTGTATCGGCAGTTTATTAATTGCCATGCAAGCAGATGTGCCCAATGCCCGGGTTTTGACTCCCGATGACGTGCGATCGCGCCTAGTATTCGATCGCCTATACAGGACTGCTGAGGCAATTACAGTTAAAGTGCTTTCGGACGGCACTTTAGGGTCGGGAATATTGATTCAGCAGCAAGGTTTAGTCTATACTGTTGTTACCAATAGCCATGTACTGAGAGCAGGGGTGGTTCCCTATGAGATTAAAACAGCGGATGGCGAGATATATATAGCGGAAGTCGTGGAAACAGTTAACTTTGAAAAGTATGATTTGGCTCTATTGCAGTTCCGCAGCAGGGGTGCCGTCTATGAAGTAGCCAAGCTGGGCCGTGCGTCAACTCTGCAAATAGGAGATGAAGTATTTTCCGCCGGGTTTCCGTTTGCAGTTGCCGAAAATCCACCGGCTAATGCCTCCGAACTAGGGCAGGAGTTTACAGGATTTGTTCTCAGAGAAGGTCGGGTCTCGATCGTGATGGACAGGGAATTAAAAGATGGCTATCGCATCGGGTATACCAGTTACGTGCAAAAGGGCATGAGTGGAGGACCGGTGCTCAATTTGAGAGGTGAATTAGTGGCGATTAATGGCATTCACGCCTATCCCCTCTGGGATGCGCCGGAATATTATCAGGATGGCACGGAACCTTGTCAAGCTTTACAGGAATTTATTACCCGTTCTAGCTTCGGCATTCCCATTGAAACAGTGATGGAGAAGGCTCCGAAATTGACACTCAAGGACGTGCAATTTTCTCCAGATGATTCGGAATGGCGAGGGCGGATGAGAGAGTTATACAGGAGGCGGGATGTTCGTGAATTGATTAGGAAGATGAGAGATGATGCAGAAGCAGCAACAAGTTGTATTGAGTAGGTTTTGTGTTGACGATCGCACTTCATTATCTATTCATCCTGGCAGGTAACAAGGAAAAACTGGAATTTGAAGTCACTCCACAGGGTGTGGTCAAAAGTAGTTGCAGAGGATCCCCCCAAACCCCCCTTAAAAAGGGGGGCGCGCCGGTTGCCCCCCCTTTTGGAAGGGGGGGTTTGGGGGGGATCCGGCGACTGGGAGAGTATCAACGGGTTTTGACCACACCCCACTCCACAAGGTACTGTAATGAGTAAAATTGACTATGTGACAATGTCAGACCAGCAGTTAAGGCGATACTTTCTCGAACATCGTCACGATGAAGCGGCATTCAAAGCTTACCTCGATCGCCGCAGAGCGCGATCGCCTAAAGTCATCACAACCGCGATCGACCCCGACTTTGATGCCAAAATTATAGCTGCAATTCGTCAGCAGATGAGCGATAATCTTGATATACCACAGCAAGAGAAATGAATTATAGTGTAGGTTGGGTTGAGGTACGAAACCCAACAACGACAATGGAGGTAGAACCATGAATTTTCCCTATAGACTGTCAGCAGCGTTAGTCGGTACAGCAATGGTAGCAGCGCAACTGCCATTCTCCGTGGCGGTAGCGCAGGATGTCAGCACCATTGCCGAAGAAATTACCGTTCGCATCGATGGACCAAAAGCAGGTGGATCTGGAGTGATTGTGAAGCGGGAAGGGAACGATTACACAGTCCTCACCAACTGGCACGTGGTAGACAATGCGGGGGACTATGTAATTCAGACTTCCGATGGCAAGCGACACAGGGTTAACTATCGCCAGGAAATGTCTGGTTTAGACTTGGCAAGGTTACAATTCACCAGTACCCAAAGCTACCGTGTGGCTGAGTTAGGTAATTCGGAAAATGTCTCTCGAAATCAGTCTGTGTATGTCTCTGGTTGGCTCAATCCTATACCAGGAATTAATGAACGCAGCTATCAGTTTATTGAGGGGAAGATTACGAGTATACTGTCAGGTTCTGAAGATGGTGGCTATGCCTTAGTCTACTCCAATATTGGTACTTACAAAGGGATGAGTGGTGGTCCACTGCTGAACGAGCAGGGTCAGGTGGTGGGGATTAATGGAAGAGCGGCTGGTGATTCGATTACAGGGCCAGTGGGTTTGTATTTGGGGATTCCGATTAGCAGATTTTTGACAGCCAGAAATACTTGGGAACAATTACTAGCGCTACCAGCAGTTAACACTTCAACATCAGGCTCTGATTCTGCTATGTTCTACTACGATAAATATAATAATGATCGACCCCAAACAATATTTAGAACTGCCAGGGGAGATCGACCACTAATTATTTGGGTTTCAGATTATTATAGTGCTTATGGCTTTACTCCTGAGAAAATGTGTGAGGCTGTATCTGCTAGATTCGAGTTTTACTACGAAAACGAGATGCTAAAGTATATAGGTCATGGAATAGTTGATGGTTACCCGGTTATTTGCGTTCGAGAATCTGGAAACCAGAGATGTACAACAGAGGGTGTGTTATTACTACTTAAGCCTTCAGACGATCCCCAAAAATTTATCAGAGGACTATTAGAAGCTAGATCGGGCGTAATTCCAATAAGCTGGTAATAATGTCTTCTCTTCCCCTGAAGGAAAACACAACCATGTTTTAAATTCAAACACCACCCACCCTTGCTGAGGTCATTAATCGGTTGCAGGCTATCCTCCAAAGTACAGCCGATCGCTTGTCAAAACCAAGTCTTTTCCCAAATACTTGCCAGACTCAAGATGATAGTGTTAGCATTGTATTGCAGTAAGTTCCTAACTGGATCGGACAGCTTTTCTGGTGTTACAGACGCCCAGATAAAAGTATGCGTATCCAGCAGTAAATTCATTTAAACACTGTAAAAAGATCATCATTTATCGGCTCGTCAAAATCTTCACTCATCCACATTTCCCCTCTGTTTAAACCCAGGACGCGGGGTTTTTGACTGGGAGAAGCAACCTTCACCAATTTCACCAATGGTTGTCCGTCCTTGGCGATAATGACTTCATTTCCGTCCAAAGCGAGTGACAGCAATTCAGATAGCTGCTGTGCTGCTTCGGAAACATCCACGATTTTGGCGTTCATCTGTGTTTACCTGACTAAAAATCAACGATACTTGTTCGGTGAAACCAGAAACCCGGTTTCTTTGATAATTTTAGCATCAATACCGAGATTTTCCTACATTACCCGGTTTCTCCTCGGACCACCCGATCGGGGGGCGATCGGGGGGCGATCGCGACCCATTGCGTCCGGGCGATCGCGCCGGGGCACGGCGGTATTACATTGATAAGATTTACCAATAATCTGTTGATGCCGTGCCCCTACATTTCTTTTCCTCACCCATATAATCTACCGTTTCTTTACCAACTGGTGCAAGACCGACCTTTGACGAAGAAACCGGGTTTCTTTGATAATTTTCGCATCGACACCGAGATTTTCCTCAGAAACCCGGTTTCTCAACTCCCGCGCGATCGCCCCCACGCCACCAGACCAGAAACCGGGTTTCTTTGATAATTTTCGCATCGACACCAAGATTTGACTGAGAAACCCGGTTTCTCAACCCCCACCCGCTCGCCCCCCTCACGCCACCAGACAAGGGCGATCGCGGGCAATGCTAATACTCCAATAACTCAAAAGAATCAATTATTTCCTGTGCAGTTTGCTCGAACTGAGAATAGTCACTGCTTGCCGCTTCATAAGTAATCACGTAAACCAAGTCATTTTTCACCATCCCCACCTCCATTTTCTGTAAACTTTTGTCTCCATCCATCCCCCGATAAACTAATTTATATGCCGGACGGTTCCCCAGAGTAGTTTTCATCGGCCCGGAAATCTCTGCTTGCTTGAGAAACTGCTGAATTTCCGCAACAGATGACTGACTGTATTCTGCCAAAGACATGGCTTTTTTCAACTCCTCAACCTGCACGATCGCCTTTGGGTACCGCCCATCACCGTGACGATAATTCACAAAAATTACTACAGTAGCAGTCAAGGGGTCTTCAACATCTTCTCGGACCCAATCTTGCGGATATTGCATCCGGAACCGATAATTATCATGCTGATAGGTCTTCCACCTTTCCTCTTCTGGACCGGGTGGAGGTGGCGCCATAGGTCGCGGCCCATCCCATCCCAACCATCCCCTCACTTCTGGCAATTTCATCGCCGTAGCGATGCCAAAGATAATACCTACAAATAATGCTATCATCGCAATTATCTGTGATTTTAACCAGAACCATCCCGGCGGTGGCTGAGGTGATAGCATAGTAGAAGAGATCGCACTTTGCAACTCCCGCACCGCTGCCAATGCTTCGGTAGCCGATCTGTAGCGCTGACGGTAGTCATAGCAGATCATTTTATCTAATACCTGGGCCGTGCGATCGCTCACCCGGGCCCGCGATCGCCAGGCCACCTCGCTAGTCTTTTGGTCTCTAGGTAACTCGTGAGGAAAAATACCCGTCAGGGCTTGAATACCCAGCATTCCCACCGCATAGACATCGCTAGCCAACTGAGGGTTGCCATTATTTTGTTCGGCAGGCATATAGCCAGTAGTACCAATTATAGTTGCACTCTGCAACCTGAGCAAATGTACCGTTCTAATTTGCTTAACCGCCCCAAAATCAATCAAAACAATCTTACCATCCGCCGCCCGTCTGATTAAATTATCCGGCTTAATATCTCGGTGAATTACCCCCTGCTGATGCACGAACACCAAAACTTCCAGAACCTCCGCCAACAGATCGATCGCCTGTTCTTCCCCCCACCGTCCCCCAGCATTCACTTCTTTACCCAGGTCCTGGCCCACAATCAACTCTTGCACTAAAAAGAACTGCTGACTTTCCTCAAAATGAGCCAACAGTCGGGGAATTTGGTCGTGGTTTCCCAATCTTTCCAGAGTTTCCGCTTCCCGATCGAATAACCGCCTGGCCGCCTGCAACGTCTGGGGATCCTCCGTCCCCGTCGGCTGAAATTGCTTCACCAGGCACTCAGGGTTCCCCGGACGCAGCCGATCGACAGCCACAAAAGTCGTGCCGAAACCTCCTCTTGCCAAATGGCGGATAATGTGGTAGCGTCCAGCCAGCGTTTTTCCAATCATCAGATGCTTCCCTCAACCGGATATTCCGATTCTGCCACAAATCCCAGTCCGGACGCCGCCTACTGGAGTTCCCCTCGAATACCCAGGCAAATTTTCAGTGAATTTAACATTTCTTAAGGAAAGCAAATGGATATAAGATGTTAGAGTAGAGTGCTAGGGAAAACCCACAGCAAGTAAAGCATCAAGAGATCGGGAGAGAAAAAATGATAGACTTGTACCAATTTGAGCTGTCGTCATACTCAGAGAAAGTGCGGCTGATTCTAGATTACAAGGGGCTGGAATACCGGAAAATAGAAGTAACCCCCGGGGTAGGACAGATAGAAGTGTTCAAAATATCCGGTCAGCGGCAGGTGCCAGTGATCGAGGATGCAGGTACGGTGGTGGCAGACTCAACGGCGATCGCCATGTATCTCGACCGACAATATCCAGAGAAACCAATAATTCCCACGGACGCCAGAGAACGAGGACTCTGCTTGATGATGGAAGAATGGGCAGACTCATCCCTAGGGATATTGAGTCGTAAAGCCCTATATGGAGGTCTCAGCCAAAACCAAGACCTGCGGACATCAGTATTGCCCAGCACGACGCCCGACGCGATCAAAGGTATAGTAGGAGCAATACCAAGGGAATTGCTCGATTTTCTGGGTTTTGGGGTAGGTGCAGGTCCTGATGAAGTCAAATCAGCCAGTGACATTCTCAAGCAAAACCTAGAAGCCCTGAGTCTGCTATTGGTAGATAATTCCTATCTCGTGGGCAACCGTCCCACACTAGCAGATTTCGCAGTGGCAGGGTTGAGTATGTATATTAAATTCCCCGATGGACCATATCTGGATATGCCCGCAAGGCTCAAAGGTAAAGGGGTCCCGGGTTTAGCAGACGAGCCCATGTACGAAACCTTCTTTACCTGGCGCGATCGCCTCTATGCCGACTATCGCCGCCCCTTATCACCCACAGCATCTAGCAACCCATCTCCAACATCAATTGAGATAGAATAAGGCTTTGGCTAATGGCTAATGGCTAATGGCTAATGGCTAATGGCTAATAGTGAATGGGAAAATGAACAATTAGCCATTAGCCATGAACAATTAGCAAGAAAAAAATGACAAAAAAGCCACTAGGTTCAGTAATTCAAGGGTCTTTGTCTGAGGGATTAGAAGTGCGACTGCACGCCGATGTCTCAGTCGAAGAAATGCGGGTGGGAAAATTTATGGTAGTGCAGGGAAGAAGGTCGCGGTTTTTCTGTCTGGTCACGGACGTCGCCCTGGGCACCTCTAGCAACAGAATTCTCGCCAACCCCCCCGAACCTGACAATAGCTTCTTGCAGGAAGTCCTGGCCGGAAGCAGCACCTATGGCACGATCGACCTCACCCCAATGTTAATGTTCACCCCCAAAATGGGGGAAAAAGATAATTTTGTCCGGGAGAAAAATGGCAAATCCCCTCTAGCATCTTTTCAGGCCCAAACCAGCATCGACCTAGATTTAACGCCAGTCAAAACTATTCCCAGCCATTTCAGCCAAGTATATGATGCCTCAGAATATGACTTTCGGGCCGTATTTGGCTGGGAAGATGACCCCGGACGCCGCAACTTCGCGATCGGGAAACCAATTGATATGGACGTACCAGTCTGTATAGATTTAGACAGATTTGTAGAACGGAGTAATGGCATCTTTGGCAAATCAGGTACGGGAAAATCCTTTCTCGCCCGGCTGCTGCTATCTGGCATCATTAGCAAGCAAGTGGCAGTGAATCTGATTTTTGACATGCACTCGGAATATGGGTGGGAAGCCGTTTGTGAAGGAAAATCCTTCGCCACGGCCAAGGGCTTGCGGCAGCTATTTCCCGGCCAGGTGATAGTATATACCCTCGATCCGGAATCGACAAGACGGCGAGGCATTCGAGATGCTCAAGAATTGTACCTCGGCTTTAATCAAATTGAAGTTGAAGATTTAACTTTGGTTAAAAGGGAGTTAAATCTCTCGGAAGCTAGCCTGGACAGTGCCCTGCTGTTGCGGAATCATTGTGGCGACAATTGGATCGTGCAACTGCTAGAAATGAGTAACCTGGATATCGAGGAATTTTGTAAAGAAAACAATGGCAGCAAAACCTCGATCGCGGCCTTGCAGCGGAAACTAAATCGCCTGACGGGTCTGAAATACCTGCGGAACTTCAGCGGTCACAATTATATCAATCAAATTTTAGAGTCTCTGGACGCTGGCAAGCATGTAGTGGTGGAATTCGGTTCTCAGTCCAACCTCATCTCCTATATGTTGGCCACCAATATGATTACCCGCCGCATTCACCATGCTTACGTCCGCAAGGCCGACCGGTTCTTACAAAGCAAAAAACCCGGCGATCGCCCCCGTCCTCTAGTAATTACCATCGAAGAGGCCCATCGCTTCCTGGATCCCAGCATCGCCAGTCAAACCATTTTCGGCACGATCGCCCGAGAAATGCGGAAATACTTCGTGACCCTACTGGTAGTAGATCAGCGGCCTTCGGGGATCGATAAAGAAGTCATGTCTCAAATTGGCACTCGCATAACTGCCCTACTCAACGACGAAAAAGATATAGAGGCGATATTCACAGGAGTTTCTGGAGGAGGTAATTTGCGTTCCGTTTTGGCCAAACTCGATTCCAAGCAGCAGGCCCTCATTCTGGGCCATGCCGTTCCCATGCCGGTAGTCGTGCAGACCCGTCCCTACGACCAGACATTCTATCGCGAAATTGGCGAAACTTCCTGGTCCGATCTGCCCGATGAGGCCCTTTTTGCCGCAGCTGCCGAGGCCCTAGAAGACCTCGGTTTCTGATCGCGTACCAGCACTCTCAGGCGATCCGCCCGTCGGACGCTCCCGATTATGCTATATTACATGTAATACAGAATAGCAATTATTTTGTTGGCTTATCGGGGTTGATTTTTTCCCCAACGTGGGATAGATTAGATTCAAGCTGTATTCATTATTAGTGGGGTACGGAGAAAAATGGAAGTAAAATAGGCTACTAGGAGTAGCACAAACGGAGGAAGTAAGATCGAACAAGTTCGGTTTTCTCTATTGGCTGCAAACAGCTAGCTGGTGGTGGATATGCCATCATAGAAGATAGATATAACATTCCCGAAATCAGGCGAGATAACGGTAAAATTTCATGCCACAAGCTCACCAAAACGAATGACCCCAGTCACAGTTGAGCTGGAACTATCGGGGTTAGGATAAAAATAAATCAAACTCGCGGCGGAGTTCTGGTTGCGGCCAGTGGGGGAAATCGCGATTAAACGGAGTAGGGCCCGCCGAAAAAATGGACAACCTGTGATTTGTCCGGAAAAACAGGGAAACATACAGATATAAATAAGCATCTATGATGCCAAGTATACCCAGCTAGGTAGGGGATATGAAAGTATTTACAAACGGTGTTACGGAGGATGATCGGGCAGCTATGGCAAAAGCAAAAACAAAAACCAAGACAAAAGCAAAAGCAAAAACAACCACTCGCAAGGCCGCCAAACCCATGTACACCGCTGACATGGTCCGGACCTACCTGCATGAAATCGGTCGCGTACCGCTGCTGAATCACGAGCAAGAAATTCTCTACGGAAAGCAGGTGCAGCAAATGATGTGGATGCTGATGGAAAAGGTGGCTCTCGAAGAACAACTGGAACGGGCGGCGAGTAAATCGGAGTGGATGGGGGTTCTCAAAGAAAAGGGGATACTAGGCTCCGAGGAGAACATAGATGAGGTGATGCAGCAGGGTCAGCGGGCCAAGCAAAAGATGATCGAAGCTAATCTGCGTCTGGTAGTGGCGATCGCCAAGAAGTACCAGAAGCGGAATATGGAATTTCTGGACCTGATTCAGGAAGGAACCCTAGGTCTCGAACGAGGTGTGGAAAAATTTGACCCGACTCGGGGCTATAAGTTTTCCACCTACGCCTACTGGTGGATTCGTCAAGCAATCACCCGGGCGATCGCCCAGCAAGCTAGAACCATACGGTTGCCGATCCACATTACCGAAAAGCTCAATAAGATCAAGAAAATGCAGCGGGAACTCTCGCAAAAACTGGGTCGGTCTGCTACTCCCGCCGAGATCGGCCAAGCATTGGATTTAGAACCGGGTCAAATCCGGGAATACCTGACTCTATCGCGTCAACCTATTTCTCTGGATATCCGGGTGGGGGATAACCAGGACACGGAATTGGCCGACTTGCTCGAAGATGACGGGATTTCTCCGGAAATCTACACGACTCAGGAATCTCTGCGCCAAGACTTAAATCGACTCTTGGCAGATCTGACTCCCCAGCAACGGGAAGTTCTGAGTTTGCGCTTTGGCCTGGTAGATGGTCACGAACTTTCCCTCTCCCAGGTGGGCCAACGGATGAATCTCAGTCGCGAACGGGTACGTCAACTAGAACGTCAAGCAATTAACCACCTGCGTCGCCACCGCTCGATCGTGCGGGAATATCTCGCTAGCTAAGTATAAGTATTGGTCTCGACCAAAGCACTACCTTCTGGGGAAAAGGCAAAAGATGGCAAATTCTTCTTTTGCCTTTTTATTTTTCCCCAGAATGTAAATAGTTGTAAATAAAATCCGAAATAAATTGGAACTTCTGTGTATCTAATCAAGGGAGAAAAACTGGCAATTGATTGACAGTCAAATAATATTTGTTGTGGGGAGAACACCAGGGTGTACAATATCGATACGATCGGCGTTGGTTCTAAGAGAGAGCTACCGCATAAGCGATCCGCAAAAGGTGACTTGGCAAAAATTATCTTGATTTTAGGTCTAGGAATTGGGATAAGCGGTTTGCAGACATTATCTGGTTTAGCAACTCCAGTAACTGCCGATCTGTCTCAAGAGATAGACTCGCCGACGGAGTTGTTAGTGGAAGCACCTCCTGAGAAAAAAAGTCCCGAAGGAAATGAAATCTACCTCTATGGTCAGTCATCAGAACCAGAACAGGTGGGACAGGCATACACCGTGTTTGAAGTGCGCCAGCAGCAGGGAGTAATCGGTGCATTCTATATGCCGCGCTCATCTTTTGACTGTTTTTACGGCAGCATTCAGTCTGACCGGCTGGCGGTAACTATTGTCAATAGTTACGACCAAACTAGCTATCCCTACTCGATCGCTCTGGACCGGGACTCCCAAATCGCTGGGGATCGCCCAGTGATGGAGCAAATGGGATTAGCAGGATTTTACCCGATCGCTCCTGTGAGTTCCAACGACCAGCGGATTTTAGGCATATGTAAGCAGAACTACCACGAGCTAATCAGTTATTAGCACTACCAGGCTCTCACCCTAAAGGATTCTATCATTGATGTATAGTGGCTTTGGGTCTGTGGGGGCTTCACCCCCCAGTCTTATCTAACCGGAACCTAAAGGAAGAGCCTAAACAAACAAAGCCCGCCTGCGCGGGCTATATTACTATAAGTTTTGGTCGCCCTGTTATGTAATAATTTCTGGAATTATTATACTAATAGCTAACAGCTAACAGCTAACAACTAACAACTAATGCCTCGATTTTTACATGTGGCCGACGTGCATCTGGGTTTTGACCGCTACGAGAATGCCGAGCGAACGAAAGACTTTTTTCTGGCCTTTCAGGATGCTTTGGAAAAGTATGCTGTCGGGGAAGCGGTGGATTTTGTGGTGATTGCTGGTGATTTATTTGAACATCGGCATATTTTGCCAGCTACTCTCAATCAGGCCCAGGTTTGCCTGGATATGCTGAAGGAAGCGGGTATTCCCGTGTTGGCCATCGAAGGAAATCACGACAACCAGCCCTATGGTACTAAAAGTAGCTGGCTGCGCTATCTGGCAGATTGGGAAAAGTTGATTTTGCTCGAACCTAATGAAGCTGGAACTGAACTCTACGATCTGTGGACGCCAGAGACGAAAACTGGTGCCTATCTAGATTTAGATTGCGGAGTGCGGGTTCTGGGTTCTCGGTGGTACGGTGCGGCGGCCCCCCGGGCGATCGCCCAATTGGCAGCGGCGATCGAGCTATTACCTGGGGGCCCCCAGCATACTGTAATGTTATTTCATCACGGGTTAGAGGGTCAGATTGCCCGTTATGAAGGGGCCTTGCGCTACAAAGATTTATTACCACTTCATCAGGCGGGGATAGATTATCTGGCTCTAGGTCACATCCACAAGCATTATACTGAGGAAGGTTGGATTTTTAATCCCGGTTCCGTAGAGGCCAATAGTATTGCGGAAAGTCAGGGACAAAACCCCCGGGGAGTCTATTTGGTGGAGATAGACGAACGGGGAATTAACGCCCAGTTGAAGCAAGATTATTATCAGCGATCGATCTTACGCTTAAACTTAGAAGTAGATAAGCAGCAAACTCTGGTAGAATTGCAAGACGCGGCGCTCAAAAAGGTGCTAGCAGTCGCTCAGCAAGGGAAAACTCAAGGGGCGATCGTGGAGTTGGGCATCTTCGGTCAGTTGGGGTTTAATCGCCTTGACTTGAACGTGCGATCGCTCCGCCAACAGCTGCATCGCGAGTGCGAGGCGCTGATATTTTTACTCAAGTATGATGCTACCGGTACTGAGTATGAAACGCCTATGCTGGCGGGCGATCGGGCCCCCACCAAGTCGGAAATTGAACTCCAGGTGTTTGAAGATTTGCTAGCGGCTAATGTCAATTATAGTGAAAAGGCCCCCGAGTTTGCGAAAGCCCTGATCGATATGAAAGATCGGGTACTCAATAACCAACCCGTCGAAAATATTTACGAGTTTGTCCAGCAATTGTTAATTGAGAATTGAGCAATTGTTAATTGAGAATTGCCCTTTTAGCCATTAGCCATTCACAATTAGCCATTAGCCATTAGCCATTAGCAATCTTTCTAAATCCAGATTTGAGGCAACTTGAGCTAGTTTTGTCAAGTCCTTGGGGTCCGCCAGATGAGGTAAAATTCCTAAAACTTGCCTGTATGTGAGAGACTCAATTAGGTCAATGGGTGCCCAGTCCGCAAGTTGTTCCTCCGAACATGGGTTGATACAATTCAAGACTATGCCTTTGATTTCAACCTCGTACTGGCGGGCTAGGGCCACGTTGGCCACCGCTTGCCCGATCGCCCCTAGCTTGACTGGCACCACTAATACAGCTGGCAACCGCCAATCTCTGGCTAGATCTGCCACGATCAGTTCCTCCGTTACCGGAGAACCTAACCCCCCTAATGCTTCCACTAACAACCAATCTTTTTGCTGTTGCAGGCGATGAAATGTTTGCCAGACTTTTGCCAATTCTATCGGTTTTCCTTCTCGCCGGGCAGCTATGGGCGGTGCCACCGGCGTTTGCAAATATATTGGTGTTATCTCTTCTGGGGACTCCGAAAGAGAAAATAACTGGGTGTATAGTTCCCGATCGCCCTTGCCCGACTGAATTGGTTTCATTATTCCCCAACTCAGACTGGGATAATAGGTTTGCCAGTAAGCAGCGAGACAACTTGTCAATACAGTCTTACCAGCATCCGTATCCGTTCCCGTAATCAATAATGTCTTCATAATTCGGCCTTCTCTGATAGATATTTATAAATCATTTCTGCTGCCAACTCGTTTCCCGCAATATTCCAGTGGCTATCTTGAGGTTTGTAAACTATTTGCGATCGGGACACCGACTTGAACTCACTTAACATGTCTATATATGCTATGTTTTCACTTTCCAGTTCCCGAGACAACAATCGATTTGGTAGTGTAAAATCAAAATTAGCCCGATTAGAATTCAATGCTTGAATTACTTGAGATTGCCATTCTTCGTTGACTTGCAACTCGTCAGGAATTATCACTACCATCAACTTAATGTTTTGGGCATCACATATCTCTTTAATTTTCCTTAAATAACCTACTGCTGATTTTAACTGATTCTCAAAATATTCATTTTGCTTTAGGTGAATATAACTTCTACTGGTCTGAATTTCCAAAAATTTTTCTGCCTCCATACTCGGTCGGTCATCTTCATATACCATATTTCCGTGAATCTGCCGTCCTTCATAGCTTTTCTGCAGGTCGAATGTAAATTTAATAAATGAGGCTACATATGAATATGAGTATATGCTTCTGGTCTGTTGCATATCGGAAAAATCATTGCCGATGAAAAAACTGACGATCGCCATATCTGGATTTAATTCCAATCCTTCATTCACCAAAATTGAGAGATAATCTTTCGGCCCCAAGTTGGGAATCCCCATATTAATGATTTCAAATTTTTTCTCTCGCTGATTCAGTTTTTCTTCTACGCGAGTATAGTAATTGTACTGATACGGAACCACTCCATAAGCAAAGGAATCGCCGATCCCTAATATGCGGTATGTACCGGTAGCTTTTTCTTCGTTAAATTCAACATCCTTAAACCCCTTTGAGTTTAACGTGAAATCATAGTCCTGGGCGTTGGGTTGGCCGCGAAAGCGATTGTATGACAGATCGTAGAAAATAAAACTGGGATTAATTTTATTGTATATTCGGAAGGCGATTTCTGTCAATCCTAATGAGATTAAACTGATTAAGGCGGTTTGACCGATAAGCGCTCCGATTTTTTTTAACTTGAACATAATAGGCTCTAAAATTCCTAGGGTGGGCACCGCTAAGCAATTCAAAATTCAAAATTCAAAATTCTTGCATTGGGAAAGCCAATGAGGCCCCAGGGCGATCGCCAGTCTGGTGCCGAACGGGCGATCGCCATCCCTGACCATTGAGAGTAACATACAACGGCTGGGAAGATGATGAAGCCTCTTGTCGGGAGCAGTAAATCAGTATTTTTACTTATTCGACAATTATCTGTTACAGGATCGACTGACATGGTGGGCAATGCCCACCCTACCAGCTGATAATCGATCGCCTTCAGCCCCCCAACTTAGCTTTCACCAACTGTTGCACCTTCTTGCCGTCTGCTTGACCCTTCAGTTGCTGCATCGCCGGTCCCATCACCTTGCCCATATCTTTCGGAGAACTAGCACCCACCTGAGCAATAATCTCATCGATAATGGCACCCACCTCCTCATCTGACAGCTGGCGCGGGAGGTACTCCTCGACGATCGCCAGTTCCTGAGATTCTTGTGCCACCAAGTCCTCACGGCCCGCTTGGCGGTATTGTTCGATGGACTCCCGCCGTTGTTTGGCTAGCTGGGCCAGCACTTCCAGTTCTTGGGCTTCCGTCAGGGCCTCTTGACCTTGAGGGCGGACGCTGACTTCCTTTTCCAGCAACAGCTTTTTAATGCTGCGGACTGTCTCCAGACGGACTTTATCCCTGGACTTCATCGCCGCTTTGATGTCGGAGGTGATGCGGTCTTTCAGGCTCATAAGCTTATCCTTAGTGTAAAAATATGACATCCATATGCCAGACAGAGTTAGCGGGCAGCAGTTCACAACTCTTAAGAAATCCTGAATAATTGTAACTGGTGCGCTTCACATAAATATAAAAATATCAGAAAAATCCAAGATTGTGCTAGAGGAAAGATCGTGATAATATTTCAGTGAATGCGCTTCGAGGGCACCATTGTGATCCGTTCTGCAACCTTGACTATGCTGCCGACTCTACCAACTATTACCGATAATAACCGTCTGCGGCTGTTTTCTGGCTCGGCTAATGTTACTCTGTCTCAAGAGGTAGCTCGCTACTTGGGCTTAGATTTGGGACCGATGATTCGCAAACGCTTTGCCGATGGCGAGATTTACGTGCAAATCCAAGAATCAATCCGAGGCTGCGATGTCTACATGATACAGCCTTGTTGCTCTCCAGTCAATGACAACTTGATGGAGTTGCTGATTATGATTGATGCTAGCCGTCGGGCTTCGGCGCGTCAGATTACGGCGGTGCTGCCCTATTATGGCTATGCTAGGGCCGATCGCAAAACGGCTGGGCGGGAATCGATTACTGCTAAGCTAGTGGCGAATCTGATCGTAGAAGCTGGGGCCAGTCGGGTGCTGGCGATGGATTTGCACTCAGCCCAGATCCAGGGCTATTTTGATATTCCTTTTGACCATGTATACGGCTCCCCCGTGATACTGGATTATCTGGCTAGTAAGCAACTATCTGATATTGTAGTGGTTTCCCCGGATGTGGGTGGGGTAGCAAGAGCGAGGGCTTTTGCTAAAAAGCTGAATGATGCACCGCTGGCAATCATTGATAAGCGACGCCAATCTCACAATGTGGCGGAAGTTTTGAATGTGATTGGGGATGTCAAGGGCAAAACTGCTGTTTTGGTGGACGATATGATTGATACTGCTGGTACAATCAGTGAAGGTGCCAGGATGCTGCGGGAAGTTGGGGCACGTCAGGTTTATGCCTGTGCGACTCATGCTGTCTTTTCCCCTCCGGCAGTTGAACGCCTCTCTAGCGGTGTGTTTGAAGAGGTGATCGTGACTAATACGATTCCAGTGCCACAGGAGAAGCGGTTTCCACAGCTAAGGGTGCTTTCGGTGGCTAATTTGCTCGGGGAGACGATCTGGCGTATCCATGAGGATAGTTCGGTTAGCAGCATGTTCCGTTAGCATGGGTTCGGTGGGCAAATGCCCACCATCTTGTAAATTGTAAATTGCTTGGGGAGTTGGATGGATGAGCGATATTTATCAAAGGCTTTGGGACGGCGATCGCAATAAATTATCGGTATCAGCTCGCGAGCAGTCGGGGGCATGGGAGAATGAATATGCTGATATTCTCCTGGACGAACAGGTGCAAGCTTCGGGCGATCGCACTCTGGACCTGGCAGATCGTCCTCTCTTCTATCGGGTAAATGAGGAGAAGTTGGGTTTGCCAAGTTATGTAAAGTTTATTAAGCTTTTGGATAATTATGTGGTCAGCACTAGAGGCAGGGAGGAGATGTCGGAGGAAGAGGAGGGGGAAATTAATGAGTTTCTGGATGAAATCATGGCAACGGAACCGATGGCGATCGCCTTTGATTACATCCGCAAGGAATTGAGGATTAACCTATCGGAGTATGAATTTCGGGAAAAGTTGTACCAAATTTGGTTTCAGCCCTATACTAACTATTACTATGGAAATGAGACGGAATATGCGTCGGGTTTTGAACATACTTTTGTGGGGGAAGGCAAGTATTATCTGAACTTCAGAGGTGATGTGAGTCAAGGGAAAGTATCGGGGTATCATTCGTGGATTAAGTTTTACCTGGATGAGAAAAAAAAGCGGGTGAATTATTGGGGTTATCAGTACGATCGCCGAGGAAAAGAGGGGGCGAAAAATCCCAGGATGATAACGTTGCAGATGGAGTGGAATTACGCAGACAAGCAGGGAAATCCGATCGCGAAACTGTTTAAGGAAGAGAGTGGTTTTTTTGTGGGCACGAGTCCGGAATGCGAAATAGCTATGGGGACGGTGATGTATTATGAAAGCTTGTGTGGTATGCTGAGAGAGGATAGTCAGCGCACGACCCTTGATGATGCTAATTATAAGTTGGTGCTGTTGAGAAATACGGAACCAGATGGCAGCAAGGGTGTCTATATTCGCTCGTTTTTCCCGATCTTTATGGGAAATATGCCCCGCGTCCTGCGATCGGATAGCACGATCGGCAAGCAAAATGGCCCGATCGCCATCTACGCTGCTTTACCTGACCCTCGCGGGCGGGATGAAGGTAAGGAATGGGTGGAGTTGAAAAATATTAGTTCTTCAGCGATAGATTTGACAGGTTGGGAAATGCGTGATAGCTATAGTGGGGCGGAACCACTCTCTGGCGCGATCGGCCCCGGGGAAGTGAAGCGGTTTCGGGTGACGCGATCGAGTCGGGACTCGATGAGTTTGCGCAATCATGGAGATGCGATCGAATTGTACGACGCCGCAGGAAATTGTATTGCCTGGGTGGAATACGGTGAAGCTAATTTTGGAGAAATTATCCAGTTTTACGAATAAGATAAAATCAGGGTAATTCGGGTGTGGTCACAAGCAGTTGATGTAGGGTGGGCAGGGTGTGGTCAAAACCAGTTGGTAAAAAAGACCCGCCCCCAACGCGAGTTCTCCGTTCTCCGTTCTCCGTTCTCCGTTCTCCGTTCTCCGTTCGGAGTTAGGGATCTCAAAGCGGCTGTCTGTAACCGTTGCGCCGCTGTCTGTAACCGTTGCGCCGCTGTCTGTAACCGTTGCGCCGCTG
>JBFRWI010000001.1:0-37055 GCA_051439505.1 Hormoscilla sp. | reverse complement strand
GACTATTTTGCTGCCTTTCGGCTCTCCCTAAAAAGGGGTAAAGTTTGCCTCGGTCATGTTAAAGGGGCTTTTTACATCTGACTCACAAGGGACCACAAATCCATTCGTTCCGTTCCTTAAAGCCAGATGACAGAGCTACGAGCTGGCGCGGGATTTTTCCCCAAACGGCTCTTGCGCCTTTTGGGGAAAAAGCCCGCGCGCAGCGCTATCACCCGTAGGTGTCATGACCCCCCTAACGTAGGTCTAATCCTGGACCTGCATCAAGCATCTTCCCGAGGGAGATAATTCCCGAAATTGCCAGAAATTACCGGATTTTATGCAAGAGAATCGTACATCGCTTTCAGCACGAGAGCTGGATCTACCCATTGGTTAGCATACTTCAGCCCCCAATGCAAGTGGGGGCCATTAGTGCGACCGCTCATACCTACCCGAGCAATTCTTTGGCCAGTTAACACTTGTTGACCCTGCCAAAGTTGGATCCCGCCATCGCGATCGAGCAAATAGGGGCGATCGTCTGCCGAGAATACATCACCTTTAAGATGACAATAGATATGTTTCCAATCGCCCGATTGAATTATAATTCCGGTGCCACATGTGCTATCCGACCAAACCTCGACAACTTTACCACTCCACCAACTGCGGATGTAGCTACCTTGGGGCGCTGCCAGGTCTAAGCCATAATGAAAGCCCTGATATGGATATTCACGGTAGCCAAAACCGGAAGTGTAGTCCTGAAAATTTTCTACTGGAAAGGAGCCCTTTTGCCAAATATTATTTACTGCTGGGTTGGCCGCAACTTCTAGAGCCTTGCTATTCTTTAGTTGCGATGGGATGGCAAGCATTACTGCTAGACTCAGCCCGGTCATAAATAGAATCATAGCATTTGGCTTCATTTCTTTACTCCTGTAAGGCATTTAGCATGACATAATAGCTTACAGTGGTTATCCTGTCAAGTCAGTTACAGATGAAAATTAAGTTGCACAACGACACCGATGATAAGGGTTGCGGGCTTGCTAATTGTCAATGGTTAATTTCTCTAGAGCATCGGTCAAGTAGAAGCTAGAAGCCGGGTTTCTCGTTAGGCAAGCAACTCCAAATCAATACTTTTACTAGAGAAACCAGTCATTAGTAGTAATGACTATATTTATTGACTCTTTTCAATTAGCCATTTTCAATTAGCAATTTTCAACAAATTTCTCCTTGGGAATTCAAGTAATGCTTGTCACAGACCTTGCTGACTGCCATCACTGAAAGGGCTGTTGGAGATCCTCTGGTATAGCCTATTGCCATCACTCAATCGGCAATAAAATATCACATGGCTGGGGCGACTACAATCACGAAGAGGTTGGGGATCGTGGTTTAAAATATAAATATAGGTAAAGTATCGAGAGAACAAGGAGTTATAAAAATGTCAATTATATCTAATGTCCTGTATCCCAAAAGCCGCTACTACGGGGAAGTTAAACCAGAGAATTTGGTCTTTAATGCTAATCTACAGGAATTCGCCCAACGGGTGAGTTATCTCAGCGGTTTGGCAACGAATGGAAAGATCAGCTTAGAGCAGGCATTCTCTGACATTGAAGTCCTATGGCAAAGGTTGGAAGATTCTCAAAAACAGCTAGGAGTGGGTTGAAAACATTCGATGTCGAGGATGATAGAGAGGAGGTAATAGGGCAGGTGAGACTAGCGCAGCAGGACGCGATCGCGCCACGGCCAGATCCGCAGACTTCCTACTTGCTGGCAAATCTATTGAGAATCTAAACAGTGGCAGGCTTTCGGCATTGATGCGATATCTTGGATAATTATGTATTCAGGAACACATTGATTATGGAGCCAGATTCTCTACCCACGGAGGTGATTCTGACGCATCCGCGTCAGACCCTTGGAAATGTCCGACTAAATTGGAACCCCCAACCCGGTCACTATCTCGACCTCAAAGGTAAAACCTACGCTGTCCTAGAACGTCGCCACCGCTACCAGCTGAAGTCAGGACGCTATCGCTTGCACAAAGTTGCCCTCATTGTCCAGTCCGCCCCACGTCCAGCTGAGCAAAGTCTGATCGATGGACGCTGGGTGCTGGGAGACGCCAGTTGTCGCTTCAATGCTCATTCCGAACTGGTGCGCTGTGCAGTCAATCCCGTGGGGCCATGCGATTCTTGCCGTTTTTATGAAAAATCTTCCTAAAGATTGTTCGCCTTACGGCCCATTTTCTAACATCTCTCCTACTGCCAAGCGGACGCCATTAGCAAAATCCCACCCAGACTGAGCGCGTTTACCCGCCAGATGGACTTGCCGCAATAGTAATAATCCTTCGCCAGTTTGCATAATTGGTCCTATCCGCTTGGCAATGCTGACTACTTCTCCAGGACGCCCAGTATTGGCAGAGAGTGAGGCCCAATTCTGTTCTAATTGGCCCAATTCCGACGGTAGCTGATGCCAGTAGCGATCGCCGAGGGGGACTGTGGCAGTAATTTTCAAGGATTGACCGCGAAATGAGGCTACAGAGTTGGGGAAAAATCCTCTAATTTGATTGTGCAGGGCGATCGCGCTTTGCGACCAATCCAACAAATAATCCTCTTTTTTAATCAGCGGGGCATAGGTTGCTGCCGACCCATCTTGCGGAATGGGTGTAATTTCAGAACGTTCCCACTTCAGCAGGGTTTCTAGCAACAAATCAGCCCCCGTACTGGCCAGGGTTCCAGCCAATTCCCGAGCATTATCGAGTAAACCAATCGGGGTAAAGGCTTTCAATAGCATATCACCTGTATCCATGCCTGCATCCATCAACATGGTAGTAATGCCAGTTTCCGTCTGGCCATGATATAGACACCACTGAATTGGTGCCGCCCCCCGACACTGGGGTAAAATGGAACCGTGAACGTTAATGCATCCCCGTTGGGGCATGTCCAGAATCTTTTTAGAAAGAATTTGCCCGTAGGCTACTACGACAAATACATCTGCTTTTGCCTGTTCTAATTGGCTGAGAGTAGCGACATCTTTTTTGATCCGTTGGGGCTGCCAAACTGGTAAGTTGTGAGTCAGTGCTAAACTTTTTATTGGCGAAGGTGTGAGTTTCTTGCCGCGTCCCCGCTGTTTATCTGGCTGGGTAACTACGCCGGCAACTTCAAATTCGGGATGGGACAGCAGGCGATCGAGGCTGGGGACGGCAAATTCCGGGGTTCCGAAGAAAATTACTTTCATTGGCTAATATCAATTTCTGGTATCAAATCATTGTATGGATTTTTTACAAAAATTACCATTGCGGTATTGTTAGAAAATATTTATCTATTTTATCCGAGCGATTTGCGATTCTCAATTTACTATTAAACCCAGGCTCTTCCTCTTATATTAGCAACGATCGGGTGGGCTAAGCTGTCGCGCATTTAAATTGCATGGATCCAAATGCTGAAAACCTTGCTCTCAATGACTTTCCCCATTTTGAATTTTGAATTTTGAATTTTGAATTGCTTAATGCTCACCCTACTATGAATCGCTAATTGCGCGTGGACGCGGACTGACTCGTAGTGTTTGGCGTAGTAGTTTGAATTATAGCAGTTAACCCATTAATCGCTTCTCTACCGCCCAAAACCAATCCCGCAGTCAGCAGAATATCAACAGCATGGAAAATCCGCAGCTGCAAGCCCGACAGCGCCTCGATCGCGCAAAAAGCGCCCAGAGTGCGCACCCCTACCATACTGACTAGCACACCTGCTAGGATTGTTGCCAGGTTAGAGATCAGTTCCGTGTTCGCTTCGTATTCATTGATCTCCGCCATTATTTCATTTTGCTCTTGATATAATTGCTTTCCTTTTAATAACAACGGATCTAATTCCTGCTCAAATACCGAATTCATTTCTTCAGCCGAACGAGACTGACTATCTTTAATTAGATCTTCTAGATTATTCAGAAAATTTTCTATAAAATTACGGTCAATTTCTTGCTTTTTTTGCAGTTTTTCTAGACGTTCTTGGCCGACATCGCGGACAGCACCAACAAAGTTTTTGACGGCGCTGCGGACCGCTAAGGAAACAAAGGATAGGACAACGACCAACCCCGCAATTTCATCATTTATCTCCGGCTTAAATTCTATTTTTGTTCCGAATTTAGGGGCGATAAAAAATACCACCACCAAGATTGTCAATACTGCTAAACTTGCGAGGATCTCCCGGACCGGACGTCTCTGTTTCTGTGATAATACGGTCATACTCTCTCTCCTCACTACAACTACTAAGCAATTGACAATATGCCAATATCCCCACTTACATACTAAGGATTAGCTGAAAGAAACAGAATACTTTGGGCCACTGGATCTTTAACTATTATCTTCTGCTTCATGGCCCAGAATTGACTCAAGAAGTGAAATTGTCTCAATCCTACAATTAAATTTAAACCGGGGACAAAAATCCACCAAACCACTAGCGGTTCTTCCATCTCTTCTCCGCGATAAAGTTCGTTAACGGTCCTGTACAGCCGGAACTCTACAATATAAATCCAGACAACCCCTAGCAAGGAAAACCAACCAAACCAACCGGGAACATCCGGATCGAGGATCCATAACGCCTGGGGAACTGTTATACCCAACATAAAGGGTAGTAAGCACAGGGTTCCCGACCAACCATAGCCATTATACTGTCGTAGTTCTTCTTGGATGATCCACTTGTACCAGCCGTAGTATAACGTGAAAGTGGCCGCAGATAGGAGCAGCACTCGCCATAGGGGACGGGGTTTACCTAAAGGTCGATCTGACATATATTTGTAAATTGTAAATTGTAAATTAAAGTCAGTGTTAGTCTGACAGGGAAGATGCCTGGACTACGCGATCGCCCGTTTAATTGCTTGGGCGGTGGCGGGTGCGAGTAAGATGCCATTGCGATAGTGACCTGTGGCTAGCAATATGTTATCATCACCTGGTAGATGACCGATAATGGGGGCTGGCCGTCCTTCGGGACGGGGACGTAAACCAGACCATTGCTTGATTATGCTAGCTTCTGCAAGGGCGGGACAAAGGGCGATCGCCTTTTCCTGCACCACCTGCAAATTACTTGGGTCTGCTACTATTTCACCTGCAACTGTGGGAAATTCCACCGTGGCCCCCACCCAGTAATTATTATCCCCCACGGGAACTATATAAACATCATCTGCTGTCATGGCGGGCTGAAACTCGGGATTTCCCAAGCTCACGCCCCCATACTGTACAGCTTGCCCTAATACTGGGCGAATGTCAATAGTTCTTTGTAAAGATTTTGTTAACTCTGTGGACCCCAACCCGGCGGCAATTACTAGGCGATCGCACTTCATATATCCCTCATTAGTCCGAACTTGACAGCTGCCTCCAGACTCTAACCCCTCGACATTAACACCAAACTTAAATGTAACGCCATTCTTTTGGGCTGCGGTAACCAAGGCATGAGTGAGAGCAGTAGGATCTACTTGTCTATCTTGGGGAGAATAGATCGCACCTAAAAAGCGATCGCTTAAATGGGGACAATGAGATAATAAGCGATCGGCATCCCAAATTTCCAGATGCCAGCCCTGAGACCGACGTTTTTCTGCCAACTGTTGTCCTTTCTCTAACTCCTCGGACTCAGTACAAAGCTTGAGAATGCCTTGACGATTAAAAAGTATTTTGTTTTGTGTAATTTCTTCTAGTTCTGGGATCAAAGTTTCATAGCGTCGGATGCTAGCTTGACGCAGTTCCCACGCCCGACCTTTAATTTTGCCAGAGATAATGCCCATCAGCACGCCGAGGGCCGCACCCGTTGCTGCTTGGGCGGGGGGTTGCTTGTCAAGGACAGTGATATCTAGTCCCCGAACTTGGCTGAGTTCGTAGGCTGTCATGGCCCCAATAACGCCGCAGCCAATGATGATTACAAGAGTCATAATTATAGAATATTGTATCACTTGACAGACATCAGCAGCGCCGTATTTCATGCCTGTCAAGTGATACAGCGAGAGAGAATGACAACAACAGAATTTCAGGTTTCTTAAGAGAGACTAACTCTTTTCGGGAACCAGATCCAAGAAGCTATCAAAATCGGTAATGGCAGCTTTGTAATTAACAGCTGCTGCGGCATAGTTGTTTTCTTCAGCTGCTTTGTCAATGGCTACGATGTCCTTAAACAGCCGATCGGCAGCTTTTGAAGCTGCTTTGTCGTCTGGGGGAAGCAGGTTACGAGCCAAACTTTTCATCTCACGTCGCAAGTCTCCCAGGGGTCCGTGGATAAAGTTGCCGACAAATATCCAGTCGCGTTCTTCGATCAGATCCTCTAGTTCTGGCATCCGATCGCGGGTGGCAAGTATTGTGGGAAGGAATATTTCAACTTGGGCTAGCTTGGACTGGTCGTATAGGGGCTTCTGGGCGGTGGGGGTGGCACAGCTGACTACAAAAACTGTCACCAGTGCCAATACTAAAGCTAGAAAAGAGCGATATCGTGACATAACTTCATCCCATCTTGCTGTTCAACAAATGAAACTGCCCCTAAATGGGGGCGATCTGTTAAAGAAATATATCAGAATTCGGCATTAGATTTAACTAACTAAGTCTCTTGACGGCGCAGAAAGGGCAGGAGAACCTCGCTAACCTTTTCATGCCAGTCCTCTTGAGCATAATGGCCTACTTGTTCTAGGGGGACTACTTCGGCATTGGCCAGAGAATTAGCAAAATTTTGGGCCTGGGTTAATGGTAGCCAGGGGTCTGAGGTGCCCCAAGCTATGATAGTTGGCTGCTGCCATTGGTTAAAGCCTTTCTCTATTTCTGCTGTCACCTGCTGAAGCTGGAGGTTGCGGATGGTGATGAACAGGGAACGTCCGGCGGCGGAACTCTGGAGGAAGGGACGGCGATAGACATCCAAATCTTTGTCTGCTACCTGGTAGGGGCCGCCGCCTTCCAAGGTGCGATCGACTAACAGGGGATCTTGGGTAAAGACCTCTCCCAGTAAGGGCAACCCTAACTGCTTCATCTTCCAGGGCAATTTGGCCTCGGTGGAAAGGGGGGTATTCAGAACTGCCAAGCGTGCGATCTTTTCGGGGTGACGCAGAGCATATTGTAAACCGGCAGATCCGACAAATCCTTGCACCACCAGGGAAAAGCGATCGAGTTCTAAGGCATCGATGAATGCTGCCAAGGCGGTGACGAAGGCATCGGGGGTGTAGGCAAAGTCCCGCTTGCCCGGTTTGCCAGAAAAACCGAAACCGATCCAGTCTGGGGCGATCGCGCGAAACCCCTGTGCTGCCAAGACCGGCATAATTTCCCGATAGCTGTAACTCTGGGAGACCAAGCCGTGCAGCAGCAGCACCGGTGGTTTGTCGCTGTCATTTGCCGGTAAGGACTCCCGATAAAACCAATCTAGGGCTCCGACCTTCAGAAAATGCTCCTCAACTGCTGACACTTATTTTTTCCTGTACTATTACTGATTCTCCAGAGCTTACCGCAGCATGGCAGTCCCGAGCAAGCCGCGTTTCCAGGGGTGCGGTCAAAAGTAGTTGCGGCGGATCCCCCCCCAAACCCCCCCTTCCGAAAGGGGGGCAACCGGTGCGCCCCCCTTTTTAAGGGGGGTTTGGGGGGATCCCACGACTGGGAAGCCCCACGAACGATCAACTGGTTTTGACCACACCCCCGTTTCCAGTCAGGTTCGTTTTCAGGTTTGTAGTCAGGACGAACGTCCTTCCGATAGCTATGACACCGGTAGCTACTGGAGACCGGTGGGCGGTGCATCCCCTACTGGAGACCGGTGGGCGATGCCCACCCTACTGGAGACCGGTGGGCGATGCCCACCCTACTGTACACCGGTGGGCGGTGCCCACCCTACTGTACACCGGTGGGCGGTGCCCACCCTACTGGGTGTGGTCAAAAACAGTTAATCGTTCGGGCGGCCTTCCCAGTCGCCGGATCCCCCGAAACCCCCCTTTATTGGGGGGCTTCCGGAGCCCCCCCTTTTGGAAGGGGGGGTTTGGGGGGGGATCCTCTACAACTACTTTTGACCACACCCCACCCTACTGGACACTGGTGGGCGGTGCCTCCCTTACTGGACACCGGTGGGCGGTGCCTCCTCTACTGGACACCGGTGGGCGGTGCCCACCCTACTGCTTTTCGCTAGTCGTAAAATTAAAATTGTGTAAATTTTTGTAAATTAAGGCTATTTTGTTAATTTCGCTACATTTTTTTGCTATAGTTATAAATGTAAGGGAAAAAAGTTAACCACTGGTCAGCAAAAGCCAAGGAGGATCCTAGGATGTCTACTCAAGAACAAGCTCGGGCCCTAATGATGCGTCACCATCATCTGGTCAAGAATCGCCAGCAGTCGATGCTGGGTCGATCGGCAATGGAAGTGGGATTACCGGCGGAAGCGGCGAACTATTGGAATCACATTCAAGGAAAACCCCATCCGACTTTCGCGAAAAACTACGGTCGCAGTCGCGCGACCATGAGCTAAAAAACTGGTTTGATAGTCAAAAGTTAATCACAGATAAATTACAGGATTGGAGGAAGTAAAAATGTCTGCTCAAGAACAAGCACGGGCCTTAATGATGCGTCATCATCATCTAGTCAAGAATCGGGAACAATCAATGTTGGGTCGATTGGCGATGGAAGTTGGTTTACCGATGGATGCAGCTAACTATTGGAATCACGTTCAAGGAAAACCTCATTCTGGTTTCAGATCGAGCTACGATCGCAGTCGTGCTACGATGAGCTAGGTTAGGCGATTGGTAAAACTGAATAATGAGCAGACAAAGGGCGTTTTCTCTAAGAAGCGCCCTTTGTCATTTGTCAGTTATGCGATCGTTCTTAGGGCCCCCGCTCCTATCTCTAGTTCCCAGCGTCCCCGCTGGGAACTAGCGCATTTGAGGCTCTGCCTCCCCGTGATTTCCAGGAGGCAGAGCCTCTTGTGGACGTTCCCTGCCGGAGTCAGGGAACGAGGGAACGAGGGAACGGGGGAACGAGGGGAAAGACTAAAGTCTTTACTACGAACGGGCGATCGCTCGGGTGTATCTCAATGCCGGCACGGGCGAAGCATTCCGGCACAATGTTTATCACTTGATGTTGTAATTCGATCGCGCCTCAGCTTCGCCCCTACAGGTCATTCGGCAAATATGCAGTGTACCCCGATCGCTCCTTTATCCCTGTTCAATTCTCTCTATCCCACTCTTCGGCACCGGGTAATTTCAATAATTCGGAATAGATGATCGTAAATTATTACCCGACTGAGAATAAGTCAAATTCAGCAACGAAGATGCTGTCTTGACAATCTGGGTTTTGTCTACCAGTTTCTGGAGTTGACGTGGAGTATAAACACCATTGGCCACTTCGTCGCTGGCGGTGAAAATCGCATCTGACAAACCATTCTCTAGGAATTCATCCCATTCATCTTGTTTTATGTAGTATGATGTTTTATTTTCCTTAATATTTAATCCTCCGATCTTCAGAATCGAATCTCTAATTGAAGCTGCCCAAGAATTTGTTAGACGCTGTTCCACTTGGTTTTTGATTAAATGAATTAGCATTCTCACGAGAAAACTCTCGATATTTTGTCTTATCGCTTTCTTACTCATCCCTTCCAGTTCGTCTACTAACATTAATGCCTCGTTATACCGACCTTCCAGGATGCAGGTTCTGATGTCTGTCAGTTCTTGAGTCATGGCAATCTTTTCTAAGCAAATTTTAGTCTCTCCTTATTGTACTATCTCTGTGCGCGATCGGGGAAGAACCCCGCACCCGAACCCTAAAGGGCCCGGCTACAGGAACAAAGCCCGCCTGCGCGGGCTAGATTACATGCATTGAGATGCATCTATCGGGGAAAGACTAAAGTCTTTACTACGAACGATCGGGGAAAGACTAAAGTCTTTACTACGAACGGGCGGGGAAAGACTAAAGTCTTTACTACGAACGATCGGGGAAAGACTAAAGTCTTTACTACGAACGGGGGGAACTGCTGAGGATTTCGTCGAGTTGGCTAATTCGCAATCTCATTTGCGCTAGTTCCCGATCGAATGCTGCTCGACTCAGCAACCGCCCTTCCAGATAGCAGGTTTTTCCTTGACTCCAATCCGTGCTACAGTCTGCTTTTGCTGCTATAGTTTTCATATGTGCTAGGCGTTGAGCTAGATCCCGGCGTTCTTCTTCTAATTCAAGTCGCTTTTGCGCGGCTATTTCTAGTTCAGCACTAATTTGGCTCCATTCTGGATCCCATGTTGCTGCCGGTGGCTCGATCGCCCTTCTGATGGCGGGGACTACTGCTACTAATGCGATCGCTGCACCGGACAGCAGGGATGAAAGGAATGCTACTTTTATTCTCCGGCGCCGCAGTTTTTGACGGGCCCTTTCTAACTCTTCTTCGAGAGTAAGGTCGGGTTGACTGTTGCTTTTGCTGCGGAATAGCAATTTCCCGCTGTAGGGATCTGCTTCTATGGCGTCTCTCATCTGTTCCGAGTGCAGCAGGCGATCGCACTCTTTCTCTGATAGCCCTAGATGGGATGCGATCGCGATCGCCGAGAGTCCCTCGGGATCGCCCGAAAGTAGGGTATGCAAGGCTTCTCGATAAGGATGGATGTTATCAGCAGCGGTTTTTTTTTTCAACATCAGCATTTTCAGTTATTTCCTCCCATAATTTCGTCAAAGATTGTCTGCTGTAATTTCCCAATGTCCTGTGCTTCAGGTGGGGTAATCTCTTCTTGAATAATCTGATTTGTGGAATTGATGATTTCGTTGACTTGCTTTTGCTCTTCTGGCGAATCTGCTATTTTTTCCATTTCAAGCTTGATATTTAACACCCACACATTTTGTTCGATTTTATCAATTTTTCTATCATACTTCTTGATTTTGTCTTCAATAAACAACATCGACTGTTGCAAAATTGCCGTCCTTTTAAGGATGTTACAGGCTTCTCTATGCCGATCGCAATTTCTCTCAAATTCCTCATGATTGTTAATCCCCAAATTCTTTAATTTTACTCCCAGCTTATAATGGTGAAGTTTGTAATCACGTGAATATTTATCGTAGAGAGGTTGAAGTTCACTCCTTCGCTTTGATTTTAGTGACGACACTGCTTTTTCCGCTGCTTTAATTTTTCCATTGATACAACTCTCATCACATGCAGGCTTTTGGGGAGTCGTCGGGGCCTTTTTTACTACTGGTGGAGTCGTCGGGGCCTTTTTTACTACTGGTGGAGTGCTTTTAGTGGGAGTGGGGCGGTTAGTGGACTCCCTTTTTTCCGGCTTTTTCCCACAACTTGCAAAACCTGTCATAATCATACCTAGAAATATGATTATCACTAATAATTCAACCAGTGTGAATCCTCGCTCAAGTTTGTCCTTTCTCTGGTTCTCGTACATGATCTTCTTGTCCTTTGGTCAACAGCAATACATTTGTATCCGTTCGTAGACAGCTACTGCCTACGCTTGTTACAGTCAGGTAGCCGTAAAACAGCATAAACTTATGCTAGCACGACACTCGCTCATTGACAAGGGGTCTGTATGGAATTTCTCAGAGGAGTTTGCTGGCAGCTGGTTGCCAGCCATCCTCTCCCATCGAGCGGTTACTTGACTGGCTCTATCTGCAGTTTCCGCTCCAGCGGCCCCAAGATCCGCAAATTAGAGAATTTTGGATAAAATGAGATCTATGTAGGTGGGCAGCGCAGCAGTGCTATTTTTTACTTGAGGTAAAGGCGCGAATCTGATAGGGAGAGAAAGGATGAATGGATGGAGTCGAGATTCTATAATTAGTCTGCTAGCGCTAATTATTGCCATTATAGGGCTTGGTACTAAGATCGCTAGTAGTGTGATTGATTTTTTTCAAGATGAAATAAAATGCGAAATGGGTTTGTCATGCGCGGAGAATTCTCGATCTACTGTTCCTCCTGCTATACAGCCGGAAACTGCCGATAAGACTGGGACTCAGCCAGATCAAACTCCCGATCGTGTTGAGAAAGGAATGTCTGGCTTTACTGTCCCAACTGTTCCTCCTGCCATACAGCCGGAAACTGCCGATAAGGCTAGGACTCAGCCAGATCCAATTCCCAGTTGCGCTGAAGCAGAAATGGCGGGGGAAAGATCATCTGAGCTGGAAAACGAACTGTACGATCTAGAGCGGCGTATAGCACATATGAAATGTATTGCAGCTCAAGCAGACTGTAACAAGCACTGGAATCAAGGGAATACCTGTTATCTGGAAGGGCGGTTGCTCAGTCGTGCAGAGTTCGATCGGGAACTTGCCCAAATGAGATTACGAATTAGCCAAATCAATGAAATCCTTATGGGCGTTGACTAATCTCTCGTTCCTTGCCAGAGTCAGGGGGTAGGAAAAGACGATACCATTGTAGGGGCGAAGCATTGCGGCGATAAGGTTTGATACCCATCCCTTATCTTGGTTCCGCAATGCTTCGCCCGGCACCCACCGGAACGCCCCCCGAACATATCCCACTTCACGTCCTTAATTTGTATCATAACACTTGTACGGTGGGCTTGTCGGTGAGGTATAGGGCGAAGCATTTGGGAATATAAATTATCGGTTTGTTCCATAGGTTATCGCCCAAATGCTTCGCCCCTACAGGTGGGGCATCGCCGGCATCGCCTGCTGGATACTTTACTTTGCACCATGCGGCTGTGCAAAGCGGTTGCTCAGTCGAGCAGAGTTCGATCGGGAACTAGCCCAAATGAGATTACGAATTAGCAAAATCAATGAAATCCTCAGTTTATATGGGCGTTGACTAATCTCTCGTTCCCTGCCAGAGTCAGGGGGTAGGGAAAGACGATACCATTGTAGGGGCGAAGCATTGCGGCGATAAGGTTTGATACCCATCCCTTATCTTGGTTCCGCAATGCTAGCTGCTGCGCAGCCGCTGCGCTAACGCCCGGCCCCCACCTTCACGCCCCCCGAACATATCCCACTTTCACCTCCTTAATTTGTATCATAACACTTGTACGGTGGGCTTGTCGGTGAGGTAGAGGGCGAAGCATTTGGGAATAGAAATTCTCGGTTTGTTCCATAGGCGATCGCCCAAATGCTTCGCCCCTACAGGTGGGGCATCGCCTGCTGGATACTTTGGTGATATCTAGACTGAAAATTGGAGATCGAAAATGAAAACACTGCCCCCTAATGTAACAGCCTACCGAGAAACACCTGTTTTTACGCAAGATACTATTCCCAAAGGACTGCTCGATCGCCACAGGACAAAAGAGGGGAGTTGGGGCAAAATTTGTGTCATATCTGGCCAACTTTGCTATCGAATCCTCACAGAACCCCCAGAAGAACACGTGCTAACACCATATTCACCAGGTATTGTGGAGCCCCAGACACCACATGAAGTCGAACCTCTCGGCCCGGTGGAATTTTATGTAGAGTTCTATCGCCAAGCGGAAAGCTAACGTTCCTCCGAGATAGGTTATTCGCCGCTTCTCCAATAATAACCAGTTCGTGCAAAACAGCCATTTGCACCATGGGCCTCAATACTTCTCGGTTAAGCACAACGGCAGGTACATTTGTCATTGCGAGGGGGGGGGGTACGTAGCGATAACGGCCTGCTCAATTGAATTAACCCCCCCGAAGCAATCCCCCCGTCGAGTATAAGTCGGTGAGATTGCTAGCCCTCCTGCGTCGGGCCGCTGCGCTAACGGGGGTATCGTCGCTTGGATCCCTAAAATGTCGGTTTTGGTTTCCCCCTCGCAATGACAGATTGTTAAGTATTGCCATGGGCCCGTGCAAAAACCCATCCTTACCTCCATCTTGAAGATAGGACGCGATCGCCTCAATGGATTCTTTCATCTGATACAGAAAAAACCAAGGACTTTTAGATGACGAACTCATAGAGCGATCGCCTATTGAAAAACCCGTTCTCGAATCGAGTGATGCCAGGCGCTGCTATGCACCACATCAACTTTACACCCCAAAAGCTCTTCCAGAGCGCCAGCAAAGCGAATAAAATCAAACAAATCCTGTTCGGGAGTGCGATCGATGATAAAATCAACATCGCTAGTTTCCGTTGCTTCACCCCTGGCCACGGAACCGAACCACATTTGCAGAATGATATTGTCCTGCTAAATTGAGGATATCGTCACGGTATTGGTGTAAAATTTCCAGATTCCTCGTTACCTGGCTCCCGCCTGGTAACGCGCAATTACTTAAATTTCCTAATCTTCTTAACTATAATGAATATCTGTATGAATGTCAATCGTTTAAACAGGTTCCTCGATGGAGGGCGGTCCCCGCTGGGAACGATCGCCTTTGAGGCTCTGCTTCCCCGTGATTCCCAGGAGGCAGAGCCTCTTGGTGGACGTTCCGTGCCAGAGTCAGGGAACGAGAGATATGGATTCTTTGATATGATACATAAAAAAAGGAGTTTTCATCGATAATGTTTGCAGTCGGTTTTAACCGACTTGAGCTATTAGCCGGGGGTTTGAACCCCCGGCGGGCCACGAGACAAATCGAGAATTGAAATTAATTATAATTTTATGTTATGCTTGTCAGAGGTAATGTTAAGCTAGATAGTAAACCACTCCTAAACAAGTTAGACACAGCAATGCCACAACCCCTTTCACAGAACAGATACCCAGACTGCTTGGCTCTGGAATTGGCTGTCACACCAGTGCAGTCATCTACCCCCGAACTTCTCGAACTCAACGTCACCCTCCGCTTTCAGGAACATTGGGAAAATTTGGGTGCAGGTCGCGTTAAACTCGGTCTTACGGGGGGACAGCTTCACCTCAAGTTGTCCAACTGTAAAATGCCTCCCTCTCGCAGTCATCCCCTAGAACTGGCAGAACTCGACTGTCGCGCGATCGCGGAAGGGACAGCAGAGAACCCCATCTGGGCATTGAGCGCCAACAGTGGCAAGATATTGAATGGTAGCCTCAACCAGCTGCAGTTGCCAACAGTGGAACTAACGGGTACGCCAGCAATTGTCGAAGCCACATTTACCGTCTCCGCGTCGGAACTGCAGGTAAGTGATGCCGAGGGATTGTGGTCCCACAGCATCAGCCCGAATAAATTGGCTATATTAGATAGAAAAATCGCCTTAGTTCTGCTGTCCGAGAAGTTACAGCCTTATCTGAGTCGGGCCTGGTGGCGATCGGATGCTGAAGTCCCACAGCAACCCACCCCCCAAGCAAGTTTGGATATTGCTCAGATCCAAGGGGCGATCGAGAGGATAATGAAAGCCGAAACCGATGACTTTGTGGAGTTAGCAAAAATTGTAGGATTAAAACCCGCCGAAGATTTTGTCGGTGCGAAGCTGCTGGGGACAAATTTAAGCAGTGCGGACTTAAGTGGAGCCAACTTGCGGCGGGTGTACCTGCGGGGGGCTGACTTATGCGATATAGACATGAGCAATGCGGATTTAAATGAGGCCAACTTAGGGGGTGCGGACATGAGTGGAGCTTATTTGAGCGATGCGGACTTAGGAAGAGCTGATTTGCATCGTGCCAGTTTAGCATTGGCGAATATCAGCGGTGCTTACCTAGTGGGAGCAAATCTGAGCGAAGCCAATCTCAGCAATGCCAACTTGAGCGATAGTAACCTGAATGGTGCCAACTTGACAAGTGCAGATTTAACAGGTGCGGGGGTAGTATTAGCGAACTTAACTGACGTGCAGTTAAGTGATGCGAAAGTAGAGAATGCCCGGTTTAAGGATAATCCCGGGTTGACAGAAGAAATGAAGCATGACTTGCAGCAACGCGGGGCAATTTTTGAAGATTAATTGTCTTCGCTGTCAGCCCGCCGGGGGTTCAAACCCCCGCGTTACCAGGCGGGAGCCAGGTAACGAGGCTAAATAGCTAAAGTCGGTTAAAACCGACTAATACCATATAGCGTTTCTTAAATTGATGTGGTACAGTTTATTCTCTCGTTCCCTGTCTCTGGCAGGGAACGGCTTCGGGAGGCTCTGCCTCTGGTGTCACTTGACAGCTAGAAAAGCAAACTCCCAGCTTACGAACCATATTTGAACTACATTTTATTCAGGAGTTAATATGACAACAGTCTCCATTGACCCTACCAAAAAGCGTATTTACAGCCCTGAGAAAAGCACCCGATAAATTTGTCCGAGAAATGCGGATTTCGGCAGCCGTAAAATGGTACGAACTCGGAGAAATATCTCAAGGAAAAGCAGCGGAAATTGCTGGTTTAACCCGGGCTGAGTTTCTGGATGCTTTATTTCGCTACCAAGTCTATTTTCTGCAATATACCGCTGAATAATTAGCTGAGGAAATGGCAAATTGCCAATAGCGAATTATTAATATTCTGTAGATGAGGTAACGAATGTTATCTCATCTACTAATGTTAATCGATCGGGTTATCCCTAGAAGGAGTGGTTCAAGACAGAAAAGATTAGGGTTCCAGCAATAGTCCACATGATGCAGCCAGCGATCGCGTCCAGTATGCGCCAAGCAGAGGGACGTTGAAACAAGGGAGTTAGCCAGCTAGCGCCATAGGCGAGTCCGAAATACCAGACGAAGGACGCTAGCATCGCGCCCAGGCTGAAGAATAGTCGTTGACTTGCTGGATAACTGGATGCTATATCGCCTAAAATTACCAGATCTTCAAGGTAAATGTTCGGGTTAAACAAACATAATGCTAGCACTGCCAGAATAGTCTTACTGAGACTGTCTTTCGACTCGGCTTCCACTATCTCTATATTTATTACCGGAGCGAAAGCTAACTTAAATGAATGGAAGCCATAAAACAGCAGAAATGCTATGCCAACATAGGCGATCGCAGATGTGATTTCTGGCACCTTTGATTTCAGCGTGCTAAACCCGATCGCGCCCAGGGAAATGAGAGTAACGTCGGACAGAAAGCAGACGCTGGCTGTTGGGAAAGCATATTGCTGCTTGAGTCCTTGACGCAGCACAAATACATTTTGCGGTCCGATGGCGATAATTATTCCGGCTAACAGAGTGAAGCCCTGAAGTAGTGCAAGTAGTGCAAGTAGTAGGTGAAATTCAGACACTTAGCGATAACCTCTCTGTGATGTTTTCATTAAACTTTACCTCGCAAGGCTGTTAATTCTGATTTGATGGACAAGGGTTGATATCCCAAAGCAAAGGCTTTAGAACTATCTAAAGAAACATCCGGTGGTCTGGGTGCTGCCATTTGGATGTCTTGTTGGCGACCAGGTTTCAGTTTTGCTTGGGGAAGTCCCAGCACTTCTGCCATTATCCTGCCAAAATCATACCGCGATATTCGTTCTTTCCCTCCCAAGTGCAGGATCCCTGGATTTTTCAAGGCCAACAGCAGTCCCCGCCCTGCGGTTGTAGCGCTGACTGGCGTTCGGAATTCGTCGATGAATAAATTCAGTTCTTTTCCTGCCCTCATGCTGTTGATGAAGGGTTGGATAAAGCTACTCCCATGGGGCGGCGCTGCCCCAAACATTAATGGCATCCGGCAAATTGCTACTTGCCCATGGCCCGATCGCATCTCCAGTTCAGCCCGAACCTTTTGTTCGCCATAATAGCTAATAGGAGAGACGGGGTCAGTTTCCCGATAGGGAGGGTTTCTGCCATCGAATACCAGATCCGTGGAGGTAAAAACACAAGGAATTTGGCGATCGGCACTCAATCCGGCAATATAGCTAGAGGCCGTGACATTAATATGATATGATTCCGTGGGGTGAGTTTGACAATAATTGGGACTAGATTGAGCAGCAGTATGGATAACTGCTGCTGGTTGAATTTCCTGGAAGAGTACTTTGAGAAGCTGAAAATCTCGCAAGTCAGCTTGCAGGAGGGTGACGCCGGGAATGGCCAGGGGTTGTGAAAGGTAGGTGCCGTAAACTTCCCACTCTTGTTGGGCCAACTGGCACAGGTTCCATCCCAAAAAACCGCTAGCTCCCGTGACTAATAATTTTTTCATCAGGTTACGATCGCATTTATTGATGTACTATTATATATAGAGGAAAGAGAATTAACCATGTCTAAAGCAGCAGACGATTTACTGAAACAAGGAATTGGGCAATATCAGACCGGTGACGTAGCAGCAGCATTAGAGTCTTGGCAGCAAGCCCTCACCCTCTATCGGGAAGCGGACGATCGCAAGCGCATGGGGGCAGCTTTAGGCAATTTGGGGGCGGCCCATGAGGCCCTGGGAGATTTGCCAGTCGCCCTAGATTACTATCAGCAGCATCTGGCGATCGCCCAGTCAATTTCGGACTGGCGGGGACAATCCAATGCTCTGGAAAATATAGCTAATGTATACCATAGTTTAGGAGAACTGTCAAGAGCAATAGAATATTATCAGCTGCTGTTGGCGATCGCCCTCCAACAGCAGGACATTGAGGCATCCGGCAGGATCCTGGGGAACCTGAGACTGACTTATCACCAGATGGGAAACGATCGGGAGGAGAGGGCCTGTTTTCAGGAACAATGGGCGATCGCGCGGCAGAGGTTTTCCGCAGTAGAAACGGGTGATTTTCTAGAAATCGCGGAACAGGTAGGCTTAAACCCGCTGGAAGACTTTGGAGGGGCGGACATGAGTGGAATAAACCTGTACTATGCTAACTTAGGCTGGGCAGATTTACGGGATACAAATTTGAGTAATGCCGACTTGAGATTAGCAGACCTGAACAATGCGAAATTAAATAAAGCTAATCTAAGTAATGCCAAGTTAAGTAATGCCAATCTCCGGAATGCAGACCTCAGCTATGCCAATCTAACGGGAGCAGATTTGCGCAGTATCCTCCCCCGAGTTAATCTGAGTTACGCACAATTGCAGGGAGTAAATTTGAGCAGTGCTTATTTACAGAAAGCCAATCTAAGTAATGCAGATATGAGTGGGGCAGACTTGACAAATGCCGACTTAATCGATGCTAACCTGAAGGAGGCTAAGTTGGTAGGAACTAAACTCAAAGGGGCGTTATTCAAGGGGGCCAATGTAGAAAATGTGGACTTCAGAGAAACATCAGGTATTTCTCGGCAGATGAAAATTGACCTGATGGAGGGCGGGGCGATTTGTGAGTAAAATGATAGAATAACATTGGCAAGGTATTAAGATGACGGCTGTAACTCGCAAATATTTTACCAGAGAAGAATATCACCGCATGGGGGATTTGGGATTCTTTGCTGCGGACGATCGCTTAGAATTGATGCGGGGCGAAATTATCCAGATGCCAAGGAAGCAACCACCCCATTCAGTCTGCAATACCCGTTTGTGGAAGGAGTTATTCCAGCTAGTGGGCGATCGGGCCATTGTGCGGGCAGGAGAACCAATTATATTATCTGCTGATAGCGAACCTCAGCCCGATGTGGTAATAGCACGCGATCGCCCAGACGAGTATTTATCGAGTCATCCCGAACCGGCGGATATCTTCTTGGTGGTGGAAATTGCAGATACGACATTGAGTTACGATCGCAACAGGAAGTTATCCATCTATGCGGAAGATGGGATTACAGATTACTGGATATTCAACTTGCAAGACCAGCAACTGGAAGCATACAGCGAACCCTATCGAGATTTGCAGGGCAAGTTTGGCTATGCTAGCAAGGGGATTTTTTTGCCCGATGCAGCTATTGCTATCCCCGGTTTCCCTGATCGGGCTCTAAATTTAGGGAAAATATTTCCAGGGGAGATATAAGGGGATTGAAATTCCACGTCCACACACAATTCGGTCTGGGCGGACTATAATAGTAGAATCGAAGGACATCAACATCACCATCATGCCCAAATGACTCAGCCACCGCCAAACCCTCAGCAAACAGGACTCCAGTCAAGTCCACCCCCCGTACAGCAATCTCCCCCAGCAACTACGCGGTTGGGTCTGTTGACAAAAAAGGTGCTGAGCAACATTTTAGAGGTAGTGGATCAGCTATTGTGGGCGGTGATGGGTAAGCTGGGGAGAACAGTTTACGGGTCAATTCAGGATGCGATCGCCCTCAGCATTCTCCTGACAATACCTGGTTTCATCGGTGAGTTAATTTTAGGAAAAAATTTCTCCAGTTATGATATATGTCTCCTGGAAAATGCCTTGGGCGCGTCCCGTTATGCTTGTTACATCATCGTTACATCTAAATTTTTGCTTTGGATCGTTATAGCTGGTCGAATTATTATCCGTTTCTGGAAAAACCTCAAAGATTTGATCGACTCATAGGATAAACGGGATATGACAAGAGTAAACAGTGAAACAATTAGTCTTTACGAGGAAGCCAAGGCAGGATTAAGTTCTTTGGTCAAGCAAACGGCTCAGGTTGGTGCCAGTTTTCTGGTGATGCTGCTGCTAACTGGCGGTAAACCACCAGGCTATACCGTGGCGTTGAGTTTTGTTGGGGGAGTTGCCTTTGTTGCTTGGAGCGAACATAAGCGGTTGACTAAACCTAACATGCTTTGGTCTGCTACCAAATCGGACGAAATCAGCGATTTGCTACTGGATAGCCAAGTGAAAAAAACTCAACCAACCCTTGAATATCTAGCCCTAAAAGCTCAACAGCATCCACGCCAAAGCAATAAGCGCCGGATAGCTCTAACCCAGTTGATTCGTGCTATCAAAGAATCCAGTAAGCTCTACGGTATGGATCCGTCTAAATTTCCTCCTGATGTCTACAACAAGGCTCTGGAGGAAACTTTATTCTATGTCTGCCACAAAGTTGATAATTATGATTCTGAAAAAGTCAAGGTAATTACTTGGGTTAATACCTTACTACAGTGGAAAATTTTTGATGAACTTCGGTGCTACTCCGAAAAAGTTCATCAGGAAAAACATCAGGTTAAACATAGAGATGAACAGCAAGAAAAGGTAGAATGGTGGGCTGCTAAATTACGGTAAATGGGATTAAACCCAGACACAATCGAGAATAGCCGGTTCGCGAAGCTCCTTTTTAATTCAACCCCGCTGATTAAATGTATGGACTCAGACTCACTCAGACTGTAAAATCAATGCCAAAGCCCGATCGAGAATTTCCTCCCGATCGACCATTTGTTCTAAAACCCTAACCTCGTAGCGTTCTGCATCTATTTCTAAGGAAGCCTTGTTAATAGCTTGTCGAAAAGCTTTTTCTAAAGTGAGACGCAAATCTTCTGAATCCAAGTAAAAACCCTTAGATTGAGGGCGCCGATTTAACTCCTGAATTTCTAGAACCGAATTGCGAATGAAAACCTCCCCAGAACCGGTAGAGCGATTTTCAACTTGCTGCTTAATCAGATGCAGCAGTAGAATAACGGCAAAACGACGAATATTGTTAATGATATCCTTTTTGCTCATTTCTTCAAGTTCTTCGACAATGGCTAAAGAACCTGGTAGATCGCCTTTTAGCAGTAAATCTTTGAGTGCCAACAATTCTTCCATAACAACTACCTCAAGCTATGAATGTTTTCATGTAGATAACTACAGGTATTTTAAGCATTATGGTATTATGGTATTAGTCGGTTTCAACCGACTTTAGCTATTAGCCGGGGGTGGGATACCCCCGGCGGGCTAACAGCGAAGTCAGGCAATTCCAATATAGCTTATCCTGCCACAAACGCAAGCCGATCGCATTAGCGATTTACATCTCCTTGTTCGAGCATAAGGGCCAGTTTTGGCTGGCAACAAACGTCACATCCATCTCCTGGGACTATCCCCTTGGGAGTAAATGCCTTATCTATACAAATGTAGTACAAACATAATTCAATCATCGGAACCAATGAACCAAGGCCGGCAAAATCAAACAGGCGATCGCCCATAAACTGGTTGACAGAGAGAGAAAATATGGTATAATGCGAAAAAAAATAAATTTCATCTAGTTGAGCGAAAGATCGATCTCTGTGCTAATCTAGGGAAGTTGTCAAACTCACACATCCAGGATTTCGGGTGTTTCCACTGGAAATGCACCTGGATGGAGGCTAAACCCGAAAGGAGAGATCGAAATCTATGCCAGTTGTCTCATTAGCAGAATTACTAGAGTCGGGAGTCCACTTCGGACACCAAACCCGTCGGTGGAACCCCCGGATGGATCAATACATCTTCACGGCCCGCAACGGCGTCCACATCATAGACTTGGTGCAGACAGCCCAGCTCATGGAGCGAGCCTATGAATACATGCGCGCGGCCTCAGAACAGGGAAAAAAAGTGCTATTCGTCGGCACCAAGCGTCAAGCAGCTGGAATTATCGCCCAAGAAGCCACCCGTTGTGGGGCTTATTTCATAAACCAGCGCTGGTTGGGGGGAATGCTGACCAATTGGACGACAATCAAAAACCGGGTAGAGCGGCTCAAAGAATTAGAGCGGCTAGAGGAAAGTGGCGGACTCGCCCTGCGCCCCAAAAAAGAAGGCTCCATGCTGCGCCGGGAAATGGAAAGGCTCCAGAAATACCTGGGCGGCATTAAAATGATGCGGAAAGTTCCCGACATCGTGGTGATAGTAGACCAGCGACGGGAGTACAATGCCGTTCAGGAATGCGAAAAGCTGAAAATCCCGATCGTCGCCCTGCTAGACACGAACTGCGACCCCAACAGGGTGGATATTCCCATCCCCGCCAATGACGATGCCATCCGATCGATTAAACTAATCGTGGGTAAGTTGGCAGATGCCATCTATGAAGGGCGTCACGGTCAAGTGTATGTGGAAGAGGATTACGAAGAGTTCGTAGAGGCAGAAGAGGAGTACGACTACGACGATGTCGATATGTCGGAATACTCTGATTCCGAAGAAACAGCAGAATAGCAAGGGTACAAAAGCAAAATGGCGGAAATATCAGCAAAACTCGTCAAAGAGTTACGAGAAAGAACGGGCGCTGGCATGATGGATTGCAAAAAGGCCCTCAAGGAAACAGATGGAGATCAGACAAAAGCCATGGAATGGCTGAGGCAAAAAGGTCTTGCCTCGGCTGGTAAAAAAGCAGGGCGGGTAGCAGCAGAAGGGCTAGTAGATAGCTACATCCACACGGGAGGAAGAATAGGCGTCCTGGTGGAAGTCAACTGCGAAACAGATTTTGTCGCCCGTCGCGAAGAGTTTCAATCTCTGGTGCGGAACATTGCGATGCAAATTGCAGCTTGTCCTAACGTGGAATACGTAAGTGTCGAAGATATTCCCGAGGAAATAGGCTCCAAAGAAAAGGAAATCGAAATGGGACGAGAAGACCTGGCCAAAAAGCCGGACAACATCAAAGAAAAGATTGTTCAAGGTCGGGTAGAGAAGCGATTGAAAGAGATGTGCTTGCTGGATCAGCCCTACATTAAAGATCAAAATATCACAGTGTCAGAGTTGATAAAGCAAAGCATTGCCCAGCTGGGTGAAAACATCAAGGTGCGTCGCTTTACTCGGTTTGTGCTGGGTGAAGGAATAGAAAAGGAAGCCCAGGATTTTGCATCCGAAGTAGCAGCTCAGATGGGCAAATAAACAGTCCTAGGACAGGCAGAGGATGCTTGAGTTGTAGGTTGGGTTGAGGTTCCTTACCCAACCTATAGCTGCTGTTAAGGTCGAAGAGGTTGGAGAACAAAGAAGGTAAAAAACTACATGTTTGTCGGTCATCAGGTAGATAGTTGATAGCAGAAATCGGACAGTATCGATAATCATTAAAGATTATTGTACATCTGTGATAGTAATTATTGACATGAGCTTATGGATAGAGCGGAGCAGATAGCTCAGGAACTAGGAGCATTGGAAAAAGAGATCGAAGCATTAGCGGCAGAATTCCACCAAACCTACTCAGAATATCTCCAATCTCTGGGACAGGTAGTGCGGCAGGGACTAATTATGGCAAGCTATCAGATCTGCACTCATGGGTATCCAGAGCGGTTTCTGCGTTTGAGTTTAAATAGCAGACAAAAGTTGCAGCAAGCTATCATACAAGTGGCTTCCCAGGCACTGCCACAGTTGCTGGCTCAATTACATACTCCTGGGCAACCAGCACATGAGAAGCAAAAGGAAACTAAGGTGGAGACGTTTTTACCTGGCTTGTTAAATAAACCCTCCGAAAATATTTTAAGCGACGAATCCCAGGTATTGCCCCAGTCCGAAAAGCCCTCGGAAAACCAACCACTAACTCCAGTAGAATTAGCCCGATGGCAGGAGAAATTGGAAAAAGCGATCGCCTCGACATTAGATACAGTTTCTCGTCAGACTAACCTGTTACTCAAGCAAGGAAACATTCTCCCTAACCATCAGTTACCAGAATCGATTATAGAAGCAGCTAAGTCTGCTGCTAATGCCTCGGAAAATGTCCCCGCTGGACCGCCCAACATTATTAATATGTTAATAGAAGCTGAAGGTTCTGGGAAAAAAGAAGAAGGATCTGCTGAATACCCCGCCTCGACCTCGACGGGGAAGCTGCGGATGCCCATCGGGATCATGGAAATTCATTTGCGGCTATCGGAACTAGAATTTGCCGACTCGACGGTGAGTTCTTGGCGTCAGAAAATTCGTAACCTCAAGACGAAATTACAAACCCTAGGGCGCAAGTATCAGAAGAAACAACGGGAACAATCTGTTGCCCTGGCAGAAGCCGCATGGCGTTCTAGCTGGTTCGATGAATGATATCATGACAGCAGAAACCTACCGGAAAATTAGTAAATAGCAATGGCGTAATAAATAGAGAAGATGATGGATATAATATTTTGAGGGAGGAAATGGGAAAGCATAATTAGAGGAAAAATGGCAATTGAAAACTTGCCATTTACCGCCTCAAGCGGTAAGATAGGTATGCAAGCAGACAAGATCTCAAGAGAGAGTTTTAAAAAATGATAGAAGCACCAGATTGGGAGAGATTAAAGAAAGCCTTGGCTGTAGAAGAAAAACATAACTTTAGCAACATCGTCGGCAAGCAACCCTTTAGCCAGTTTCTCCAAGACCAGTTTAGCCAGCCACCTGCGGACCTAACCCCAGCCGATCGATGTCAGTGGCAGAAATTTTCTCAGAAATTTGCTAGCTATCCTGACCTCAGTTTTACTCTCCGAGAGGAATTAGTAAAACAAGCACGTCAGTATATCCATAGCTGTCAGCAAGCCTGGGAAAATGGATCGAAGGGGAAAACTTCGTCCGGAGAACAGAGTCAAATTGAGGTTTGTGGAATCAAAAACGTCGTAGCATCAGCTGAGACTGTAAGTTTAGACCAACCTCTAGTCAAGCTCAAAGGGGTGGGATTCAGAAATGGTCAGCTGTTGGGACTGCTGGATTTGTTGACGGTCCAGGATCTGCTTTTTTACTACCCCCGTGACTATATTAATTATGCTCGTCAGGTGCCGATCGAGCAATTGCAACCAGGGGAAACGGTGACCATAGTGGGAGAAGTGAAGCGAGTCAAATGCTTTAGTTCGGCCCGTAACAAGAAATTAACGATCCTGGATTTGTTGATGAAAGATAGCACGGGACAAATTAAAGTGTCCCGCTTTTTTGCAGGTAGTTACTTCAGTACCAAATCCTGGCAAGAAAAAACTAAGCGTTCCTATCCGGTCGGGGCTTTGGTGGCTGCTTCTGGTTTGGTGAAGAAAAATAAATATGGTCTCACCCTAGATAAGCCAGAATTAGAAGTTTTAGAAGAGGAGAACGACAATGCGATCGAATCACTAAATGTGGGGCGGTTGTTCCCAGTTTATGCCTTAACAGAAGGAGTGACAGCCACTGTAGTCAGAAATGCGGTAATGACAGCATTACCCGCTGCCCAAAACCTGAAAGACCCCCTGCCATCTCCTCTGCAAAAACAGTATGATTTAGTGGCATTAAAAGAAGCGATCGCGTCGATTCACTTTCCCGATGATGAGGAAGTTTTAAGAACAGCCCGCCGCCGATTAATTTTCGATGAATTTTTCTACCTGCAACTCGGATTTATCCAGCGTCGCTATCAGCAAAAACATGAAAAAAGCGGGATGAAAATTAAAAGTCCTGACAAAGGAAAACTGATCGAAAAATTTTACAAAGTGCTGCCTTTTCAGCTAACTGGTGCTCAAAATCGGGTAATTGACGAAATCCTGAATGACTTGAAATCAACCACACCCATGAATCGCTTGGTGCAAGGAGATGTCGGGGCTGGTAAAACGGTAGTAGCAGTAATAGCAATCCTAGCTGCGATTCAATCAGGCTATCAAGCAGCATTAATGGCACCCACAGAAGTGCTAGCAGAACAGCATTATCGCAAATTATTAGGTTGGTTTAATCTCCTGAAATTACCAGTTGAATTGCTGACAGGTTCAACCAAAACTGCTAAACGTAGAGAAATTCACGCTCAATTGGAGACAGGAAAACTGCCGCTATTAGTTGGCACTCATGCCTTAATTCAAGACACAGTCAACTTTCACCGCTTAGGTTTAGTGGTAATAGACGAACAGCACCGTTTTGGAGTCGGACAAAGGGCATTGTTGCTGCAAAAAGGTGACGCCCCCCATGTCCTAACCATGACCGCAACCCCAATTCCTCGTACCATGGCCCTGACCATTCATGGGGATTTAGACGTGAGTCAAATTGACGAACTTCCCCCAGGAAGAAAACCCATTCAGACAACAGTGTTAAGTAGCAGACAACGGAAAAAAGCTTATAACTTGATGCGCCAGGAAATAGCTCAAGGTCGCCAAGTTTATATAGTTTTCCCTTTAATTGAGGAATCGGAAAAACTCGATTTGCGTTCGGCAGTAGAAGAACATACGCGACTGTCTAAAACAGTATTTCCCGAAGACAATGTCGGTCTGTTACACGGTCGCATGAGTTCGGCGGAAAAAGAAGAAGCAATTAATAATTTTCGGGATAATAAAACTCAAATTATTGTGAGCACGACCGTGATCGAAGTGGGAGTAGACGTGCCCAATGCCACGGTGATGATGATCGAAAATGCCGAACGTTTTGGATTATCCCAGCTACACCAACTGAGGGGTCGCGTGGGTCGAGGCGATTGTAAATCCTATTGCTTGCTGATTAGTGGTTCCAAAACATCTGATGCCCGTCAGCGGTTAAATGTTTTGGAACAGTCCCAAGATGGCTTTTTTATTGCCGAAATGGATATGCGATTGCGGGGACCAGGGCAAGTTTTGGGAACTCGTCAATCAGGACTACCAGATTTTGCCTTGGCGAGTTTGGTAGAAGACGAAGATGTGTTAGTATTGGCAAGAGATGCGGCAGAAAAGACTATGCTTCAAGATGAGACACTTAACAATTTTCCTTTGTTGAAAGCTGAGTTAGATCGTCGGTATCAGCGGCTTATGGGTGGCACGATGATGACTTGAGATCGGGGAAAAGCATGGTAGGTGAATTAAAATAGTTATCGTAGTAAGTAGGAGGCTGCATATGGCATTTGATTGCGACCTGTTTGTTATTGGTGCCGGTTCGGGGGGAATGGCGGCTGCTCAACGGGCTGCATCTTACTTAAGACAGATGATAGGGTGGGTGCCATCTCACTTTGGCGTCGTGGAAGACGGCACCTCGGGCCGCAATCTCACTCCCGTGGCCATTGCTGAAGGTCGGGCCTTTGCCGATAGCTTCGGGGCGCGATATCCAACCTGGACGCCACCATTGGCATCCATCCTGCGGCAGATGAAGAATTTGTCACCATGAAATAGCCCCCTAAGGGGAAAATATCCCAGCAAATATCATATGGTGGTAAACTGATGTTAAGTAAACTTATTCCATGTCACAGATATGACCTCTCGTCGTCGTTTGTTTTCCATTTTACTGGCCAGCTGTCTGGCAATGCTGGTCTCATTTAACTTCACCCCAGCAGCATTGGCCCTGGGAGGCAAACTACCGGAACTTAACCAACCAGCACCAGACTTTACCCTGCCCACTAACACGGGTGATGGAGAAATATCCCTTTCCGATTATCGCGGTCAGTGGGTAGTAGTTTACTTCTATCCCAAAGATTTTACCCCTGGATGCACCCTGGAAGCCCGTCTATTTCAGAGAGATTTGCCCAAATATATCGAACTTAATACTGAAATCCTGGGCATTAGCGTTGATGAGGTGGACTCCCACGCAGAATTTTGCGATGATGAAGGATTGAAATTCCCCCTGTTAGCTGATACTAATGGCGAAGTTAGTAAAGCCTATGGTTCTTGGAATATCTTGTTGTCCTTCTCCCTCCGCCACAGCTTTATTATTGACCCGGATGGCATCGTGCGGGAAAGATACACTGATGTCAAACCCGCAATTCACTCTCTAGAGGTGCTGGAAAGTCTGGATAGATTGCAGCAAAGTTAGAGCCGCATTAAGGGCTGATTATTGCTAATCATTGAAAACCTGTAAATTGAGACCGCCCTAGCTGGGTTTGCTGCAATAGCTGTTCGAGGGCCTGCCAATCTTCCTGCTGGATGTGCCAAATCAGTTGGTCGAGGGAATGGCGATAATTATGGAGCGATCGCAACAATTCTTCCCGATTGTACTGTGCCATCATCAGACCCAATTCGGGATTGCCGCCTCCCACACGGCTGGTATCCCGAAAGCCAGAACTGGCCAGCTGTTGTGCTAACTTGAGTATTTCGGGATCGGCCATGCAGGTGTCAATCAAACTGGCACTGACCATCACCGGCAAGTGGGAAATTAAGGCCACGGCCCGGTCGTGTTCTGAGGGGCTACAGTGATAAACTTGAGCTTGGAGCGATCGGGCGATCTCTGAAAGGGTTTGCACTCCAGCCGGTGGGGTTGAGGTCACAGGTGTGAAAACGTAAGCTCTGCCAGCAAACAATTGTCGCTGTGCCGCATCTATACCACTTTGGGTAGTGCCCGCCATCGGGTGTCCGCCGACAAAATTAGACCAGATGGGGGTAATTGCTTCTACCACTGGCGTCTTGACCGAACCCACATCTGTTAAAATTGTCTCGGGAGATAAATGGGGAATGATTTGCTTGACAATGGGGACGATTGATGCGATCGGGGTGCAAATAAACACGATATCGGCGGCGGCCAGCAGGCTGAAAGCAACGCTAGCATCGTCGGCAACCCCGCGCGCGATCGCCAGTTCGCAAGTATGTTGGTGGCGGCTGACTCCCAAAACCTTAAATCCCACCTGCCGCAAATCCAAGCCCAAAGATCCGCCAATCAACCCCAGTCCGACAATCCCAATATTCATCTGCGTCATTTTTAATCAGTTTAATTAGATCGGCCCCAACGGCATGATAGCCGTTTTACCCCCAAAAAAACATAGGTAGCAGCAATGAAAGCAGAGGAAATAGTCAAAAGCTATGCAGATGGAGAACGGAACTTTGGTGCAATCAAGCTGACTGAAGTGAATCTGAGCGGCGTCAATCTCAGCGAAGCCAATTTCAGTCGTGCAAACTTATGCGTAGCCAACCTCAGTGGTGCCAATCTGAGTAAATCGAACCTGTCGAACGCCAAGCTGAATGTGGCCAGACTCAGCGGTTGCAATCTCACCCATGCCAACTTCAACGGCGCCATCCTGAATGTAGCTAACCTAGTGCGAGCCGATCTGACTGGTTCGACATTAGTTCAAGCTGGGTTAATTAGAGCAGAGCTAATTAGAGCCGAACTTTCTTATGTGGACCTATCTCGCGCCAACCTCACTGGAGCAGATCTCAGAGAAGCTACCCTCAGACAAGCAAATCTGAGCGGAGCGAACTTGTCTGAGGTGGATTTAAGGGGAACTTCCCTGACGGGAGCCAACTTACAGGGAGCTAACTTGCACGGTACCGATATGAGTCGCTCTGACATGAGCGGGGTAGACCTGAGAGAAGCGGACCTGAGACATGCCAATTTGAATCGCACTAATCTCAGTGGCGCTAACCTCAGTGGTGCTAACCTGAGATGGGTCGATCTGAGTGGAGCGAATCTCAGTTGGGCAGATCTGAGCGAGGCCAAGTTGAGCGGCACGAACTTAATTGGAGCGGACTTGAGCAATGCTAACTTGGTGAATGCTAGCATGGTCCATGCCGACCTGACCCAGGCAAATTTAATTAAGGCAGATTGGAGCGGTGCGGACCTGAGTGGTGCTACTTTAACTGGAGCAAAACTTTATGGGGTCTCGCGGTTTGGCCTGAAGACAGAAGGGATGACCTGTGAATGGGTTGACCTTAGCCCTGATGGGGACCACTCTTATGTCTATCATTTCACCCCAGAAGAATTTCAGCAGTTTTTCAACCCCACTCCCCCTAAGGTAGATGTTGTTATCGATGCCAAGTTGGATCACTTAGCTAGCTTGGCCTTGGCTAACGCCTATTATCAAATAGCGCGGCAATACTCAGCCATGAGCAGTCCCCCCAGTATTAAAGTGGGTCACCGCCGCACTACCCTCACATTTGTTCTGGACAGCGATGAGCATTTATTTCCCATTGCCTACGTTGCCATTCTTCCCTTTAAGGATGCTGCCGCTACTCAGGGGCGTCTGAGCGATTTGATGGATATGATCCGATCGCCCGGTATGGACGAATATCTGAGTATAAAAGACCACAATCAGATTAGGAAAATTAATAAGTATCTGAGTAAGATTATGGGCAAAGTGGGAAAAATATCACTGCCCTCAAATCTGCCAAACCCCTTAAAATCAGTGAAATTCTTTGATGTTCCCACCCAGGTAGTATTGACAAATTCCAGCGCTCATAATTTAACTGTCTATCATCATCCCAATTTTGGTAAGCGTTTCTTAAATACAGTTGCCCTGCCTAAAGGTGATGGGGTAAACTCTATGAAATACTTGACATCACCTCTGCCTCCTATGAATTTGATAGCTGATTTTATTAAGGGATTTTATTACCTGGAAAAAACTAAGGATGTTTGAGAGGAGAAAGAGGGTGGATAAAGATAAAAAAAACAAGATGGCCAGAAACAAAACAGCAAATAGTCAGTCAGAAAAAAGCGATCGCATCGTCTACCGGGAATTTGGTCCGACAGATAACTCAGAGGCGATCGCTAGGGGCAAACGGCAACTACCTCCGAACCAGCAAAATCTGAGAGTGCAAGCATCTCGGAAGGGACGCAAGGGGAAAACCGTGACCACAATCAGTGGTTTTCAGCAGGAACCGGAAAGCTTAACAGAGTTGCTGAAAAAATTGAAAACTCAGTGTGGCGCTGGGGGCGCGTTGAAGGAAAATACGATTGAAATTCAGGGAGATCATACTGAAAAGCTGCTGGAAATTTTGACAAATATGGGATACAAAGCTAAAATAAGTGGTAGATAGGGCAAGATGGTAAGATGATGTTAGCATTAACAGATCCTTATGAAGTAACCTGGGAAAATTGATCCGATGATTTTGTTTGAGACGCCGACGGTGTTAGCAGATCTCAAGCAAGATCCTGGATATGAGGTAGCACAGTCAGGAAGCCGATCTCCCATTGCCAGATTCAGGGAAAGTATGATAATATGGCACTATGAAACCTACAGTTTACATCGAAACCGCGATCGTCAGCTACCTGACAGCTAGACCGAGCCGGGACTCGATCGTAGCTGCTCATCAGCAAATTACCGTTAATTGGTGGGAAAACATCCTTCCTCAAGTGCAAGGTTTCATCTCGCCATTTGTGATTGATGAAATATCAAAAGGGGATCGGGATGCAGCGCAAAAACGGATTGAGGCAATTGCCAACTTACAGTTCTTACAATCAAATGATGAAATAAGCGAATTAGCTAATAGATACTTGACTGCTCTCCAAATTCCCGATAAAGCCAAACTAGACGCCTTTCACCTAGCTATAGCAGCTTGGCACAGGATGGACTATTTGGTAAGCTGGAATTGTAAGCACATTGTTAGCGCTCGCGTTCGCAGAATCATCACAGAAATTAATGGTAGTGAGGCTATACACACGCCAGTAATATGTACGCCAGAAACACTCATGGAGATCTAATATGCAGTCAGACCCAATTGTAGAAGAAATTCACAAAATCAGACTGGAAATAGAAGCGGAATGCGATGGCGATATGAACAAAATACTTGCCCGCGCTAAGGAAATTGAGAAACAATATGCAGACAGAGTTGTGTCTCGACCTGTGGGTTTGCCAAAGCCCCCCCCCATAGGAGTTGGTCGGGAGATTCCTTTTGTTCATCTCAGATTAACTCGAACAAAATTCAATGATTTTATCGTAGAATATCTAGTAGAGTCATCTGATTTTAACCGGGGACGATCGTGGCAGTCAGTGGGAAAAATTGTGATTGACAAGATCGAAAAAGATTACAAATTTCAGCCAGCAAAGGTCTGGGAAGAACGCCAAATTATCCCGCCGGAAGTATATGCCAGAGAGTTAACAGCAACAGAACCACAATTCATATATCCCGATCGTTGGAGTGCTTGGTCGATGTTAATCCACTATTGGGCCGTATTATTGCTCGAAAGCAATACTTTTCCTGCATATCATCCCTTATCTTTCTTTCCCGATCGGGTGGAGTCAGTTAAAGCACAAGCACTCTAGTCAGATCGTTGATATCTCGTCAATAACGGCATTCTTATACCCGGTTTCTAGCTTCTACTGGACCGATGTCCTAGAATGTCCTTTTATCCGCAAAAAAAATCCTTGACAATTGAGCGTTCTCATGCTAATCTAAAGATAGGTTAACACTCGGACATCAGATATAGGAGTTCTCAAATTACTGTGATATGCTATTGGGGAGATTGCTTCGGGGGGGGGTTAACTCATAAAGTATAAGTTGATCGCTACTTACCCCCCCCCCTCGCAATGACAAATAGGAAATTTGCGGTAACACATCAATTTGAGAAATGCAATAGAGCTAGCGTTTATGTTTTGAAGGAGGCTTAAATGGGCGATTTAATTAGAATTTTGTGTGCGATTTTTTTGCCCCCCTTGGGAGTATTCTTACAAGTTGGTCTTGGCAAGGACTTTTGGATCAATATCATCTTGACCTTTTTCGGTTATCTTCCCGGAATTATTCACGCCGTGTGGGTGATTGCCAGGAAAGAATAACCATTCTGTGAGATAATGCCAATAGTTAATGGTTCATGGCCGGGTTAACAGCCACGAACCATTAATTATTTGAGGCTAATCAAATATTTCAGCAAAAAACAACTGCATGGCCGACCAAGAACGCCGATCGGCATCTCGATTGTAAGCTGAACCTTGAGAGGGATCTCTGCCAGCTTTGGGATTGGTAAAGCTGTGGACTGCGCCGCCGTAAGATATCATTTGCCAGTCAACATTAGCTTGGCGCATCTCTTCGGTAAAGGCAGCAACCTGTTCTTTGGGTACTAAGGGATCGTCGGCACCATGCAATACTAAGACTTTACCTTTAATGTTATTAGCATCTCTGGGATTGGGTGTATCCAGATTGCCGTGGAAGCTGACTACACCCGCTACTTTCGCACCGCTACGGGCTAATTCTAGCACTGTGCCGCCGCCGAAACAATAGCCGATCGCCCCCAGGCGGTTGTTTTGGGAAAGGGGATGGTCTCGCAATAGCTTTAACCCAGCGTTCGCCCGATCGCGCATCAACTGACGATCGGATCTATAGATAGTTGCTTGAGTTCTGGCCTCTTCTCTATTTTTTGGTCTCACGCCCTTACCGTAGATATCCGCAGCAAACGCCACATAGCCCATCTGGGCCAATTTTTCCGCTTTTTGCTGATAAAAATCTCCCAGTCCCATCCAGATACATTTAACCCGGAAAAATCTGGCAATTGCCGGAAGTTTCTGAGTATGGCACAATCTGGAATGAGTCGATCATGCCAGATGTGGAGGTATCTCTCAAAGCCTTCAACAAAATATTGAAGGCGCCATTGATATCTCGACCAATAGTATGACCACAGGAGGGACAAACAAATTGTTTGTTGCCTCCCAGCTTTAGGTGAATGTGCCCACACTTTGAGCAAGTTTTACTGGTGTACTCTTCTGTCACGTCTACTACAACACAGCCGTATTTAGCTGCTTGATGCTTCAACGTTTGTTTAAAACGATAATGCGACCATGTAACCATTTTACGTGCTGTCTTAGTTGACAACCGTCGCTTGCCTCGTTTGACCATATTTTTCACCTCAAATGTAGGCAAAAATATGACCTTGTATTTTGTACATAGATAGTTTGCTGCTTTCTTGTGAAGTTCATCTACAAGATTACGAATCTTAATCCGAATCTTTTGTGCCGCTTTTCGCAGACGGTACCGTAGCCGCTTGAATTGTCGTCCTTTAGATAAACCGATCCGAGACATTAGCTTATCAAGGTGACTGGCTAACCGATATATCCGACCCATATCCGACCTGCCAACTTCCCAAATTTCTTGACCGTCAAACCCAGTTATAAATGTCCTAACGCCTGGATCAAGGGCAATGGCTAGACAACTGTCTAATGGTTCTGGTAATGGTGCTTCTATGGCATAACAGATAAACCAACGTCCCCTATCTAATACCAAAGTAGGCTCATGATGCATTTTGTCTATAATTGGCTCACTTGCTTTGAACATTAATCCTTTGGTCTGTGTTGGATAAAACGTTCCTTTCTTCCAGTTATCTTTTTGAAACCGGATAGACTTAACAGGTGTACGTACTGAGCTAAATTTGGCATCTCCTCCTGATTTTCTTGCTGCTTTATGTGCCTCATAAGCCTGAAATACCGCCAATTGGCGGGGGTTATATGGAGTTTGGGTTACCCAAGATGGAGCCATATTCATGACCGTTTTCCGTAGGTCATATTTGCCAATCTTCTGTTTTTTGAGTATGGCAATAGCCTGATTGAAGCACCATCTGGCTGCTGATATCCATTGATACCAAGTTTTAGCTAGTGCTGTTTCCGGGTAAACTCGAATCTTCTTTGATAGTAGATTTGTACTTTCTGAGTCCGTAGAGTCGGCAACTGAAGACATGGACGATGGCAAGGATATCCTCAACCATTTCTCGTTCTGGAGATAGGTCACTTCTGTTGAGAACCACGAGTTGGCAATCTTTTTGTTGACAGAGCCATTCGATAAGGTCTTGACCTTACCTGACAAGTCGGTCTTTGTGGCAGACCACAACTTCTCTGACATCTCCTGACAGGACTTGTCCCAAAATGGATAAAAGTCCTTTTCGTTTGTAGTTGAGACCTGATCCGATAAGCAATGACCAAGTTTGACCTCTGTGAACAACGATTGCAAGTAGTCTGCTTGCCGTTCGAGGTCTGACTTTTGTTTATATGAACTGACTCTGGCGTAGAGGATTCTGATTCTGGTGTCGCCGCCTGGACTAATGACGGAGTCGATGTCGTATCGTCGATGACCAGCGGGAGTTCTAACTGTATGTATTTTTCCGTCCTTGTCCCAGTTTCGGAGTGTTTTCTGCGAGACCTGAAGGATTTGTGACGCTTCTCTCGGGGTGACATATCTCATAGTTTTTTCTTGCACTATCTATATCTACCACACCCGGGACTATATTTCCGGAAAAATATAGAAATTTTCAGCCCGATCGCCCCTATACCGAATAATACCGCACAGAGGATAAACAGAGAGTATTTCTTAATGGTGTTCGTCATGTTTCTACCTCGATCTCTTGCGTAGGGCGGGCGTCTCGCCTCCCCGGAGGTTGTCCGCTAACCGCTAACCACTTGGTAGTGACGCCGTGCGGACTTTTAACTTGAGGAAGCGATCGCCCCGTTTGAGCTTAAACTGCAACCGAGAACCAACGATACTGTCAGCGACAATATTCTGCACCTGATCGACAGTAGTAATTTTTTGTCTATTTACTTGTGTAATGGTATCGCCTCGACGAATTCCCGCTGCTGCCGCAGGTCCATCCTCGGAAAGTAATGTCACCAATACTCCACTTGATGGTAACAGATAAAAAGCATTGGGATCTTTGTTATTCCGTTCTGCCCACTCTGGCGTCAGCGTCATCATCTGAATTCCTATATAGGGAGGACCAACTATTTCCTTTTTGCCCCGGATACTGGCTTTTCTGAAGACTCTAATTACTGGCAAAACCGACACTAGAAAGATAACCAAGAACAGTACAGCTATAAATACAATAGCAACAATCCATACTAGCCAGATCGAGTCCGATTGTGATAATTGTAAGCTGTCTAATTTTGTTGACAAATACTCAAGCATCGCTTCTTTATCTAACAATATAATAATCCGATGTTAGTTGTCCGTTGGTAGGGTGGGCATTGCCCACCCTGTCAGCTGTTGCTTGTCCACTAACCACTAACCACCTTCTGATTATTATAAGATCCAACTCTGTTACAGTAGCTAGATATCATCCTGTAGACATAGAGAGTTAAAGAACTCTATAATACTCGCGGGCGATCGCGGCAATATCAGCAGCGCGATCGAGATGATTAATGATGCGCCGCGCATTGTAAAAATCCCTGGTTTCCCCGTAGATGTAATCATTTAACTTGTAACTGGTAAAGGTGCCATCCCGCATGCCGATTACCAGGATCTTAGCAGCGTTCTGGGGTTCGGCTGCTCGTTCGGGATTATTCACCAGATCGATCCCCAAGCGGTTAGCCCAATCCGTATAATTGTACCGTCCCGTAATTTGAACGAAACCGCGTCCCTTATAGCGGGGGCCATCTCCAGGCTGAGTATTGCCTAAATCCGATCGCCCTTCATAGGCCCAACCGCTAGCAAATTCTATCATCCATTGTCCCAGACGAGATTCATGATCTGCTGTCGCAAAAATATAGGCAATTTGTCCAGTATCTGTAACCCCATTCGCGTCACATTCCTGCAATATTAAGGGAATAGACTCCCGTGCATAGGAACGAAAACTCTCAGGAATCGAAGCGACAATCCTGTCCAAGTCAAAAGCACCAACTTGCTTGTTGTAGGGCCGATAAGCTTCTACATATTTTGACTCCAAAGCTGACCAAGTGTTTTCACCTACAATGCCATCAACAAGTAGACCCTTACTCTGCTGGAAACGTTTAACCGCCAACTCTATTTTTGAGTCAAATCTCCCATCTGATGGTTCATTTTGGGAAATTATTCCCTGTTGTTTCAGCAAATCCTGAAGGGTTTTGACAGAACTTTGCAATTGAGGGTAATCAATGCCATCACCGAGGCGGAGTAGAGGATATCTCTGGGGTGGTGTGGGGGATGTTCGGTTTAAGACTGCCCATGTCTCTGGATAAACAATTCCATCCACATATAACTCGTTATACTGCTGTAAACGTTTAACCGCATCCTCAGTTATGGTGTCAAATCGACCATCGGATGGCACGTTAGCCGCAAGTACACCCGCTTTTTTCAATTTATCTTGCAGTTCTATGACTTGCTGTTGGTACTCCGGGTATTGGATACCATCTCCTTTACGCAG